>JABRVT010000104.1:0-28320 GCA_040048245.1 Candidatus Brocadia sp.
ACAATGGTCACCACTTGATGTGTCTGTAATATCTGTTTGACGGTATGCCAACTTCTCGTGTCCTGTTTTGATCGTAAGCTATATTCAATAATTCAATGGCTTGCAACAGGCGATAGGCAAGCACAGAAACCAATATATGCCCATCTACTCTCTGTTCTTTTTGATGGTAGAACGGCTTTAACTCAACTTTCGCAGAAAGTGGGGTTAGCTTTGAACACAGGGTATCCGGATATGTAGGGATTGACGTGGTAGTTCCTGTGGCGGGGCGAGTCGGAACGGATGCAAGGGGACCTTTCTGTCCTTGCTCCTGAGCTACTGCATAGTCCATCGAATAGGCAGCGAGTAAGCGTCATGTAAGTCGGATCGAAACGATAGCCTCGTTCAGCCCAGTATGTTGCACGGCATCGATCCTTTCGCTTCTGAATAGCCTGATAGTCATGATCGTGAGTTGTCACCGCTACAACTGCCGTGACGGTAATCGTTATGACGAATTTGGTTTTCATGGTATTCCCTTCTGTAGAACGACTGAAATCATCGATGGCTATTCAACCATCCGCAGGAGTGATTTGAAAACTCGCCTTTTTCATTTCGCCTCTACCACATGTCCAAAAAGCGTCTTGTAAACGATTATTTTCTCAAATATCTCGGACTGAATTTTTTCAAAACCTTCAATTCGAATTTCCTGATCTTGGGCCGGATTAATAAAATCGACGACAACAAGCAACCAGTAAGAATCACATTTTCTGTATTCCATTGAAGACACCTCTTTATTTCGGACAATATCAATTAACCGATCCCTTGACATTATTGGAACATCGCCTCCCTGTATAACCCTCCACTTTGCATCGTCGTATTCTTGCGCATTTAAATATACAAAGGAAAGTTCCGGGATATCCTTAAAAATATCCTTTCTTATTTTTCCAGTCTTCCAGTCCTTAATATGTCTTGCCAGCTCCACTATCTTCTTTACCAGCTTTTTCTGATCTTGAATTGGATTGGCCTTCTCAAACCCAAATATTATTTCGATGTTCCTGCTGTTTTCTATTCGATAAATACGCTGAGCCTCTGAGATAACTTTTTCACGTAATTTTCTTTGAACCTGTTCACTTTCAACAAGATCCCCCTTTTCACGGTAAAAGTTGGTTATCTCGATCCCAATTTTACTATCACTATGCAGAATGACATCTGGTTTGTCCCCGTAGGTTATGGTTCCCGTAACAATTTAGTTTTTGAAAAATTCCAGTAATGATGCGGTTGCCATGCTATGTAGAGGCAATTCATGAATTGCCTCTACATAATTACCGTTAAGACGTTTACGACTTTCACCGTTTTCAAAAAACTAAATTGTTACTGGTTCCCTGAGGTAACGGATAATCCTTACGGAAAATCTCAAAGTAATGTCGCTCAAATTCCTGGTTTGATGTTTTTCTCATGTGATTTTCTGCCGTTGTACGAAGCCGCGGCTTTCGTCAGAAATACCTTTTTGTACAACTACACATTCGTTGGTTTTAAATAAAACTTTATAGGGGAAGGCCCAGGGTTGCCCATCTTAATATTACGTCTTTAGGTTTGGCGTTGTAAGTATACCCTGCAAAACCATGTGCCGGTGGGTTCACTTCGTTTAACCCATCCTACTCGACTCACCCATATACAGGACGCTTATTTCCCAGCATGCGCCTTATCAGCCAGCGAATAAGTGTCATCGTTATTCTGATGAAGAGTGTTACGCTGAGTGTGCCTATCAAGATTTCGCGATATGCCTTTTTCCCGGATACGCTATCGAATAACGCCCTTTTGCACGCCGGATGATCCCTGGCGATTTGAATAATGGGTGTCAAAAAACCATAATAAGCGCCCCAGATGACAAACCTCCTTACGGCATGTGCGTATGGAAGGTCTTTTATGACCTCTCGAAAGCTATCCACATAGGTTTGAAAAGCCTCTCTGGATATACCGACATTGATCATGGTTTCTGCTGCTTTGATGCCCATCAGGCACGCAGAATTGACCCCCTTGCCTTTAAATGGGCGGATGAGTCCGGCGGCATCGCCGATAGTAACATATCTATCTCCACACAGGTGTTTGGCAGGTTTTATGGGAAAACAACCCCGGTGGTAATCAAGGTCTCTCAGTGATTCTCTGAAGTTTTTTGGGAGTACTTCTAAAACAGCGGGTAATTGTAAGAATTCGTCCATAGACCTTGCGGAAATCTTTGCCCCGGCGATATTAATGGTATAGTGGTCTGCCTTCGGGGTAATTGCGCCAAATTCTATTTCTTTTATCGAAGGTAAAAAGGCATGGATGTACCCATCCGTATCCTCCAGGTTGTGATGCTTTCCTTTGGGATGAAATTTGGTTAGTATGGTCAGTAAAAACTTTGGAGATTTGTAAGGCGTTTCCCTTTCAAATATCCTGTGGGTACCCTCTTCAAGACCAAATGCGCCTACGACGACGTCGGCTCGTATGTGTTTTGCCTCACTATATACCGTAACCTTGTCTTTATCAATTTCTACATCAGTGACCTTGCTCCTGATGATAGTTGCACCGGCCTCTTTTGCCTTTTGCAGGAGATATGCATCAAACTGAATCCTGCGGAGTGCGTAAGAAATTTCTCCCTCTCCGTCCAGCTTGATGACATGACTGTTGGTATGAAGATAGTAACCCGGTACCTCCCTTTTAACAAGATGCCAGGGGAAGGGAACTCCCAGTTGATCCTCGATAATATGCTCAATGGGCTGTGAGAGTACCCCAGCGCATTCATTGTGATCGATGCCGCCTTCGAAATCTTTCAATTCAAAGATAATGACGTCCAGGTTAATATTTTGTTTTTTGGCAAGGTGCTTGAGGGCTATCGCACAACTGGCACCTGCTGGTCCTCCGCCTATTATGGCAAGTGTTTGTCCATCTTGCAGGGGACCAAGTCCTAAATTTCGCAAAAAGTGAAGTTTTTTCTCATGTTTCAGTCGTGTCCAATTCTTAAAGTATTCATAGCCTTGCTTCACAGCCGCAGAGAGTATATAGGGGAACATGGCAACGTGCAGGCGAATGTCGATAACCTTAAAAAAAATCTCTTTATAGCTTGCATTGCCCGTAACCATATTCCACAGGATGCTATTAATCTGGATAGATTCCCAGGCATTCTGTTGTTTTACAAGACGATCAATTTGTGCGTTTACCAGGTGTTTTTTGGATGTAGTATAATCATGGATACCGAATATGAGGTTACCAAAAAAGTTATCCTGTGCCAGAAGTCTTAAGGCAGGTTTATAATACCCCTTCTTAAAATCTTCTTCAGAAATACCCCGTTCAAAGATTGTACGTGCGGCTAGCTGCGCAGTATCAAAGGCAGATTCAATGCCGTTTTTATAGGTACGGGAGATGCTAGCATCCCCTATAATTACCAACCTGTTCGTATAAGGATGGTCGGCGTGAGTGACGGGTATTTTGGGAAAGCAGATGCAGAGGTTTTTCGGCAATGTCCATCCTTCAGGCAGAAGCTCACGCACCTTCGGGTGCTTCATGAATTCTATCAAATGGGCCTTTGTTATGTCTTCTCTTCCAATGAGTGAAACTGTAATATAGTCGCTTTTTGGGGTAAAGGCCGCAAATTTGATGGGTTTAATCCCCAGGGCAAACACATAAATGGTATTATGAAAGCGTTCTTGAATGAAGGAGCGTCCCAGGTAAAGTTCCGCATTGCATGTCCGTACTGATTTTGGCTCCCGATAGCCGAATTCCTTGCCCACAATCCGTTTTATAAGAGCGGTATTGAGTCCAAACGCACCAACAATGAGGTCGGCAGACATCTTTTTTCTTACATCCGCTTCCCTGTAAACGATGTTTACCATATCTTGCGGATCTTTTGGCAGTTCTATTTCTTCTACAACTGCCGAAGTGACTTTTACTCCTTCAGATGCCACATGCTTCAGGAGAAAGTCGTCGAAACTAATATTGGTTGTTAACTCTGAAAATCTGGGGCCGTTCCCGCGAAAGACCGTTATTATTCTGGGTGTATGTCCTGGTTTTGGATGATGCAATTGGATGCCGCGTTCCTGTGTCTGAAAGTAATAGCCATTTATTTCCTGCTGGACGCGTGTCCTGGGGAGGATAATCCCCTGGCTTTCCATTTTATCAAGGAGGGTTTCAGACAAGACCCCGGCACACATGTTACAGCCAACAGGTCCCTTTTGAATAAAATCCCTTCCATCGAGAATGGTTACAATAACTTTGAGGCTATGTTCCTTCGCAAGTCTTAAAGTAAAGTGTGCAAAGAAACTACCGGCTGGTCCTCCGCCAATTACAGCAATATTTGAAAGATCTTTCAGGTGTAGATTCATTTTATGAAGTTACATCCACCTTCCACAAGTATCATAATAATCTCAGGAACGAAATAGATGCCCGAGAATTTCGTCAGTTCTCTAAGGGCGTTCCGATAGCAGCGCATCAAAGG
The DNA here is from genome assembly GCA_040048245.1 of Candidatus Brocadia sp. Classification (GTDB taxonomy): domain Bacteria; phylum Planctomycetota; class Brocadiia; order Brocadiales; family Brocadiaceae; genus Brocadia. The sequence continues at coordinate 4,451 of JABRVT010000104.1, forward strand.
TGTCCGCCACGTTAACGATTCTGGTCTCCAGGGGGAATCGCAGCACCCCTAAGCCAACCTAATTCCTTTTGCAAATTATAATATTCAACGCTCTTACTGAGCGTAGTCAAAAGTTCCGTGCAGTTCCACGTTTTTGTGATTTATCGCTACCGCTGAATTAGCATGTCTCATCAGCATCATCCTGATCGTGTCTGGTAATAACTGTTTAACCTCTTTGAGAAGTTGTGTGCCATTTATGTTGGGCATCTTATGAATGGTATTTTGTGTCATCTGCAGAACCTTTAGTTTATAATGACATTTTCTAAATGGCCTTTTCGCCCTTTTCCCCGGTGCGAATGCGAATAACGTTTTCAATAGGAGAAATAAAAATCTTTCCATCTCCAATATTGCCGGTCTTTGCTTCTTTTACGATACACTGTATGATTTTTTCAACATCCTTATCCATAACCACCATTTCCATCTGTATTTTCTTTAGAAGGTCTGTCTTAAAGGTTCTTCCACGCCACTGCTCGGTAATGCCCTTTTGATGACCATGTCCTTTTACTTCGGTTACCGTCATACCAGGATACCCGATATCCGATAAGGCATCCTTCACCATAGCAAATCTGTCTTCTCTCACGATTGCTGTAATCTTTTTCATACCTAACCTCCCATTATTCTATATTTCCATCATCCAGACGATAAGGGGCATTGATCCCGGAACGGGAGACCAATTTGCCGGTATATGTAATCGTACTTCCCACGCTGACGTTCATTACCTTTTCAAACATCCTCCAGTCGAAACGGATTTCCACCTCAGCATCCTTGCTATGTTGACGACTTATTCCGATACGGTTCCAGTCCACACGTCCCATCCCTTTATAAGATACGATCCCATGCCACCGGACATATTTACCCCTGTACTTCTTCCACAATTCTTTTTTTTCAGAACGAGAGAGTGTACTTTTTCTCCCGAATTGCTTGTCCAACTCTTCGAAAGAGATGTCAATAAAATCTTTAGATAATGCTGCCTCCGGAGCCGGTTCTGCAGATTTTTCGTGAGTTATGAGTTCTTTGTCTGAAATATGGTCCCCCCTCGCTTGCCTGGCATCAAAAGTGTCCGAGTCAGTAGCAGAGAGAAGCGGGCCATTCGCTGAAACCCGTTCCTTCCAATTATTTAACAAAGGAGCAGCTTCTGCTTCTGTAAATAAGGCATAAAATGTGTGCTTGTAAGCATGGATTCTTTCCTGATTGTAATGGATAATGACGTTGTTGCAAATGTCTCTTTTTTGATAGGCAAGCCAGTTGTACACCCCGGTTACCAATATTCTGTCATCCAATAAAATAAAATCCTGTATCTGATCGTCACCGTTCCGGATTTTAAGAACCCTGATATCGAATCCCCTGTGAAGCAATGTTTCAGCCAGATGGCCTTTGTTCTTGGTATCACCGAGTTCTAAAATTACAATGCGCACACGGAGCCCCCTGTCTCTTGCAATCTCCAGGTCTTTTACAATATCAAGGGCAGCAAAATTGTGAATGCAAATATTTATGCACTGTTTTGTATAGTCGATGACCTCCTTCAATTGCTCGTTGACAGTGCCTTTCGGGGTGTAATAGGCATTATTTTCAGCATATAGAGGATTGGAAAACCACGCCAGTATAACCACGATTAACAACCGTTTCATATATCTTCTCTATAGGCCAGGAATGCCTCAGGTAATTTATTCAATATATCCGTGGCGATTAACGAAATTTCACCCATCTCCTGTGCTGCAAGATCTCCTGCCAGACCATGCAAGTATGCACCAAGCTGTGCTGCCTCGAAGGGAGTATAATTTTGCCCTAAAAAGGCCGCAATTATACCTGTCAACACATCGCCAGCCCCGGCAGTAGCCATTCCGGGATTGCCTGTCTTGTTGATGTAATACTTCTCTTCATTCATAACAATGGTCTGATATCCTTTTAGCACCAGGGTTACGTTGTTCCTGCCTTTAACAAACGTTCTGGAAACATCCAGACGTCTCGATTGAACTTCCTGTGTGGAAGCTACTCCGAGAAGACGCGCCATTTCTCCAGGATGTGGCGTAAGGATGATATGTTTTTTTATCTTATGTAATATTTCAGGATTGTCCGCCAGGGCATTAATTCCATCGGCATCCAGCACAATGGGTCGGTTCAGAGATTGTAATAGCCATAGTACCAATCTCTTCGTCTCAAGGTACTGGGACAATCCTGGACCGATGGCAACCACATCAAATCGTTCCGAAAAATCGAGGATGTCCTGACGACCCAGTTCAGACAGGGTTTTTACATGGGTTTCTGGTAGGGGGTGCGTCATGACGCAGGTGAGTTTGGACGCCACGATTCCGTGCAGGCTCTCCGGAATACCCAGTGTTACAAGCCCGGCGCCGGCACGCAGTGCGGCACTGCTGCAGAGACATGCTGCACCCGTCATACCACTGGAACCTGCCAGTACCAATATCCTCCCATAGTCCCCTTTGTGGGTATCGGGTTTTCTGGAAAGAATCTTCGGTAATTCTTTCACTTCATACATAAAAGTCTATTATTTGGTCTTAATAGTTTAGGTGTTGGGGTCAGGGGTCACGGACCGTATTTTCTCTAATTCCTGACACCTGATATTACTTCTTTGTTCGGTTGATCAAAGATGCAACATAAGCAGCTCCAAAACCGTTATCAATGTTTACTACCGATACACCGGAGGCGCAACTGTTTAACATAGATAAGAGGGCTGCAATCCCATAAAAACTGGCTCCGTAACCAATACTGGTTGGCACGCCGATGACAGGGCAATCTACCAGACCTCCTACAACACTTGCCAGTGCACCTTCCATCCCTGCCACGACAATGATTACGTTGGCTTTAAGTAATTCACCATGATTTTTCATGAGCCGATGGATACCTGCGACCCCAACGTCGTACAACACTTTTACATTATTACCCATGATTTCCGCCGTTACCCGTGCCTCCTCGGCAACAGGGATATCAGAGGTACCCGCTGTTATAATTAAGATTAACCCTTTTTGGGGTTTTCTACGGGTCTTTCGTATTGTAATTGTCCTTGCCTGTTCATGGTAAACTGCCTCCGGAAATTTCCTGGAAACAGCTTCGTAAACTTCTTTACTCGCACGGGTCGCAAGCATGTCATTCTCACCTGCAACAATATGCTCTACGATCTTTACAACTTGTTTCGGGGTCTTACCGTGACAAAAAATGACCTCCGGGAAACCGCAGCGAATTTTGCGATGACTATCCACCTTGGCAAAACCAATATCCTTATAAGGCAGCTCCCTGATCTTCCCCAGAACGTCATGTATTGACACTTTTCCGGCCTTATAATCTTCCAATAATTGTTTTATGACATCAGTATCCATATTTTAAATGTTCAGGAATCTCAATACTAAAGGGTGATATGGACAAACCTGTTTGCCCGTGCCTAATTTTATGTTTAGTAATTTCAAAGTTTTGGTAGGCGACCGAGCGCATGTACACCGCTGTGAATTGCCGGTCGCCGTCAGGAGACGGCTCCTACCGATGGGCATTTAACCCTTCCAGCGGTGTAGGGTGCGTCCTACGCACCAAAACAATCCAACGAGCGAATGGTGTGAGTAGGATGCACCCTACCTCAAGCTGCATAGCACGTTAAAATTGAGTCTAAATTAATTACGGTTGTATCAGTTTGCCTTTAAAATCAGCACTTCCATTCGTTTTAAAAGTTATCTTTATAGGGTTTTTAACCTTTATGCTCGAATTTATTTGAATTTTTCCTTTTATGGTATTCCCTTTGGAAGTTCCAGAAATATCAACAGTTTTAATGTTTAATGAATAATCCGAAGGAAGCAGTCCTATCAATAATAAATTCACATTAATGATATCCGAGATTTCTTTTTTATCTGCTTTGATTTCGAAGGCATTGTCTCCAGTATTTCCCCAGTCACTATCAATATTTAAGCCTTCACTTTCGAACTTCCCATTTTCTGAAAATACCCATGTATCCTCTCCAATTTCAATCGTATCCGCGGAGATATTTACCCTATATGTGCCAGGTTTAACTCCTCCAAACAAAAGAGTTTGCTGTAAAACCATCAATAAAATAGGAACTGCCAGTATAAAAGTAAAATATCTTTTAAAGGTTTTTCTGTCCAACTTCATTTACGCCTCCTTTTCCAAAAAAGAAAACGAGTATAAAAGTAAATATGTTATGGAATAACTTCAATATCAAGCCCAGCAACATCTCCTTCCAGATACTTCTTATAGGCCAGCCCCGCCACCATAGCAGCATTATCCGTACAGAGCCGGACTGATGGACAATATACCGGGATAGACAGTTCTTTCGATTTGTCTTTTAGTCTCTGCCTGAGCCTGGAGTTTGCCGCAACACCTCCACCTGTCAGTATCCCCCTGACGTTATATATCTTTGCCGCCAGTGCGGTTTTATCCACCAAAACATCAACCACCGCTTCCTGAAAGCTTGCGGAAATATCTGCTATTTCTTGGTCAGATGTGATTCTTGTTTTTGCATTTTTTAAATCCTGTTTCCGATAGTGATATAACACTGCCGTCTTTAGTCCGCTGAAACTAAAGTCCAGTGAATCCTTCTCAAGATAAGCCCTTGGGAATGGCACTGCATGTTGATTCCCGCGTTTTGCCAGTTTGTCAATGATGGGACCTCCAGGATAACCAAGCCCCAATATCTTTGATACCTTATCAAACGCTTCACCTGCGGCATCGTCAATTGTCCAGCCCAATGGCAAATGTTTTGTCTCGCTTTCTGTTAGAAAAAGTATGGTATGGCCTCCCGAGACGACAAGGCTGATAGCAGGATACTGTATATCATCATGTTCAAGATTATTTGCGTAGATATGGGCATGGAGGTGATCAACAGCTATTAAAGGTTTGTTCAACACCATGCACAGCGTCTTGGCAACCGTTAAACCAATAAGAAGGGAGCCAACCAACCCTGGTGTATTAACGACTGCAATTGCATCAATTTCAGTAAGTTGTATTTTTGCACTGGTCAATGCGCTATCAATGACCCCGATAATAGACTCTAAATGGGTGCGACTTGCAATTTCAGGAACTACACCTCCAAAATTACGGTGCAATGCATCCTGTGATAAAATAATGGATGATAATACCTCTTTACCATCTTTAACAGCAGCGGCAGACGTCTCATCGCAGGATGTTTCAATGCCCAGAATCAGCATGGTATAAAAAAAGCAGGAAATTTTCCTGCCTTCGTTAGAACAATATAAAATGTGAACTCCGTTTTCAATTTTTTAATGAGTGTGAGCACCCTTTGCATAGACCTCTACGCCTTTCAGAATGTCAATTGCCCTTTCGAGCTGGATGTCTTCATATTTTGTCTTTTCCTTTTTTTCGATGGAAGATTTGATGCCTGTATCCTTCTGCTTGACTTCATTAATTTTGTCCTCAACGTTTAACGTAGCCAAATGCTCGTGTAGTGCCTTTATTTCAGCGAAATTGAGTGGAACCCTTATATCAGGTTCAATTCCTTTTTCATGTATGCAAATCCCTGACGGTGTATAGTACCGTGCGGTCGTCAATTTTAAGGCGGCCTTTCCATCTCCTACAGGAATCAGGCTTTGAACAGACCCTTTACCAAATGTTTTGACGCCAAGGAGCAAACCGCGCTTATGGTCCTTAAGTGCACCTGCAACAATTTCTGAGGCGCTTGCACTTCCGTTATTTACCAGTATTATCAGCGGGAAATTGGGATACGTTCCCTTCTTACGGGCATGGTATGTATAGTTCTGTGTCTTATCTCTCCCGCGGGTAGAGACAATTATCCCCTTTTCAAGAAATTTATCGGCCATATCTACAGCTGCGTTTAATAATCCTCCTGGATTAAATCTCAAATCCAGTATCAAACTCTTCATGCCCTTTTTCAGTAAATCCTGAATAGCTGCGTCAAGGTCCTTTATGGTATTTTCCTGAAAATTGGATACAGCAAGATAACCAATCTTATACTCCTCATCCACTATTCTGGAACCCCTAATGCTGTTTACATAGATTTTTGCGCGTTCGATGGTAATATCCGACGGTGTTGTATCGCCTTCATGGACAACAGTCAGGGTAATCTTTGTTCCCAATTTTCCCCGAAGCCTTTTTACAACTTCACGAATACTCATATTTTCTGTCGGTTCGCCATCGATTTTGATAATCCGGTCGCCTACCAGAATTCCGGCTTTGAACGCAGGAGAATCAAGGAGGGGGGTAATTACTACTAATAACCCGTCTTTAATAATTACCTCGATTCCCAGTCCTTCAAACTCTCCCTCCGTTTCAATTTTGAGATCTTCCAGCTCTTCTGGGCCAAAATACTGGCTATAGGGGTCAAGTCCGGAAAGCATTCCGCGGTATGCATTTACCAGGATTGTACTAAGCTGTATTTCATCGACGTATTTGTCCTGTAATTCTTTTACGACCTTAATAAACTCTTCAAATTCCTCATAGATGTTTTCTTTGGTCTGCCTGACGGTTTCTTTTGCTTCGACCCAAGATTTTCCAGGAGGCCTGTCCTGCCCAAATGAAACTGTTCTTAGCGATATGAGGAGTGTGATTATTAAGAATTTGAACAGATTTTTTCTCATTTTTTTTTGCGCTCTGTAGCCCGTTTTGCTGCTAAAACTATATCCTCCGGCAGGAGGTGGTATTCCTTAAAGAGGATATCGGGTTCTCCCGATTGACCAAAACGATTATCAATGCCAATCATCTCGATAGGTACGGGGCAGGCGCGTGCCAATATCGACGCAACCGCGCTGCCCAAACCTCCGTCAAGTACATGCTGTTCTGCAGTTACCACGGCCTTTGATTGTCTTGCTACCTTTATCAGTATTTCCTGATCGATTGGCTTTATTGTGTGCATGTTAATTACCGAAGCCTTGATTCCCTCCTTCGATAATATATCGGCTGCAATAAGTGAGTTGACCACCAATGCCCCACAGGCTATAATCACCACGTCATCTCCCGTTCTGAGGATATTTGCCTTTCCAATAATGTAAGGGGCGTCTTTTTTCGTAATTATAGGTACTGCAGCCCTGCCCAAACGGATATAGAGTGGACCTTTATAGTCCACAGCCGCCAGAATGGCCTTTCTTGTTTCAACTGCATCGCAGGGTTCAATAACTGTCATCGTGGGAATTGTTCTCATCAGGGAGATATCCTCAATGCATTGGTGTGATGCCCCATCAGGCCCGACAGATATCCCGCTGTGTGTGGCAACAATCTTTACATTTAATCCACTGTAACATATCGTATTTCTGATCTGTTCCCAGGCACGACCCGTTGCAAAGATACTAAAGCTACTCACAAAAGGGATCTTTCCACACGTTGCCAGTCCTGCGGCCGTATTCATCATATTTGCCTCGGCAACACCCATATTGAAGAATCTTTCAGGATATTTCTTGCCAAATTTGGCTGTGGTTGTGGACTTTGATAGGTCGGCATCCAGCACCACAATATCTTTGTTCTTTTCTCCCAGTTCTACGAGTGCATCACCATATGCCTGACGCGTGGCTACCATTTCAGTCATTAGTTATTCCCACATTATTTTATCTTTTTTGTGTCTTTGTGGTGAATTATCCGCAGTGTCATTAATCAAATACCAATATGTCATTCCCGCGAAAGCGGGAATCCAGAAAAACACTGGATTCCTGGTCAAGCCAGGAATGACAGACAGTTGTAAACTTATGTCGTCATTTAATTATCATTTACTTTAATTCGGCCAGCGCACGTTCTGCCTCTTCTTTTGAAGGGGCCTTGCCATGCCAGTCAACCTGATTTTCCATGAAAGATACACCCTTCCCCTTCACGGTTTTTGCCACAATGATAGTTGGTCTTTCCTTAATCTTTTCTGCCTCATCATAGGCGGCCAGGATAGATGCGTAATCATGCCCGTCAATTTCAATCACGTGCCAGCCGAAGCCACGCCATTTATCGGGAATCGGGTGTGACGACATAATTTCATGGATAAAGCCGTCAATCTGTAATCCATTTTGATCAAGGATGGCGCAGAGGTTATCCATCTTATAGTGGCTTGCGGCCATGGCGGCTTCCCATACCTGTCCTTCCTCGATTTCTCCGTCGCCCAGCATGACGTAAGTCCGGTAATCCTTTTTGTCCAATTTTGCAGCCAGGGCAATTCCCAGACCGACGGAAAGACCCTGCCCCAGCGACCCTCCTGATATCTCAATACCCGGCGTGGTCTTCATACAGGGATGTCCCTGAAGTATACTTCCGAACTGTCTTAGTGTATCAAGCCTTGCCATATCGAAATAACCCATTTCTGCAAGGATTGCATAGAGCGCCGGACAAGCGTGACCTTTGGACAAAATAAATCTATCCCTGTCAGGCCATGCGGGCTGCAGCGGGTTATGCCTTAATTTATTATAATAAAGTGCAACCAGTAAGTCCACCGCTGATAGTGAACTACCAGGGTGTCCGGAACCCGCCTTGGTTAGCGCTATTATAACAGACCTTCGGATGGCCTTTGCACGTTCTTCCAGTGATTTTTTATCTAAACGCTTCAGATTTATCATAATTGTATTAATACCAGGGAAAAAGATATTCTGGGGTTATGTCGTTACGAATAAACTAATTTTTAAAAACCGAACATTAGCACAAGCTATAGATTAGTATGTCGGAAAAACGGAGTGAATGCAAGGTGGGAAATTGTAATGTAATGTAATTATTCAACGTTTGAGGCAATAGAACTTGAAACATTTTAAGTTAGGACATTTAACTACAAACAGCATGGTGGGCAGAGCCGGGATCGAACCGGCGACACCAGGATTTTCAGTCCTGTGCTCTACCAACTGAGCTATCTGCCCGCCTTTTTCAATGTAGTTCTTAATCGACTTTTCTCAATGTAAAAATCAGGAAGCCTCCCGCTCTGCAACCGTTGCTTAACGTTTGAATATGTCTTTATGCGGCTTTTTCAACTGCGTGGCACAAAAACTATTAAGGAAAAGTCTTAGCAACTATCCGGCGACTATTTAATTTATTATAGAATTGAAAAGGAGACAAGTCAAGGTTTTTTGTTGACTCTCCTGCTAATAGGTATAGAATTGCGGAATCAGGATTTGAAACATTTGAATTTGTAATTTAGATGATACTTTTTTGTTTGACATAAATTATGATATATATTACAAATCTCACAATCCCACAATCTCAAAAGGGAAGTAGTAAGCGCGGTTGTGGTGCTTCGAAAACAGCTGTAATTGTTGAATCATCTACCCATGGCGATGCCATTGGCTTTGCCAAAATGACTGTGGTAGATAAAGTAGATAGTGCAACCATTGACCACCTCATTAAAGTGAATGTTAGAGTAAATCAGCCGGTTAAGACCGATGGTTTGCCTGTCTATACTATTGTTAGCAAAAGTGGACATAATCACATACAGGAAATCGTTAAAGGTAAAAAGGCCCACGAAGTACTCAAATGAATCCACATTTTGATCTCTAACGCCAAATCAGTTATCATGGGAACTTTCCATAAATTCGGGAAAAAAACATTTACAAGCATATATTGATGAATTTTGTTATCGGTTCAACCGCAGAAAATGAGAGCTTCAACTCTTTGATAGATTAGTCACTGCCTGCGTTAACTCCCAGGCTATTTGCTTTGCTGGGTTAACTCAATAACCATTTAGTCTTTTAAATAAAAAAATAAATTTTATCTTATTTTTATCAAAATATTGTCCTGATAATGGGGTACACCCCAGATTCTCCTTGTTCTCCAACTCTACCAAACGCCTCTTTGCCTCAACTGCTAAGTCCAGCTTTTTTTAACCCAGTCTAACTCCACTTTCAATTGTCCTATTTGCTGATACAACGATGACTTTATTTCCTCCTCCTTTCTTGCATCTCTTTCCTTCTTCGTTGAAAATATCTTTGGTGTCTCTTCCATTACTTGCTTCTTCCACTGCGCTATCTGCGTCGGATGTACCCCGTATTCCCCCGCTAGCTCACTGGCTGTCTTCTCCCCCTTTATCGCCTCTATCGCTACCTTCGCCTTAAACCTTGTCCTTGTAAAAACGGGGATCGCCACTGTGTCTCTTCCTCTCCATCACTAAAATATCCTCCTTTTCCAATTCCATACTCACAATTCCCTCTCAGGATATTTTATCTTATTTATCTGTCCAGTTTTTGGGGCACATTATAAGGGGATTTGAGACTTGGAACATCTTAAAGAACGTTTGCCTTTTCGATGAAGATATAGCGTAAAGGAAAAGGAATACGAAAAAACGACTGAAATTCAAGATGGATTAAGAATGGAAAGGGATTATAAATATCCGTAAACTTTTCATCGATAGTTTTGCTACAATTTTTGACGTGGAAATAGTTGATTATCATGAGGAGATTGTTATACTTGAAAGGCTTACATTTTGTTTTCAGTACACTGGAATAAACCTGTGACAAAAGTTTTTGTAAATCCTGCATTAAAAAAATTTCTTTCTTACGTAAGACCATACCGACGGTTAATTATAATAGCAACCTTTTGCGGGTTGTTAAAATACAACATCCCTTTAATCTTTCCGTGGGTTTTTAAAGACGTGATTGATCATTTGCTGGCACCGTCTTCTTATGATGTTGCAAAATTACATTACATTATGCTGGCGATGATTATGCTCTTTTTATTTTGGGCGGTAGTTACCTATTTTCGTTCCTATTACGCTGACCAGGCCGGTCAAAGGCTTGTTTTTGACCTGCGGTATGAGTTGTATGTCCATCTTCAGCGGATGTCACTGAGTTTCTATGAAAAGCGTCAGGTAGGGTCGGTTGCATCACGGCTTCTGGGGGATATCGGGGTAGCGCAAAACTTTGTTGGAGCTGCCTTTACCAATACTGTCATGGATTTGAGTTCCCTGATCCTGATTGCCTTTCTCCTTTTCCGTATGAACTGGCATCTGGCGTTGGTTTCCGTTGCAATCCTTCCTTTTTACATGATGTTAAACAAGTATTTCAAATCACAGCTAAGAAAGACCAGTAAGTTAGCCCATCAAAAGATGGAAGAAATCTCCGGAAATATTCACGAAAAACTTGGTGGTATTTCCATTATACAGTCTTATACACGGGAGAAGACAGAAGAGAGAAACTTTTTTCATGATAACCGGCAATACTTATCACATCAGTTGAAGCATATACAAAACCACGCCATGGCTCAGTCTGTAATTGGTTTTTTGACTTCCATTGCGCCTGTTATGGTGGTCTGGTATGGCGCCATGCAGGTTATTCACGGTCATCTTACAGTTGGCCAGTTGGCAGCGTTTTATGCTTATCTTGGTATGTTTTATAACCCCCTGAACCGGCTTACAGAACTCAATGTCCTTTTGGCAAATTCACAATCAGCAATGGAAAGGATATTTGAGGTATTTAATACTTTTCCTGAAATTGTAGACAGCCCTGCTGCCAGGGAATTTGAATCTGTCAAAGGCGAGGTGAAATTCGAGAATGTCCATTTTGCCTATGAGATGTCAAAGACTGTCCTGAAGGATATCAATTTGCACATACCGGCAGGCTATACGGTTGCACTAGTAGGACCAAGCGGTGCCGGCAAATCTACATTCGTCAAACTTATCCCGAGGTTTTACGATGTCTCGGCAGGAAAGATTACCATTGATGGGCGGGATATACGAGATTTTAAGCTTAGCTGTTTGCGAAGGTATATTGCTACAGTGCCGCAGGAACCCATTTTGTTTTCTGGTACAGTTTATGACAATATCCTGTTCGGCAGGCCTGATGCAACGGAAAAAGACGTTCAGGCCGCTGCTATTTCTGCCAATGCTCATGACTTTATCTGCAAACTGCCAAAGAGTTATCAAACTGAAATCGGTGAAGGTGGCCTGAAACTTTCCGGTGGACAGAGGCAGCGTGTTGCCCTGGCGCGGGCATTTTTAAAAAATGCGCCTATCCTAATTTTGGACGAGGCAACTTCTTCTCTGGATTCTAAGTCTGAAAATATGATCCAGGAGGCATTAAATAGGTTAATGCAGGGCCGAACGACCATAATCATTGCTCATCGGCTATCCACGACTCAGTCAGCAGATATGATTGTTGTCTTTGACAACGGAGAGATTGTGGAGATTGGTAATCATCAGGAGTTGCTGCAGTATCCGAACGGTCTTTATCGTCGGCTTTATGAAGAACAATTTCATAAGAAATTTGCTATGATTCAGAAATAATTACCTTTTCTGAATATCTGAATAGAATATATGGACAATTGCTTCCAGTCAGAAGGGAGGAATTATTTTAGAGAAGCTGATATAATTTTCATTGCAAAAAAACAGAGTCAGATGTATAAAAAATAAAATCGTTTCTGTTTATCGACCGGATAAAATTGTTTCTTGGTATGTTCTTTGCGCGCCTAACAATCAAATTTTTATGAGGTATTACCATCAGGATAAAATTATGATAAATGGTGGAATAATCAAAAGATTTCTTGTTATTGCTTTGGGTGGTGAAGATGCTGAATATAATAAGATTTTCCGGGATTATTATAGACAGGATGGTTTTGAAGTTTCTTTTGTTTATAACGAGAGAGATTTTTACAGGCTGCTGGAATGTAAGAAGCGTTTTGATATAATTTTGGTAGACGTCGAGCGTGAGCCAGAAAAGCATATTATGATTGTTCAAAATATTAGAAAGTATTATCCACAGACTGTAGTAGTGCCCATGATAAGTGAAGACAATGTTGATAGTGCATTGCAAATGAGGATGTCACATCTGGGCTTTTATGAGCATATTCTGAAGCCAGTTTGTCGTGAAAGTCTGGACGAAGTGCTGAGAAGGGTATTTCAGAAGATTGATACGGAACGTCTGATGAAGAGGATGGAGCAGGAACGAGAGACCATACTGAATATCAATCGCTTAGTACTCTCACACATGAGTTACAGGGATTTTTGTAATGCGTTGTGCCTTGAACTCAGAAAGATCATAGATTTTGATTACTTTAGCCTTGTGTCAAGAATTGAACCTTCGGGAGAGTACTACACATATTTACTGGATCTAGAGAAGGATGTACACAGTTTTCATAGAGGCACCGAACTGAAGACAGACCTGGAGAGTTTTCTTTTTAATGAGGTGTCAAGATTTAATAAGGTCATTGTAAGAAATGAGTTACATAGAAACGGGAGTGAAGACGAAAAACATATAATGAATGATAGCATCACGTCTTACATGGTCTATCCGCTCTTTATTAATAATGCCTTAATTGGTTGCATTAACATTCTCAGTAAAAATTGCGCCTGCTTTTCTGAAATCCATAGTAATCTTATAGGTCAGGTGTCAGCGCAAATTACGGTTACACTGATGAATGCTATGTTGCTTGACAGTCTTACTGCGTCCGAAGAAAAATACAGGGACCTGGTGGAGAATGCACCGGAGATTATATTCAAAATGGATAGTCACGGAAGGTTTTTGCACGTGAATAAAATGGGACTGGAGGTGCTCGGGTATAGTGCAAAAGAAATGACCTCTATGTATTTGTTCGATCTTATTGCAGGAGATAATACGACAGACATCAGGAAACAATACAACATTTCGGTTAATTCACGGAAGGGTAATAATTTGGTCGTTACCTTGTTGACAAAGGGTCGCAAACGGTTGGATACGGAAATAATTTGTTCCATACAGTACGATACCATTCTTAACGATTACATAGTCAGGGCATTTGTTCGCGATGTGACAGAGCGTCGTACGTTGGAAAAAAGGATATTTGAATATCAGGAACGTTTAAGAGGATTGCTGAAAGAAAAAACGCTGAAACTAAATGAAACTGAAAAAGAAATGTATAATCAAAGAAAATTCCTGGATGCCCTGATACAAAATACAAATGTGTATGTGGTTACCATAACTCCAAAGGGAGAGATAGTGTTTGTGAACCGTGCCATAGAGAAGAGATTTGGCTATACATTGGATGATGTCTTTGGAAAGGCTATCATCGATATTTTTATTCCCCAGGATAAAGTGGAAGAACTGTTCGATGATATACAGTTGCTCCTGAGCGGAAACAAGGGAGAACAGATCGAGATACCTTTTGCTTCCCGGGATCAGCAGGTTCGCGATATCTTATGGATTGTGACTTATCTTAGAGACGAGTGGAATACTATCTCAAATATTAACCTGTTCGGGTATGATATTACCGAGCAGAAGATATTGAAGGAACAACTTATCCAGGCAGAAAAGATGAGTAGTGTTGGAACGATGATTTCCGGGGTTGCCCATGAACTGAATAATCCCCTATCAATTATATTGAACTTCAGCGAGCTTATGCTGATGTGCGACAATCTCTCAAAGAGTGCAACGAACCGGCTAAGGCACATTATCGACGCATCCCAGCGTTGTATCCGTATTGTGGAGAACTTGCTTACTTTTGCAACGAAAAGAAAATCTGTCAGGAAGGGGCAGTACATCTGTGTTAATGAGGTTTTAAAGAATGCCCTTGAACTAAAGATTAATGACCTCAGGGTCAATAATATTGAAGTGGAACAATTGTTTTTCCAATCATTGCCCAAGACAATGGCCGACCGGGTGCAGCTTATGCAGGTCTTTATAAATCTCATTAATAATGCTTATGATGCCATGAAAAGTGCGCATGGGAAGGGGGTACTGACTATTCGCACGTTCCAGAGAGGTGATAAGATTGTAATAGAATTTGAGGACAACGGCCCCGGTATTCTTGAACCAGAAAAGTTATTTACTCCTTTTTATACAACAAAGGAAGTGGGAAAAGGTACTGGCCTTGGTCTGGCGGTAAGTTATGGCATCATAAAGGAACATGGGGGGACAATAGTCGGCAGGAACTGGCAGGGGGGGGCTATTTTTACGGTTACGCTTCCCATCAAGGCGCAGACGGGCAAGGAAACTAAGCCACAGGTAAAAGGAGATTATAATTTGAGTGGTTTGCGTTTGTTGCTGGTTGAAGATGAGGCAGGTATTGCAGAGTCCTGCTGTGAATTATTAACGGCAAAAGGTTGCCTGGTAACATCTGTGTCCAGTGCAAAAGATGCAATGCAGGCTATTCAGGAAGAACAATTTGATATTGTTATTATGGACTTAAAAATGCCGGGGGAAATATCCGGAATCCAATTTTATGAATGGATGACTAGCTATACACCAACCCTGAAGGAGAAGGTAATTTTGATGACGGGAGACACTCTTTCTCCAGAATTTAAGGCATTTATTGAAAAGAGCAAGGTTCCCGTTATCCCGAAGCCGTTTCGGTTTAATACTTTCCTTGAAAAAATAGGTCTCACCGCAAAAAAGGCATGTTTATATCAAACGTAATACGTGCGGAAAAATGCCTTACCTCATTTTATCCTTCTGCATGGCTTTTTGTCTAATCCCTTCCTGGGTTGATTCTCGTCTCCATATTTTCTTTACTATTTCATCGTCGTCTTCATCGTAGATTTCTCCTACAACTTCTTCTAAAATATCTTCCAAAGTTATGATACCTATGGTTTGAGTGCCTTGTCGTACAATGGCCATGTGAATGCGGTTTCCCTGAAAATTCTTGAGTATCCGAAGTATAGATTCATTTTCATCCACAAAATAAGGTTTACGGAGCAGATTCGCTAAGGAAAATTCTATTTTAGTGTTCATCATGGCCACAAATTCTTTCGTGTGAAGGATTCCGATTACCTGTGGTTCAGCTTCATCCAGTAAGACAGGGAGTCTTGTATGCCCACAGTCAATGATGACCTTTAAGATTTCTTCCTTACTCATAGAACTGCGAATTGCAACTACTTTAGAAAAAGGGAGCATTGCTTCTGATACCTTTTTGAAACGTAGTGCAAATAAATTTAAAATGTAATCCCTGTGAAAAGGGTGTAGTGATTTAAGGGACAGTTCTGACACTCCTTCTTCAGGAGAAGGAATATGACGAATACCTATCAGGGAAAGGAATTTTAGTGTTGATTGCTCAAGGATGTGGACAACAGGTGTGGCGATTATTGTCAAAATCGTTAATATGTGACAGGAGGCCAAAGAGACCTCTTCGGGATAACGAATTGCAATGGCCTTGGGTACCAACTCACCGATAACGACAGTAAAAAAAGTAAATGGGATGACAAAGAGGGCAATTCCTATAATCTCAGCGGTCATTCCGGAAACTCCCAAAAGTTTATTGAGATACGGGAGTACAGATTCCTTTACTTCTACGCCGCCGACTGCAGCGGATAGTGTCCCGATTAAGGTGATACCTATCTGGATTACGGCAAATGTCCTGTCAGGACGCATCCTTAAGGTAATAAACTTTTTTGCGGCAACATTACCTTTTGAGGCCATGTCTCGTAAGAATGGAACATTAGAAGAAGCAAATGCCATCTCAATGCAAGAAAACAGTCCATTAAATAAAAGCAATATGATGATTATTATCCATGCCATATCTCAATCTTAAATAATCTGCGTGTTTAATTCAACAAAGTAATTTTTAAAAAAAAACTAAATTTTTTAAAGGAAATGCCGATATATTAAAGGTAAAATAGCGGATGATTTTATGCAGACAGACGATAATTTTTGGGAGATTAAAAATGCCAATAGAAGATATTTCCAAAACCTCTTTACATCATGGCGCTGTCAGTACAAACCGTATTGAGATAAATCACTTACAGGCAGGGAAGGTTGAAAAGGAAGATCGCCTGGTCGATGAAAAATTTGATTCGGTGGATATCTCCAAAGAAGCAAGGGACCTTAAAAAGTCAATTAAGAATTTAAAGTCCGGTGTGGGTGAAATACCAGATGTGAGGGCAGCAAAATTGGAGGAAGTTAAAGCAAAATTGGAGAATGGTTTTTATGACCGTCCCGAGGTAATTGAGCAAGTAGCGAAAAAAGTTGCTGAAGCCTTTAGTATCAAAAAGTAGGGGGGTATAAATTAAAAACAATAATAAAGTATGGATAAGCAGAGAGTAAACAAACGTTTTATAGGAGTTAAATTTAATTGTTGTCAGGTATATACGCGTATTTATATTAACAAGGAAGAAACAGCATACGAGGGCAGGTGTCCAAAATGTTTGCGAAAAATATATATCAAGATACATAAAGATGGTGTAAATTGTAGGTTTTTTTCAGCATTTTAATTGTAAGTTTTATTAATTAGGCAGTTATGGTAGCCTTAAAGGCCTGTCGGTTTGTATGATTATGGTAATACAAATTAACAGGCTTTTTTGTTTATGCCTTTATTAATTTTTGGTGATAATTAATGTATTGGAAAACATGTCATAAATTACTAGCCTTAGTTATTCTTTTAATTGTTACGCTGAATATTGCCCTGGGAAATGACCGAAGGGCGGAGATTGTTATTTTTCCGTTTAAGAGCAATACGGATTTATATAACCTTATTAAGGGAGCCGAAGATGTAATGAGGAGTGAGTTGGTTCGTTCCGGATATTTTATCGTGGTAGAGCAAGAGCGTACCTATGAGTTTGTAAAAGAAGCCGTGCTGTACAACTTTATTAAGATAGAAGATGTTGATGTGGAAACTGCGCTGCCAAGGGCAAGTATTATTGATTTATTTGCCAGGGTTGATTCTAAGACGGTCATTCGAGTTGCAGAAAAGGTGAAAGCAGATTTTGCGGTTAAAGGGTCTCTTAACCAGTTTGGAGAAAAGTTTCGGGCGGATATTGAAGTATTACATGTGAAAGGAAAAGAGACGTTAAGTGCACTTGTAGGTGAATGTGAATCAAAGGAAGAAATTCCAGAGATAATAGAAGAACTCTCGCAACAAATTATTAATGTTTGCAAAGGAGCAAATGTACTGAAGGAAATTGATTCTATACAAGGCAATTATCAGCAGGGGAATTTAACCTATAAAGAAGCAGCGGATAGATTGAAAAGTCTTTCTCTTGAGATGCCAGATTCATTTCCAGTCCGATATGCATTATTTTTACATTATCTGGGACATCAGGAAGTGCGGGATAGTTTAATTGAGGAAGGAGAAGAGGTAATAAACCTATTTAATCCTGATAACGAGGCGCATATCAGGTATTTGTCCTTTTCAGGAATAGATCCCTTTTCTGAACTGGCCAATGTATATTGTACAATGGGAAGGCTTGATAGCGCAATAAAGGTTTATAATCAGGCAATTCTGGTGTATCCAATGAATCACACAAAGTACTATAAGCAGTTAGGTGTATTATATAAGCGCGCTGGTAAAACCGAATTGGCAATTAATGCCTTTAAACAGGCGTTAAAGATAAATCCGTCAGATTATGAGATAAGATTAACACTTGCCACAACTTATGAAACTGTGGATGATATATCAAACGCCATCGAACAATATCAGCATTGCCTAAGATACGCGAAGAATACATCAGAGGGGTTGAAGGCAAAAGATGCGATTAAACGGCTCCAGTCAAAAAAAGGGATTGAAAAGAAATAAGCGAGGTGGCATATTGTTTGCCATAATAAATATAGGTTTGGTCAATCAGAAAGAGTTGAATTGTTCAACCTATTATGGTAACCTTCTCGAATACGCGTTTAAAAATTAAACATCTTCTTGTATGGCAGATAGGTTGTTTTCTGTAAAAAGGGGGGGGAGTAATGTCATCGAAGGCAATAATTCTTATTGTGGACGATGAAGAAACAATCCGGTTTTCAATAAAAGAATTTTTAGAGGGACAAGGGTATGAGGTTATTGTTGCAGAAACGTGCGAGCAGGCACAGGAAAAAATAAATGAATTTCTGCCGGATCTGGTGTTGTTGGATTTGAGGTTACCCAATATGGGTGGGATAGAATTCCTTGAAAAGATAAAAACAAAAGATCCTAATGCCCTGATTATTGTCATGACTGGATACGGAAGTGTTGATTCTGCAGTAGAGGCGATGAAAATTGGGGCATATGATTATCTGGAAAAGCCTTTCAAAACGGAACATTTAAAATTGGTTATTGAAAAGGCCTTGAGTACTCAGGCATTAAGAAGAGAAGTCCTGGAATTACGGGCACAACAATGGACTTTTGCAGATGAGCCGGGTGGGGTGATAATTGGAAATAGCCAGCAAATGAAGGAGATTTACAGCCTTATTAAACAGGTGGCAAAGAGTCCCTCGACAACTGTATTAATATATGGAGAAAGCGGTACAGGAAAGGAGCTTGTTGCACGGGCTATTCATCATTTGAGTTCACGGCGGAATGGTCGTTTTGTAGATATTAATTGTGCCGCTCTGACAGAGAGTCTTCTTGAAGCAGAATTATTTGGGTATGAAAAGGGGTCTTTTACTGGTGCTATTACAACCGGTAAACCAGGTTTGTTTGAGGTTGCTGATAAAGGGACGATCTTCCTGGATGAAATAGGCGAGATGGGTATTATCTTACAGGCGAAGCTTCTGAGGATCTTGCAGGAAAGACAATTTAAGAGGGTTGGCGGGATTAACGATATCAAAATTGACGTCAGGGTAATTGCTTCAACTAACCGAAACCTAGAAGAAGAGGTGGAAGCAGGTAATTTCAGGAAGGATCTTTATTATAGATTAAAGGTGTTGCCGATCTATGTCCCACCATTGAGGGAGAGAAAAGAAGATATAATGCTCCTGGTGAAACATTTTGTGCATAAATATAACAATGAATTTAATAAGAATGTTCATCACATACCAGCAGAAACAGAAAGGTTGCTTTTGGAATACCACTGGCCCGGAAACATTCGTGAGTTGAAAAATGTAATTGAAAGGACCGTGCTGATTTCGAGTAATGGTACATTAAAGCCAGAATTAGGTATTCCTGTTGATTCAAGAAGAAAAATTACTGTAGGTGATAGTATAAATGATATGTGCGATAACAGAGGTGACGATGATGGATTGAATGTTCGTTCATTGGCGAATATTGAAAAACAACATATTCAGAGAGTTCTCAACGAAACTTCATGGCGGAGGACAGAAGCGGCCAAGATATTGGGTATCAACAGGACTACGCTATACAACAAGATAAAAGAGTATGGCCTTACTCCATCATAAATTGGATGATTTCAGCCTATAGTATCGATGGGAAAATGATTTGTCTTTGTTATTTATACAATTTAACATTGTAGAATTAGCATGGGAAAAAAGATTTTGCTTGTAGATGATGAAGAAACATTACGATGGGCTTTACATGAAGCCCTGACAGAGGAAGGATACAATGTTGATAATACCAATGACGGTGTTAATGCCCTGGAATTTATTAGGAAAGCTCATTACGATTTAGTGATCAGCGATTTGAGAATGCCCACAATGGGTGGATTGCAATTAATTTCCGAGATAAAAAAGATACGTCCGGATATTAAATCTGTCATTATTACTGCATATGGTTCAATAGAGGCAGTGATAGAGGCCATGCACATCGGTGTGTCAGATTTTATGACAAAACCGTTTAAAATCGAGCATATTAAAAATGTTATACAGAGGGTTTTGAATGATACTTCAACACAAAATAATACTGGATTAAAAATTGAATACAACGATCCATACAGGCGAACGAACATGTGTTTCCTCGCCAAGGATATGGCAGGGACTGCGCATCATTTGCTGTATGATTTTGTTGAATCGGGCGAATTAAGAGGGTTTCTGTTTGGAGGTGTTTTACATGATGTCGGTATAATAAATAGTCTGGATATTATGATTAAAACAATCTTCCGTTACGCAGTAAAAGAAGACAAATCTTCCGCTTCTTTGCTCAATGATATCAATCGGTATCTTTGCGAAAATATTTTACAGCGATTTCGTGTAGAATTATTTTGTGCCATTTTGGATAAACAAAGACAAACTCTTTTCTATTCAACGTATGGGGAAGAATTAACGAGTATTCTCTTTTCGCCTCACGGAGAAGTAAAGATGCTAGAATCATTTCCTCTTTCCTTAAATATGTTTCCCGGGATAACGATTGTGGAAAGTTCTGTATCTTTTCTGCCAGGTAGTAAATTGGTTTTGATATACAGTGAACCATTGGCGAAAGGTCTGAGGGACGGAACAATTACATTTGAGAGTCTCAGGGATGTAGTATCCGGCGCAAATACAAACAGCAATGAGGATATAGCAAAGAGTGTTAAACTCCGGGTAAGAGGATCCAGTCCAGTTGCCGTAGAAAAAGATATAGCGGTGATGGTTTCTGATCTTGAGTGTGAAACAGGCACGGCATGGGAAGAGGTGATAACGCTTTTAATGCCTATCCATAATTATGGGAAAATGGTGGAACACTTTGATAAAAAATTATCGTCTATCGTGGAGGATGATTTTGTAAGATATCAAATTGTTACCTCCATTAATGAGGCTGTTTTGAATGCTGTATCTTTTGCGTACGGTAAGAATGCTGAAGGGGAGATTTTGTTAAAATTTTTTAAATTAGGGGATGAAATTATTATTGAGGTTTACGATCGTGGGTGTGGGTTTGATATTCAGAATTATCGGGAGCCGGATGTGACGTTATACGAGGACTTAACAAAAAAGAGTGGTAGGGGGATATTTCTTATGAGGAATTTCATGGATAGGGTGATGATACAATCTTCTAAAGAAATGGGGACTGCTGTTCATATGGCAAAGCGGGTAGCCTTTAATGAAAATTGAGAGAAAAGAAAAAGAGAAAGCCACTATATTGTTACCCGCAGGTGATTTGATTTATGAGGGGGTAGGTGAACTCGAAACTCTTTTTGAGGCATTAATCAATGATAGCCGTTATGTCATACTTGATCTTACAAATACAAGATACCTGTCGGCGAGGGCTCTGGGGACCATAGCGTTTTATATGAGACTCTTCAGGGATAAACAAAGGGGATTAAAATTAGTTCATGTGAGTGAAAATATAAAAAAGATATTTGATATTACAGGTATACTTAAAATAATTGAGATATTTGATAGTGAAGATGCGGCTCTGGCGAGTATTGGATCACAGGTTGGAAAGTTGGAGAAAATGCTTTTATGGTCAAATGAGTATTTAAGATAAAGATTTTTAATGATAGGGTAAGGTGCAATATGTCTGATCTGATTCAGCAGGATAAATCACAAACCACAGAGGGTGCCGGTGTGCAGGCTATTGAGGTATTGAATAAGGTTGGCACGAAATCTGAATGTAGGAAACTCTCCATACCGGGGTTAGATATTTCCGGAATTATCTTGTTGATTCGCCGGTATGGAATTTCAATATCTGTGAATTTGGCAATTCTTGGGGCGATTTGTTTTCTGTTCCTGCTTCAGAGGGACTGGATTAAAGGGGGTAATAAAGATATAGGGCGTATTGTGGAAGAAAAAGTGATGGAGACTATTAGAAAAAACCTGTCATTAGATGAAAACCTGTTTCATACTGCTGGGCAAAGAAAAATTGATGGAGATAAACTTTCCGAGCAAAAAAAAGACGCGGGAACAATGAATTCAAAAAGTAAGTCTGATACAATGCAGGTCGATAACTCGAAATATATCATTGAGGCAAATCGATTATACGAGCAGGGAAACTATGAAAGTGCTGCTGCCTTGTATGAAAAGGGTTTGAATAAGTCAGTACCCTTTGTAAATGAGGATTTTGTGATGTATCGTTTGGGAGATTGCTATTTATTATCTGAAAAATACGAAGAAGCATTGAAAGTGTTTCAGTCATTAAATAGTGATTATATTAACAGTCCGTATCAGTTCAAAAGCCGACTGAAAATCGGGGAATGTTATGCAGCGATGGGAGAGTTTAAAAAGGCGAGGAAAATGCTCTATACGATTGTTGCACAGGAGGGAAAATGTTATTCTGACGAGGACAAGCTGGCTGTGGTGGACTCCTACTTTAAAATAGCGGAGTATTACATGCAGGAAGCCGAAAGGCTTCGTAAAGTATCTGCCGGAAGAGCTGGTTCCTCAGATCGTCCGCTGGCTTTGAAATAAATTACTTATATTCAATTTAACGCCTGGGATTTTAAAGCAGAGATACGGCGTGCCGCGGTCCTGCGCGTTAATATATTTCTTGATGGAAAGACACCGTAAGGTCTCATTGAAAAATGAAGAAAATTTCGTTTCTTAAAGTATTGTTAATTGTCTGTGGTTTTTTGACGATATTCACTTTTTCCAATGTACAAGGAGAAGGAAACGAAAATACCCCGTCTGATATTTACGAAGAATTAGATGTCGAAAAGCGTAATCTGGAAAAGCTCAGGATGCAGTTACAAATCCTCGAAACGAGTGGGGATGAAGGGGGTCAGGTTAAAAAGACTCGGCCTCATGCTGACGAACAAAACAAGGATAAACCAGTAAGTCAGCCTCCGATCGTGATTAATCCGAATGAAAATATTGTATTAATAAAAGAAATGGGAGAGTATGGTGTTCCTTTATATTCAATTGATGCAACTCAGGTAAAAGTAGCAGATGTGTTGCAGGCATTGTCAGCCAGTTTTGGCAAAAGCATTATCGTTGATGATGAAGTAGATCCTGCTAACTTGTTTTCCTACGTAAATATTTCAATCCAGAAAAGTCCTTTGCATGATATATTAGAGTTGGTACTGGGGATGCGTGGTCTGGAATTTGTTCAGGGCGAAGATTCCATATTTGTTACATCTCTTGCAAAACTTAACGTTGACACAGCGTTTGAGTATTACAGGGATAAGAGTATCCATCTGTATCAAAAGGCACAGTTAAAATATCCCAATGACCGGAGAATCGTAAAGGCATACCTCGAGCTGGGTAATTACTATTATGACTTGGGTTTTAATTTTCTTGCACTGCAGGAATACCAGATTATAGTGGAAAAATACAGAGGAAGCCCGCAGGCTAGAGAGTCATTATTCAGAATAGGCCGTTGCTATGACAATTTAAAGGATCCGGAAAATGCAAGGCGGGCATACTTCCAATTTATCTACACTTATCCGAAAGATCCCCTGATTGATGATGCACTTTTGTCAATAGGAGACTCCC
>JABRVT010000105.1:0-14119 GCA_040048245.1 Candidatus Brocadia sp.
TGTCATTTCGACCGAAGGGAGAAATCTTGAAGATTCCTCGCTCAGCTCGGAATGACAGACGAAGGAGGAATTTCATCTTCCCCTGTGACCGAAGGTCATGGATGTTTCATTGAATTTTTTGGAAAAATGTCAGAATTATTTTTGTAAGATACTAATAAAGTGGCATTACCGCCAATCGAAATTAAGAAATAGGGCAATATAGCAGTAACCATTTCGTGACCAAAATCTGAGAAAAAACTGGTCAAACCCATGGAGAAGATATTTCTATTAAGCCTTTTGTTGCTTTTCACTAAGGACATCCTCGTTTTTTATAAAAACAACTATTTTAAGGCTATTGAAACATTAATGTCTTAATATTAATAAGACCCTGAGCAAAACCGGCATCATTATTAAGACAAGAGGTAATTGAACCACCAACCCTGAGATAATCGCAATCGCCATCGGTTGTTGCATGGATGAACCCTGACCGACACCCAGAGCAATGGGCAGAAGAGCCAGAATGGTTGCAAAAGTGGTCATTGCAATGGGACGTATACGGTTTTTGCCGGCAATGATAAGCGCGGTCCTCCTGTCCAGACCGTTAGGCAAATCGTGATGTTCAGAGAAATAGAAGATAGCCACTTCCGTGATGATGCCAACAATCATAGTCATACCCATCATGGAGGATATATTGATTTCCGTATCAGTCAGCCACAGACCGATGAAGACCGCTGATAAAGCAAGTAGCGTGGTAGCGAGCATGGCAAGCGCAACCCGGAAGCGTTCATAGAGAAAAAGCAAAAGAAGAAAGACCAGAACCACCGCTGCAATTAAGACGGCGATAAGTCCCGTGAAGGCTATCTGTTGCTGGGCATAGAGCCCACCCAGATTGTAATACACTCCCTTCGGTATCAATCCTGGAAGGCCTAGCACACCTTTGACATCTTTGATTACAGAACCAATATCACGGTTGCTAATGCGGCCAGTGACGGCAATCATCTGTTTCAGATCATCGCGCATAATTTGCGCCTGTCCGGTAACAACGGTAAGGATTGCTATCCGCTTGAGAGGGAAAAGGTGCCCGTCCGGGGCCCTCAGTTGAAGATTACTTATCTCATGATCAGTTATCCGCACATTGCTTGGAATCCACACACGTACCCCAATCATCTTAGGTCCACGCTGCACGTGGGTAGTAACTACACCGCTTAAGTAATCGGATAACATTTGTGTTACGGATTCAGGATTAACTCCCTCCAGAGACGCCTTGACCCTGTCTACCCATATGTTCAGTGCGTCCCCAGCGAAAACAACGCCGTCACGTACATCCACTACGCCAGGAATTTTTTTAATAGCCTCGGCTACTTGCGGTCCGAGTCTGATGAGCTGCGCACCATCGTCAGAATAGAGTTTAATCTCAATCGGTTGGGGAACGGCAGTTAGATCACCGATAAGGTCTTCCATTAACTGGGCCATTTCTATAGCTATGCCAGGAACTGATTGTTCCACACGTGCTCGTATATCGTCCATGACCGTGTTTATATCACGTCGCGGAAACGGTTTGAGACGAATGAAGAAATCACCCTCGTTGGCCTCTGTCAGACCGCCGCTAAGCTTCAGTCCGGTCCGCCTTGAGTAGGTATCAACCTCAGGAGTTGATTGAAGTATTGATTCCACCTGACGAAGCAAGCGATCAGTCTCAGTGAGAGAGGTTCCTGGTGGAGTCCGGTAATCAAGGACAAAGCCACCCTCGTCCATTACTGGCATAAAACCAGAACCAGTGTGCCTGTAACTGAACCAACCCATGGCAACTAATGGCACAACAAATGTCAGGGTAAGCGAGGGACGTATCATTATGTGATGCATGATGGCCTCGTATGTCCGATGTAGCCATTCGGTCAGGAAACCACCCTCTTTCTGATTCGTATCCTTTTCACTGAGTAAATGATCCGCTAAGATTGGTACTGCCAGCCAGGCTACAAAAAAAGAGATGATAAGACTGGTAGCAATGGTCAAAGAGAGGGCTTTGAAGAAAGCTCCGGTTACCCCGGAGAGGAAGGCCAGTGGGGCGAAAATGATTATCGTGGAGGCGGATGAAGCAGCAAGCGGCTTGGTAAATTCGCGTGCGGCGTGTATTGTCTTGTTGTGATGATTACCCGTACTACCGCGCAATCTGCGGATAATGTGTTCTACCATAACGATGGTATCGTCAATAATGAGTCCTACTGCTGCTGCCATGCCACCAAGAGTCATGATATCGAAGCTCATGTGTAACCCGCAGAGCATCAGGATAGTGGCAGCCAGCACGCTGGGTACAGAAATTATGGCTATGAGGGTTACCTTCAGATTATGCAGGAAAACCAGGAGAATCAGTGCGGCGAGTACAACGCCGATGATGATTGCATCACGTACGCTGACAGCGGAGGCAACAATCAACTCACTCTGGTCGTACCAGTTTGCGATCTTTACGTCTTCTGGTAACTGTTTGCGGAATTCGGCAAGCTTTCTCTTAATGACGCTGTCTATCTGTACCGTGTTTCCTCCCGGCTGTTGATAAATCTGGAAAATTACGGCATCATGACAATTAGCAGTAATGCGTGTCCACTGTGGTACCGTCTCCCGGATCACTGTAGCAACGTCGTCCAGACGCACCAGACCATTTTCTCCCGAACGGAGTATGGTTTCACGAATCTGCTCAAGACTGGTCAGTTGGGTATCCGATATAACAAGATAGAGTTTGTAGTGGTCTTCCAAACGGCCCACTGCTGTAATCACGTTAGCGGCGGAAAGGGCCTTGCTTATATCGGATAAGGATAAGTTATAGGATGCCAATCGTGCAGGGTTTACTGTTACCCGGTATTCTTCAATAGATCCGCCCAAAATTCCGATCCTGGCTACTCCCTCTACGGCTGAAAGTAGCGGACGCAACTGATACAGGGCGATATCCCTCAGTTCTATAAGGGAATGGGTATCGGAAGTTAGGCTGTAGGCCAGCACAGGGAAGACGGTAGTGTCCATCCGCCGCACGTAAAAGGATGTCCCCTGCGGTAAAAAAGGGAGCGTTTGATTAATAGCAGATTCCACTTGCAACATGGAAGCGATCATATCCTCGCCCCACTCGAAATTTATGGAGACATCGGCGCTGCCACGACTGGTTGTAGAACGCACATTGCGAACCCCGGGAATACTGCGCACTGCCTCTTCAACAGGCCAGGTCACCTCAATAGCCATGCGTTCTGCTGGACGATCACCCGCATGAAGATTTACCACTACCCGGGGAAAATTAACGCGGGGGAAGAGGGCCACGGGAAGTTTGAAACTGCTGGCAAGTCCACCCATGGCCAGTGTCGCTAGTAACGACAGGATAGAACGACGATGTGATTGTATCCAATCGACAAAAGTCATTGAGATTCCTCTCCTTTGATCTCCATGCCATCATGTAACTCATAATTGCCGATAGCCACTATCAGATCACCTGGCCAAAGATTCTCACTGATTACTTCAATATCTTTATCGGTCTCTAAACCTACATGTACAGATTGCTTCTGCACATGACCCTCTTTAACGGTAAAGATAACGTAATGATCGCCTTCAGGGAGTGCCGCTGTGCGGGGAACAATCAGAGTCTCCCTGGAAGATATTGTTATTTTACCTTGAATATACTCTCCCGGCAGAAACTCAGCGGATGGTGGAAACGCAACAAAAAGATCGATAAGACGAGTAACCGGATTAACATATCTCGAAATCGCGCGGATCCGACCGGTAACGCTTTGTGATGATTGCATATAAACGGAGAAGAGCGAAACAGGCTGATCAATTCTCAGGCGGTTTATATCTTCTGGCTCAACTCCCAGCCGAGCTTCAATCCGGTCATGAGCAATGATTTCAACGAGTGGCATACTAGCCGGTACGATATCTCCTTCGTGAACGTTTACCTTATTGATCAACCCATCAACATTCGCCACGACTTGTTTTTTTTCTCTAATTCCTCGTTGTCTAAGATTTTCAAGCCTCAGGCGAGCATCCTGAAATACCTGCTTCGTTTGCAGCAATTGTTGAATGGTGGCTAACTTTAGATCATAGCGTTGCTGCATATGATCGAGTGCTTCTTTTGCCAATCTAAAGTTGTTACGTGACTCTTCAACTTGAAGGCGGGTATCCGGGCCTGGGTCAACTTCCAAAAGAACTTCACCCGGGGAAACCTTCTGGCCGGCAATGGCAAATATATGGCGAATTTGTATTTCAAAAGGTTCAGAAATTGTCTGTACCGCTCCAGGCGCTGGGACAACTGTTCCATACGCAGTAATATCCTCAACAAGAGTTCCTTTTCTCAGCGGTACAATATTTACTGTCGCTACGGGATCTGATACAGAGATATCCTGTGTGACTGTGGTTGGAAAATGGAACGGTTGAGAATTCTTCTCCATCGTTTTCTTTTGGCCATGAAAGAACCCCAGATATCCACTTGCCGTTGCAATACCGATACTCATGATAATAACAATAAATAACATAGGTCGTTTCATTTCGAAACCTCTCCGCTATCGGATTTTTTAGAGGTAGCAGTTGTGGGTATATTGAAATCCGCGAAATATTCTCCTGTAGCAATTTCAAGGGAAATACCCAGATCGGTCAATTCCTGTTTGAGTTTGACGTGTTCTATCTGTTTGGCAATCAACTCATTCTTTGTGTTATAGTACACGAGAATATCAGCATTGCCGACCTGTAATGCGGTGTAATAAATTTGAACCAGCCCTTTCAATTCCGCAATAAACTTTTCCGTTGCGATTATCTGTTGCTTGATGGAATCCATATCCACTAAGATGCGGTTAATCTCAGAACGCGCTTCAAAGAGGCGAGCCATATATTCATCAAAAAGTTGATTTCTTGTCGCCTGTTCAATGGCAATCTGGCCCTGTTTCCGATCAAAGAAAGGCATATCTATAGCAACAGTAAAACCGGTAGTTACCACATTGGTTGTATCACCTGCATGGGTAAAACCGATATTTATTTTTGGAAACTGAGAAAGTATTGCTGCCCTGACACCTTCTTCCTGGCTCTCATATCCCTTTTTTAACGCCAGGAGGTCGAGACGTCGATCCTCCAGCCCTTCTGTAATATTAGATACGGATGGAAGTACTGGCCAGGATGGAAGAGTGATATTTTGTTGTATTGAAACAATACTACCCGCAGGAATGCCAAGCGCCTGATTCAGCATGTTCTGACCGCGCTTCTGTTCCTGAATAAGCTTTAGTTGTAAGATTCGATTCTGCTGGAGGGCAGCTTCTGCAGCCGCAAGATCTACCGCGGTTAATTCACCAAATTGAACTGACTTTTTGACGAGTTTAAGATTTTCCCGAAGCCCTTTCACAGCCACTCTTGCAAGTTTTAATTGCTGGCCTATCCATAACAATCGGTAGACTTGCAATTTCGCTGCCTGAGCTACCTGCCACTCCTGCCAGGCCACATCGATGTCCACTGAATCCACACGGTATCGGGCAGCATCCATTCTTGCATTTCTGGCGATAAGGGAAGTGATGTCCCAACCTAAGCCTAATCCGAAGGCATTGATCGTGCCCTGTGTATTTCCTCCTGTGGGAATGCCAAGACTATAAGAGAGTTGGGGATTGGGCAAAATGCCAGCCTGGATCAGTTGGGCCATTGCAACTTTTTTTCGATTCCGAATGGCGCGCAACTTGGGATTCGCCAATACCGCCAGGATGGACGCCTCATCCGGGGAGATTCCGTCCCGGTCGTCGAAATCAATCGGTTTCAAGATTGGATGCTGGATCATTTTTGCCTGAACTCGCACCTCAACCATTGACGGAGCTTTCAAAGCAATATCCACCGAAAAACGGTCTATCGGTATGGGACGATATGTAGCGCACCCTGCTATTAAGGCAATCATCACACATAAAATCGACATCTTCATTTAATTCAATATTATATTATGTTGCTTATTAACAGAAGATGAATGCTAAATGAATTTTTTGTAATCTTGATAAATGTTAGCAGGCGGGTAGTGTAACGGTAAAAATGCTTCCCTTATGCAGTTCGCTTTCTACCGTTATTGTACCATGATGGGATTTGACGACCCATTGACAGATGCTCAGACCAAGTCCTCCGCCGGTGTGGTCGGCTGTACGGGACTTGCTCGCTCTATAAAAACGGTCGAATATATGAGGAATATCTTCCGGAGAAATACCAATACCATTGTCTTTAATGACGATTTTTGCACAGCCATTGTCTTTGCCGAGGGACAGCTTAATTGTCCCATTGGGATAAGTATACTTCACGGCATTGTCGATTAAATTCAAGAGCAACATCCGAATAAGCAACTCATCTCCCTCGACGAATGCATCTTCCATCTTTTCCGTGGATACAAAGATATTTTTCGGTTCAGCGATAAGCTTTAATTGTTCAACAATTTCCGTAATAACAGGATAAAGATTCATCCGTTTCGTATGTAATTCATATCGTCCTGCATCTGCCTTTGCGAGGATAAACAGGTTTTCAATAATTTTTGAAAGTCGCCTAAGGTCTTCCAGGGTATTAGCAAGCACTTGTTGATAGTTACAGATTTCCCTTTCCCTGGACAAGGCGACCTCTATTCCTGCCTTCATGATGGCTATGGGTGTGCGTAATTCATGGGAGGCATCGGTCGTGAACTGGCGGACCTGGTTAAATGAATTTTCCAGTCGAGCCAGCATCTCGTTGACTACTCCTGCAAGCTCGCTAATCTCGTCTTTCACAGGATATATTGTTAGCCTTGTCTCCAGGTGTTCTGTTTCAATCTTCTGAAGTTCTTTAATCATGCACTTTATAGGGCTTAATGCCTTTTTTGCCATAAACCATCCACCCACCCAACTGCCGATAATTGCGATGCATCCCAAACATACGAGGGCAAGTAAAAAGATTTTGGGGGCGCTACCTTTATTAACAGCAATTCCAATCTGAATTAATTGCTGTCTATCTACTGTAGGCATCGTAATAATGCGTAAAAGACACCCCTTGGAAGTTTTCACAGTCTTGAAGTATGTTTTCCCTGAAAGAATTTCCTTAATTTGGTCGCTGCTCAGGTTTAAGTAACTATACGCAAGGTTTCCTGATCGGAATTGAAGATTTCCCGTACGATTGAGTATTGCAACGTATTTCCCAGAAGCCCATTCTTCTCTTTCATTTGAGATGCGCGTTACATACTCCTTGAAAGAATCCATACTGATTTGTGCATGATGAGCGATGCCGTCAGCCTCTTCTTCAAGTCCAACGTCTATGTGTTTATTATTAGCATAAGAGAATGCAAGATACG
The DNA here is from genome assembly GCA_040048245.1 of Candidatus Brocadia sp. Taxonomy (GTDB): domain Bacteria; phylum Planctomycetota; class Brocadiia; order Brocadiales; family Brocadiaceae; genus Brocadia. The sequence continues at coordinate 7,283 of JABRVT010000105.1, forward strand.
TTAGTAAACCAAAGAGAAACAGGGTGCCCCCAAAAATGCTTGTATACCAAAAAGTAAGTTTTGTGCGGATTGTCCATGAGTTCATGGTTTTTCATCCTTCATGATGTACCCTACGCCCTTAATCGTATGAATCAGTTTATGGGTACGGTCCTTATCTATTTTATTTCTCAGGCGATTTACAAAGACGTCTATCACATTGGTGAGACTGTCGAAATTGTAATCCCATACATGTTCAGCAATCTGGGTACGGGTCAACACCGTGTTGAGATTTCTCATGAAAAATTCCAGCAGGGAAAATTCTTTATTGGTAAGGTCTATGGGCTGCCCATTTCGATAAAGGCGGTGCGCAGCCAGATCCAAAGAAAGGTCTGCAACCGTTAACCTGGTTTGGTAACGAACCTTTCCCCTTCGGATTAATGCCCGTACCCGTGCTGTCAGCTCTATAAAAGAGAAGGGTTTTACCAGGTAATCATCCGCCCCTAAATCTAACCCATGAGCCTTGTCCTCAACGGCATCTTTTGCGGTCAATAGAAGAATTGGCATGTCTTTACCATTGTTTCTAGCTTCTTTTAGTATCTCGAACCCATTCTTCTTGGGGAGCATGATGTCAAGGATAACGAGGTCATACTCATTGGTATCGAGCATAAAGAGGCCTTCTTCCCCATCGTAACTTACGTCGACGGCAAAGTGGTTTTCTTCGAGTCCCTTTTTAATATAGGTGGCTAATTTTTTCTCGTCCTCTACGACTAATATTCTCATACCTGCATGAGTATCCTGTAGATGTAAAATTTACCGCTATTTTTACCCAAAGGAGGCTCCGATCACAGATGGATTTGTAGCATATTATGTTAATCGTTGCAAAAATATTTCCCTGTTCAGAATTTTAGCAAATCGGTGAAGTTCAAATCTGGATAGCACAGTGACGCGATACCCAAAAAATACTTGGATTACATTACAGGGTTCGTTAAAATTAGATTTTTAAGCTATCAGCGCCAGCCTTCTACAGTCAGACAGATGCTGGTTGCTGACAACTGATAGCTGAACGCTTACAAAATTTGGTTTGCCTTTAAAACTGAACTCAAATATGAAATGCATTTACCATTTGTATAGACCGGTATCATGATTGATTCTTTTAATTTTACTAATAAAGACCGGCGATACAAGGCCGTTTTTTTTGAAACCTTCGGCTGCCAGATGAATAAGCTCGATGCCGAGCTTTCGTTAGGGCTATTGCAGGAAGAAGGCTATAGAATTGTTGACAGGGTTGACGAAGCCGATGTCATCTTGTTTAATACCTGCAGTGTGCGTCAGCATGCCGAGGATAAAGTATATTCTCATCTCGGGGCATTAAAAACATTGAAGAAAAGACACCCCGAAGTCATTGTGGGTGTCCTTGGATGCATGGCGCAAAAGGACGGTGAGGCGATATTTAAACGTATGCCCCATGTGGACCTGGTCTGCGGGACGCGTATGTTTTCACGGCTGCCCGAACTGCTCTTGAAGATTCAAAATCATGGCTCACATGTCCTCGCTATAGACGAAGATCAAATCGTTAACGTAAAGAGGGCAGTGACCTACCGGCCAAACATGTATCAGGCATTCGTCACTGTTATGCGGGGTTGTGATAACTTTTGTTCCTATTGTATCGTGCCCTATGTGCGGGGACGGGAGATCAGCCGGACAATTGACGATGTAAAAGAAGAGGTGCAAACCCTTGTATCGAACGGTTGCAAGGAAGTTACCCTACTCGGGCAAAATATAAATTCTTACGGGAAAGGTTTGAGCGGAAACGTTACGCTCGGAGACCTGCTTTCTGAATTGAATGATTTAGACGGGCTAGAAAGAATACGGTTTGTGACCTCCCATCCGGCAGACATGTCCCGCGATCTCATTCGTATCATAAGCCGTTTGGAAAAGGTCTGTGAACACTTGCACATGCCCGCCCAGTCGGGTTCTGACCAGATACTCCAGAGAATGCGGCGCGGTTACACAGCGGGTTATTACCGTGATTTAATCTCTTATGCAAGGGAATTGATTCCTCATATTACGGTAGCCAGCGATTTTATCGTGGGTTTTCCGGGAGAAACAGACGAGGATTTTCAGGAAACGGTGCGATTGATGGAAGATATCCGTTTCCAAAACTGTTTTATATTTAAATATTCACCTCGCACAGGGACGAAGGCGGCAGAGTTGGAAGATGATGTGCCTGACGAGGTTAAAAGGGCAAGAAACATAAAGTTGCTGGAATTGCAAAAATGTATCAGCCTGGAAGAGAATAAAAAAATGATTGGTAAGAAGGCGCAGGTACTTGTCGAAGGCGCCAGCAAATCCGATTTGAATAAGTTATCAGGACGAACACGGCAAAACCACATTGTCGTTTTCAATGGTTCAACGGACCTGATAGGAAGACTGGTAGATGTTATGATACATGAAGTAACAGACCTGACTTTATATGGAAAGCTGGAGAATCATTCCTGACCCGAACCGGAACTGTAGCGCAACATTTAATGACAAGGAATTCCAAAGTTTGTATCATAGCATATTAGACAACCCCCTGAATCCCCCTTTATTAAGGGGGATTCAGGGGGTTGTTTTTAATCGGCATTTGCCGTGTATCTAAAAAATTGCTGCCAAAGGCAGTCTAACTTATGTCGCTGTCCTGCGAACCGAAGTTCGCGATACACATCCTTCCTATAATTAAAATTTACCTCAATTTTAACCCACCTTTAACCCAAAAAACTACCTGGATTTATTTTGAAAATACACCACGAAAGGCTTATATTTACACAGATAAAAATATCGTATTACCCTCTAAAAACTTCTTTTTGTGTAATTTTTAAATAACTATCCCATTTGTTTGCTTACGTTGGCAGTAGGCAGATGGGGGGGACGGGGTAACCCAGCCCCTACCATTGAAATTTGCATTTTTCACTTTCCATTTTACAGTTCCGACTTGTTCGGGTTAGGCTGTTCCACGAAAGTTAATTCATGAAGAGACGATGGGTTTATTTCGCTAGTATCGTTTTGATACTTACGGCTGCCTTAATTATTTTCTTCACAAAAAGGGGTAAGATACCAGAGTTTATTAAGACAGCCGGAATTGTTGAGGGTATAGAGGTCAATATTTCCACAAAGGTTCCTGGCAAGATCTCCTATATATGCTGTAAGGAAGGTGACGCGGTCAGGAAAGGTGATAGAGTCATTACGCTTGAGGCTAAGGACCTCAGGGCATCGGTAAAGCAGGCATTTGCCGGGGTTGAGAAGGCAAAGGCCGAAGTCAGCGTTTCAGAAGCAACCATTGAGAGTTCGAAGGCAAATATTGCAAATGCCGAGGCAGAAATAAAAAGTGCCGCTGCTGATGTGGTGAAAAACCGGGTTCAGATGGAAGAGGCCAAAAGGCAGATGGACAGGGCAAAAGCCCTTTACGAACACGAAGCCATTTCAAGGGAATCTCTTGACACCGCGGTTGCCAATTATGATACTGCAGTTGCAAACTATGACTCTTCAAAAGCAAAACTCACGGCAGCACATACAAAGAAAGACGCTGCTGCTGCACAATTAAATACGGCTGAAAGCCAGCTAAAATACGCCAAAGCCAGTCTCTGGGAGTCTGAAGCCAATTTATCATATAATCGGGCTAAGTACGCAGACACAATAATAAAAAGCCCACTGTCGGGGATAGTTGTATTCAAGTCGTTGGAAAAAGGCGAAATGGCAACACCGGGTACGACGATTTTAACGATTGTTGATCTGAATAACCTCTATGTGAGGGTAGATATAGAGGAAACCTTGATTGGGAATATTACACTCAATGGCGAAGCAATTATCAGAACGGAAGGGGCGCCCGACAGAACATTTAAAGGAAAGGTTTCAGAGATAGGAAGTTATGCCGAATTTGCAACACAACGGGATGTATTACGGGGCAGGCAGGATATAAAGACATTCAGGGTTAAAATTACGGTAGACGACCCAACGGGATTCTTGAAGCCTGGAATGACGGTTGAAGTGGCGATATTTCTAACAAGGTCTTATAATACCAAGGAATTGAAACTGAAAAATCGCATTGGCGAACGAAGGTAAGCCTGGCTTCCCATCGTAAATTGGAATACCATTCGCTAAATTTCTCTAACCCGGTATTGATGATAAATTTCCGGCCATTTTATACGTCGGGAATGCTACAGATATTACAAATATGTACAAATAATAAATTATGCAACGGCCTGTTGTTTTTATTGCCCTTTTGTTTATCTGCGGCATCTATGCAGGGGCACACACAAAGATTCCTGTTTGTTTTACCATCGGAACAGGCATCCTGTTATGGGTCTCCTGCTTTATATGTCTCTCTTCATACAAATTCAGAACTTTTTTTCTCCCATGCCTGTCTGTCTTTTTTGTTGTGGTATCTATAGCGTACTATGATTCCAGGACAGATTTTCTTCCTGCCAACCATATTGAACACACTCTCACCATCCACAAATCCTTACAGCGCATCTCAGGGGTAATTATAAATCCACCTGTTCTGGTGGATGAAAGCATATGGAATAAACGGTTATTCCAGGTGAAATCAGGACAGATTTCAGGAAAATCCAATTGCAAAATCTCTTTTACAATACGTGTAGAAGGGGTAGAAACTGCATCGGGATGGAAAGATATATCCGGCATTATTAAAGTAAATGTATATCCATCGAAAGAAGAAATTTCAGGGGCAGACAACGCATTGCTGATGGTAAATAAGTTTGTTTACGGACAAAGAGTGACACTTTTCGGGTACACATTCCTGCCAAAACCTCCCGCGAATCCCCATGAATTTGACTACAAAAATTACCTGCAAAAGCAAATGCCGCCGGTTCGCGGATTAATGACGGTAGTACACACAAATAACATACAGGTCAGAGGGCCGTATCGCAGTAACCGTATATACAGTTTTCTGTACGCATTGCATAATTCATTAAACAGCACCATCTATACTTATACTTTTCACAACAGCGCTCCACTAATCAGCAGCATGTTGCTGGGCAACCGTGATGACCTTCCAAACGAAACAATTGATAATTTTATGAAAACGGGCGTCATACACTTCATTGCCATCAGTGGTTTTAACGTTGGCATTGTCGTCTTTACCGTACTGATACCACTGCGCTTCCTGGGAATAAACCAGACCCTGTCAACGCTTGTTGTCATGCTGATTGTTATTTTATATACCATTTTAACCGGACTTAATCCACCTGTACTCCGCGCCGGCATAATGGCCGTTATTTTCTTCTGCAGTTTTTTAGTACGCAGGCAATGGGACATTACCAGCGGTATCTTTGCTGCCATGTTCTTTATCCTTGTCAGAAACCCGTTGGATCTTTTCAATATCGGGTTCCAGCTGTCAGTGCTGGCAACAATGGGCATTGTCTATGGAACGTCAAAGATTGAAGGGGCATTGTTTAAAACGGCTTTATTCATAGAATCATTACAGGTAAAAGCCGAACGGGGACGGTTATTTTTCCTGAAAAAATACCTGCGAAAGTCCTTCTGTGTTTCCCTTGCTGCATGGCTGGCAACGATGCCTCTTACTGCTCATTACTTTCATCTTTTCACACCCTTTGTCCCCGTTATTAATATTCTTGTATTCCCGTTTTTCTGGATTATCATCACTTGCGGTATCGTGTTACTGACGCTGGGGACGATATGCCCCCCTCTGGCATATGCCTCTGCCTGGCTGGCATCGAATGCAGATATTGTATTGGAATCTCTGATTTCAAACCTTGCATCCTTGCCTTATTCTTATTTCTATGTCAGTGGGCCGTCACCAATTGAGATTGCCGGATATTATATGTTTATTGTTCTGGTTCTCTGCCGTGACTTTTTATCAATAGATCCGGTTAGAATCCTAATATTTGGCCTGCTGAGCGCCAATATTGTGATTTTTTCAGGCATGCTTAGATTCACAAACCGTTCTTTGAAGGTCACTTGCCTAGATGTGGGGCACGGGAGCGCAGTAGTTATCCAATTTCCAAATGGGAAAAACATTCTGTATGATGCAGGTTCATGGCGGAATTATGATGTAGGAGAAAATATAGTGGCTCCCTTTTTGTGGGGTCAGGGTATAAAAAAGATTGATCTGGTAATCCTCTCCCACGGGCATAATGATCACATCAGCGGTTTGCCGTCTGTCATTGAAAGATTCAGTGTAGAAGCTGTCTATTCGCAGCCGCATCTGTTTTCATCCAAAGAGGGACAAAGAATTCTTGCTTTTCTCGGTAAAAAACGCATCCGTACAGCAGCCCTTACTTTTGGAGAAGTTCTCAGGGGGTTTGAACCTGCCGTGGTAAAAATAATACATCCTCCGCCTTTTGCCTATGATATTACCTCAACAAATGATAATTCTTGTGTCGTCAGGATTGAATACCTCGGGTACTCCATTATTCTCTGTGCAGACATTGAAGAGAGGGGAATTGAATCAATCCTGTCAAGATCTTCAGAAATCAGAGCCGATATCATTCAGATACCCCATCATGGTTCCTTTATAAACAATATGGAAAGGTTTTTGATTACGGTACAACCCACATACGCCTTCATCAATTCTAGCGACGGTATAACCTCTCTAAAGACGCTTGATATCTTACAAAAACATCATATCATGATTTTGCAGACGCACAGGGATGGGGCAATAACGTTCAATCTGGATGGAAGCGGTATAACATATTCTACGTTTTATGAATAGGGCTTTTAACCTTAATCCCAAGATAAAAAAAGTTAATAGGCAAAAAAGATAGCGAAATAGCGGGATAAGGCTTGATTATTTTATGTTTTATGGCGCCCTTCCAGAACACTGGGGAAAATCATAAA
>JABRVT010000106.1:0-1079 GCA_040048245.1 Candidatus Brocadia sp.
CGGTATCTCCGTCTTGAATAAATTTTCTTTCTTCTCCGTTGTTGAGTTTCAACGGCTTTGTGCCCCGCCAGGTCAATTCCAACATACTTCCGAACTGATGTGGTTCAGGACCACTGATAGTGCCGCTTGCCATCAAATCTCCGACATTGACGGGGCAGCCGTTGATAGTATGATGTGCCAGTTGTTGTTCTATTGTCCAATACAGATATTTGTTGTTACTCTCGCATATTTTGGTTTCTGTACCGTCTTTAGTGCGAATATACACTTCCAGGCAAATATCCAATAACTTTCTGTGTGATTGCCTTAAATACGGCAAAGGTTCAGGAATTTGGTCAAAATCAGGTTCAATATAAAAAGGTTCCAGCGCTTCCATCGTTACTACCCAAGGTGAAACAGTAGATGTAAAATTTTTTGCCAGAAACGGTCCGAGAGGTTGATATTCCCACGTCTGAATATCCCGGGCACTCCAGTCGTTGAACAGCAACATCCCGAATATGTAATCCTTTGCCTCATTTACAGAGATAACTTCGCCCTGTTGAGTGTTTTTACCAATCACAAATGCCGTTTCCAATTCAAAATCCAATAATTTGGTGGGACCGAATACGGGTTTATCGGCATCGGCAGGTTTAGTTTGTCCGTTAGGACGATAGAAAGAATGCGGGCTCACAAAGATGCTGGAAGACCGTCCGTGATATCCGACAGGTAAATGCTTCCAATTGGGCAGCAATGCATTGTTGGGGTCTCTGAACATTTTGCCGACGTTGGTGGCGTGATATTCGCTGGAATAAAAATCCGTGTAATCGCCTATTTGCAGAGGCAATAGCATTTTAACGCTGCTGACAGATTTCAGAATATTTTTCCGTAGTGAAACAGATGATTTTAATTTGTCATTGTTTTCATCAAATAACTCCTGTATTCTCTTTCTTACCGATGAAGTAATTGTTTTTCCTCTTGCAATAAATTCATTTAAATGTGGATACTGAAAAATATCTTTCAGATCATCATCAATATCGTCAAAACATCCTGCACTTGCCAATTCATATAAATCAATAATACTATCTCCTATTCTGCTACAGGCG
>JABRVT010000107.1:0-3663 GCA_040048245.1 Candidatus Brocadia sp.
AGCGCGAGCATAGAAGCTAACACCATGCCTGCACCTGTTCCAACATAGGGAATCAGATTACCAAAACCGCCCACAAAGCCAACAAGAAATGATAATGGTACGCCTGTTATTGTCAAACCCACGCTATAGATGATAGAAAGGATAAGACAGATGATAAGCTGGCCCCGTAGAAAATATCGGAGATTGTCGTTTACTCTGGATAAAAGACTCATTGCCTGGTCCCTTTTTGATAAAGGGAAAATGGTTTTTATGTTTTGGGCAATGATATTAAAGTCCTTGAGCAGATAAACCGATACAACGCTGAAGATGATAAAATTTACCATAATGCCCAGGAAACCAAAGGTACTATAAAAGATATTCTTACCGATGTTCAGGGAAAAACCCATAGCCTGTGGAAGATATTTTTTGAACCCCATTACTGCTTCAATAAAACGTGCCTTTTTAAAACGAGATTCTTTATCGTCGCCTTCCGCCAAGATAGAGGTACGTCCCTGCTTATCGGATTCTTGTATGCCTGCTGGTTCAATCTTACCCCGATCGTGGTCGAGGACGGGTTCCATACGCTCTTTTAGTAATGACTTAATTGATTGACCAAATTCCGTGCTCTCATATTTTCTAATCCATGCCTCGAAGGTAGCCTGATATTTTGGATAGCGGTCTTTGACGATACCGCCAACTTGATAAACACCATTGACCGTTTTAGGAATTGCATAGGTGAGAAATCCCGCCGTTGATAGGAGAACGGCAATAATGAGAATGGCAATCCCGAATCCCCGATGTATGCGTTTATGCTCGAGGAAACTGACTGCAGGATTGAAAATATAAGCTATGATAAATGCCAGTAAAAGGGAGATGATCGTCCCTCTCAAAAAATAACAGAGGGTAGAAAAAACAATAATTGAAATACCAATGAGTATTACACGGACGCATGGATTATCCAGGATTTTTTGCCGCTCGTTTCCCATAAATTCTATTCTCAATTATCCAGACTAACATTTGCCGTATCTGATCCGATCCTTATATGATCTCTTATGGCCTCTATAATGGACGTCCCTATGCCTTTGACCTTGGACAACTCATCCAACGTCTTAAAATTGCCATGTTTTTCCCTGTAGGCAACGATGGCCTTTGCCTTTACCTCTCCCAATTTCGGCAATAATACCAATTCATACCAGGGTGCAGTGTTGATATCAAGTTTGACTTTTATATCCTCAGGTTTAAGCGTACTGACAATTTCCGTTTCCGGTAACCACCAATGCCGATCCATGCCTATTTTTATTATAGTACCTATAAATAACGTTGTTGCCAGAAAGTAAATGACAATAAGTTGTTTTTTTGTGGGAGAGAAATTATCGGACGGCTTCTGTGATATTTGCATAATACGCACAAGGCCTTTCAGGCATCTTTACGAATGGCTGTTCCTTTGCTTTTATTTTAGCAGTAATTTCAAAGGATTCAAGACAATGTTGTTATTGTAACTGTTACTTGTTATTTTTATCCCTTTATTCAGTCTTATAAAATTTTCCCATTGCTTTTGGAAGTTGCTTCTATTATTCTGAATTTTTAATTGCTACTTTTGCAATAAGTATAAAACATACCTGACCATGCTCAATAAAATCTTCTATTCTGTATCTTTTTATTTTTTATGTGTCCTCGTAATATCCACTATGTCCCTGAATATTTTGGCGGATGAAGCTATACAGGTCTCTGTGGATAGTCAGGATTTTGACACTAAAAACTTCTTTGGTCTCGAAGAAATGGGATTCAGGAAGGATAAGGTCAATTTCGATAAAGGGTGGCTGGGTATCTTTATGGAAAATGTGGAAGGAAGGGGTATTCTGGTAAAAGAGATTACGCTGGGATCACCCGCTGCTGAGGCTGGCTTAAGGGCAGGGGATATTATTACGAAGATCAATGACGAATCTACCATAGGAAAGGATGAACTTAATCTCATCCAATTCAAGAAGACCGTAGAAGCCATTGGCGCCGGCGGTGTGCCGGTACTTACCGTTTACAGAGATAACGTAGAATTGGTATTTAAGCCGATACTTTTTGGAAAATTATTAAAGAACATAACGGAACCTATTACTCCTTTTATCTCAAAGGTAGGTCACGAGTTTACAAAAGAGGATAAAAATACCCCCCCTTACGAAGAGTGGGGCGGGGTGGAAAATCTAACTTCGGGTAAAGAAGTAAAAAGGACATCCAATTCAAAAGATACAGGAATGAGTTTTATCGAATTTGCAATCAGAAACGAAAGATACAGGGACATGCTTGGCGCAACATTGCAGAGGATTGGTGAAGAGGCATATGCCCGGGAAGGTTTTCAATCCAATGAAGAGACAAATCCGTTCCGTCTGTCCATCGTAAATTATCTCATGTTACGCCCATTTGACACCCCAAAAATTGGACAGGCCATCGTCGATACGTTTTGTGGTGAAGACATTTGCGCTCAAATAGAGTGTGCGGCAGAACTGTTAGATGTTAAGCCGAATAATCTCAACATCAATACGGCCCCACTCCCTTTATCCCCTCTTTGTGAAGGAGGGAAAAGAAGGGCGGTCAATAAATCCCCAAATGTTTCGCCGGATATTGAGCAAACACAAAAAATGGAGGCTGGCGATTCTTTGCAAGGGCAACTCCAATGTATCATCGACAGCTTAGCACCCTGTGTTTCTCTTATAAAAGAGGCATTCGGTAACTTATCCCAGGAGGAGCTTGAATTCCTGTATCAAAACGCCCATAAAATTTGGCTGCCCGATACGAAGATAGAACCACAAGACCTTGCCAGAGTATTGACCGTTTCTCAAAAAGTGGATCTGGCGAAGTTGTTCGAGGCTACATCATTGCTGTTGAGCAAACTTGTCCCTGTCTGTAGTGGGCAGGAAATAAACGATCTAAGAAAGATGCATCCCGATACGATACAAACGAAAATATCACCATTTCACTTGTCAGAGTTCCTTCAATGTATAAATGCTCCTGAAAAAACTGATACAGAAATTAACGATACAAAAAATTTTACCGGTGATATCCTGTTTGTTCAGGATACAAACATCGGGAAGATTGTTGTAGGCGGAACTGGCACATCATATTATTATGCCGATGCGGCGGTAATTATCGACCTCGGAGGTAATGATTATTACTTTAATAATCCAGGCTCGTCCAGTAAAGATATTCCAGTCTCTATCTGCATTGATTTATCAGGAGACGATATTTACCATGCAACTGGCCCATTTTCTCAGGGTACGGGGAGGTTTGGAATCGGTCTCCTGATGGATTTTATGGGAAATGACAAATATTTGAGCCAGGATTTTTCGCAGGGGTCTTGCCTGTTTGGAATCGGGCTGTTAATGGATAACGAGGGTAACGATTTTTACAGCGGCCATGTTGCAAATCAGGGGGTGGGATTCTGCGGAACAGGGCTTTTGAGAGAGCATGGAGGTAATGACGTTTATTTTAGCAGACAATTCGCCCAGGGGGTGGGATTTACAAAGGGATTCGGCGCATTAATAGATTCAGACGGAAACGATTTCTACTTTGCCGGGGGAGAGTATCCGGATTTTCGTGACCCGGAAAAATCTTTTCAATCCATGTCGCAGGGGATGGGGATGGGAATCAGGCCTGAAGAGTCCATTGTGGGGGCGTCCGGGGGTATTGGTATAC
>JABRVT010000108.1:0-20893 GCA_040048245.1 Candidatus Brocadia sp.
TATTGGTTGGCAGAAAAGTTCACAAGTGCAATTAATAGCGGGAGCAAGGGAGCAAGTCAAGTATAAAATAAGTCGCAAAGCATTGATTTGTAGTAAGTTGGGTCGAACTAGACTTATGACTTAAAAATATTTTTTACAAACGTTTTTTAGCAAAGTGATAATTCTTACTACCGAAACCATGCATGGGTGGTAGGTGGCGGAAATGCCAAGGTCGCTCATGACAATGGTAACCTGATGGAGTGCCTCATGCGGGAGTGTCCAGAAATCTCAGTTGTTTTTAGCGCTGCGCATGTTGGTGCGCGGGTCGCGCTTGACGGCGTGATTCAAGTCGGGGAACTTGAGAGGGTCACGCAGGAAGAATACCGGGGGTGTTATATTACTCATAAGGTCCTAGTTGTCCTGCTCCGTATAGAACTTGATGGCAAAACCGCGGATGTCACGCTTGGCATCAGCAGTGCCAAACTCTCCGGCTACTGTAGAGAACCCGGAACAAAAGGCTTACGTTTTCTTTCCCACATAAAGAGAAGATTTTCGCCCTGGTATAACGGGTGATATCATGGGTGACAGTAAACGTGCCGTAGGCGCCGGAACCTTTGACGTGCATCCTGCACTCAGCTATTACCTCCCTGCCAAATTGGGCGAGTTTCTCCAAAAGCCATACATCCTGCAGCAACATATGACAGTGGGGGCCGGCGGCATGACATTCTGGTTATCAGGAACCGGCAATCCGGTGTTGGTCGTTAACTTCTTTTCGCTGTTTATACTTTTCTCATTAGTTAGTGACTTTGTGCCCTGAAAATTTCAGTGTCTGAAATCAGACTACACCGGCTTCGGTCATTTCACGTTGCAGAAGATTTGTGTTGGCTTTTCTTCCCAGCAACATCTCCAAAAAGCCTTCAATCCTGGTGGAAAACTGTCCCGGCATGTAGTTGTGGTCATCGACGCAATCCCCGTCGAGGCTGAGAAATGGATAACCCATTTTATTCAATTCCCTTTTCAATGTGGGTACAGCGGCATTATTTCTCCTGCAACCCCATGATGAAAATACAACCACACCATCCACCCGATATTCCCTGGCAAGCTTCTTGGTTACCTCAATACGCCGCTCTAACGGACCATTATAATGGTTCGTTATAAGTTTTTTAGCCAGACTTTCGTAAGGTTTCTGCGGGTCCAGCTTGTCCCAATAAACGTAATTCGTTTCCTCAAAGACAATCTTGACCCCTTGTTCCTGTTCTAACTTTGTCAAGAAATCAACTTTAAAATACGGTTTTAATTCGAGCCAGAGAATTCTGATCTGGTCTGCAGGAGTTTTTCTATTTGCATTTCTTTTGTTTTCTGCAATCTTTTCACGCAATTCAGCAGCTAAGCTGGAGAAAAACTCTACTGACAATTTAGAGCCAATTAACAAATATCCGGGAAACATAAATCCTAACGCATTACTACCATTAAGGGGGCAATATGGATCTTTTCTCAGTTCATTGACTTCGAGCATCTTTTCCCGCGTCTGGTTTGAGTATTCAATTGCCTTTTCAAACGCCTCTTGTTTCATCTTCCTTCCTGTCACCACCTCTAACCGTTTCACGAAATCTTCCAGTTGTTTTGCAAGATACATAACAGAGTAATCATCTGCCACATACGGCACATCAAGAACGATAGTCTCTTTTCCGGTTACAGACTCGCATATTTTCATCGTCTTGGTGTTATTATCACAGAGCGTCGTAGTGGCTACCTGGAGGATGTTTTTTGGAAACAGGTTTCTGAATGTGTGCCCAATGGCAGACCGGTGAAAGGAACAAATGTCTGTAGGAACTCCGTACGCTTCGGCCATCAGCAGCCCACGCGAACTCTGCCCCATACCTGCAAAGAGCGCCGCGCCAATTTCCAGACAAAAGGGATAGAGTCCCATGGGAAATAGAATCTCTGAGGGGACGAACATGGTCGTCCAGACAGTTCGCCTAGGGTGGGTAAATGCATTATAGAGATGTTTTACACCCACACGGGTCTGAACACGCAGGGAAACCAGTTCCTTCTTTTTGTTTCCGCGACGGAAAAAATAATATACCCTTAGGAACCGCAAAAGTTCCCTGAAAAAAACCGGAGAAATACGACGAAGAAACGGCTCTATCCACTCCTTCCACTTACGAATTGATATCATGTTTTATTTACTCTTTCCTGGAGTGCTGGTTAATTGTTCGAGAAACGCCTCAACTCGAGTTTTGATTTGCCCTTCGCTACTAAGGGTATAATCGCAATTGAGATGAAGGAGCGGGATATTTTTATCATGGAACGTCTTTTTGATCACGGGATAATCCAGGAGATTATGATCACAGAATTTTAGGGTGTGATAAATCGCCCCATGAATCGATTTCTCCTGCATGATGGTCAGTACTTTATTAATCCTCTCAAAGATATTGACCATACGAGAGCAAGGAGACCGCTTGATATATCTTTTTGCAATTGACAGAATGGGGTCATCGCTGATATGAATCTGGGCATCAAAGTATCGGCTCCCGTTGCACAAATCCTCCGCAACAACCTTGGCGCCTGCATCTTCTATAATCTTCATAATTTTCTCATTTTCCATAATGCTTCCCCAGACGAAGAGCCGGGGTATGTCCCTCGTATCACGTATATCTTCCCTTTGTTTCATGATGTGGGTTAAATAAGTCTGGAATTTTTCCGGAACTACATTTACACCTTTCTTTAACAGGGAAAATATCTCGTAACCGGATTGTCCAATATATCCACTCCAGTACTTTTGCAAAAATAACCTGACCTTCTCCCTGACTGCATTGTATAAGGTAATACTCTGGTTGATATCGTCGTGGTGGATTTTGAGTGTAAAAAAGGTTTCCAGTTTTTCTTTAAAGTTTTTTAATAAATTTGCGTAATAAAAAACTGCTGCATCATCGGTATTTTTGGGGATATCCAGAATATAGTTAAACGACTTTTTCCCTTCGTCCAATTTCACCCACGCATCATAAAGCCTGCGCATCCCGTCACACGAATTGACAAATACCATTCCTTTAAAATCTTCCAGGTTGCCATTGATTTTCTGATCAACAACAGCCTTGATATAAGGGCAGATATTGCCACAAAGCATTTCATTTGCAGCGCTCGATTCCTGTTCAGAACCCTTGATTCTGACCGGATGAAATCCAGCGGCACGAATGAGTTCTACCGGTGTATACGAACAAAAATAACCTATTTTAGGCAAGGTATTGTCTTCGATCGAAAATTCTGCAATGGAAGCGCCCGTAGACGAATTTCCAGAAACAGACACAGAAGTTTGAATCTTTGACAGTGCTTTTTCTAAAGCAATCAATGCAGCCCCAAGCGCTCCGTTAATTTGTGGCTCTTCCGATATCCTGATCTTACAGCCAAGATTTCTCTCTAACTCTGTTACAACGCCGATATTCTTCGCAACACCGCCTGTCATAACAACTTCTTCCTCTAATCCGATCCTCTTTAACTGCGCGGTGATGCGTTTGGCAATGGAGATATGTAATCCCCTGCAGATATCAGCCGTTCTGTGATCTGCCCCAATAAGGGATACCACCTCTGATTCTGCAAAAACCGTGCAAAGACTACTAACGGAAACGTTATCCTTTCCATTCAGTGAAATCGGTCCCATTTCTTCCAGGTCTATCTCAAGAGTTCTGGCCATAACCTCCAAGAATCGACCTGTTCCTGCGGCGCACTTATCGTTCATGACAAAGTCAAGAACGTTCCCGTTTCCATCGACCCTGATGACCTTGCTGTCCTGCCCGCCAATATCAATGATAGTCTTGGCCTTCGGGAAAAAAAAGTTTGCCCCTTTGGCGTGGCAGGTAATCTCCGTCACAACTTCATGAGCAAACGGTACCTTTATACGCCCGTATCCGGTAGCAACAATATAATCAATATTACGTTCGGATAGTTTATGTTCGGTAAGTATCTGATGAAAAGTTTTCTCTGCCGCCTTTTTACTGCTGGCACCTGTCGGTATAATTATGGAAGAAAGGATTTCCTTTTTATCATTTATCAGAATTCCATTAGTGGACATAGAACCAATATCGATTCCTATCGTATACATTCTGCGAATTCTCCTTTTTTATTTTATTATAATGATTATTCAGGTTCTGGTTTGGGAGGCAGCGTACTCATCCAAATATTGAATACGAACAAACCTGCGGAAACTACCTGTATGCTTGCAAAGATTTCTGCGAGTGGATGTATCGGACGGAAACATACCAATCCTACAAGACCGATATTCGCAAGATAGAACTGAAGATTCCCCAATTTGGGATAAGCGAGTGGCGTTCCAGAAAATCGGGGTAAGATATGATATCCGACCCCATAAATCATCATTGACATCCATCCGAGAAGATTCAGGTGGACATGTGTAAAAAGCAGTTGCGCCGGATAGCTCTTCATAAAAATCATGATTGTGCCAAGTATAGCTGCAATGAAAAAATAGATCAGGCTTGCCCGCACAAAATTTTTAGATAGAGGACTCATAATATTTGAAGACTCCTGGCTAACATAAACAAGAATGATAAATGGGTTTTTATAAAAACATCAAAAAAGTTAAGATATATGAAAAATATGGATTGTCAAATAAAAAATTGTCGTTGTGAAAAATGTAAAAACCTGTTCCCGTTTTAACAAATTAAATCAAAACTTGGAATATACCCTCGTCTTTAGGGAAAAAACCACAAAGAGTTCATGTCACAGCGATGACTTAAAATCTCCGTTTTTGTCAGATCCCTCAGGCCCTGCATCTTTTGATAAATTCTTTTTCCCGACGTCTTCCGCATAACCTTTGATTTTGTCTGAAATGTTTTCCGGAATGACAGATACTATAGTTTGCATACCTTTCCCGATCTGAGTTGCGATCTTTGAGGCATGAACCTTGTCACAGATCGGTTTACTGCAAAACAATAAAACACCAAAGATTATTACACCACAAAAGATGAGTCCCTTAAGAATTCCCAGCAATCCACCAAATAACCTCAGTCCAATCCCCACCTCCCATTTTCCCAGTATCCTCTTTACCAGGTCTGTGAGGATGTATGTAACCATAAATGCTACTCCAAAGATGACAAAGTAGCTCAATACGCTGGCAGTTTGTAGGGTGAAAATACCTTTCAGGAGATTACTCAGGATGCCGTAGAAAAAGAGTGCCGTAAAAAAAGAGGCCAATAAACATCCAATCCTGAGAAATTGGAGTACCGGACCACTGGCAAGCCCAAAGACTGTTGCAAAAAATAATATGGCAAAGATAGAGTAGTCAATCCAGTTCATTTTTAGTTCGTTTCTTTTTCCTGTTTCTTTTTCGAGTTGAGTAAAAAGTCATTGACTAACCCTTTGATGACATGTTCCAGGTTCTCTTTATTCAGTTTTACAGCAACCCTGGGATCTTTGGTAGTACCCCGGATTTCTATTGGCAACTCATTTTGTTTTAAAACTAACTCCGCAATTTTTTTAACGTCCTTACCCAAATGTTCCTTGTTAAATCTGACCACTGCATCATAAGAGATAGAACCTTCAAATTCTGCCATGCCGGATGCATTCAGGCTCATAAGCGGGCCCTGCATATCCACCTTCTGTGTACAAACCTTGCCGTCTTTGATCCGGATTAACGTCTCCATTGAATCAAATGAATATAAATCTTTTTCTCCTAAGATCTCCAGTATGGATGATAATAACTTATTGCCACGGATGTATCCATCCCTTACATCAAGCTTAATATCGGCAACAAGCTTTTTGCTAACAATTTCCCGGCCCAGGCCTTTCCCCTGCAGAGAACCCACAATACTCAGAATACCCCCAACTTCACCTCCTTTAACAGTAAAAAGTGGAAAGAGTTCAAGAGCGGGAATATCCTGCGTAATGTAAATATCTTTTGCCTCAAACGCAAGATCAAAGGCCGGGCTTTTTTGACGGAGGTCAATTACCCCTTTAATAGTAGCCGGGCCTTCATTTATATATAATCGTGTGTGTGCGGAGACAACACCGTCTCTGAATGAAAATTTGTAGGTAACAAGGTCTTTTATCAACAGCCTGTTTTCATAATTAATCTGCTGTATGGAAATTTTTTTCACATCGATTTTTTTCAACAGCAGCGGGAGCAATCTTAAGGTGCTATGGATATTCTCAAAATGTATGAGAGCCTCTTTGTTTTGTCCGTGCCTTTGGATCGTAAGACTGGAAATATTGACCCTGTTGGGCCAGTGAAAAGAAACAGGTCCAACCTGGCTAATATAACTGAATCTGTCTTTTAATGTCTGAGTAACTTTTCGCTGAATAAAATCTCCGGAGATAAATATCGGCACAATCAGGATAACGACTAAAGCCACACAAAGGACTATGCCACACGAAATTACAATCCTTCTGAACCGTGTCCTTTTATTTTTTAGCATTCGCATACTTGACGAGGAGTGGCATAAGCTGCGTCCCGAGAATTTTCCCAATCTTTCCGGTAAGACAAGCCTTTTCCGAAAAGGCACTGGTAGTGTCCGGCTTGATGTTTCCTCCGCTGATGAGTAAAGGCACGGGATCGTCTGAGTGAGATTTTAACCGGCAAGGGGTTGAATGGTCCGCAGTAACCGCGACAATGGTCTTATCAAGATCTATGCTGTTTATGAGTGGTGTAAGATAATATTGGTCAATCGCTTCAATCACAGCCTTTTTCCTGACAGCGTCACCATCATGGCCAGGCACATCGGGTCCCTTAATATGGATGTAAAGTCCGTCATAATTTTTCATATGTTTGATGGTCATATTCGCCCGCATGGTATAATCCTTTTCCAGGTCTTTCGTAGGGGGGGGGATTGGAACAATCTTCATACCGGTAAGTAATGCGATACCTTCCTCAGTTGGCATTTCCACAAAACAGCCAAAATTTTTCTTAAACCTGGTTTTCATACTGGAAAGTTTCGGAAGGCTGTCACCTGCATCCCTTAACAGAACAAGGTTTGCGGGAAGGTATCCTTTCTTAATACGATCTTTATTAATCTCTGATTGGTCCAGCACCTCGCAGCTTTTTAAGGTAAATTCATTCACCAGTAATGCCGACCGGTAGGCAGCCCCGGTATCCGGGCAATCTTTTGCGGGCATGCAATATTCAACAATATTTTCAAAAGTCCCTGTTTCCTTTGCAATCCCCAAAAGACCGTGTTTTATGTAAGCCGGGTCGGTGTTGGTGACATATCCAGAAAGCTTGTTTTTCATATCCTTGCCACGAATAACTAATACCCCCCGATATTCAAGGGTGTTTTTAAACTGAAATGTAGCCGGTACGGAATCCAGTTTTACTTTCTTATTAATTTCTTTGCAGAGTTGCGAGGCCTCTTCCGTAGAAAGATTCCTTCCGACGCGTCGGTCTTTTATCGATCTGCCGGTTCCTCTTGTGGCAAAATTTGCACGGAAGGCAAGATCCCCGTCATTGATTTTGATTCCTGCGGCAAGTGCTTCCAGAGGACCGCGACCAGTATAGTATTTCATGGCATCATATCCCAGGATACTGATCACCGCAATATCAGATTCAGGTGCAATATCTTTTCCTACCGTATACATCAAGCCGGTTTGCCCTTCCCTTGCGAGCATATCCATTGTCGGAGTAGATGCTGCATCAAGAGGCGTGCGATTGCCAAGCTCTTTGCAAGGATATTTTCCATCCCCCAGTCCATCCAGCACAATATATAAAATCTTTTTCATATCCAATATCTCCGTATATATTCAGTATCGCGGAAACTTATCAAAAGTACCTTTATTTCCTCTGATATTTTGCAACGCCTTCTTTATAGAGATCATTTCCATAAATATCATTGGCAACCACTACAGGAAAATTTTCTACCTCAAATCTCATGATGGCCTCTGCCCCCAAGTCTTTGTAAGCGATAACCTCCGCTTTTTTTACGCGCTTTGCCAACAAGGCAGCAGCACCTCCGGTAGCAGCGAAATAAACCGCCTTATGTTGTTTCATGGCCTCAATGACGGCGTCAGAGCGATTACCTTTGCCAATCGTGGCCTTCAACCCTTTCTCCAGCAACCGTGGCGTATAAATGTCCATCCGATAGCTGCTGGTTGGCCCACAAGACCCTACAGGTCTGCCAGGTCGTGCAGGACTCGGACCCACATAATAAATAATCTGATTCCTAATATCAAAGGATAACTCCTTGTTTTGATCGATAAGTTCCACAAGCCGTTTGTGGGCCGCATCCCTGGCAGTATAAATAATGCCGCTAATGAGGACTCTATCGCCAATTTTGAGGTGTACAACATCATCCTCCGTCAGAGGTGTTTTTAGATGGATTATATTTGACATACGTAACTTCCAGGAAGTAATAGTTCACAGCAAAGGCGCAAAGAGCGTAAAGTTTTAAAGACTATTAACAATTCTCTTTATTCCGTTTCTCAGCATTGGAACATTGAAATTAATCAATATTCCCAATTTTAAATCTTTTATCATATCGTATCTTCCTTTGCGGTGAATAGCTACTGGGAATCTCCTAACACAACCGTTTTTACCCGATGTGCATGGCACTCGATATTAACAGCAACAGGAAGGCTTGCAATATGGCATGGGTAATGTTCCACATGGACAGCCATGGCCGTAATCCATCCTCCCAATCCCTGGGCACCAATACCCAGGTCGTTTATCCTTTCCAGCATCTCTTGTTCTAACCCGGCAGTGTCAGGGTTGGCATGTTTTGCTCCCAAAGGTCTTAAAAGTGACTTTTTGGCCAAAAGAGCAGCGTAATCAAATGTGCCGCCGATCCCCACGCCCACAATAATTGGGGGACATGGATTGGCCTTCGCTATCTTTACGGTTTCCACCACAAAATTAATCACCCCTTCCCTGCCATCGGCCGGCGTTAACATGGCGATCCGGCTCATATTTTCACATCCTCCACCCTTTGCCATGAAGGTTATCTTTAGGTGATCTCCGGGAATAAATTCTGTATGGATAATGGCCGGTGTATTATCACCTGTGTTGACTCTGTTGAGGGGATCGGCAACCATGGATTTTCTCAAAAAACCCTTTTCATATCCCTGTCGAACGCCTTCATGAATAGCCTCGTAAAGATGCCCCCCGGTAATCTCCACATTCTCTCCCACCTCAACAAAGACAACGGCAACCCCTGTATCCTGACATACGGGCATCTGGCATTCACGGGCTATCTTTGCGTTCTCCAGCAATTCTGCAAATATCTCCTTTGCAACAGGAGATCCCTCTGCCTCATATGAGTCCCTCAGCGCATTAAGGACGTCCACATTCAAATTAAAATTTGCATTCATGCAAAGATAAGATACCTTTTCAACTATTTCGGACGAACTAATCCTGGTACGTGTAACCATAGCGTATTGCCTTTATGTTTTCGTCGAGAAATTGCGATGGAAATTCCGAGGCAAAATTCACCGTCTCGATATTAATGCCGATCTTGCTCAACAACCTGCCAAGGGCAATCATATTGACAAAAATGGGGCTGTTAAACTGCTCTATGGCAAGCTTCTCAAAAGGGACGCGGTCGCTCACCGGGCAGCGGAGTTCACACTTTTTGCATTCCCCTTCACAGGCAGACG
The DNA here is from genome assembly GCA_040048245.1 of Candidatus Brocadia sp. Classification (GTDB taxonomy): domain Bacteria; phylum Planctomycetota; class Brocadiia; order Brocadiales; family Brocadiaceae; genus Brocadia. Next base: position 9,574 of record JABRVT010000108.1, read on the forward strand.
CCTCGATAAGTACGTGTTTGGCGCGTACCGCAGGATCCGGAGTTTTTGAGAGTTGAAGTCCTATATCGGCCTCTTCAAAAAAGGGCACTTCAATTGGCTCATCGGAATATACAATCTCCGCCCGAATATTACCCCCGCGTACGGTGGCATCGTAAACAAGATTCATGGCCACCTCTTTCCCCAATTTGGCCAGGATGTTAGCGAGTGCATGGGCCATGAGTTTGATGCCCTGACCTGCCTCGCCGGCCAGGACAATCCTTTTCGCCTTAAATTCCTCCGGGATTGGGGTGATCTTCCGCACCATGAGAATGATACCCGCACCAAAAAATCTCCGGTCAATAAAGGCTACTTCTTTAAATCCATGCTTTTGAAAGAGATGGTATGCCACTCTCTCGGAAGGATAAGTAAACAGCTTTGCCTCATGACAGCCCTTTTCCTTGAAGCGCTTTATCGTCTCCTCTAAGAGCTTATCTCCGTATCCCTTTTTCCTGTATCCCGGCGCCAAACCCATCCAGTGGAGATTCCCCACACCCTCCGATACCCAGGCAAAAACAAAACCCACGACCTTGCCGTCCTCCTTGCCAACAAGATAGACGCAGTCTTTATTGTTGATGCGCTCTTTGACCTCTTCTACAGGATAAATACCCTTGAAGTGCAGACGTTCCACCTCAAGACTCCTGGCGTGTAATTCATCTATGATGAGATGGAAAAGACTGACAGCCGCTTCCACATCAGGTTCCGTGAGGTTTTCGATGGTAAAAGTCATAAGAAAAAGAATAACTCCTTCCCTTTATCCCCGTCAGTAAGGGAGCACAGCGGGTGGAACAAGGAATTTTAAATTTGTGGTTGTAGAGCGAAGAGAATCTTCGCTCTACATTGAGAAAATAGCCAGGGACATAACTTAAATTATACAAACAGTGGTGAAATTGCAAGGTAAATTTACCGTATTAACTATCGATATTACACTGACGCATGAGTAGTGAATTCATGATACATCCCTGGAAGTATAAAAATTTCCGGTTCAAACTGTTCCAAAACAAAAAAGGCTTATGGTTTTCACCTTTCCTGTTACTCTGTATTTTCTGTAGTCGCATCCCTTTCGGTTCGCCTGTAGTTCTTGCCGAATACGCAGAAACAACCGGCAAAACAGAAGCTATCACAAGAGCAACAAGAACTACATTCCTTACACGAACGCTGTCCTTGAAGAAGAATTAGCCGTAGAATGTCTATGGCTGGTATATGGCCAAATGTCGGACATTGCCAGAAAGCTCGAACCCCCCATCAATAAGGCCCGGACATTATTACGGTAATTAAGGCTGAAGAGATTAAGAATTCAGGATACCGCGCCTTTGTGGAAATTTTAAGGACAGTACCAGGATAATGAAATTAGAAACCTCATTGTCATCCACACCTTGTCAACCATTAAAGGCACTACGAGGTATGAAAACTTCGGAGATACTTGCATACAGGGTATCGAGACGGAGACGAAGACAGACATAGCAAAAGGTAATTACGTATTTATGAGTTATACCTTCCAGAATCCCGAAGATAATCGCGGAAATGATCTGCTGTTTACTTCACAACATTATGGCGACTTCGGTGTAAATGCGCATTACTAAATAAATATATCAACACCAACATAAGTACCTTTGTGAGCGGGAAATATTCCATGGAAGCTGGTGGTCCAAGATATGACTTACCGTCATATGCACTACTTAATCTTTTGGTTATTGCAAAAGGGTTCTTTAAACCTATGGAGATACATGGGACGGTATTCAACTTGCCTGGCAAGGACTATAGTGATCCGAGACATGTTTCTATACCAGACGATCTACCCGGGCCAGGAAGAACGTTTTTCGTTGGATTGAGCTATAAATTTTAAGACGTGTCTCTTAAAAGTTAGTAATTATGATGAGTGTTTCGCTGAAATGAGTTATTTGCAGGGATATATTTACCACAAAAAGAGATAAGGCCAGTGATAGATTTATTGAGGTATTTTGTTCTTAACAAAAACCTTCTGATGGGTGAATCTGCGAATGGATATGTTCTTGCAGGACAGGTAAGGATGCCAGTCATCATTGCAAAGGAAATACTTATTCCTTTGTTAAGCCGAGTTGTGAAACTATTGCGAATATATTGGGGTCATTTATATAACCAGGATCGTATTGCAGCATTTGAATGAAATGTTCTCTGGCCTTTTGCCTGTCCCCTTTCGTAAAGTAGATCATACCGATATTCTTTTGTGCACTGGCGTTTTTTGGGTCATATTTTACGGCCATCAAAAACTCCTGTTGTGCTTTATCATATAACCCCTTTTGGCAATAAACTGCCCCAAGGTTATTGTGGGCATTGGCGTGGTCAGGTTGCAATTCAAGGGCGTGCAGGAGTTCCGATATCGCCCTATCTAAATCGCCTTTTTCAGTATACACATATCCCAGGTTGCTGTGTACTTCTGCATAGTCATTATAGATCGCCAGCGCCTTTTTATACTGGGTTATGGCTTCGTCTAACATGCCTTTTTTAATATATGCACTGCCAAGGTTGTTAAATACCCGGGGATTTTGCATGCCCATACTGATCGCCTTCTGAAAATATGTGATGCTGTTATCCAGCAAGCCTTTCTTGATACAGGCATTTCCAAGATTGTAATACGCCTCTGGAAATACAGGCTTGTATTTTATTGCTTCTGCATACTCAGCGATTGCCTTGTCGATGAATCCCTTATCGATGTACATCGTCCCCAGACTGTTGTGTCCTTCAGGATAATTCTTTTTTAAACTGACGGCCTTTTCCAATTCACTGATTGCCCTATCCAGTTTTCCATGCTTGTAAAAATAATTTCCCAGGTTATTGTGCGCATCGTAATTTTGTGGTTGTTCTCTCAAAATGGTTGTCCAAAAGGTATACTCGTTCTGCCAATCTCTGTTTCTTACAATACTCCTTGCAGTGAAAGAAGTGCATAGCATGACCATGAGGAAGATAACGACGAACTTTTTGAATACCGTTTTCCCAGGTAAAAACCTCTTTTCCCCGGCCGATTTTTTTATCCTTCCTCCCGAACCCCCCGGTAATTCCTCTGATTCACAAGAAGGTTGAGAGGAATCGCCAGGTAAACGCATTGTCAGTCCGCCTAATAAAAGGCCACCCATAATGGCACAAAATCCGGCAACCGGAAAATAGAGATAACGCTCTGCGATAATATGCCCGATGGGTACAATGTTTAGAACGGGGAGTAGTGCGAGAAAAAAGCAAAGCATAAACATACCATATATCCCAGGTGTCTGTGCTGTATTGCATGTTAAAAACGGCTTTTTCCCCATAAGTCCATCGGGAGTGGTTAGGGATCGGGAGACGGGTATCTGTCCTTTAACTCCCGACACCAGATCCCTGACCACTGGTTCCTGCTTCCTTTTTATAGTCTTGAAAATGACAACACCTACAGCGGCAAGGAGAAAAATACTGATGATAAAGGAATGATCGAGGACGGACAAGACCGGGTCAATCGTATAATCAGCGCTCAGGCGGAACGGGAAAAACATAAGCCTTACATAGGTAGCCAGGACCTTGATCATCGTCATGAAATGTATCGCGACACTTCCGTTTATATAGCCAGGGGATATTTCTAGCGGGTTTTTTAGGATCACAAAGCGGACAAACAGATAAAAAAAACTTATCATGATATATCCGGCGTAATAGTTTATAAAGTCTTTAATCCACCTGGATTTTACAGGATTGGCAGCTTTGCAGCCCTGTGAATTTAATGGAGAAGACAGACCTGATACGCCCTCCCTGGCAGAAAGTACAGAAGGCGGAGATTCCCGTTTGCATAAAGACCAGAAGAAAAGGACAAATAACGGAGTAACGATAGCTGTCTCTTTGGAAAACAGTCCCAGCAGATATGTTATAAGGGCTAGCGCATAATAAGCCCTCAAACGCCACAGAGATACAAGACGGTGTGACCGCCCATTGTCTGCCCGTGTCTTTCCTTGCGAGAGCGGAGGTGTATTTGGATATGAAACAAGATATCTCTGGCCTGATTTTATCAGGCAAAGACACGACAGCAGGGAAAACAGGGAAACGAATATATCTTCACGGTAGCTAATGGCATTTACCGCCTCTGTCACGCATGGATGGATTGAAAAAATAACGGCCGAGAGCAACGCAACAGAGCGCATCCTTGTAAGCCATGCCAGCAGTGAGTACAGGAGGACGCTATTTATTGCGTGAAGAATGACATTGGTCAGATGATATCCGAAAGGGTTCAGCCGCCAGACTGCGTAATCCAGAAAATAACTGAGGGTAACAACAGGGCGATAGCTTAATTCACTGGAAAGATGAAAATAATCCCCGCTGAAAATTCCGGGAAGATTGCGGAACGATCGTATAAAGTAATTGTCTTCGATTACACTAATGTCGTCGTAGACAAATCCACTCCGGAATGAATTCAGAAAAACACATACGGATACAAGTACCAACAGTATATATGGGAGTTTGGAATTTTGTATCGACGCTGAAGGAGTTTTTTTACAATGATATAAATATTTATCACTTACAAACATCTTAATATTGATAAACCAGAACGACCCTTGTGGAACGAAAACTTCAGTTCACTGGTAAGCGACATAAATGCCGTGCTACATGCCCCGACTCGTTCGGTCTAGGGTTCTTCCAGACTATAGCTGCGGTGTTTAACGACCTTGGCCTTGACAATGTATACAACTTCTTCGGCAATGTTGGTGGAGTGATCGGCAATCCGTTCCAGATGACGGGAAATGAGGAGCAGGTGAACAGCGCGTGTTATGTTTGCCGGGTCCTGCATCATATAGGTCAGCAGCTCCCTGAATATCTGGTCATTCAGGGAATCAACCGTAGAATCACGTTCGTATACTGAGCGTGCCAGCGCAGTGTCCCTGTTTACAAACGCATCGATGCTATCTTTTACCATAGTCTGAGTAATCGTTGCCATCCTTGGAATATCAATGAGCGGCTTTAGTTGTGGCTCCTGATTGAGAGGAATCACACGTTCTGCGATATTAACGGCAAGGTCGCCCATACGTTCGAGGTTGTTGGTGATCTTGATCGCCGACGTAATAAACCGGAGGTCAATGGCCAGGGGTTGTCGCAACGCCAGTAAATCCACACATTGTTTGTCAATTTCTAATTCCAGGGTGTCCACCTGTTCGTCGTTTCCAACAACATGGCGTGCCAGTTCGCTATTCCTCTCAATGAGGGATTTCACGGCATCGGCAATGGCCGCTTCTACCATAGAGGCCATCTGAATGAGATTTTTTCTGAGCGCTCCTAATTGCTGATCAAAATGCCTTTCCATAGGGCATTACACATATAAAATGTTTATCTTTGTAAGAAGTTTTTTACCTCTCCAGTCCCCTCAATACAAAGAAAGGAATTAAAGGGTAGTCTATTTGGATGCAATTGCCAGCTTTTATGGTATTATGGTGTTATCTGTATCTTTCTGTTCTTCAGTAACCTTTCTGTCATGGTTAGTAAAAATCTTACAAATTATATTATACTCTATTACCTGACCTTGCAATAAAAATTCTTTATAATCGAAATACATGCCGTGACATTGTATTTAACTTAGCTGATAAAAAGCAGATTCCTCCGCTTTGTCTTTTATTGCGTTTTTTACGATATTTACTTTACTTCCTAAAATGAGTATTATATTTAAAACAAGAGAAATTATTACTTCTTTTAACTGCTGTCACTGACAGTGCAAATCAATGATACTCATATCGCTGAGAAAGAAGCAAATGCATCCTGATATATTTGGGAAAGGGTCTGTTAAAGGTCACTATGATCCGCAGCGCTGACCACGATACGATACGTCCTTACCTTAAGGACGCTTCAAACCTTACCGGTGGCTATGCGAGCGAGGTGGTGTTCCCTGAAGACGAAAAAGAGGTTGTTCAGGTACTGGATGAGGCACGCCGCACCGGCACACCGGTAACGGTTGCAGGAAACGGCACGGGTCTTGTAGGGGCGAGGATACCGTTTGGGGGAATTGTCCTTTCAACCGAAAAGCTGGGCGGATTAAGGAAAGTTTATCAGACCAGTTATGATTCAGGTTATGCGGTGGCGGGACCGGCCATTACTTTAAGGGCACTGCAAGAGGCGGTTTCTGCACGAGGATTTCTTTATCCACCGGATCCGACAGAACAGAATGCCTTTCTTGGCGCCAGCGTCGCAACGAATGCATCAGGGGGGCGCACTTTCAAATACGGAGCTACCAGACGATGGGTTAAACGGATAAGAGTTGTCCTTGCAACAGGAGACGTTCTGGAACTGCGCCGCGGGGAATCTGTCGCCGGCAAAGAAGGCTATATTTTCCTGAATGGGCACAGAAACTCTTTTGAAGTAAAGTTGCCGCAATACAGAATGCCTGAAGGGAAGCATTCTGCCGGCTACTATGTGGCCCCGGGAATGAGCGCCCTTGATCTTTTTATCGGGTCAGAAGGAACTTTGGGTGTGGTCACCGAAGTTGAAGTTGGATTAATTCCTGAGCCACAGGAAATTTTTAGCGGCATTGTTTTCTTTGGCAGTGAGGAGAATGCCTGGCATTTCGCAGACCATGCCAGGTGTAAGTCGATGAAGAATCGCGCTTCTCAAAGAAAAGACCAGGTTGATGCCAGTGCTCTGGAATACCTTGATTCTCAGTCTTTGGAAATTCTGCGTTCCGCTTATGCTCAAATTCCCCAAAAGGCCAGGGCTGCCATCTTCTTTGAACAGGAGATTCAAACTGTTTCCGGAACGAATCTCGTGGAACAATGGTTCCGGTTATGCAAAGGTCATCAATCGCTGTTTGATCAGAGCTGGTTTGGGAAAAGTCCGAAGGAACATGCTGAATTCCGGGTATTTCGCCATGCTATTCCAGTTCTTGTTAATAGAATCCTCCGGCAGCACCATCAGATGAAGATTGGCACCGATTTTACCGTTCCAAACGAGCGCTTTTTTGATCTGTTTACACTATATCGCCAGAGTTTGAATGATTCAGGTCTCCAGTATTGTATCTTCGGGCATATTGCGGATAATCATCTCCACGTTAATTTCCTCCCCAGGAATAAGGAGGAAGCTGACAGGGGATGGCTCCTTTATCGCAAAATAGCCAGGCAAATTATTGAATGGGGAGGCACCATTTCAGCCGAACACGGCATAGGTAAGGTCAAGCGCGAATATCTCCTGGACATGTTTGGCCGATCGGGACTACAGGAGATGGCCTTAATCAAAAAGGAGCTTGATCCACTGGTAATTCTTGGCAGGGGAAATATCATCCCGGAGGAGTTTTTACTCTGATAAGGGACTTATTTCATTCTTTCGCTGTATATTTCGGAATGCGAGGTAAATATGGTAAAAATCTGCAGACGCTTTTCTTCTTCTCAATTGCCCCCGTTTGTTTTATTGTTATTCATGGCCGGGTGTGTACCGGTGATATCCAAACAAATTAGAAACCAGGTAAGACCGGATATCACTTTTACAGAAGTACGGAAGGATCCCGAACGGTATAAAGGAGAGATGGTCCTCCTGAGCGGAATCATTGTCGAGACGGAAAATACAAAAGAAGGAACATTGCTAAAAGTATTACAGTGCCCTGCAGGATTTCGCGGGAAGCCTAGAAACCTAGACGAAACAGGTGGAAGGTTTCTGGCGCTCGATAGCCGTTACCTCGATGCAGACGTATTTACGAAAGGGCGATCTGTTACAATTGCAGGGGAAATTCAGGGGAAGAGAATACTCCCGCTAGGAGAAATAGAATACACCTATCCACTGATTTCCGTGAAGGAAATATATCTCTGGCCGGTTGAAAAGAGGTATCCCGATCGCCACTATTACTACGACTATTGGTGGTGGCGAAACAGATACCCATATTACTAAAAAACCAAGGGCAAATATGGTAATAAGCAGTAGATACCCTGCGTTTTTTCAATTCTTACCAAGTGTGTTAGTGTTATTGATGACTGGCTGTGCGCCGGTTATATCCAAACAAGTCAGAGATCAGGTAAGACCGGACATTACTTTTGAAGACGTACTGAATGATCCCGAGAGTTACAAAGGTCAAATGATTATTGCAAGCGGCATCATTATCGAAGCCAAAAATACCAAAGAAGGGACTTTATTGCAGGTATTACAGCGTCCCGCTGGTTTCCGCTGGCAACCGAAAGATGTGGATGAAACAGGTGGAAGATTTCTGGCGTTTGTCAGCCGTTACTTGGATGTGTATGTATATGCAAAAGGGCGAGAAATCACGATTGCCGGAGAGGTCATGGGGAAGAGGGTTTTGCCTTTAGACGGGACAGAGTACTCCTATCCGCTGATCCATGTGAAAGAAATATACCTCTGGCCTGTAATTGAAAAGAGATACTACACGCCTTATCCCTATCCCTACTACTATTATGATGACTATTGGTGGTGGCGCACTCATTTTTTACTCAGAAGAAGATAGCTTCCATCCAGGGAATACCAAAAAAGCAATAAAGAATATAAAATGGTTCAAAAGAAAAAGGCCGTAGAGGTCTCAGGAATAACAAAGAAATACGGGCCAATTACTGCAGTAGAGAATGTAAGCTTTAATGTGATTGAGGACGAAATATTTGGATTTTTTGGCCCAAACGGAACAGGAAGGACAACCCTTGTCAGGATACTTACCACACTCGTTAAGCCCACAAGCGGAAGCGCCAGCGTAGCAGGGTATGACGTCGTGAAAAAGCCCGATGAGGTGAGGCAGCATATCGGAGTAATCCCCCCAGGCGATGACGAGCGTCTGGATATCACTGGCTATAAAAACATGGATATATATGGACGATTTTATGGCGTTCTTTCAGGGGAAAGGGAAGAGAGTATCCACTATCTCCTTGAAACGGTAGGTCTGACGGCAAGGGCGCATGACCTTGTTGCAACGTACTCAGGCGGTATGAGAAGAAGGCTTGAAATTGCAAGAGTGCTTGTACGCAAACCTGAGATACTTTTTCTGGACAAACCGACCATAGGGCTTGCCCCCCAGTCCAGGCACGTTGTTTGGGATTTCCTGAGAAAGCTCAGAGAAGAAGATACGATGACCGTTTTTCTTACAACCCATTATAATGGAGAAGGCAGAGGTCTTATGCAGCAGGGTTGCCATTATTGATTCGGGGAAAATAATCGCACTCGCGGAAGTCCTGCTGAACTCAAGTCACAGATACCGTGTAATGACATCGTTTCTCTTGTCGTTGAAAATCTTTCGCGGAGTATTACCGACAGGATAAAGGCTCTGGTCTATGCACACGGTGTTACCCTTGAAAATAGTACAATACGGGTTTATGTTGACAACAGTGCTCAAAACCTTTCCATGCTCATAGAAGAAATAAAATTGGCGGGCGGAAAAGGTCTTTTCAGCGTCGATTCACGAACAATCACTTTAGGACGCCTTTATTTATCACACTGGCAAATCAATACGGGAAGAAGGAGTCAGAAAGGTAAGTTTCCTCGAAGGAGCGGGAACACCGCAAAACCGCAAAAATGGGGACGGCAGGAAATCCATGATTGATATGACGAGACTGCTTGCCGTTGTCGAGAGGGACTTGAATAAATTCAGACGAAATCCGATTGTGCTCGCGATGAGTATTTTCATGCCTGTTATCTATCTCGTATTTCTGGGAAATTCATTCCAGGGGGAATTGCAGGACATCACTGTGGTAGTAAATCAGGACTCATGCCCTTATCCAAGGAGTTTTGTGGATAATCTGCGAGCCGTTGAAGCCGGGACAAAGACACTAAAGATATTCAGCATCAGGAATCAAAAGGATGCAATAGACGGAGTCAGGGAAGGACGATACAAGGCCGTGATTATAATACCTCCTGATTTCAGTAAAAGAATCTCTTTAAAGCGAAGACCAGAGGTAGGTCTTTTTCTTGATAATACAGACGGCATGTCTGCCGGGGCAGTAAGAGGTGTGGTAAAAGGGGCGTTTGTTTTACTAAATTCTGATTATGTACCGGTAAGAGAAAGATACAACGAAGTGTTTTTCAGGGGTGTAGACCTTTCCCGGAAGGTGGATTATTGCCAGTCCCTTGTACCGGGTGTTGTAATCATGGCTATTTTTATGGGTACCCTGACCACAGAGGGCATTTAATCTTGTTATGGACAGATTTATTGGCACCGATGAGAGCTATCTGCTTACTCCCATTTCCAAAGCAGATATTGTAACCGACCTTATCATAAGCGGCCTGTTCATTACAACAGCCGTAGCGATTATAGTGTTCGCCGTGAGCATGGTGATAACCGATATACCCCTATTTCATGGGATAAAACAGTTTGCTTATTATATTGACTATTATAATTCTCACCACCCTTGGCTTACTCAGTCTGATGTTTGTTATTCTCGGCAGATTCAATCATTCCAGGGTTGTTGGTATATTGAGCGGCTTTCTGAATGTAATACTTTTTTCCCGAGCGGTGCGGTTTATCCGATTGCAAGTTTTCCTCAATGGCTAAAGACATTTGCAAAGATAAACCCTGAGTCATACGCCGTGGATGCATTAAAAACGATTCTTTTTCAAAGGGGCAGGTCTGGAGAGTATTGCAACGAACGTCACTTTCCTTGTGGCTTTTACCGTTATAATGATGACAGTTGCGATTGTAACTTTTAAGAGGACTATTTAAATGTGTTTATCACTTCTCATCTATTTGTTGAGGAATTCAATACGCTTAATGAAAGGCGCAGCCTTTCCCCCACAACCATTCATCGACGAAACCTCCTGTATAATCTGAAAAATCGATTACTAAATTTACCTTCCAAACCCTGTCATTGTCCTGTTTTTTCAGACTATTATCCTTAGCGTTCAACCAACACGGCCTAACTGCTGCAGCCGACTCTCTACTGCTCACGCGTACAGGTTGCTTTAGCTTTCGGCATCGGCTGAGCACCAGCGTTAGGCGAATAATTTATAACCTGATCCTGCAACAAGGCTTTGCCTTGTTGCAGGATTTGGCCAGAAATGGTAGAATCGCCAAGGTATTTCAAGGTATTTTGAGTACAAAAACACCTAAAAGGAGGTTCTCCCTTTCTATGAAGAATATACCACAAAACTTGGAAAGAAGACAACCGAAAATCAAGACAGAGATTAACGGTACATGCAGGGCTGCTACCGGTACTTACTTTCATGGAGAAGTTGTTGTTCAGGCAGAGAATACAGGAAGCAGTACGTAAGGAGCGAGGGGCAAACGCAAGGTATCAGTTTGTCGATGCAGTGCAAATGGTGGTAATTGGGCTGATAGCCGGAGCGACCTCGATGGTACAGGTTATAAGAGTATGTGCGGATAAGGTAC
>JABRVT010000109.1:0-13735 GCA_040048245.1 Candidatus Brocadia sp.
AATTAGGAGTTGTGCTTGAAAAAGAACCCGCATCGGATCATATCGCTTCTGCAATGGAAAGGGCATTTTTACCAAAAGGCGCATCACAAAACGAAGACCTTCAAATAAAATTCCTGGAAAATCCCTGTATTAAACATCCGCTTTCTGGCAAAGATTTTGAAGATGCTGTCAGATGGAAAGGTTTAAAAAAGGATGCATTGAAAGACATTGTGAATAAGACCTTTTTAGAAATAGCGACAAAGTCATTTAAAGACGATAAGGAACGGTTTCTTTATCTCTGGCGCTATCTTATTCCGTTGTTAAAGAAAAATTCAGATGAAGAAACCAAAATGTTGTGGTCACTTGCACCGGCAGATACCAGGATTCCAGATCACTCTATCCTTGAGCATTTAAAAATCTCCTCAGCTTGCTATAATGCCATGTATGCAAACGAACTGCTTCTGAACAATTGTTCTCTGTTCATGTTTTCTGTCGGGCCGGTACAATCTTTTATTGCACAAGCACGAAAGACCCAGGATTTGTACTGGGGCAGTTTTATCCTGTCATACCTCAATTGGAAGGCAATTGAATATATCGCCGATAGATACGGGCCCGATTGCATTATATTCCCGGACATTCACGGTCAACCTTTTGCCGACTGGTGGCTTAAATCAAAAGGAATTCATGTTGAAAATAGGAATTCCAGCCAGGTTGGTATCCCCACTATCCCAAACAGGTTTTTATCTATTATTCCTGAAAATGGCAAAGACACATTATGTAAACTCGGAAATGAAATAGAAAATAATGTCAAGAATGAATTAACTAATATCGCGAATTCAGTACTCAACAACTTGCACATTTCTAAACCCAGTGGTTTTGATAATCAGATAGAAAATTTTCTGCAAATTTATTGGACGTTTGTTCCCTGGTTTCGAGACGAAGATAACAAGCAAGATTGGGAAAATGCCATTGAGAAAACAGAACAATTTTTTACCCATGACATCCTGAAAGGGCAAAAGGAAATCCTTACATTTGTAAAAAGGCATGGTGAATACAAACCCAATATAGGAAATGTATATCCTCTTTTGTTTTCTTTCGCTGAGAAGGTTTTGGGTGCAAGGAAAAACACAAGGGAATTTAAATACCTGGAAGAGGCAGGACGAAAATGCTCATTATGCGGTGAGAGAAATATACTTCTTTATAAGAGGACAGATCGAGAAGCTAATGATAAGAAGATAAAACATGGCAAACTATTTAATAACGATGTTATTATCTTTGACGCCAGCGACAGTCAAATTTTGTCAAAATATTTACAGAATGGCGAGGGTCTGTGCGGACTATGTTTTACGAAAAGATGTGCAGAAAAATACTTTGAAGGTACATTTGGAAATACCATAAACAAAGAATTTCCATCCACTGCTAAAATTGCTCAGTCAAAGTTTTTACAAAAGATAAACTCCGAAGAATTGAAAAAATATAAGGATCTTTTCGGCGATTCCTTTGACGAACAACTGTTGTATGAAGAGAATCTTACAGAAGAATATTTTCGAAAATATGGCTTAAAGCTGGAAATGCTCAATCAGGCGAAAGAACTTCAAAAGAAGATTTTAGATAATACAAAAGCATGTGGGGTAAAACAAACAAAATACTATGCCGTAATTATGCTCGATGGCGATTCTATGGGAAAGTGGTTGTCAGGAGATTTGGCTCCTCCATTTGAAATGGTTTACCATCCTGGCGTGTGGAATAATCTGCATGACAGTTTCAAAGAAAAGTTAAAAGGTAAGCAAAGACCGATGACTCCCGCCTTGCATGCTGCCGTAAGCGCTGCATTACGCGACTATTCATTGAAATTTGTAGTAAAAATCGTTGAAGAAAAATATGGTGGTAAGGTTGTTTACGCAGGGGGCGATGATGTCCTTGCCTTTGTAAATCTGGAAGACCTTTTAGACGTCATGGTGAAACTCAGGGCTTCATTTTCTGGACATATTAATAAAGATTTAGAAGTCGATTTTACAAAGGAAGCATCAGGATTTGTAGTATCAGACGATGAAATCATCCTCACTATGGGACCTCTTGCCACAGCATCCATGGGTGTTTGCATTGCCCACTATAAAACACCCTTGCGGGTGGTATTACAAACCGCCAGGAAGATAGAACAAAAGGCAAAGGGAGTTGAAGGCAAAAATGCCTTTGCAATATCAATACTGAAACATTCGGGAGAACCTGTTGAATCTGTGTTCAAATGGTATAGCAATGGGGCATCTTTAAAAGAAAGCGCATTTTCAGTATTAAAGGATTTAGTTCGTGAAATGATAAGTGGGAAAAAGAGTCTGGACGAAGGTTTTTCAGATACATTTGTTTACAAACTAATCGAAGAATTTAACAGGTTGTGTGGAAATGGTAAAATAAACATTGACGATTCGATAGTAAAAGCAGGGGGGTTTTATGGATGAACTAACACTTGAGGAATATTTGAATGCTAAGGCTAATGATTTTGGTTGCAGGCATGTGTACGAATTTGTTTCGATGGAGCCGAAAACAGGGATAAAAAGATCAAATGGTACACGCACCACAGAAGAAGGGCATCTCTATCGTGTGGGAATGAACAGGCTGGCCCAAATAAATCCTGACAAGTCAATAAACGAGGTTTCAATTTTGGTTGATTATGATGGTTTAAATAATTTTCCTGACAGCGGTATGGTGAGACCCGGAGGCGAAGCAAAATCCGCAGCTATAAAAAGAGTAACTGATTTCAAAATACCTGAACTTTCACAGGCATCAAAAGACAAGATAGGAAAGGATCGAAGATTCAAACTGTATTTTGCTACACCAACCGTATTCAAACATGGGTGGCTACCCGACAAAATGGACAGCGAAACATTAATATGGAAAAAGAACAGTTTTAGTCTCAAATTATTAACGGCAGCGATAGGCAAACCTGTTATGGTCGGCGGCTGGGATATAGATAAAAAACAACCAAAACCCATGAGAAAGGCCGTGCCTGCCGGAAGCGTATATTACCTTGAGATTCTTGATGGTGATGTAGAGAGTATAGTAAATACCTTCCATTACAAAAACATTTCAGATTTCAGTTCTCAGGAAGGATTTGGTTTGAGCCTTGTAGGAGCAACATAGTGAAAACCATAATAACAACCGTTGGAACGTCATTGTTTACCAATTGTCTAAAGAGAGGACAGGATATTCAAAATCATTATGAGAATATAAAAAACAAAACCTCTGCTGACTATAATAAGTGTAGAGGCAGGATCGATAAGATAAAACCAGTGATTATGAACTTCTTGAAGAACAACAATAACGATGCCTCTGCCGAGATTAAAAGCATCCTGAAACTAAAGGACGAATTACATGATGAAATCAAAATTATTTTACTTGCTTCTGATTCGATACCCTCTATTTTGGCCGCCGAAATATTGAGCGATTATAAATTTGATAATCTATGCGTAAACTTTGATAAGGATAAAGACACCATAAACGGCTTACAAGTCAACAACAGGAAACTCTTTGAGGAAGATGGGATGCCCAATCTTATTAAAAGAATAGAAGATGCCTGCGATGGTTACTATGAGAACGTTGTTATCAATATTACAGGCGGTTTCAAAGCAACGATACCCTACTTAACAATTATGGGACAGGTTAACAACATACCCTTATATTACATCTTTGAAGAAACCGAAGAGTTGATCAAAATCCCCCAGTCACCGATTGATATAAGCTGGGGGATATTCGAAAAGTATGCAGATGTCTTCAGAGAACTTGAAAAAGGAATTGAAAAGGATTGGAACCAGTATAAACGACAAAAAAACATCGAAGACGATTTTAAGGTTTGTATCTGGGAGAACGAAGAAAATAATGGCATGGCAGAGTTGAATGCTATAGGGCGGATATTCTGGAATAAATATAAACGAATTATCATGGTTTACATCTTGAAGGGTATGGACTATTTTCATGAGAAACAGGGAAACAAGAACCAAATTAATAAAGCAATTCAGGAACTCCACGGAAGATTGGTTAAATATATTGAAAGTAATAATATAAAAACTAAAACAAGAGATGAAATCTTGGAAATAATCAGAAAATTGCCTTCAAACAATGATCTGAATCATGGCGGTATGATCGATAGGGATAAATTTATTTTTAAATCAACGGATATTGAACAGATTAGACTTGTCTATTCGCTTGATTTTTATAGCGGTGAGATAAAATCCCTGAAAATTTATGATTACAAAAGGGGTGGGAGTAGCTTCAACCATCAAACCTACATCCAGGAATTCAAAGATAAGTTTAAAAGTATCGGCGAACCTGAGTTTA
The DNA here is from genome assembly GCA_040048245.1 of Candidatus Brocadia sp. Classification (GTDB taxonomy): domain Bacteria; phylum Planctomycetota; class Brocadiia; order Brocadiales; family Brocadiaceae; genus Brocadia. The sequence continues at coordinate 4,312 of JABRVT010000109.1, forward strand.
TTTCTATTCAGTTAGCGAGAAGGTAAACAATGTTTAAAAAGGCATTACCATTCTTTATGATTGTGGAGACCCCGCTTCATGCAGGCAGCGGCAGCGATCTGGGGATTGTAGATTTACCTATTCAGCGGGAAAGGCATACGGGATTCCCCAAGGTTGAATCTTCAGGGCTGAAGGGAAGCATAAGAGAGGTATTTGAGGATTTATCAGAAATCAAAATAAATAATCATATTGTAAATAACGATAAAAAGAAAGTGGCTATGTCGCTTGCCTTTGGTCCTGAAGAAGGCGATACTCATTCAGGGGCGCTTGGGTTTACAGATGCCCGCTTATTGTTATTTCCGGTCAAATCCATGAAGGGCGTATTCGCGTGGATTACCTGCCCGCACGTCCTGGAAAAATTGAAAAAAGAGATGGAACTGGCAGAGATATCGAATATGCCGGCATTGCCAAACAAGAATACAGTTCCCCATAATTGCTCATTAATCATTTCAGACAGTAATATTGTCCTTGAGGAATATACCTTTTCCGTTAGCAAGGAAACCGATGCAAACGAGAATTGTTCAACGTTTGCTGAGTGGCTTGCAAATAATATCTTTCCAATAGCAAAAGATGGAAAAGGCCCCTGCGCATACTGGCGGGAAAAGATGAAAAAAGACCTTGTAGTGCTAACTGATGATGACTTCAGGGACTTTGTAAATCTCTCAACAGAAGTCGTTGCACGCACAAAAATCAATAACGAAACAGGCACAGTTCAGCAGGGTGCTTTATTTTATGAGGAATACCTACCACAGGAGAGTGTTTTGTATTCCCTTGCTTTGGCATCTCCTATTTTCAAAGAAAAAGACGACGAAAAGGGTATTTTCAAACAAAATGGGAAAAACGAGGAAGATTTGGTTTTGGAATTTTTCAAGGCTGGCCTACCTGAAGTTATACAAATAGGCGGCAACGCCACTATTGGCAAGGGAATTGTGCGAACAAGGGTTTTGGATGTGGAAAATGGTAAAAATAGATAACATTCCAAAGCAATTTAATAAGCAAACAGTAAAAGAAAGACTCAAAAAAATATTTGGAAGAAAGGTAGATTTGTTAACACAAGAAAGTATTAGTCCTTATTTAAGAAATGAGATTTTAAATTCGATGAAAATTATCTATGAAAAGAGATGAGGTTTATCTCCGGCACATAGTTGATGCAATAACGAATATAGAAGACCTTATTGCCGGAATTGAAAGGGTCTGGTTTTTAAAAAAATAAACTTGTGCAAAACGCAGTTATCAGACAACTCGAGATAATGGGCGTGGCTGTAAAGAGCATTTCTCCTTTGCTGAAAAAAGCACATGGCAATATACCTTTGAAAGATATTGCAGGTTTAAGAGACAAATTGATTCATGAGTATTTTGGAGTGGATGTCCAGCTAGTCTGGATAATATGTATGAGGGATATTCTTGTATTTAAAGAACATTTTGTGAAAATTATTCAAGAAATAGAACGGATGGATAAAAATGGATAAAGACGTAACAACCATAATTGGCATTGAGCAGGGAAGGGCAAAATTCGCTTACGATTGCGTTGTTAAAGTTAAAGACGATAAAAAATATAAAGGTCATATTAAAAAAATCCCTTCGTACATAAAAACTAATGGACTTGGAGCAACAATGGCATTTATTTACGGGAAAGACGATACCTATAAAAAAATTTATGGGCATATAGAAGAATGGCTGAAAAAAGACAATAAAAGACTCATTGATTTAACGGGTAATAAAAACATGTTGAATGAAATTATTGGCATGGGAAGTCAACAATACCGGACTATTACGATCGAAGTCCTGGCATTTATAAACTGGCTCAAACGCTTTGCCGACGGATTGATCGAGGGCGGGGATGTGGAAAATGACTGAAAAGGGAAAGATTATCGTTCAAAAGTCTAAAAAGGGATTTGCCGGTTTCATCGAAATTGTAGGCAAAACCATGCCATTGTATTCGTATGAGTTTAAAGATGGCACGTTAAACGGCAGGGAATGCGAAGTGGAAAGAGAACAAGGGCAGATAAAAAAATAGTCGTAGATGATAAGATACTTCCTCAAAAGACCATGAGCGCCCCCCGTTCCCCTCAAAAAAGAAATGCTGCTCGCAATAGAAATATCCAACAAAAACTCCAAACAAGCGCACAACAAAACAAATGGTCAATAGAGAATACAAAATTACCCAGAGATACAAGAAATACTATAAGTAGTATAAATATCGATAACTATTCCCTGAAATTAAATAAGGCATCTCAATTTATAGATGATAAATTCATATTCTTTAAAACTGATAGAGGGAATATCGAACTTAACGTTTTACCAGACTATTCCAACATACCTTTAAAAGATATTTCGGAAAGACAGAAAATAAACTTAGAACTATCAGGCTTTGCTTGCAAAAAAATAGAAAATACAAAAGTTGACTGGCGGTTAGTCATTGGGGTTGGGGGCAGCAGCGTCTACGAAACCTCCATGACGCTTCATCATATCTATGGAATTCCGTACATCCCAGGAAGCGCTATAAAAGGCGTCTTAAGACATTTTATCGTTTCTGAACTTCTTGCAAATGATTTCCCTGATGATAATCTTAATATCATTAACAAACTTATAGAGATCGATGATATTGAAGTCTTGATTAAAAAAGGAATCGAAACAATGGGAAATATAGTAATAACATACACAGACGAAGACGGACAAAGCAAAAAGATTAAGCCGTCTCAGAAACTATTGGACAGAGTAATGACAGGTTGGGATGACCTGAAAAAAGCAAGAAAAATATTCGGTAATCAAGGCCGGCAAGGTAATGTAATCTTTGTGGACTCTTTTCCCATAACACCACCAAAGATAAAACCTGATGTAATGAACCCTCATTACAGCGATTACTACTCTGGCAAAACTGATAAAAATGGTAATCCTGTGTCTCCGGCAGATTACCTAAGTCCAGTACCTATTTACTTTTTAACTGTGGAAGATACCGCCTTTGATTTTTACCTGGCCGCTAAAAAGAAGGACAAGGACATCTTTGATGAAAAAATTGGAAATTTTAACATTGTTAATTGGTTGAAGAAGGCATTATGTGAGCATGGAATCGGGGCAAAGACAGCGGTCGGATATGGATATTTAAACGTTTAAATCAATTTTTAGCAGGATTAACAGGAGAATCAGGAAAAAATGATGAAAAAGACACATCCAAAAGAAATCTTTAATCCATCTCTTTTCTGGGATGCAGAGGATATAGATTTCGAAGGAGAGAATTGAGTGTTGCCGACTGGAAAGATATAACTGCCGAAAAATTTAAGGCAATTTCTCAACGTGGTTCAAAAACGATACAAGCTTTTATAAACTATCTTACTAACTCACTAACTCCTAAACTCTCTAACTCCCTAACTCAACTATGCAGCTTGTAATCAATTCATACGGCTCTTATCTCCAGAAAAACGGTGACTGTTTTAAAGTCAAGAAAGACGACCAGACCTTCGAGGTCTCCGTGAAAAAGGTGGATAGCATTATGATTACCACGGCTGCCTATATCACCACCGACGCCATCAAACTGGCGATGGACAACAACATTGATGTCATTTTCCTGGACGAATTCGGAGACCCTTTTGGCAGGGTATGGCACAGTAAATTGGGCAGTACGACACTCATTCGTCGCCGTCAGTTGGAGATTTCTGATACCTTAGAAGGTGTGAATCTGGCTCTGGACTGGGTCAGAAAAAAGTTTGATAACCAGATAGACCTGTTGACAAGGCTTCGCGAGACCCGGACAAACAAATCGGCTGAAATTACGGCCTATATTAACAAACTGCGTAATTGCCGAAACAGCCTCGATTCGCTCATCCCTCAAAGTATGGACAATGTCGGTATAGAGGGGATACGCGGCTCTATTATGGGTATAGAGGGTAGCGGTGGACGCATCTATTTTGATGCGATTAGTTTTATTATGCCCGACCGGTATAAATTTGAGGGACGCAGCCGCAACCCGGCAAAAGATGAATTTAATGCCCTGCTCAACTATGCCTATGGTATCCTCTACTCAAAAGTCGAGAAGGCGTGTATTATAGCCGGTCTTGACCCGTACGTAGGTATCATCCATACCGACCACTACAATAAAAAGTCCATGGTCTTCGATATCATTGAAAACTACCGTATATGGGCGGATGAGACGGTAATAAAACTCTTTGCAGGGAGGGAGGTAAAACAGGAACACTTCGACAGGCTCGAAAATGGGTTTACCCTGAATAAGGAAGGAAAAGCAATGATCGTGAGCGCCTTCAATGCCTTTCTGGACGAATCCATCCGATACAGCGGCAGGAATATCAAACGGGGAGACATCATACAATTCGACTGCCACAGGATAGCGAATGGGCTGATAAATAAATCGTAAGGAGTGGGACGGTAGCGAAGCCCGTATCGTTTAGCGACATACGACTTACGTCTGACGAAACTGGCTTCGTTGCCGTTTTACGTTTTACTAAGTATCAGTTCCAGGCATTCGTCAGTCGATACCCGTATCGTTTTGCGTAGATTAAAAATGGAAAGTAATAATTCTGAAAGTAAAAAACCCATTAAGAGTTTCAGAGATCTTGAGGTCTATCAAAACACTTATAAGACAATGTTGGTTGTGATGAAGGAGATAATACCTCAATTACCTGAATCTGAGAAGTATGATTTAAAAGACCAGTTGAGTCGTGCCTGTAAAGCAATTCCCCGATTGATTGCCGAAGATTATGCCAAGAGACATCAGAAGGCTGGTTTTCAGAAATATCTGGACGATGCGATGGCAGAGTGCAATGAAATGATAGTAAGCTTAGAACAGGCAAGAGACTTGTATGATTTCGATAGAGAGAAAACAAACTGCTTGGTTGATATATACGATAAATCAGGAAGGCAATTGTATAATTTGAGTAAGAGATGGACTGAGTTTAAAAAGAATGAAAGGAAATAGTATAAAACCGACAAACGCTTAACGAATATCGAAAACGGGCTACGTTACCGTTTTACGCTTTACCAGACAGCGTTTCACGGTGTCCGTCTATCAATACCCGTATTGTTCAACGACTTACGGCTGTCGGCTGACGAAACAGGCTTCGTTGCCTTTATCCCAAATAACAAACATGGAAAATCTAGTTTGGGTTATTTACGACATTACCGCGGATAAGACACGCAATAAGATTGCAAAGGCATGCAAGAATAAGGGACTCTACCGCGTCCAGAAATCCGCATTCCTGGGAACACTCAATAGAAACCAGGTCGATGAACTCAAGATTATGTGTGAAGACATCATTGATACAGAAGTAGATTCTGTCTACATCTTTCCCATGTGCGAGGATGACTTTAAGAAAGTCAAACTCCTGGGACAGGCATTTGACAAAAAGCTTGTTTCTGCAGAGGTATTGGAGAAATTTTTTTGAAAAGACGTAATACGTGACCCGTGGTCCGTTAACCGTAACGGGCTTCGGTGACCGGATACCGTCTCACGAAAAATGGACACCGAATCCACACTCATGATTACGCCTTCTGAGGTTATTGAGCATCTTTACTGCCCAAGGTTTACCTATTTTATGAACTGTCTGAACATTCCTCAACACGAAGAACTCCGGTATAAGGTGCTCAAAGGCAGGGAAATACACGAAAGACGAAGTAGTGAAAATCGGGATTATCTGAGGAGAAAGATCGGGTGCGCTTCGAAGGCAATCTCGGTGTATCTGGCATCGCCTAAAATACGGGTACGAGGAATCGTGGATGAAGTATTGGAATTATCTGATGGAACCATGTCGCCATTAGATTACAAATATACGGAATTTAGTGAATACACCTTTAAGACCCACAAATTTCAATCTGTGATTTATGCCATGCTCATTGAAGAGATTTATAAAAAGCCGGTAAAGAAGGGATTTATTTGTTATTTGAAAGATGGCGCAAGTTTAAAAGAAGTGGATTACAAGCCGTCAGATTTTGATGAGGCAAGGGCTTTACTTTCTGAAATATTTGATGTGATATCAAAAGGGCATTATCCCAAAAAGACCAGATTCCAAAATCGTTGTATAGATTGCTGCTATAGGAATATCTGCGTTTAGCAGAAGATTAGCCACGAATAAACATACTTACGGAAATCATGAACGCCAGGAAAAGCCTAAAGTAGAGTTTGAAGATTTCATAAGATAGTATTCCTAAGGTGAAATTTGTAACGAATAACTTTCAGCCTAATAGTAAAGCGCCGTGCCTATTACAAAAACCATATCGCTAAGAATATTGAGACCGTATTATCCTCCAGAAATTGAGGCAAAAATAAAGGCAGAAAAAGAAAAAAGGAAAGAAAATGGCGATACTGGAAGTTTGAACAGTTCGTATTACAGAGAACTAAAAAAGGAATATCCCTCCATAATTATTAACGATGAATTTTTCCCGCTATTGTCAGAAATGCAACGAAACATAACAAGTATATATAACAGGACAATAAGTCATTTGTATCACAGGTTAATCATTAAAAAAGAAAGTATAAGCACCGCTAAAGCACTAAGCGAAGGGCCGTATCGTGATTTTAAATCAACATTCAATTCATACATTGCCCTTGGTCTTCGTCAAAAAGTTCAAAGTAACTTTAGAAAAAAAGACTTGATGGCTTTTAAAATCGCGCTTCCAACAGCCAAATCGGATAAATTTCCAATACCAATTTATATGCAAACAAATTTTAAAATTAAAGAAAGTCCTGATAGTGATTTTATTATCGAACTTCCTTTAGTAGAGTATATTGCAAAAGAGACTAAGGGCAAAAATAAGATGTTTACCAAGGTTGAAATTCTTAGTCCGCCAAAAGTAAAGAATATACCGGTAATTTTATCAACGAGGCGAAGAAAAGAGTCTGGTCAGTGGTTTAGCGACGAAGGAACCAATGCCGAAATAAGACGTATTATTTCAGGTGAATACAAAGTTTCCTGGATAGAGATCGTCAAACGCACGCGGTTCGGCAAACATGATTGGTTTGTAAATATGGTGATTTCTTTTGAAGAATCTCAAGAGGGTTTAGATCCTGATGTAATTGGTGGTATTGATATTGGTGTTTCAAAACCTCTTATTTGCGCAATAAATAACAGTCTTGATAGGTATATTGTTAAGGGTGATGATATTATTGCTTTCAATAGGAGGGCATTATCGAGGCGGAGGAGTTTGCTGAGAAGAAATAGATTAAAAAGAAGCGGACATGGTTCAAGAAACAAGCTAGAACCAATTACTGTTCTTACCGAAAAGAATGAACGATTTAAGAAAAGTATTATGCAAAGATGGGCAAAAGAAGTCGCAGAATTCTTTAAATCAAAACGGGCTTCGATTGTTCAGATGGAAGAATTGACGGGTATTAAAGAACGAGAAGACTTTTTTAGCAAAACATTAAGGATGTATTGGAATTATGGACAACTCCAGAAGACAGTAGAAAATAAGCTAAGAGAATATGGAATAGAAGTAAGATATGCGTCGCCAAAAGATACGTCTAGAAGATGCCATAGTTGTGGTCATATAAATGATTACTTTACCTTTGAGTTTAGACAGCAAAATAACTTCCCCCTTTTTAAATGTATGAACTGCGGTATTGAATGTAGTGCTGATTATAATGCAGCCAGGAATATTGCTATTGCCAGATAACGCTTGATTTTTATAGGACTAAGTGTAAAATTCATGCAATGTTCTTTGACAATCAAGGAGCTAGAAAAGAGAAGTTATATATTGCCCCGAAATGTTGGCTATAGCAGATTTTCTAAATCTGCAGAGGATAAGTTGGCGTAGATGCCATTCAACAAATCGGAAAGAGGCATGGCTGATTTCAACAGCCAAATATCGAGGTGCCGGAATTGTTAAATAATCTCCGGAGTACACCCTCGAAACAATTTAATGGAGACTGTTGAGGCAAATTTATTGAGACGAGAAAGAGTCGGTAATTTAAGTTCTTCAATAACAGAAACTTATTTTATAGAATTTCATGTAAAAAGGGGGGAAAAGTGACGCATTTTGCGGTAAAATTAGTCGAATTTTTAATAAAAAAGGCATTAGTAAAAACATGGCAGGAGTGCTATTTAAAAAGACTTATGAGCAAAATGCGGTCTGAATCACAATTCCATTAAAACAAGGATTGAAACGTATAGGGAATAAACTATTACCTGAATTTAATTTTTGTCTGAATCACAATTCCATTAAAACAAGGATTGAAACCAAGGCAGCATTCATTCCAAAATAATAAAGTAAAGTCTGAATCACAATTCCATTAAAACAAGGATTGAAACCCGTACCCATGGCGAAGGATAAGGGATTGCAGAAACGTCTGAATCACAATTCCATTAAAACAAGGATTGAAACCTGCCGGTCTGGCAGCCTTTCTCGAGGCAGACGTGGTCTGAATCACAATTCCATTAAAACAAGGATTGAAACTGTACCGGCCACGATGCTTACGCCGGTGCTAGTGCCGTCTGAATCACAATTCCATTAAAACAAGGATTGAAACCCGCACATACGGCCATGGGCGAATTGCTTGTATCTAGTCTGAATCACAATTCCATTAAAACAAGGATTGAAACTCAAGCGTTACAGAGCTTGCCGTTGCCGATACCAACCGGTCTGAATCACAATTCCATTAAAACAAGGATTGAAACATGGTCGGCTTTATACCGCAGTCCCTTTCCAGATCGTCTGAATCACAATTCCATTAAAACAAGGATTGAAACTAGCAGTCAACTCAAACGAGCAAATCCGCATTTCTCCTGTCTGAATCACAATTCCATTAAAACAAGGATTGAAACACCTTTACCGTATCAGCCAAAAGCACTTCGCATTGTCTGAATCACAATTCCATTAAAACAAGGATTGAAACTATACCTTAATCAATTGTGCCTTCTCGTATGACATGTCTGAATCACAATTCCATTAAAACAAGGATTGAAACAAGGAAAAACGACATAAGGCAATGAATGCCGTGACGTCTGAATCACAATTCCATTAAAACAAGGATTGAAACCACAAATCCTCGAATGCCTCACAGCAACCGTCTTTGTGTCTGAATCACAATTCCATTAAAACAAGGATTGAAACCCCTGCATTTCCAACCCAGAAGCTTGCCCTGAATCGGTCTGAATCACAATTCCATTAAAACAAGGATTGAAACTATGGTTTGCTGGCAGATGGAGAAGAAGGCGGTGAGGTCTGAATCACAATTCCATTAAAACAAGGATTGAAACAATTTTAGGGTATCACCCACCACGGCGCTTTTGGTGTCTGAATCACAATTCCATTAAAACAAGGATTGAAACATTGGTTTTTTTCACGAAAGGAGCGATTTCTCCTCGTCTGAATCACAATTCCATTAAAACAAGGATTGAAACCGCCGCAATTGTTCCTGGATAAGCACTCTTAACAC
>JABRVT010000110.1:0-20995 GCA_040048245.1 Candidatus Brocadia sp.
AATGTAGGTGTCGGCGCTGTCTTCGCCTCACAAACAAAACACTTCTCTCTTGACATAATACCTTATCTTCCTGCCTCTGAATTTCCCAGAGGAGAAAAAAATCCTCAATTTAAAGACAAGATACAAATCGCCATAGAACTTTTCGACCTCTACGCAGAAAGCTTCGGTTTCTCTGGCACAGTCTTTGACTTATGGTATGAGGTGTACCCCATTGTCAAGATAATGGGATACACCTCAAGTTATACCCAACTACTTCATCTTAGTCTGATTTTTCAGTTGCTTTTTTTCCTCTTTTTGTGATATATTTCTACAAAAAGTGAGCCTTACTTTGATTGTGTTTTAAATCCTCAACTCCATTGGTAATAAGTATTCCGTGATCTAATTTTTAGCAAAAATGTTTTAAGGAGATTCAGAGAGATGATTGTACAAGACAGTCCATCTATAACACAACCAAATATAGAGAAAGACGATGTACAAATTAACCGACTCCAAGAAACATATGTAAATTATTTGAAGCAAGAACTACCAGATCAGCTAAGAGCTAATTACGTCTGGGACGAAGCTTACGAACTCATTGCAAAGACGCTATACCCACACAATCAAGTCATAATACGACCTGCACTTGTAGAAAGAGGAATCATCCATGAACCCATCATTGTGCAGCAGATATTTATTTATCCCGTCACCAAAGGTAGGCTTATTGAATATCTCAAGGAAAAAACAGGAGACGATTTTATCGCAACTACAAGCTTGTGTAGAAATATGCCGGAAATAATGAAACTTGAACAAATAATTAACCTCCTTGGTAGCCTCGGTGAAGAAATAAATGATTTTGCACACACAGTCCTTGGGCAAAACAGCCAAAACCGTTTCTCCATGAATCCGTATGTGCTTTCGCTTTTGCTTGTTGCAGAGCAAAGGAAATATTTTGCAGATATGGTTGAGGAAGATATTAAAAACGGGAATATTAGCATACTGAAATCAAGACAATATTTTAGTAAATCTACACTCGGTCAAAAAACCAGGATCGTTGATAAGTTTGAAATTTTCAAGGTAGAACTTAAGAAAGCATTTCCTTCAATTAATGCGATAAATGCGGTATTACGGAGATACGGCCAATCTCAGGGAGGCTTTGAAATGGTTATTCAGTGCTTAAAGTACATCAGCGATACGTATGTCAAACCATGGACTGAACTCATAATGAAAAGAGAGGAGAAATTCAAGAAAAAAGTTGAAGCAGGAACAGCCCGGGAAAGAAGAAAAAACTGGAACACTGCCGATTTCATTAAGGCAGATGAGCTTAACGAGTACATCAAACGTCTTAAAGATAGTTGAAATAAAAGTCATTTATCCAAATCATTTTATACCCCTCTGGAATTAGATCCATATTTCCTCCCAAGAAGCAAGTTTCTTTGGGTACCCTGATTCCTAATTCTTCCACAGTTTTTCAAAAAGTAATGCCAGACCAGCCTTCTTTTGTCGTAGTAATCACATCTGTTTTTTCCCAGAAGGAAAACGACAATACCACGTTGACAATTTTACTGTTTATACATACATCTTGATCAATTATTTTACACGAAACATAATAGCTGCAAATCATAAACATTTTTTTCATATCTATCATCATTTTGGTACTAATCTGATTATTTTCAACAAGATAAGTTAAACCGTGCAAGTAGTTCATTATATAGGAATCTAACCACATATATCCTGTAAAATAGTGTGGCATTTTGTTTGCTTTTGGTTTAATTTGTTTACGTACTTTTTACAAAGTGAAGGTGATGTTCTGTAAGCATTTCTTTTTTCCCTTAAAGGAGATGGCAAATGGGAATGAATAATATCCAGAATATAGATATGCAAAATAATCAAAAATGGGTTATTATGAAAAAATTTCCAGACAGGATAAACGTTGATATGCAAGAAGATAATTTTAAAAAAGTAAAGCTTGAAAGGATAAATTATCATTCTGAGAAAGAACAGCAAAATAACAATATTGAAATAAAACAGTACGGCACTGCATACATTTCATACACTATAGAAAAAGATTTGAATATTGTTATTGCCAATATAATAGATTCAAAAACAAATGAGAAGATCCGTCAAGTACCTCCGGAAGAAAATATCCGTATTAAGAAACTGTTAAGAGCTTATCAGGATTCATTCAGTCCCGGTGGGAAGTTGTTGAATTCTATAGCACAGTAGAAAATATAGTAAACTTCATTTTACCCCTTTCCTTGTATCACAAAGGTATTTTCTTTCAGAGGGGATTGTTGACATTACCTGACATTATTGCAGTTTACTTTTGTCTTGCCTTGCATGTATGTAACGATTAATATTGGAAGTATGAAAATAGTTGCAGGAATTGATATTGGATCAACAACAACAAAGGTTGTAGTAATGTGTGAACAGAGAATCGTCGGTTCAAAAACATCCTTTACTGGAACTAATTGTAAGAAAACCGTAAAAATGTTGCTTGATGAAATACTGGCAGATTGCAATCTGAAAGAAGATGAAATTCTGTACACTGTAGCCACAGGTTATGGTCGCAGAATAATCCATGCCGATGAAATTGTTACAGAAATAACAGCTAACGCGAGGGCCGCCAGATGGCTCATGCGTAACGAAATAAATGTAAGAACGATTATCAATATCGGCGGACAGGACTGCAAGGTAATTTCTCTGGACGATAATGGTATCATGACAGATTTTGCAATGAACGACAAATGCGCTGCAGGAACGGGACGATTCTTGGAAGTAATGAGCCGTATCCTTGAAGTAGAACTGGATGAGTTAGGCGCATTGTCCGGCAAGGCAGAAAATATACCTCACATAAATAGCCTGTGCACGGTATTCGGGGAGTCTGAGGTTATTTCACTATTATCACAGGGAAGAAAGGTGGAAGATATCATTGCCGGCATCCATAAGTCTATTGCCAAGAGGGTGGGCTCCATGGTTAAAAAAATCGGTATTAAAGAGATGGTATTCTTTGATGGTGGCCCCGCCTTTAACAAAGGGCTAAAGAGCGCACTGGAACAAGAATTGGGTGTCGTTCTGCATGTCCCGGCTGACCCGCAAATCACTACAGCCCTGGGTGCAGCCATCATTGCCTATGAACATTTCGCCCAAAAGCATCACGCAGCATAGTCACAACCAGATAATCACCCATCCCCTTTTGGCTAAAGAACTTTAAGGGATTTGAAATGAAGATGTCTAACCAGTAGAAAAGCCTTTTCCACTATACTGCAATGGCTTCAATGAATTGAGAAATGAGCGGCTACCCGCAAACATTTAGTGATGAAACGCGTTATGCTAGTCCTTACGTTTCTTCAAGAGTCTATCTTCATATTTTATTATCGTATCTTCCTGTTCCATTGTTTCAATGGAACCAGGCCTTCTCTTGCGTACTTCCGCAATTGCCTTTCTTGCACTACAACCTTTGCTTACAAGATAACAGGCTAGCATAGTACCAGTTCTGCCAATTCCAGCATCACAATGAACAACGATCTTTTTCTTAGAAAATGTAAGATTGTTTATAAAAGAAACAAATTCCTCGATTTGTTCCTGGGTCGGCGGTGCAAGATCGGCTATAGGAATATGTTTATATTCAAATCCAAATTCTTCTATTAAAGTCTTAGGAAGCGGCAGTTCGGTTAAGGAAACTATTGCCTCAATTCCATTATCTTTGAGAAATTCAAGATCTGCAATTATGGACAGAGGCCTTGCCATACCGGCAATTTCATCTTGTATAACCCAACTAAAGTTTCTAGGCATTTAAATTATTTATATTAAAAAAATTGTTTAGCATTTCCTGAACTATTTCCAGGGGCAAACCAACTGCATTTGAATAACTACCCTCTATTTTTTCAATAAATTTCTTCCCTTCGCCTTGTATGGCATACGCACCAGCCTTATCCATCGGTTCACCTGTTCGGACATAGACCTTAATTTCTTCCTCACTTATTTGCCTCATTTTAATACATGTTCGGTCGGTTCGCAATAATTTCTTTTTTGATGGTATATCCATTACGCACACACCGGTAATAATAGTATGCTCTGAATTACTGAGTAATGAAAGAATTCGTCTGGCATCATGCGGATCCCTGGGTTTACCCAAAATATTCTTATCCTGTACTACAATTGTGTCTGCACTGATAATGATGGCATTTTCCACCTTTCTTGCAACATCACTTGCCTTTTTAAAGGCGAGATTAAGAACTAACTCTGTCGGTAAAACATTGTCTGAAAGGCATTCTTCTATAGTATGCGGTATAACATCGAAATGGTACCCTAACATTTTTAACAAGGTAATCCGCCTTGGTGAATCTGAAGCCAGTATAAGGCGTTTCTTTGGAATAATTTTCATTTTACTTTAATAAAAAACCCTTCTGCTATTCAAGGTAGCAGAAGGGTAAGAATTCATTTTCCTAGTACAAAAAAGGCACCTGATACTTTTTAAGCTAGGCAGTGGTAACTTCCGGCCTTACTTCCTCAACAGGTTGCGCTTCAACCGCACCTTCAACTAGCTCAAAGATTACACGGGATGCATTATCATTGAGGCGTCTTCCCAACAAACGCAACTTTCGCTCTACGCCTTCCATCGTATATTCAAGTTCTGGTATCTTCCCAACACTACTACCCGACAAAACTCCTAACCTAGTTCCTGACAGTTTTAATATCCTTGTATACCCACCGTTCCTGTTCATATATTTTTGGGCAATACCACCCGTTCCGCGCCACAGCCCTTCTCCAAACAGTTTCTTCACAACATCAGCATTCCTCAATTTTGCAAGGACCTGACGATAGCAATGAACGTAACCGGGTCGGTCAGTATTCTTTTTTAATAACCCTTTCTTGGCAGTGGTAATTACCTTTTCAGCGAACGACCTTGTTTCTTTTGCCTTTTCAAGTGTCGTAATAATCCTGCCGTGCGTAAAAAGGCTGTTTGCAATATTCTGTCTCAGTGCCTTTCTGTGAGCAGCAGTTCTTGATAAATGTCTTCCCCTCATTCTGTGTCTCATGGAACTATCCTTTCCCTTTCTCCGCTTGTTTGATTGCCACAGGCATTCCTATTGATAAATTCAACTGTGATAATTTTGCCTTTACTTCCTTTAGCGTAGTTTTACCAAAATTTTTTATCTTTAAGAGTTGTTCTTCTGTCTTTTCGACAAGGTCCCCTACCGTAACAATGCCTGAAGTCTCAAGACAATTGGATGCCCTTACTGACAAATCTAACTCGGTTATCGGCATACTCAGCTTTTTATGAATATCCTCTTCAGATATTTCTGGAACTGATTCTATTCCCATCTTCTTTTCCACTTGTTGCAATTCCCGTCCTATCTCAAAATATTGTACAAATGGATTCAGATGTTTCCTCATGATTTTCGCTGCTTCAACCAAAGCTATTTCGGGAGAAACCACACTGTTTGTAAATATTTCCATAACAAGCTTATCATAATTCGTACGCCTTCCAACACGTGTCTCTTCAACAGTATACCGAACATTTCTTACAGGAGAAAACAATGAATCCACAGGAATCAATCCAAATTCCTGCTCCTCAGGCTCGTTTTCTTCAGCCGTAACATACCCGCGACCTTTTCGTACTTCCATTTCAACGGTAAAATTTATATCCTCGGAAAGTGTTGCAATGTGTAAATCTCCATTTATGACCTCCACGCTGGCATCCGTTATAATATCTTTTGCTTTTATGTCCCCTTTTTTGTTTGCTTCAATTTTTATTACCCTAGGCTGGTCTGTATGCAACTTCACAACAAGGTTTTTAATATTCAATATTATATCAGCCACATCTTCCACAACACCAGGAATAGTGGTATACTCGTGACTTACCCCGTTTATTCTGACAGATACAACTGCACTTCCCTCCAACGAAGAAAGTAAAATTCTACGTAAACTATTACCTATAGAATGCCCAAAACCACGCTCAAAAGGAGCTGCTATAAACTTGCCATAGTTATCGGTCAAAGTCTCTTTTTCCACATCCACACGAACGGGAAGTTCGAGACCTCTCCACCTTATTCGCATATTTTTCCCCCTAATCCAGTTAATAAGGGATTTTAAAATAAATTAATGTTGGCCATGAATAATTATCTAATATGAAAAACAAAATTTTGTGAGGCTACATAAAAGCATTCGCTGGTTTTACAGTTGCGGAATGAATTGAACTGACTAAATAGTTTATTTAGAACACAGTTCAACTATTAACTGTTCCTGAACAGGAACTGAAATATCTTCCCTTGTAGGGAGTTGCGTTATCACCCCTTCCAGTGAGTCGGCTTTAAATTGAATCCACGCGGGGAGATTTCGGCCTTTTATCGATTCAATATTCGCCTTCACCATGTTCTGGCTTGCTTCACTGTTTCTCGGCTTTATAACATCACCAACCTTTACAAGGTACGAAGCAATATCTACTTTTCTATTATTTACCACTATGTGGCCATGCAAAACAAGCTGCCGGGCACTTTTTCTCGATGCGGCGAAAGAAAGCAGGTAAACAACATTATCCAGCCTCCTCTCTAGCATATTCAGAAGATTTTCTCCAGTATTTCCCTTTTGCCTTTCTGCCTTTTCAAAATAATTCTTGAATTGCCTTTCCAAAATTCCATAAAAACGTTTTACCTTCTGCTTTTCTCTAAACTGAATGCCATATTTTGATAATTTGCCCCTCCCCCAGGTAAACTGGCCAGGAGGATATTTACGCTTTGTAATTGCACACTTTACCGTATCGCATCTCATCCCTTTAAGGAATAGTTTTTCACCCTCCCGCCGACACAATCTACACTGAGGACCTATATATCTTGCCATATTATTCCTTTCCTGAACCTCACCTTATATCGTAATTTTATACCCTGCGCTTTTTTCTGGGTCGACAACCATTGTGTGGAAGCGGTGTTACATCTTCAATCGCTTTCACACTCAGACCTGCTGCCTGGAGTGCCGTAATTGCTGACTCACGGCCAGGCCCAGGACCTTTTACCCTGATTTCAATTTCCTGAACTCCAAATTTCTGGGCTTTTTCGGCAGCACTTGACGCCGCCTTCTGGGCGGCGAAAGGGGTACTCTTACGCGATCCTTTAAAGCCTACGGTACCAGCACTTGCCCAACATATTGTCTCACCATTAACATCTGAAATCGTCACATAGGTATTATTAAAAGTTGCTTTTATATTTGCAATTGCCCGAGTTACATTACGTCTTATTTTTTTCTTGCCCACACTTGCCATAATTATTTATTTATCCTCAAGCTATACAGATTCTTTAACTAGTAACCGAACTAAAGCAATTTCCACGCCTCAGTTCACTTTCATCAAAATAACTTTTCAAAATAAATCCGGTGTTAAACATCTCGTCCAGTTTTTTATATTTGTCCATATTGCATTTCACGTTTTCTTTCCTCTTTCGCGCTATAATCATCAAATTTTTCGGAGTAAATCTGGGAGACACGATTTCAGTAAGCTTCACATGATACCCTGCACCAGTAAGGAATTGCGACCTCAATGCCTCTGTTAAGATATCAGCAAAACGATATCTTAAAAGTCCAAAGTCGGTTAACCCAACCAGCGGATGCCCGGTTTTCAAACGACTCCGTATTTGATTTTCACAGCAGGGAACCACAATTATATATTTTGCTCCAAGCTTAATACCTTTGGCAATTGTCTCATCGGTAGCAATATCACAGGCATGCAATGCAATTACCATATCAACAGATTTTTCTGGCTGAAAATCTATAATTCTACTGCTGAAAAACTGCATGTTTCTGAAACCCAAGGATTCTCTCATCTGCTCGCATTTCTCGATCAATACCGGATTGGTATCCACTCCATAAAAAAATGTTTTTCTTACAAACTGATTTGAAAAAATATAATTTAATGCAAAAGACAGATATGACTTGCCGCAAGAGCAATCAAGAAACACTATCTCCTTATCCGTCGGATAAGTTTCTACAATCCGCATAACCTGCTCGCAAAAACCCACCACCTCATTGAATTTCTTTATTTCCCTCACATCACCAGACTGGCTGATATCTAGTCCAACAACTTTTAGCAACACGTCACCGGACTTTATCACCCCCACGATCGCTTCTTTGCTTTTCATGTAGACTCTCTGTATGTTGCCTGATAAAAATTCACAAAAGTGGTATGCGAATATACTAACCTAACTCTTTTACACTCTTCTTACCAGCTACTGTTTTTTTGCGCCCCTTCCTTGTACGGGCATTCGTTTTTGTCCTTTGTCCCCTCACAGGTAAACCTACTTTGTGCCGTATCCCGCGGTAACAATTAATACTTTTCATCCGTGCAATATTTTGCATTTCCTGCCTGCGCAACTGGCCTTCAATGGTAAAATTTTTTTCAATATACGCCCCTAACATACTCAATTGATCTTCATGTAGATCCTTTGCTCGTATACTCTCGTCGATATTCAAGTCTTTCAATATTTTCTGCGATAGCGCCTTTCCAATTCCGTAAATATAGGTTAGCGCAATAACGATTCTTTTATCCGCGGGAATATCAATTCCAGCAATCCTTGGCATTTATACATTCCTTTCTCAACTTTTACCTAAATCAAGCCTGAACATTACCCCTGTCGTTGTTTATGACGAGGATTTGAACAAATCACCCGAACTACATTTTTCCTTCTTACAATTTTG
Organism: Candidatus Brocadia sp.; assembly: GCA_040048245.1. Classification (GTDB taxonomy): domain Bacteria; phylum Planctomycetota; class Brocadiia; order Brocadiales; family Brocadiaceae; genus Brocadia. Next base: position 8,665 of record JABRVT010000110.1, read on the forward strand.
CAGTTTTCGCAAATCCGCTTTATTGAAGCCCTGACCTTCATATCCTTCACCTTATCCAATAATATTCAACATTGAGCTGACATTAAACCTGTCTGTAAATTATTCTGCCTTTATCGAGGTCATATGGCGACATTTCAATAGTCACTTTATCCCCCGGTAATATTTTTATAAAATGCATCCTCATTTTTCCGGAAACATGCGCAAGCACCTTATGCCCATTCTGCAACTCCACCCAGAACATTGCATTGGGAAGCGCTTCCTTTACAGTTGCTTCTACCCTAATTGGTTCTTCTTTTGGCATACGCTATAGTATAAAAAATACCTTTTATAATGTCAAAATATCAGCTCCGTTTTCTGTAACAACAACGGTATGTTCAAAATGGGCAGATAATTTTCGATCTTTAGTTACAACCGTCCATTTATTACTCAATACCTCAGTTTCACAGTTACCAATACATATCATAGGTTCAATCGCAATTGTTACACCTTGCGCCAAAATTTCATCTGCCTCCAGCAAAGACTTACTCACAAAGTTTGGTACTTGTGGGTCCTCGTGCATACACCTCCCTATTCCATGCCCCGTATAATTTCGTATAACTGAAAAACCATGCTTTTCTACATAGTTTTGTATCGTCCTTGAAATTAAGGAAAGCTTTTCATTAGCCTTTATAGCTTTGATTGCAAGATGCAGCGACTTTTCACAGACATCAATAAGCCGCCTTGCATCCGCACTTATCTCTCCAATTGGAATGGTCAGCGCTGCATCAGCCACATATTTCCGATATCCCACTCCAACATCTACACTAAGGATATCACCATTTTTCAGTTTTTTGTTTCCGGGTATTCCATGAACAATTTCCTCGTTTATTGACGTGCATATACTTTTCGGGAAGCCCCTATACCCTTTAAATATAGGTATCCCACCCTGTCTTACGATATACTTTTCGAGTTCCGCATTCAGATAGTCTGTTGTTACATCCTTTTTAGCAATTTCTCTGGCCAGTCTCAGCGCCCCCGCAGTAATTTTCCCTGCCACCCTCATCAGCTCAATTTCCCGGGGCGATTTCCTAACTATCAACTCAAACTACTCCATAACCAATCAAAGATCTGTTCTTCAATGTACCATCAATAGTATCCAGTATATTTTTAGTAATTATTTCTATATTTGCGTCTGATATAACCTCCTTTAAAATGCCGTTCTTTTTATAGTATTCAATGAGGTCCTCAGTCTGTTCACGATAAACCCTTAGCCTTTCCAAGACAGTTTCCAATTTATCGTCTGCACGTTGATATAGCTTTCCCCCGCACTTGTCACAAATTCCTTCCCTTGCAGGTGGAACAAATTTTACATGGTAATTTGCCCCACAATTGCTGCAAATCCTCCTGCCTGATAACCTGAGAACCACGCTCTCTTCTGATACAGCAAAATAGAATACCATGTCAAGTTTGTTTCCAAGCTTTTTTAACATCTCATCCAGTACTTTAGCCTGAGAAAGTGTCCTAGGAAAACCGTCCAGGATAAACCCACCTTTACAATCATCCTTCAAGATACGTTCTCTGATAATTTCAACAACGATCTTATCCGGTACCAGCAATCCTTTCTCTATATAATCTCGTGCCTTTATACCTGTTTCTGAACCAGTTTCAATCGCTTCCCTCAGCAAATTCCCGGAAGAGATATGCGGTATTTTTTTCCCCTTACTAATAGTTTCTGCCTGCGTACCTTTACCTGCTCCCGGAGGACCGAGAAACACAATTCTCATCCCATTCTTCCCCTAATCCTGGTGCCTCCACTCAGAAAGCCGCTATATTGCCTCATAATCATATGAGATTCTATCCTTTGAACCATATCAAGCGCCACGCCAACGATAATAAGCAGACCCGTCCCACCGTAAAAACCAGCTATAGCACGGTTAAGCTCAAAGCCTCCGGCAACAAGTTTTGGTAAAATTGCAATTAAGGCAAGAAATGCCGCACCAGCTAACGTAATTTTGCCCATAATCCCTTCTAAATATTCCGCCGTCCTCTGACCTGGTCTGATTCCGGGTATAAAACTTCCATAATCTTTCATATTGTTTGACATCTCTTTAGGATTAAACTGAATCGCAGTCCAGAAATAGCAAAAAAATGTTATTAGGAGTATATAAAGAATGACATAAATTACCCCACCCTGCAAAATATCAGATAAACGCGAAGTAATCCAGTATCCGAAACTACCAGGCTCCAGCCTGACCTGAATCCCCTGCATAATAGCCGCCGGAAAAATTAACAGCGACTGCGCAAATATAATAGGCATTACACCTGCCTGATTCACACGGAGGGGTAAAAAATGCCTTTGCCCCCCATATACCTTTCTCCCCCGTGTGTGCTTTGCCTGCTGCACAGGTATGCGCCTTTGACCCTGTGTGATGTACACAACCCCTCCAACAATAGCCAGGAACATACCCAGCAGAACAATTAATTTCACAATCCCAATCTGATGTTCGGCAGGCGTTACGGAAAAAGTAAAATTCTGCATCACCTGTGAAAACGCCCATGGTAAGCGGTCAATAATACCAACCATAATTACTATCGAAATCCCGCTTCCAATACCATGCTCCTCAATTTGCTCTCCGATCCACATCAAAGTCATTGTACCAGTGGTTAAGAGTAGCGCAGCCATCGCCTGAAACCCGAAGCCCTGAAGATAAGCAGGGATGACTGGAACGCCATTAAGTTCAACAGTGTAAAGCGTCCGCGTCATAACAAACGCCTGAAAGAGACATAAACCTACGGTTGCTAGCCTGGTATATTGATTAATCTTTTTTCTCCCGACTTCACCCTCTTTCTGCAGCCTTTCTAAATAAGGCACCACACCCACCAGTAATTGGAAAATAATAGACGCGCTGATATAAGGCATAACCCCCAAACCAAAGATTGCACCAGAAGCCAAGGCACCACCAGCAAACATATCCACAAGACCCAGCAATTGACCTACACCAGTCTGAGTAAATTGATTAAAATATGACTTCAGTACAGTAGTATCAATCCCTGGAATTGGTATATAAACCCCGACACGGCACAAGGCAATAAGTCCAAGGGTAATCAATACTTTTTTGCGTAATTCGGGAATTCGAAAGATGTTTCCAAATTGTTCGATCATGATAGAACCTTCACTTCCCCACCTGCCGCCATAATCTTTTCAACTGCAACCTTGCTGAATTTATGCGCCACAACGGTTAAGGGGGTTTTGATCTCTCCATCACCAAGTATCTTTATACCATCAAAAATTCTTTTAACAATACCTAATTCCTTTAGTTTGTCTGCAGTTACCGTCGTACCTTTATCAAACCTGGCAATATCTTTGACGTTTACGATAGTATACTTCTTCTTAAATGGGTTATTGAATCCTCTCTTGGGCAATCTTCGGAAAAGCGGGGTCTGGCCACCCTCAAACTGTATGCTCGTTTCATTCCCTGACCTTGCTGTCGCACCTTTACCGCCTCTTCCGGAGGTTTTCCCCATACCTGACCCCCTGCCACGGCCAACTCTCCTCCTGCGCTTTCTGTGAAAAGGTATTGCTTTTATATCCATAAAATTCATTCTATCTTCACTCCCCTTAATTCCTCAATCTCGTCCTTCGTTCTTAAGGATTGCAATCCTATCAACGTTGCCTTGACTACATTAAGCGGATTTCTCTTGCCATAACATTTTGTCAGGATATTTTTAATGCCTGCTGACTCAAGAACAGCTCGTGCAGAAGCTCCAGCCTTAATACCCGTCCCTGGTGAAGCTGGTTTTAAAAAGATATTTGCAGCCTTAAATCTTCCCCATACCTCATGCGGGATGGTACTGCCTTTTAATGGAATCTTAATCATCTGCTTTTTGGCTTCTTTAACGGCCTTACTAACAGCGTTCGGCACCTCGCGTGCCTTACCAAACCCGACTCCAACGCTACCTCTTTTATCACCCACAATAACAAGGGCGCTAAAACTCATGGACTTTCCGCCCTTTGTTACTGTTGTACAGCGATTAACCCTGACAACTGTTTCTTCTAAATTTATCGGTTCTTCCTGACGTACCAAATCAATCTCCTTGTAAGAATCAGCTTATTAGAAAATCAGATTGTGCTTTCTTGCACTTTCCGCCAATGCCTTAATCCTTCCGTGATACTTATAACCACCTTTATCGAATACTACTTTTGTAATTCCCTTGTTTTTTGCCTCTTCTGCAATCTTTTTTCCAACAATCTCTGCTGCCTTCACATTTCCACCATACTTAATCTGTGACCGAATATCCGGAGATTGCGTAGATGCAGCAGCCAGTGTCCTTCCCTCGATATCATTAATAATCTGGCAATAAATATGCTTTAACGTCCGGCAAACACTCAAGCGTGGCCTTTCGCCAGTTCCAATTACTTTACGCCTAATTCTAAGATGACGCCTTGATCTTTTGCGTATTTTTTCCTTTATAAGATTCATCTTTAAACCCTTCTCAAAATCTGCTATGCAGCACCCGATGTGAACGCCTTTCCGGCCTTTCTTCTGATAACTTCGCCCTCATATTTGATTCCCATCCCTTTATACGGTTCAGGTGGCTTCATCCCTCTTATTACAGCAGAAAATTGTCCTACCATCTGCTTGTCAGGACCTGAAACTGTAAGTTTCGCCGGGTTCGTAGGATTTGTAATATCCACCTTTATTCCTTTCGGAATTTCCAGATGCACCGGGTGCGTGTACCCAAGCAACAAAACAAGGTCTTTACCTTGCACCTTGGCACTGTATCCGAGTCCCACAATTTCAATGTTTTTTGAAAACCCCTTGGCTACTCCCAAAATCATGTTTGCAATAAGTGCCCGGGTCAAACCATGCAGTGCCCTGTGATATTTTTCATCGGAGCGCCTTTTTACCAAAATTTGTTTATCCTGTTGATTATGCTCTATAACAATATCTGGATGAAAGACCTGACTTAATTTTCCCTTTGGTCCTTCAACATTCACCGTGTTACCAGATATTGACAATTTCACATCGTTTGGAACCTTAACTGGTTGTTTTCCTATTCGCGACATATTAAGCCTCTATCCGGATAAAACATGTTACGATACAATACAAATAAGCTCACCACCTATTTTGAGTTTCCTGCATTCCTTATCACTGATAATCCCCTTGGAAGTGGAGTATATCGCAATCCCTATCCCTCCAAAAACCTTGCCAACTTCTTCTGCTTTCCGATATATCCGCCTGCTCGACTTACTTACCCTTTCTAAATTATTGATTATCTGCTGTTTTAATGGCCCATACTTCAGATAAACCCTTACCGAACCCTGTTTATTTCCGCCCGGTATCTCTTTGAATTCCTTTATAAAACCCTCTTCTTTTAGAATCTTCAAAATCGATATCTTTAACTTGGATGTGGGAATATCCACACTTTCCCGCTTAATCATACTTGCGTTTCTAATACGTGTGAGCATATCAGAAATCGGATCTGTCATACACATTGTTATTTTCCTTAAATTTTAATACATTTTTTAAGCACATTCTCTACCCGTCTACCAGCTCGCCTTTTTTACCCCTGGTATTTCCCCCTTTGAAGCAAGCTTCCTAAGACAAAGCCTGCAAACCTGAAACCTTCGATAATAAGCCCTACGGCGCCCGCATAGCTTGCACCTGTTGTATCTTCTTGTTTGATACTTAGGCTCTTTCTTTGACTTTTCTATAAGACACTTTCTTGCCATTCACACTCCCTATTCTGATCTAAAAGGCATACCTAATAATCTTAATAATTCGCAAGATTGCTCATTTGAATTACCCGTGATTACCAAAGTAATATCCATCCCTTGAACAAATTCAACTGTATCAACACTTATTTCAGGAAATACGATCTGCTCTGTAAGCCCAACTGTATAGTTTCCTCGACCATCAAATGACTTCATAGAAAGCCCTCTAAAATCTCTTATTCTTGGCAACACAATGCTAATTAGTCGATCCAGGAACTCATACATCCTTTTTCCACGAAGTGTTACTTTACATCCGATAGCCTGACCTTTCCTAAGTTTAAAACCGGAAATCGCCTTTTTTGCCTTTGTAACGAGCGGCTTTTGCCCCGTGATAACCGAGAGGTGTTTTACCCCTTCTTCAATGAGCTTTTTATTTTCTGTAGCCCTACCTATACCCATATTGACAACTATCTTTTGAAGTCTGGGCACAGATAATCTGTTTTTGTACCTGAACTTCTCTATGAGCTGTGGTGTTACCTGCTGTTTGTACTTTTCTAACAATCTTGCCATGTTTTAAATCCTAAAGTTTCATTCTGCTGACACTATTTCAGAACCACAATAAACACACGTACGAAGCTTATTGCCACCTTCTAATATTTTTTTCCTTGTCCTTACCCCCTTGTTATACTTCTTACAGTTTTTATTTTGACAAATGGGCAGCACATTCGCCACAGATATAGAAGCCTCCTTCTGTATTCTTCCCCCCTGTGGATTCTTCTGGCTCGGCTTTGTGTGCTTATAGACTAAATTTACACCTTTTATCACAACTCTGTTCTTATCTCGTAAAACTTTTATTATCTTTCCCGTTTTACCAGCCTCATTGCCAGCCATTACAGCAACGAAATCGTTCATACGAACATGCATAAGTCTCTCCAAAAGTACCTATTTACATTCATTTTATGTGAATCTGCCTACACCACTTCTGCAGCCAAAGATACTATTTTCATAAAATTCTTCTGTCTTAATTCTCTAGCCACAGCGCCAAATATACGTGTCCCTCGCGGGTTGCCATCATTGTCAATAATAACTATAGCATTTTTATCAAATTTTAAATATGACCCATCATCTCTGCGAATATTCTTTCTTGTCCTGACAACAACCCCCTTCACGACGTCTCCCTTTTTTACAACTCCTTCTGGGATAGCTTTCTTTACTGCGGCTACAATAATATCACCAACGGTCGCATATTTTCTGCCAGATCCTCCCAGCACCTTAATGCACGTGGCTCTTTTGGCACCACTGTTATCCGCTATGTCTAGCTTTGTTTGTTCCATTATCATTTCAAAAACTCCAATTCCTAATTTTCCTAATTAACGCTTTGCTTTCTCGATGATTCTGACCAATTTTGTAGTTTTCGTTTTACTTAAGGGCCTTGTTTCTATGATCTCGACCTTGTCACCTACTCCTGCCTGATTGTTCTCGTCGTGAGCTTTGTAAATGGTAGACCTTTTTATATACTTACCATATCTCGGATGTCTGACAAGACGCATAACTTCAACTACTATTGTCTTTTGCATCTTATTGCCAACCACCATTCCAACAACTTTTCTTCTTCTACCCCTTGGATTTCCAGCACTCATCTTTTTTTCTACTCCTTTGTTTTGAGATGTTTATTGACGCCCAGTTCCATCTCTCTAAGGATAGTTTCTAATCTTGCAATATTCCGTCTGATAGCTTTTCTCTGGGCAGGATTTCGAGTTTCACCTGCCTGCCACTGAAAGCGAATATTTAACAATTCACGCCTGCTAGCGTCAATTTCATCCAGAATTTCCTGCCTCGACTTGCTTCTAATCTCACTGGCTTTCAAATCGTCTTTCTCCTTTGCACAAGCCGTACTTTCACCGGCATTTTATGAGCTATCCTGTTGAACGTCTGTCTGGCAATTTCTTCGTTAATACCGCTTAGCTCATAAAGCATAGTCCCGGGTTTCACTACGGCAACCCAAAATTCAGGTTCACCTTTACCTTTACCCATCCTGGTTTCTATAGGCTTTGATGTAACAGATTTGTGAGGAAAAACCCGTATAGTTAATTTTCCTTCCCTTGGAAGGTATTGTGAAGCCGATACCCTCCCAGCTTCCAGCTGTTGGGCAGTTATCCAGCCTGGTTCTAAAGATTGCAAACCAAACTCACCAAAGGCTACCGTATTACATCTTGTTGCATTTCCTTTAATTTTCCGCCTTTGCGACTTCCTGAACTTCACCCTCTTTGGCATCAGGCGCATATTTCTTCTCCTTCTCTGAACCAATTAAACCTTTATAAATCCACACCTTTACCCCAATCACTCCATACGTAGTTTTAGCCTCTGCAAAACCATAATCGACATCGGCCCTTAATGTATGCAAGGGGATACTTCCAAACGACATCTTCTCAGTCCTGGCAATCTCAGCTCCACCTAATCTGCCCGCCACCTGTATCTTTACACCTTTCGCTCCCGCATCAACGGTTGCATCCATTGCTTTTTTCATCGCTCTTCTAAAGGCAGCCCTTTTCTCGAGCTGCTCTGCTATATTTTCAGCAACAAGCTGTGCATACAACTCAGGCTTGGTAATTTCTTTAATTTTTATAACTACCTCACGACCTATAAGTTTTTGTATTTCGTCTCTCAGTTTATCAACTTCTGCACCTTTTCTGCCTATAATTAGACCAGGACGCGCAGTGTGCAACGTCACTTTTGCATCCTGCCTAGTCCTTTCAATCTCTATAAACGGAATTCCTGCAAAACCATAACTTTTCTTTATTATTTTACGAATCTTCTGGTCCTCCACCAGCAGAGAACCAAAATTCTTCTTATCGGTGTACCAAAGCGACTTCCACCCTTGCGTAATTCCTAACCTTAAACCAATCGGGCAAACCTTTTGACCCATCTCATCTCCTCATTTATTCTTAATATTTGCGTTTCCGGCTTTTTCAGATAACACAACTGTAATATGGCTTGTGCGTTTTAATATACGCGCGGACATACCGCGCGGCCTTGGACGTTGCCATTTCCGGCTTGGGCCTGCATCCACAAGTGCTTGCGCAACATACAGTGAATCGACGTCTACATCTAAATTTTCGTTTGCCGCGGCTATTGCCGCCCGTATTACCTTATCGATCATGTAGGATGACCGTTTGTGGGTCACTCTCAAAATTCTCAATGCATCGTTAACTGATTTTCCACGAACAAGATCTATTACATATCTTGCCTTCCGCGGAGAAATCCTAGCATATCTATAACTTGATCTGAATTCCATTGCCATACAACCTTTCAGTGTATCATTCAAAAAAATAAACTCTTACACCTAATTATCCATGCGGCGTTTCTTTCTTTTTAACACCACCATGGGCCCTAAAAATCCGGGTTTGGGCAAACTCACCAAGCTTGTGTCCGACCATATCGTCCGTAACAAAAAGCTTTTGAAATATTTTACCGTTATGAATCATGAAAGTATGAGATACAAATTCAGGCACAATAGTACAACTCCTTGCCCATGTCCGGATAGGTTCATTTCCGCCTGACTCTTTTTGTTTCAACACCTTTTTCATTAATTTGCTGTCAACATACGGTCCCTTTTTAACTGAACGACTCATAATCTCTCCTGAGTACTAATTTTCCATTCTTACAGATTGCCCCTTGCGCCAACCCTTCTTCTTCGTATAATGAATTTATTACTTAATGACTTCTTTTTCCTCGTTTTTCCCCCCTTTGCCAGCAAACCAGTCCTAGAACATGGATGCCTTCCACCACCACTTCTGCCTTCACCACCCCCGAGCGGATGAGATACAGGATTCTGCGCAACACCCCGTACATGAGGTCTTATACCCTTCCATCGATTTCTGCCAGCCTTTCCTATTCTAACATTAATATGGTCTGCGTTCCCAAGCTTCCCTATAGTAGCCCTGCAACCAGAAAATACCTTTCTAACTTCCCCGGATGGAAGAATAAGGTGAACATAATCCCCTTCTTTTGCCATCAATCGTGCCGCTTCGCCGGCAGAACGAACCAGCTGGCCACCCTGACCAACACGCAATTCAATATTATGCACTTCCAACCCCAGCGGGATATTTTTAAGCGGCATACAATTACCAATTTCAGGCTCGACTTTGTCCCCAGATATTACCGTTTGTCCAACGCAAATATTTTCTGGAGCAAGAATATATCTTTTTTCACCATCTGCATAATGCAATAGAGCAATTCGGGCAGAACGATTGGGATCATATTCTATACTAGCAACCTTTGCCGGAACATCATCCTTTTTACGCTTAAAATCGATAACCCTGTAGTGGCGGCGACTTCCTCCTCCTATATGTTCCGCCGTTATTTTCCCCTCGGAATTCCTGCCGCCAGTTTTTCTCAAGGGCTCCAATAGCGATTTTTCAGGTTTACTTCTGGTAATCTCTGAAAAATCAGAAACACTCGCAAATCTTCTTCCTGCCGTTACTGGCTTATAATAAATAATACCCATAAATACCCACCTTCTTCCTTCTATTGGCCCGATGATTAATAGCCGAGATCTATAGTATTCCCTTCTTTCAGCGTAACAATAGCTTTCTTCCAGTCTTTTGTCCTGCCCAGTTTGAATCTAACCCTTCTCTGTTTGCCCTTCCTTACCAGCGTCCTGACATCATCTACCTTTACATTAAAGAATTTTTCTATCGCTTCTTTAATCTGAATTTTGTTCGCCCGCAAATCTACCTCAAAATGATATGAGTTCGTCTTTTCCCCATCCGCAACACTCTTTTCCGTTCGTAAAGGCCTTTTTATTATCTGATAACTATTCATAAAACGTACAACCCCTATCTTATATTAGTTAATGCTTCCTTTGTGAGCAGTATTTTCTTTGGTTTAAGCACTTCATATGCATTCAGCTCAGCGCTGGTCATTACTTTTACAGAAGGAATATTTCTGGCAGATTTCCAAACCATCTCGTCTGCCTTTGGTATAACGATCAAACATCTTTCACCATTTATTCTGAGGGCATTCAATATTCCAACCATTTGTTTGGTACTGGGAGCGTCAAATTTTAAATCTTCCACTACAACCAATTCATTATCCCGAATTCTGACTGTTAAAGCTGAGAAAAGCGCCAGCTTTCTTGCCTTTTTTGGAATAGCATATGAATAATCTCTTGGTTTGGGGCCAAATACCACCCCACCGCCTCTCCAGAGAGGCGAACGGATGCTACCAGCCCTAGCTCTGCCTGTGTGCTTCTGAACCCACGGCTTTTTTCCACCTCCAGCAACCTCTCCCTTTGTTTTAGTGGAAGCAGTTCCCAGCCTCTTATTTGCTTCGTACATTATAATAGCATCACGAAGCAGGGTTTTACGAACGGGACCACCAAACTTCCCTTCGTCTAACGGTACTTTATCTATCTTTTCACCTTCTTTGCTATATACAGGTATATCCATAATTTCATCTACCTATCTTTTTCACCCCAGCTTTATTCAATATAAGATAACTCCCCTTATGTCCAGGAACTGCACCACGGACAAACAACAGATTTCTGTCTTTGTCTATCTTAACAATGTCAATATTCTTTATCGTTACACGCTCTCCACCCAACCTTCCAGCCATCTTTTTACCGCGAATCACTCTTCCAGGATCTGTATTGGAACCAATCGAACCAGGCGGTCTGTGTCTGGTTGACCCATGTGTATTAAGGCCACCTTTAAAATTCCACCTCTTCATTACCCCGGCAAAACCCTTTCCCTTTGTCACACCGATAACATCTATCTTTTTAACGTCATTAAATATATCCACTGTAAAACTCTGCCCCAAACTGATAGTTGCACCTGACTCAGGCCTTACTTCACGGATAAATTTCTTAGGCCCCAAGGAAACCTTCGCCGCATGCCCGATTTCCGGTTTACTTGCATTTTTCTTTTTCTTGTCATCAAACCCTAATTGAACCGCAGAATATCCATCGCTTTCTACGGTTTTTATTTGCATCACACTACAGGGACCAGCCTGAATCAAAGTTACCGGAAGTAACTTTCCATCCTCCGAATATACTTGTGTCATCCCTATTTTTTTACCAAGAAAGCCGCTCAACATACTTTTCCACCTCAATCCTATGAAATTTATACTCAACCCTATGCTTTTATTTTAATCTCTATACCGGCAGGCATATTTATCTTATTCAGCGCATCCATAGTCTTCGCCGTAGGCTCGACAATATCAATCAACCTCTTATGAGTTCTTATCTCAAATTGCTCCCTGGATTTTTTATCAACGTGCGGCGACCTGAGCACGGTATATCTCTCTATACGAGTAGGCAAAGGAACCGGCCCAAACACCTTTGCCCCGGTACGCTTCGCCGTCTCTACAACCTCCAAAGCTGACTGATCCAGTATCCTGTGGTCGTAAGCCTCCATTCGTATTCTTATTTTCTGATCCAGCACTCTAATACTCCAATAAAGAAAAGAATAAACCCTTAAATTGCGAAAGGGAATAATGTTAACACATATCTAATAAAAGTCAATAGTAAAATGTTATTTTTATTCAATAATTTTTGTAACGACACCGGCGCCGACAGTCTTTCCGCCTTCCCGGATAGCAAATCTTAATCCTTCATCCATTGCTATCGGCGTCAGC
>JABRVT010000111.1:0-12836 GCA_040048245.1 Candidatus Brocadia sp.
TGATAGCATGTTCCCGTGTTTTTTATCAATAAAATCTTCAGTATATTCAATGTTGGTGCATAAAAGCAGAAAAATCAGTCTTGTAAAGCAAACTCATTATGTATTTTGTTGAAACCTTTTGATGTCACAAATTACCCTCCGTGAGAAATGCAGGCTAAGCTAAACCACCCGCATTGCGGGTGGTCACGACAATTCTCGGCTTTTTATCAGTTACACTTAACGTAATTAAAATGGTAGAACTTAACCTGGAAGAAACCTATGGAAATTTTAAAAGCGGTTAAAGAGAGAAGGAGTATAAGGGATTTTCAGAAAAAGGACATCTCTGGCGAAATTATTGATAAGCTCATAGATGCATTAATATGGGCACCCAGTGCAGGAAATCTGCAGGCAAGAAAGTTCTTCTTCATTAAAGATGCAAAACTCAAAAAGGAAATTGTCTCAGCTGCTTTAGGCCAAAGTTTTATCGCTGAGGCGCCCCTCGTAATTGTTGGTTGTGCTGATAGCAGGATTTCTGACAGATATGGAGACAGGGGTGTATATCTTTACTCCATTCAGGATGTCGCAGCCAGTATTATGGGAATGATGCTGGTGGCGCACGAAAACGGGCTCGGCTCGGTGTGGGTGGGCGCGTTTGATGAGGAAGAGGTATTCAATCTTTTAAATTTGCCTGAAAATCTCCGTCCCATTGCGATAGTGCCAGTTGGTTACCCACTTAGAACCCCATCCCCTCCTCCGCGGGTATCAAGGCATGAAGCTGTAGAGTTTCGATAATCAAATGTTCCAAGTAGCTATTACGATAAGTACGAACAAACAAAATTTGTCCCAGAAATAGCGGGAATAGCTATTTGTATAAGCCGCATTCAGATCAGTTTGCTCTACTGGCAAGGGTATAAATCTTACCATTCAAATCACAAATATAAATTTCATTATTTTTATCTATTCCGAAAGACGAAATATTGATATTTTCTACTAATAAAAGGGTATTTGTGACCGGATTCTCACCGTCGTAATGCAATGCCCAGATTCTCCCGCTGCAAAAATCGGCATAAATATATTTTCCGTAAAGTTCCGGGAATTTGGTTCCACGGTAAACATAGCCTCCCGTTATTGAGCATCCGCCCTGATCATCGTGTCCATATTCCCATACGGGCATGGTAAGTCCTGCAGTATCACAGTTGGCAGGTTGATTAAAGCAGTGATTACCTTCCATAATCCTCCAGCCATAGTTTTTCCCTTTTCCAATGATGTCGATTTCTTCCCATAAATCCTGACCCACATCTCCTGCCCAAAGGAAGTCTGTGACCGGATCAAAGCTAAACCTCCATGGGTTTCGCAAACCATAGGCATAAATTTCTTCTTTATAACCCTGTGTGTTCCCTTTAAACGGGTTATCACCGGGGATGCCATATCTTTTATTTTCTGATGTGCAGTTTACATCAATACGCAATATTTTCCCCAATAAAGTCGATTTGTTTTGCCCGTTGTTCATTGGGTCGCCGGTAGAACCGCCGTCTCCCAGAGCGATATATAAATAGCCGTCCGGACCGAAGGCGAGTTGTCCGCCGTTATGATTGCTATATGGCTGATTTATTTCGAGCAAAACAATCTCACTCTTTTTATCAGCGATATCAGGGTTTGCAGAACTTACCGAGTACCGAGCAATAATGGAGCGGAGGGGATTTGGAGTTGTGTAATTGATATAAAAGTATCTGTTTTCTTCGTAGTTAGGGTGAAAGGCAAGTCCAAGCAGACCTAATTCACCGCCATGGACCACCTTGTCCCGTATGTCTAAAAAAATCTTTGACGTCTTTACCGCAGGGGTATCATCAAGGACATAAATTATTCCTGGTTGCGTTACAACGAATACCCTGCCTGTTCCATCTCTGGCATGCTGGAAATCGAGGGGATTATCAAAGGAGAGATTTGGGAATGCATCCTGTAATTTATACTGCTGATTCTCTTTGGCAAATGTAATCGTGGATACGGAGAGCAATAAAAATAAGACCGCCACTTTATGAAAAAACTTCATGTTGACTCCTTTGTCTTACATGTAAAACCATTTTTACTTTTGATTCGCGTAAAATGGCACTGGGAAAAAATGGATTTACCGTAACTCAGGTAGTATCAAATGCAGTGGTCTATGGTTTCACATTTTTAATCTCAAATCGGCCTTGGTTGTCAGATTTGTTCCAACCCTTTGGGAAAAACCTTATTGTCAAGGCTATTCCGTTTCATATCCCGCCATAAAACCCAAATACCACTCCGGCAGATATAAGTTCCGCCCCTACACAAAAAGCGTAAAAATAATACCATGAAAGGAAGAAGATGAATATAAGGCAATTGCAAAAATCCTTTCACACCCATCTTCCAGACAAGCTTATCTAATTTTATGGGAAGAATACCAGGATTGGAGTTTGCCAGATAGCTTTGTAAAGCAATTATATCTACTGGAATTGCTTTACAGGCAAGTTGAAACAGTGTATTCACCACAACCTGTTGTATAATTTTACTGAACAGCTTTTGGCAATGGTGGCGCCATAAATTCCGGTCCTATCGGATCCTTAATAACATTTTTTACAATTTGTTCAATGACATGGCATGACTGGTCATCAATCTCCCATCCCATAACATCCGCTACCGGGTCTAATTGATCTGGCCTGCGTGCACCCCACAGGGCTATGCTCACGCCAGGCTGATCAAGCAACCAGCGAACTGCAAGGGCCAGTACACTCTTGTTAAAACGTTCACGGGCAAAATGCTCAAGCTGAGCAACGGCTTTAAGATACTGACCATATCGTGGTTGCTGGAATTTCGGATCGACCTTTCGCAGATCATCTCCCGTAAATTCCGTATCGGATTTCATCTTCCCGGTAAGTAATCCACGGCACAGGGCGCCGTAAGTTAACGTAGTCAGGTCGTGTTTGCGGGCGTAAGGCAGTACATCCTGTTCTGCCTGGCGCTCAAATAAATTATATGGTGGCTGCACAACATGCAGCGGGGCTATCTGTCGGAATGCATCCATCTGTTCTGGTGAGTAATTGCTTACGCCAATGGAGCGAATCTTGCCCTTACGGTAAAGCATTTGCATGGCATCAGCGGTTTCTTCAATGGGGACCGAAGGATCAGGCCAGTGTACCTGGTAGATATCGATGACTTCGGTACGCAGACGTTGCAGTGAATCATCGATCTCCTCAAAGATACGTTCTTTTTTAGAATTGCGGAATACCTTTGTATCACGCCATTCCAGACCAACCTTTGTGGCTATAATAACGTCCTTGCGTTTACCATACAGCTCTATTGCCTTTCCGACGATCTCTTCCGAACGGCCCTGTCCGTATACAGGAGCGGTATCAATCACGTTGATTCCCTGATCAATGGCCTTATGGATAGTGCTGATCGCGGCCTGTTCTTCGGTACCTCCCCACATCCAGCCGCCGATAGCCCATGTCCCCAAACCAATTCTTGAGGCGCGTAATCCCGTTCCTGTGATATTGATGTATTCCATACGAGGGGCTCCCGGTTCAAAAATGATTTATGTTTCTTTCTGCCGGCATTAAATCCCGGAACCATCTGAACAGTTAATATTACAGTACTTTGGTCCTTCACCGCCTGCTGTTACCAGATGTCTCCACCGGCCAGCCCTTTGGTCTTCGCCAGGTTCAACCGGTGTGGTGCAGCACTCGCATCCTATGCTGGGATAGCTTTGTTTATGCAATGGGTGTACAGGCACATCATGTTCCTCCAGGTACGTCTGAATCTGTTTGTCTGTCCAGTCAAATATCGGATGCAGGGTGTATCCATGGGTACGCGGATCTTGTAAAAGAGGACACAATTTGGAACGACGGCCTCCCTCGCTGCGTCGCAGGCCTACCATTGCAAGTTTACGCCCGTACAACTTCATATGGTTGAGAAACGGAACTGTCTTGCGTAAGTGACAGCATTCTTTCTGACCATCGGTAAAGAGATATAATTTTTTCCCAAATTTCTTTTCCTGTTGTTCCGGGGTTAATTCCGGATATAACGTCACGATATTTAGCCTGTAACGCCGCATGAATTCATCACGAAGTTGCAAGGTTTCCCGAAAATGGTACCCAGTATCCACGAAAAGTATTTCATTTTCCAGTTCCATGCTATAAAAGTAATGCATCAGCACTGAGGCCGAACTCTGCATACTGCTTAGCAGCACAGCATCCCTGCCAAAAGTTTCCACTGCCCATCGGATCCGATCCGCCGCTGTCATGCCCTGGAGCAATTTATTTGCAGCTATAGTATCTGTTTCTATCGTGGTATTTTTCATTGGTGTCTTTTCCTGAATTAACAGATTTTTCTACCATTAGTCTTTTGTTTTTAAAATCTTTTTCAGATTATGCTTGTTTTCCTCGCTTATTAAGATACGGAAATGTAAATATGATAATTATTATACAAAAAAGACCTCCAATCGCAATATGCTGTGCAGTATAATATGAAGAGTCGTTATCTTTCAACAAAAAACATCAGGAGGTAATGGTTTTAATGAACAATCCAAAATCCTCAGTTACCCCTGAAGAAGATATTATTCAGGAATGTTACACCCGTTCGCTGCAATTGTTAAAAAGCAATTCAACCCCTGCCGGCGTTATCGCCTGTGCAAGATCCAAAAAAGCGGTTGACAGGTCATATGCTAGCATTTTTGGGCGTGATGCTGCCATTTGTTCCCTGGGGATGACTGTATCAAAAGATCGGGACCTCGTGCACAACGCAAAGGCAAGCATTCTCACCCTGGCACAGCATCAGGCCCAGAACGGACAGATTCCAAAATACGTAAAACCTGAACTCAAAGAGGTGGATTTCTGGTATTCGGGATGCATTGATGCCACGCTCTGGTGGCTGGTTGCCATAAATTTTTACGATCGTTTCTTTCCTGAAGAACGGTTTGCAGGCCACTTACGTATGGCAACAGACCGTGCCCTTAACTGGCTTTTCTGCCAGGAACATCAGGGGGTATTCCTGTTGCAGCAGAACGAGGCAAGCGATTGGGCAGATATTATGCCGAGATCCGGTTTTGTGCTTTATTCCAACGCCCTGTGGTATTACGTTAAAAAACTGTACAATATTTCCACCGCCGACAGGACAAGACATTATTTCAAAACCATATTCTTTCCTTTTGATAAGGCAGTACCGGAACACCGTAGGGTGCGTATTCTCATGCACTATATCAGGAACAGGGCAAGGCGCAGTGATTTTTATCTCAGCTTCGTGAATTTTTCCTTCTGGGGAGAAGAGATAGACGTTTTCGGCAACATCCTCGCCGCGCTCTTCGGGCTGGCATACGCTTCCAAGTCATCCCGCATGGTCGATGCCATGCTCAATTTAAAGATTCATCAACCTTATCCGGTAAAGGCTGTTTATGATCCCATACGGGAAGACAGTCCATTCTGGCGTCCTTATATGCAGCGCCACAGACAGAACCTTCCCTATCAATACCACAACGGCGGCATATGGCCGTTTATTGGCGGATTCTGGGTAATGCTGCTTGCAAAATTAGGCAGAAAGGAACTTGCATGGAAGGAACTGGAGCGGTTTGCTGGGGTAAATAAGGTCAATAACTGGGAGTTCAATGAATGGTTTCATGGAATGACGGGGGAACCAATGGGTATGGCAGGGCAATCATGGAATGCCTCAATGTTTATACTGGCATTTCATGCCCTGCGGGATAATATCAATTTATTATAGTCTGGTTTTACCTGCAATTGATCAGACCTGTGGATCTTGGTAATTTTAATAAGCAAGAAGGGCAACCTCAGATTGTCCTTCTTGCTTTCGCCTGTTTCTTGATTTTACACAATACTTAACGGAACACTACTTCGCCTGTTCTACTCTGTAATAATTAATACTCCGAGTATCAACTTTGCATCAATTAAATCAATTCCCCATTTCCCTCTTTGTCATTGTCATCTTCGGACATAACGGTGCCGGCGAAGGCAGTCTTCACGACGCCAGTTGTCAATTCACCCGACTTTTCGTCCTTTTCCTCATCTTCGGACATGACGGTGCCGGTTAAGGCAGTCTTCACAACTCCAATCATCAACTCCCCGGATTTTCCTTCCTTCTCTTCGTCCTCCGCCATGACAGAGCTAACAAAAGGACTACTTACAACACCAGCACCAAACGTTAATACGCCTACAGCAATAAGACCACAACCAAACTTCTTTAACATTTCCTTCTCCTCCAATTTACAAAAAATCAAGCCATACCGCCGAGAACACTCTCAGCATACCTAGCTGGCTTTTATAGCAAAATATTGTCACACAATTATATTATTGTCAACAAATCTTTGTGATTAAAAATTTTTCTTCAAAAACCCGGCATTTTCTTTTCACAATCCCAACTGTGTATAAATGGTCTTAAAATCAACTTCCCGCGCAATCACTTCCGCGGCATGCCGTATCTTAGACCTTGAATGCAGGCTCACATACCCTGAAAGGTTTTCGCAAGCCTCAAGTGTCGCAGCGGTATCCAATCTAACCACAACAACAGGCACACCAATCCCCTGGGCTCGCCCCAGAATAGAGGCATCCGGATACAATTCACCCGTGAGGATAAGGCACTTTGTGGGGGTTTCGAGGGCTGCCAGTTGAATGTCACTACGGTCACCTCCGGTAATAACGGCCTTGTTTGGTACCCTTCGGAAGTAACTCAGCGCGCTCTCGACATTCATAGCCCCGATCAGGAAATGCTCAATCAGTTCGTCCGCTTTGTCTTCACAACAAAGAATTTTCCCGTGAAGGGCATCGACAATTTCGCGGATTGGCACAGCGCCAAGGATCGGGTCTTTCGGGATAATTCCCAGGGTAGTAATGCCATGGTTCCTGAGAAAGGGAACAAGGAGTTCCCGTATATAATCTATTTTTGTTGAAGGGATCAAATTAAACACGACACCCAGCAATTGTTCCCTTAACATTTTTGATGCGTAGATGAATCCGTCAAGGGTATCAATATAAGCTTGGTATTTATCCACGAAGATTACCTTCGCATGGGTTTCCTTGATAAAATCCAATTCCGAAAATCCCAGACACGTACCGCCAGAGAGCCTTCCCACCCCCCGGGTAATCATTATGTCCTTTCCCTGAGAGGCAATATTGAAGGCCGTCAACGTCTTCTGCCTTATATTCAGTTCCTCACCACGTATCAGGCGTCCAATAATCTCATCGGTTAATACCACAGGGCAGATGGATTGGAGCGGCTCATCGACTTCCAGTGCCTTTGAGAGGAATACGGCATCCTCATCGGTAAGCACATCTTCAACAATAGCGGGTGAAAATCCGATGGGTTTAAAGTATCCGACATTGTGTCCGTCGCTCTTGAATTTTAATCCAAGTCCCAGACAAATTAAGTTCTTTCCGGAAAAGGGCGAAACAGAGGCAATAAATACGGGTATCATAATAACCCCCTTTAATACAGTAAATATTGATAAAGCCGTTAGGAGAAAACCCCTGACAGCATAGAAAATCCTCTCACCGAAACATCACGGCGAAAAAGTATTTATTAGCAATTATGATAATGTTTTAGTTGCTGGCTAAGTAAACAGCAGTGGGATATAAGTAGTTCTCATTTGCTGGTTGCTTACCACTTACTGTCTTCTGCGCTTTTTTGATTGTGATTTGCCGCTGTCTGCGAAATCGTCAGGCGCGCATCTATGGCCATGGTGCCCCCGCCTTCAGGAAAAACAATCAGGGGGTTTATATCCATTTCAAGTATCTCGGGAAAGTCTGTTACCAACTGGGAAAGCCTTAAGATGTTATCGACAAGGGCATTTATATCCACAGGTTTTTCGCCGCGCACGCCTTTTAGCAGTGGAAGGGATCGGATATCGTGGATCATCTCTTCTGCATCATTTGCCCCAATGGGCGCTATACGGAATGTAACGTCTTTTATCACTTCTATATAAATGCCGCCAAGTCCAAACATCAATAAAGGGCCAAACTGTGGATCGCGTGACATACCGAGGACAACCTCTTTGCCGCCCGTTATCATCTGTTGTACAAGGACGCCCTTTATTTCTGCGGACGGCATAAGTCTTTGCGCCTTTTGGATGATGTCAGAGAAAAATCTACGGACCCCTGCCGCATCCTTTATTCCGGTTCTTACCCCGCCAAAATCAGATTTATGAAGGATATCCGGCGAAGAAATTTTAGCGACAACAGGGTATCCAATCTCTTCGGCGGCCTGCACTGCCTCTGCTTCTGAAGTAGCCAGAATACTTTTTGGAATTCTGAAACCGTAGTGCGAAATGACCTGTTTTGCCTCATCTTCGCCAAGGTATTGACGTTCCATGTGCCTTATTTTCCCAAAGATTGATGCCACATCCTCTTTTTGTATAGCAAATTTTTTTATTTCTGATGCGGGTTTTTTTTGCCATAGGGTGTATTTGTACATAGCCTCAACGGCTGATACTGCACGTTCTGGGAACGGATAATTAGGTACTCTTTTCTGGCACATAATTTTTAATCCCGTTCCAATCCGCTTGCCACCCATAAAAGAGGTTGCGATTGGTTTATCAGTACGGTTTGCGATCTCGCTTATAACCTCTGCCGTCTTTTCTATTTCTGTCATAGTCTGCGGCGTCAAAATAACAATAATTGCATCCACATCGGGGTCTTCAATCACCTTTTCTATAACAAACTTATACCGGTCTGCCTTTGCGTCACCCAGCACATCAACTGGGTTATATACATTTGCCATAGCCGGCAGGAAATTACGGAGAAGTTTTATGGTATCTTTTGAGAATGACGCCATTTTCAGTTTCGATCGTTCCACCGCGTCCGCTGCAATAATGCCGGGTCCACCGGCATTTGTGATTAATGCTATGCGTGGTCCCCTGGGAAGCGGTTGATGGCTGAATATTCTGGCATAGTCGAACAATTCCTCGATCGTCTTTGCCCGCAGGATTCCAGACTGTTTGAATGCCGTATCAAAAGCATTTTCAGCACCAGCCAGAGTCCCTGTATGCGACGAGGCCGCTCTTGCGCCTGCCGTAGTTCCCCCAGATTTTACTACAATCATGGGTTTTTTTTTCGTGAGTTTTTTTGCAGCATTCATAAATGCCGTACCGTTTTTTACCCCTTCCAGATATCCAAGAACGACTTTTGTATTGACGTCTTCATCGATAACTTGTATAAGATCTACCTCATCAATGTCGGTTTTATTTCCCATGCTGATAAATTTGGAAAACCCGATACATTCGTCCACTGCCCAGTCCAGAACCGAAGTGCAAAGCGCTCCGGATTGGGAAATGAAAGCGATATTACCCCGCGCGGGCATATCGGCGGCAAAAGAGGCATTGAGGGATGATTGCGTATCGATCAATCCGAGGCAGTTTGGTCCGAGCATGCGTATCGAGTGTTGTTTGATTTTCTGATGTAATTCGCGCTCCCTTAACGCCCCGTCAATACCGCTTTCTTTAAAGCCGGCGCTGATAATGATGATGGAATCAATCCCTTTGGCGCTGCATTCGTCTACCACTTTCAGCACGTAAGGAGCAGGTACAACGATTACGGCAAGATCAACCCTGTCGTTGATTTCCTTAAGACTGGCATATGTCCTGATCCCCAGAATATTGTCTGCATGGGGATTTACCGGGAAGACCTTCCCTTTGTACCCGTACGTGACCAGATTTTTGAGTACATCGTATCCTACTTTCCCTTCTTCACGGGATGCACCGATAACCGCAATGGTATCAGGAGAAAAGAAATGTTCCAACATTGGATTACTCTGGTTCTTTATTTTTCCCGGTGTCCGGAGTCATGTTATGACCGCGTTTCGGTAATATGTCAAACATACTTCTGATAGACCGGGTAATAGGTTTAAAAGGCACTGCATGGCTTTCCGGGTTTGAGTATGTGCCTTTGATTTCTACCATCGTTAGCTGTTTTCTCACTCCACCCACCACTATATCAAAAAACTTTCCCACAACAGGAAGCTGAGAAAATATGCCTTTATTGAATCCGGCAACAACATCTATATGGATACTACCGTCAAAATTGATATTCCCGTGTCCATCGAGTTCAATTGTATCGCTGTAGACCCTTCCATCCTCAACATGAATTATACCATCCTTGACGGCAAACTTTACCTTTGCGCTGTGAAAACTCTCTTTTTTCGGCAAACGAAGGTTAAGAAAATTAAAAATACTCAGGATGATAGGAACCTCTGTGAGATACCCTTCATTTACACTGATTCGTCCCTCAGCATAAAAATTTTTTGGATCAGCGCTGCTTCCATGGAATTTTATGTTACCGTAAAGTAGGCCGGACAACGAATTCCCTGTTTTTGTGACCTTTTGGGCCAGTTCTTCCAGTGCAATCCTCGAAAAACTTACTTCTCCTTTATATTGATACGGTTCTGTGCCCGTCGAGATAGATAACGTTCCCTCTACATGCCCACCACAGCATTTTGCGTCGATATGCTTGCTTAAGAATCCCTCTTTATTGAACTCTAGCCTTCCTGTAATCCCCCAGAGAGGGATTTTATAGGTACCAACCGCAATCTCGCAATCCTTGAGGTTCACCTCCATGGTATAATCGTCGTTCTTCTTTTCATTAAACCCTTGAAAATTGGCGCTAATATCCACCTTACCTGCGGGATTTAGATTTGCCCAGAGCTTTTCTCCAATCGTCTTGTTGGGAAGATTTTTCAAAAATGATTCTGTAATAGACAGGTTAGGGGCACGGAAATTAAATATCTTTCTACCACTATTCATGTCGTAAACGCCGTTCATCTCGGTAAAAACGGACTGATCCCCACAGTGGATAAGACCGCTGGCATTTTTAAATACGATAACATTGTTGGCTAGCTTGAACTCTCCATTCACATACGAGATAGGCAGGGGAAAATCCTGGGGTTTCATTTCGAGACCCTTACAATTTACAGTCAGAAAATAACTGCGTTCCTGTTTTTCGCCTTCGTTATACTGAAGGGTTAGGCCTACTAAACCGGCAGGCTGTGCTTTTGACCATACCTGTTCGCCAAATTCGGGTATATTTTTTAACAGCTCCTGATTTACAAATAAATTAGGGACCGTTATTACAAAGGTTTTTTGAGTACCATAAAGATCAAACTCCCCTTTGAACTCGGCCTGAGAGATGCAGTTTCCGCACTTGATATATCCCACAATCCCCTTCAGATACAACTTTTCAGGATTCAATTCTACCTCGCCATTCAGATTATAGATCAGGATCGGCCAATCTGTATATATCGCCTTCAGTCCGTTGAGGTTGATGTTGATTCCATAATCCATATTTTTTTGTTGATCCTGATTATTAAAACTTGCATTACAGGATACGCTGACTTTTCCTGCGGGTTTATAATCATTCCAGAGCATCTTGCCAATATAGGGAAATCTGCCCAAAAAATCTTCACTCAGCTCAATATTATTTGCACAGACCTCGATATCAAGTCTGGGGATGCCGGGATACAGTTTCATGGTAAATAAATAATTGCCCAAAAATTCATCATTAATGTCACCTTTTATAGTAATATTTTTAAACGAGCCTGCGTACGGCAGGAACGTGATATTAATTCCCGACAGCTTGATTTCCGGGCTATTTGTCTGAGAATCTTCCTTGATATGAACCTTCAGGTCCCTGATTTCAACACCTTGCCTTAATACGTCCGTATAGGCCGGCATTTCCAGATTGTCAAAGTTCGTTTTAATCACGTCAAGGAGTGACCAGATGTCTGTTGGCTTTTCTACGGTCAATTCGGGGGCGATAATAATAGCGTTGATAATATTGATCTGACCTTTCAGGATGCTTTGTGGGCTGTGTTTTAACACGATCTTAGGGATTTTGAGAGACTTGCCCTGGATATCCTCAGATGTGCCAATAAATGACAGATTATCAATTTCAATCCCTTCTAAAAAATCCATGTGTGCACGACCAATTTCAGCCTCTCCAAAATCTTTTAACATGCTTAACAAACGGCCCTTTATTGCTTCATCGGAGGTTGCCCGTATAACAATGATGTAACCGATTGCTAATATTCCGATTACAAGGGTTACAATGATCGGGATAATAATTCCTGCTTTTTTCATTAAATATATCTTCTCTTTTACCGATTAATAAATACATGTTAAATTGCCGCAATGTTCTTAAGGTTACTGTTATTCATGAATTATTTCAACGATTTTTCCATAATTTTAAGGATGAATGCTGGATAGGATGGTTAATCGAAAATAATTAATTCGGAGATGCCTTCAGCAGTGACCGTCTTGTCTTAGCCCAACTTTCTGCGAAAGTTGGGTTAATCGCTCTGTCGTAACATAACAGAAATACTCATACACGCGTATATGAAACAACCCTTTTTCTATCCTCATCAATTGTCTTACTGCCACAAAGCGTCTTGCACAATTCCACCCTGAGCATTGATGACAAAAATCGGCTTGCTCCCATCCCCGCATTCCCTTCTACCGCCTCCCATTTCTGACCTTCAAGCAATCCGACAGGATTCTTCGTCTTCACCTTGATCAGGTATCCCGCTGATACCGACTCAAGGTATTCAAGCAACTCTCCCCTGAAAAACCACTGTCCGCCCGAAATGTTACTCGTACCCGCTTCTTCATATACGCCATACACTCCTTCATAAACTCTACAACTCCATTACTCGTGTATGCGCTTCCACAGCGAAACCAGCTATGCAATACCTCCTTTGTTTCTGCGATAAACGCCATCAGGGGATGATACGACTTCTGTCCCTTCCTGTGTGGATTATACCCCACTTCCGCACCCTCTTGATTTCCGTACACCCCGTCTACCTCAGAATCAACGTCTATCCATATATCGCTCAGCGCTCCCCTCAAC
>JABRVT010000112.1:0-1075 GCA_040048245.1 Candidatus Brocadia sp.
CAATTTTCCATCTGAGCTATACACATACAAGTGATAATCTTCAGAATAATTGCCGCTTTCGATTTTAAAGGTTTTTTCATCTATCGGATAAACAGAAATTTTTTGTATTTCCTTTTCCTTTAAATCAGTTTTCCATGCTGAGACGATATTGGTGCCGATTTTTACATTGCTGCAACCTTTATCGGAGGTTATGATTAAAATTACACTGTATTCTCCGTCAGTGGTGTAAGTGTGTGATACATCTCCTTTCTGAGTGCTTGTTTGTCCGTCTCCAAAGTTCCATAAATAACTGTCGAGTCTTCCGGTATCGATGCTTGAGGAATCCTTAAATAATACTGTCAACGGAATGTTCCCATTGGGTGGGACAGCGTCAAATTTTACAATTGGCATGGGTGCAACATACAGGCTTGCAGTGTCTGAATTCGGGCAGATATTGTTAGTCGTTATTTGATAAATGAGATTATATTTTCCATATCCGACAGATGGGTCAAACTGATTCTGGCTGACACCTGGCCCGTACCAGCTACCTCCCTTTGGATTACCGATGAGTGTAAGTTTAGGAGAATTTGGGCACAAATCGGGATAGGTCCCTGCTGTAGGTTTTGGTGTTTCAAGAATATAAAAGGCAATCGTATCGGTACTGACACAACGACCTGATGAAGTCAGGATATAAATGGCTTTATTCCATTTGTTTTTTTCAATCTGAGAAGAGGATGGATTCATGAAATACTGCGTACCTGTCAGTTCAACCCCTTTTCCTTTCCAGCTACCTCCCTCAGGGCTTCCTGTTAAAAGAGCGGGCTGGCCTTCATAACAAAGAGTATCATCTTTTCCGGCAAAAACAGGTATGCTGACCTCACTGCCTGTTTTAATTTTTCCTGAAGTTTTAAATTCACAACCCTCTTTGTTTTTTATTGCCAGATTAAACTCATATTGTGTATTGGGTGAGTAGTATTGAAAATAAAAGCTGCTATCGTTACGGCTCATTTCATCATCACCGTTCCAAATGTATTCGGTTGGCTTTCCATGAATATTGGTTACGAAAAAATGAAACAAACCGCAACCCGAGTCAGCC
>JABRVT010000113.1:0-34662 GCA_040048245.1 Candidatus Brocadia sp.
ATCCATTGCAATGGAGGTATAACCACCAACATTTACTGTGTTATCCACGGTATCCCGTATCCATGTACCGGTGGTATTCGTGGTATATATAACGCTAGCGTTAACAACGTCATAATAACTCATGTGGACCTTATGGGATGCATCCGTTGTTATGGAGATATATCCACCTATGCCTCCGCTATTATCTATAGTATCTATTATCCATGAGCCAGTGGCATTTGTGGCATATTTGACGTTTTTCTTAGCAATATCATAATAACCGATATGTACCTTGCCAGACGTGTCCACCGCGAGGGAGATATACCCGCCTACATGTCCACTACTGTCGATAGTCCTGGTTACCCATGAACCAGAGGCATTTGTAGCGTACTTGAGGGCTTTTTTCGTAGAATCGTAATAACCGATATGTGCTTTGTCTGACGTGTCTGTATCTATGGAGGAATACGTACCCACGTTCCCGTGGTTATCTACGATCATTATAGTCCATGTGCCAGAAGCATTCGTTGCATACTTGAGATCGCCGTTAATATCGTCATAATAGCTGATGTGCGCCTTGCCTGAAGTGTCCACTGCGATGGAGGTATATCCACCTATATTCCCGCTGCTATCCACAATAACAGTTATCCAGGAACCAGAGATATTGGTGGCATACTTGAGGTTTTTATTCGTATGATCATAATAGCTGATATGTACCTTGCCTGATTTGTCCATCGCTATAGAGGCATATCCGCCTACTCCCGATAATGAATCCACTGTCACAATATGCCATTTACTGCCGTCGTTATAGGCATAGTAAAGATTGTCGCCTCCATAGACAATGTGAGGATGACCATAGGTATCAATAGTGATTGCCCTTGAATAAAATTGTTGGGAATATTTTTCTTTAACCACGGTCTCTGTCTTCCACGGTGTCGCTGATAATGTATTTGCCATGAAAATGAGGCTGATACAAATTAGAGATAATAAAGCCCTTTTATTAATAATCATTTTCATTATTTGCGACCTCCTAAAAATTAATATTCCTGGATTTAATAATAAGATTCTTCAGCCTATCAGTACGTGGCGAGCACGCAGACAGATTGCACAGACCATGCTGATAGAAAAAATCTATGTCATTCGTGAAACCTGTAATTGTATTCTCATGTGAACCTGTTGTAAAATAATTAAAAAGGACTTTAATATTATACATTTGAAAATTTATAACTCACGTGATTTTTCCACGATTTTTAAAGTTTCGGGAAACAGGTTCTTATCCGATCATTTGATACCATTCCAAGGAGTACGAGTGGAAATTTATCTGGCTGCAGGTTTAATCTTGAGCGCACTAATAGGAATATCTCTCGGTTTGATTGGTGGCGGCGGTTCAATTATTATCGTACCAGTTCTTGTGTATGTTCTTGGTGTTGAAGCTAATCATGCCGTCGATATGTCGTTGACTATTGTTGGGGTAACGAGCATGATTGGTGCGGCACTTCACAACCAGCGGGGAACGATCAAGTTAAAAACGGGAGCACTCTTCAGTGCTTCAGGCACGCTAAGTGCTTACTTTAGCTCACGCCTAACGAACTTGGTGTCCACGGCTACATTATTTCTTTTAATCGCCATTCTAATGATTTTCATTGCTGTAATGATGTTGATCAAAAGAAAGAGCAATCAAGACTTGCTCATCCAGCAAGCTAATAGTCAGAATAAATTCAAAGCATTACTGGCAGGTTTCATTGTGGGTATATTAACAGGATTTCTGGGTATCGGTGGCGGTTTTTTGGTAGTGCCAGCGCTTGTATTATTCTGCGGTATTTCAATGAAAGATGCTGTAGGGACGGCGCTCATGATTGTTGCGATCGACTGTTGCGCCGGGTTGATCGGGCATCTGCGTTACGGGGGTTTCGATCTTCGTGTAACGATGCTGGTAACAATGGTTGCGATAGATGGCACGCTTATTGGCGCTACCCTTTCTCACCGCATATCACCCGTAAATCTGAAAAAATGGTTTGCCACGTTTGTGATCCTGGTTGCGATATTTTTAGTGGTGAAGAATTATACAGCCCTGTTCACATAATCCAGACTAACGCAGGTGAATAATCAAGAATAAGGCGGGTGAAGAATAGAAGACAGTCTGAAAGAAAGATGAAAAATAGACAATGGTTTATTTTTATGGTAAGAACATGTTGTTTTGTTAGAAAAAATTGATAGATAAATATTCTTTTGTCATTATACACAGAAGAAATGGAAAAAAATGGGTAACTTTTTATGGGCGCTTAAATTTCTGACCATTATTCCTATTGATAAAGAAGATAGGATAAAACCGCACAGACCTGGCTATGTGATGTATTGGTTTCCCGTTGTAGGTTTATGCATAGGCGCTTTTCTGTCTGTCACATATTTACCACTCCATCATTTCTTTCCTCCCCTTATCGCTGATGCCTTGATGATCCTGGTTTATATAGCCATTACCGGCGCATTACATCTGGACGGTCTTGCTGACACCTGTGATGGTATATGGGGTGGCTGGAATAAGGAAAAACGGCTGGAAATAATGAAGGATAGTCGTATTGGCGGCTTTGGAGCCATTGGCCTGATTTCCTTGCTCGGGCTCAAATACGTTAGTGTGCTAAGCATTGGGGACATCCTGATGTCAAAAGCTTCGCCCTTTGGTGTCAGTGTAAAATGCGTTTCCTGTTTTATCTCGCCGGTTTTGATAAATAAATGCGTTGCGCTGATACTGATGCCAGTTGTGGGAAGGTGGGCGCAGGTTTGTGCCGCAGGATTGTCTTCGTATGCGAGAAGTGGAGCGGGTACAGGAAGTTTTATTACGGGAGGCACTACCCGGAAACAGGTGATCTTTGTGTCACTTTTTCCACTATTCCTGTTTTGGTTTTTTTACAACCTGAGTGGGTTTGTGATATTTGCAATAATAATTATTTTCACTCTCAGTTGGATTTGGTATATTAAAAGGAAAATTGGTGGGATGACGGGAGATACCTTGGGTGCCACCAGTGAGATTAGTGAACTGGTGTTTTTGTTGAGTCTTTTCGTATGCAATGGATGGGATAGGTAACTATCGGGCGACCGGGACATTTGAGATACGAGATTAGGTGAAAAAAGTAAGCAGTAAGCGGTAGGCAGTAAGCAGTTGGCGACTGCTTACCGCCAACTTAAAATGCTAGAAAGTACTTAGAAATGGTTGTGTTTTATAACTGGTTCTTAGTGGCAAAATGATTACGTTTTACTAAAATGGCCAAAATAACCTTTGTCCTTGGCGGTGCACGGAGTGGAAAATCTGCCTTTGCAGAAGGCCTTGCCAGAAAGTATAACGATGTGGTTTATATAGCTACCGCTGAGGTTAAGGATGATGAGATGCGGGAGCGGATTCGGGCACATCGTGCCCGACGTCCCCTTAACTGGAAGACCATTGAATCACCTTATCACATAGATAAAGTGGTATCAGACCTGAACGGCAAGGCTGGCCTTGTTTTGGTTGATTGCATTACCCTCTATATTACGAATATGCTTTTGAGTAGTGAAAAAGGCGTGGGTAGGGGTGAAGTGTTGTTCGACCCTACGTCTCTTATAAAAGGGGGGCAATCACCCCCTTTCTTAACCCCCACCAAGGGAGGGGAAACGGGAGGAAGGGCAATTTACCTCTCCATTGATGGTATGGGTGGGGGTGAGGATGGAAAATCATTGCCAGATGAAATAATAAATTCTCCCGGTTGTTCGGACCTGCAGACGGAGAATTTAAAACAGCGACAGACACAGATCATTGATAAGATCAATAGGCTCAGCCGGGCGTGTCGCGAGTCGAGGTCGGATGCCATTATTATATCGAATGAGGTCGGACTTGGTATTGTGCCTGACAATGCCCTGTCACGTGTGTTTCGGGATGTTGCAGGTTATGCGAACCAGATTCTTGCAGAAGAGGCTGACGAAGTGTACTTCATAGTGGCAGGAATTGCCCAAAAGATAAAGTAATGGATATTTACCAGTTTAAGACATTAATGAATAAGGGTAAGACCTTTCCGGTTTACGTATTCTTTGGTGACGAAGAATTTTTTATCCACGAAGCGCTTTCGGCGGTAAAGGCTAATTTACTTAAGGATAGCGACCCTCGTATGGCATTGGTTGAGTTTGGCGGAGATGAAATTTCCGGTGGTACCGTATTTGATGAATTGAGGACATTGCCGTTTTTTTCGATCAAAAACAAGGTGGTGATTGTAGAAGAGGCGGATGATTTTATTGAAAAGAACAGGGAAAGGCTCGAAAAATATTTACTGGCACCCGCAAGTCATGCCCATCTGGTTCTTGTCTGTGATAAATGGGATAAGCGAACGAAATTGGCAACCCTTGTTGATAAGGTTGCTGTATCGGTTGAGTGTAAGAAGCTGAAGGACCATCTCTTGCCGAATTGGGTACACACCCACGCAAAACTTTATAAAAAAGACATCACCGCAAAGGCAGCTCAGAGACTGGTTGATGATGTAGGAAACAATTTAGCGATCCTGGATAAACATCTTGAAAAGTTATCCATTTACCTGGGTGAGAAGGTTACCATTGACGAAAGGGACGTAGATGACCTTGTTGGTGTGGACAGGAACCGTACCGTATTTGAGCTGACTGATGCTGTTGCGCAAAGGAATGTGACACTGGCTCTAAAAATCCTTGGTCAAATGCTGGAACATGGAGAAGATTCGGTGAGGATTATTAGTCTGCTGGCATGGCAAATAAAACGGCTGTGGAGGGCAAAGCAAATGTTGCAGCAGGATGGAAATGAACAAGAAATCGCATCAGAGTTACAGATAATACCATTCTTTGCAAAACGGTTTTTTGAGCAGGTCAAACTGTATACTGAGGAAGACCTCATGAAAAATCATGCGCTTTTGCTCGAAACTGATGTGAAGAGCAAGACCAGTTCTTTTAGTACGCAATTGTTACTTGAACTGCTCGTGTATAACCTATGCGCTTATAGTGCGAGACAAAAATAGGTATGCATAATCTTCTCATTCCCCTCAGGGGAATTAGAGGATTAATTTAAAAATGTATAAACTTGCTGTATACATGTCGAAGTCTATTTTTTAATTATTTATGCGAAAAATTAAAATATTGTACACATACTCCAGAGTATTCGTTTATTTTGAAAAAGAGATATCTAAGGGAAAGGCCTTTTGTAGCGACTACTTTTTGGAGGCGATAGAGGACCTGTACCTGGTAAGGAATCGCAAGGCGATGACTTTGTTTTTTATGAGAGAACTTACCCTTAAAGCCGAAGACGATTTAAGGGTAGAACATTGGTTTTTGAGCCACCAGTAATGGCCGAACCAATAGGGGACGCTTGGCTCCATGACAAAGTCAATGTCGTCGAGGTTATATTCCTTTCAGGATCGTGGTGGCTACTGTCCAGAGATGCTTATCCCCGGAAGATTATTTAAGGTCTTTTTTAGCTCATATAAGCTGTTTCCGTTGTAATCCGTAAGATTTACAGAATTCGTAAGACTGCCATATCAATTGCGACAATAAGGCTATGAGACATTGGATTTCATCTCCTTTCATTGTTTGACGATAGACCTTCTCGCGGTAATGAACCCTTAGGTTACCTTTTAGGTGTCTATGAGCCGATAGCCTTGCCTGCTATAAGAGAAAGGAGTTGTAACCCGGTCATCTTCTCAGAGAAGATGACAACTCTGTTTACTCAGCTTGCTTGTTAGAAGTAACTTATAGCATGGGAAACAGTCTAAACGGGGAAGTCAACGCTTCAGAAATTTTCAGAGAATTTCCAAGGAATCAGTCGTCGATAAACGGTATAAGTAGCCGTGCATAACGTTACCACGATTTCCTTTCCTGGCTGCAATCTGTAATTCTCTTCCGGGCTGATAATTTCAGATATTTTCCCTGCGGTTTTCAAGTTTCATTTCCAATCTGTAAACTTCTTATTTATAGTAGATTAGTAGATTATAGTAAATTACCATTACAACAAACAGAGACACAAAGCAATCCCCAACGAGGATTGTTGCTTCGCTATTGCTCATAATAACAATTTCATGTAAACTTAATTCGACGGTACACTACAGGCGCTTTGGAGAATTAATTATATTTTTGGAGTACACGATGTTTAAAAAAAGAAATATTTTCTTGTCTATTCCTTTTGCCAGCGATGGGTTAGTACTGTATCTAAGTATCTGCTTCTTGTGGTTGGGTTTATGTGCTGATGTCTATGCCCAGACTACGGAAAAAAAAGATGCAGAAATAAAGCTTTCCAGGATGGGCATAGTATTAAAATCTGAAGATGTTGAGAAGGCCAAACTTAAAGCGGAAGAGGTAAGAGCTAATGTAGCGAAATCCATTGAAGAAGCAGAATCTCTTATTTTAAGTTTGGAGAGAGATGTAAAGGCAATGGATGTTTATCTTGATAACTTATTGCAGGGCAAAAAGGAGTACCAGGAAGGAGAGGCAGACCCAAAATATCTAGAATTGCTGGAGAAAGAAATCGGCATAATCAAAGAAAAGATAGACATTGATATCGAGCAGATAGAGACATATAAAGACCGGATTGCAGCCCTTCACGAACAATCAAAGGCGTATGACGAACTGGTTGTCTTATTGAGGGCAATATTAAAACTGGAAGAAGCGATCTCGACTACGTACGACCGAATACCTACAATCAAAAAAGAGGCTGACATTGCAAGAGGTTATATTGCTGCGGTGCAGGCAGGTATCAGAGAAAAGGAATCGGTGGTGTCCTTTTTTACTGGCAGGCTGGAAGAGATTAAAGCCAGGGTATCTGACGACGAAAGGGATCTTGCCAGGTATCTGGAATCATTGAAAAAAGGGATCAATGACGCCGAGTTGAGCAAGAAGGCAGAGGAAAAGATAGATAACATATTACTATGGAAAAAAACGATCGGCGCCCAGTGGATCACCATATTTGAGACCCGCCTGGGGACTTCCAGGTTTCGTTACGATAAAGCGCTGCAGGAATTGAAGAACGCTGAGTATAATGCCGCATTTTTGGCCGAAAAGGCCAGGCGTCTGGAAGAACTCCAGAGTGCGGAAGAATTAAAAAAGAAACAGGAGGATTTGGACGCTGCTAAAAAAGCGGAGGAGGCAAGCCGAAAGATTGCTGAAGTGACAAAGGCGGAAGTTGAAAAGACCTTGCAGGAAGCGGCAAAGAAGGTTGAAGAAGTTGTTCAGAAACAGATGTTTGCACTATCTCCGGAAAAGAAACGGACGCTGGAGTTGGAGGCAGAGGTCCATAAACAGGCGGGATTGGTTGCAAAGAAAAAAGATGAGCTTATTACCGTGGGGTCACTGCGGTATCAGGACATTACTGAATTCAAAAAACTGGAAGCGGATGTCAGCCTCTTGTTGAGCAAGGGAGGGACATCAAAAGAGATTGACGAATCACTGAAAAAAATAGATGCCGATATGAGGCGGGTTTCCGAGTCGATTACAGCAATAGAAAGCCTCATTCCGTCGGTAAAAGAAGAAGAAAAACTCATTTTGGACAATGTGGCCAAGGCTGAAGAAGAAATAGTAAAAGTTGAAAAGGAAGCCGGTTCTTTTATGAGCAAGGAATTGGCGCATCAGGCGATAGAACATGCAAACCAAATTAAGAAGGCTTTAGAAGAACAAGCCAGGCTTGTATCAACGGTATTAAACAGATTACATGAACGGCTGGAAATCAAGAAAAATGCACTAACCCTGCTGGAGAAAACCAAAGAAAAGTTAACCAACATGAAAGCGGCAAATGTTTGGACACGAATAGAAAGTCATATTTCTGTTCAAACATTAAGGGCACTATACAAGGATATGGTAAGTTGCTATGATCAACTGGATTCGTTCTATGGCATAATTCAGGCTCAGGCAAAGGGTTTTGTATCGTATGTCTACAATAACAGGCGTACAGTTACTTTCTGGATAAGATTATGCGGATTAACCGGGCTTATTGCCGCATTTTATTTTTCAAAAAACCGCATCCGCCGATGGAGCACATTCAAAGCGCATGCATTGTATGAAGAGGCTGATTTATCCTACTATGCATCAAGACTGTTTCCAAGTCTTTTAATTGTGCTTCAGAAGAGCATAAATGCCATATGGCTGACTATCCTTTCTTTCTTTATACCCGTTATTCTTAATATAAAAACCTCCCTTGTAACGGCGACGATCTATGTATTCATTTTTCTTGCAGCATATAGAATCCTTAAAGGCTTTCTTACTGAATCCTTCAGTCCGGAAAAGGGGGATAAAAAATTAGTTACCTCTCTGGCATATATCTCCCCCAGGCACCTTTATAAATCATTAAATGTTATCTTGTTGTTTTCCTTGATTTCCCTGTCATTAATCGCCGTTCTAACAACGTTCGGGTATAGAAATGATGTTATTGAATTACTCTGGTTTGTGTACAGGGTGGGTATATTAGTTCTTTTGCTGTGGCTTGCAACACAGAAGACACTGATATTCAAATTACTGCCTAGTGCAGAAAGTCAATTTGGAAAACTTATTCATCGCATCATAACAATAATCTATCCGATTTTTATTACCTTCGTTGTATTACTATTTGCGATAAGAACCCTTGGATACGCGGTGTTTTCCTATGTGTTATTGAAGACCTGCATAAAGAGTTTTATTATTGCGTTTATCGCTTTTTGGGTGTGGAAATATTTATATAATCGCCTGTTTCGCATGAGAGAATTGCATTTTGAAAAGGAAAATCTTAAAAAAGGCACTCCGGAAGAAAAAAAATTTCATGCCATTACGACGATATATCATATTTTACTGAATTATCTCATCTCGATTATTGCGGCAATCATCATTATCCGCGTATGGGTCAGGACATTTCGCGATGCGCTGAGTTCACCTGCTGCTCCTTATCTAGTACAAAAAATATTTGGACAGATAGGAATGGTTTTGGGAACCATTGGTAATGGACTAAGGTATCGCTTCTTTTTTGAAGAAGGCAGATACACGACACCGATAAAGATTATTGTAGCATTAGTCGTTCTGTTTTTGTCCTTTTTTATTGCTCGATATATAAAAAAATTACTTGATGAAAAGGTATTTTATAAACTTCGCCTGGAACGCGGACTGAAGCAAACGCTATCTACCCTTACACGATATGTCATTATTGGTATTTCGGCGCTTATTGGTCTAAGTATAGCGGGAATTCCTTTAAGAAGCATGGCATTCTTCGCCGGCGCTTTCGGTATTGGTATCGGATTTGGAATGCAAAACATCATCAGCAATTTTGTAAGTGGGATTATCCTTCTTTTTGAACGTCCCATGCGTGTCGGAGATATAATTACCCTGGAAGATGGCACGCTGGGCACAATCGAAAAGATCAGCGCAAGGAGTACAACGCTTAATACACCTGATGAAATTACCATAACGGTACCCAATTCAAAATTTATTGAAAGCAGAATAACTAACTGGACAAATCCCAATGCGCGCATGAGGGGTTCCGTAAAGGTGGGGGTAGCGTACGGTTCCGATACAGCACTGGTAAAGAAATGTCTGCTGGAGGTTGCCAGACAAAATCCCAACGTAAGGACATATCCGGAGCCTTTTGTAAGGTTTTCGGAATTTGGCGACTCTGCACTGAGATTCGAATTGTTTTTTTGGGCGGATGATCCCGGGAAACGCTGGTTTATTATGAGTGAACTCAATTTTGCTATCGATGAGATATTTAAAAAGAATCGCATAGAAATCGCCTTCCCTCAAAGGGATATTCATATACGTTCCGTGGTGCCTTTTTCTTTCAGGGACGTTCAGGAACATCTTAAACGAGACAATGCTCCGGAGAATAAGAAGACGGATGCATAAGTTAAAAATGTTATTTCTTGTAGTAACATATGTATGTCTTATG
Source organism: Candidatus Brocadia sp. (assembly GCA_040048245.1). Taxonomy (GTDB): domain Bacteria; phylum Planctomycetota; class Brocadiia; order Brocadiales; family Brocadiaceae; genus Brocadia. The sequence continues at coordinate 9,857 of JABRVT010000113.1, forward strand.
GACAAGGTGTTCCCCGATGAGGTAAAAACCATAGACGGCGATATCATTGTGGGTGAAGTGGTGGATGCTGATGAGGACTATCTTTCCATCAGGCATAGTGAAAACAGCATCAGCTTCATTCAATGGCGCATTATTAGCCTGATTTTGAGAGATCAGGAGGTCGTTATTATAAATCATGATGGAACCCAGAAGAAATTTTCTATTCTCAAAACTGCGGATAGTTTATCTGCCAGTAACATAAATCTTATGACTACTGATAAGGTATCGGATGTTTATCCTGAAGAAAAGATAGTACGTCGCCCCTTATTTAAACAGGACATGAAAGAAGTTGTACAAACAGCCGCTATTACTCCTGCTGTTTCAGAGACAAAAAAGGGACAATCAGAACAACCGGATGCTACGTCTGTCGTCGCTGGGACAAAAGTTGCATCTGAGCAGGCTCCTACCACCCCACCGAAAACATGGAAAGGGAATGTCGGTGCTGGTGTTAATATCAAAGATGGCAATACAGAATCAACTTCAACCCATATAAAGGGGGAATACACCAATGAAAGAAAACAGGATAATATCTATTTTGACGCACTTGCCCGTTATGAGGTGGTGACCAACAAAAAGACAGATGTAGATGAAGAAACTATTAACGAACAAAGAGCAACTGTAAAATACGAATACAAACACGGTCTCAGGCTATATTCCTTTTTTAACCAGTACTTTGAGCACGATGAAATAGAAAATTTAAATTATCGCCTTATTTCATCGCCTGGTGTGGGTTTCCGGTTTATTCTGAAGGATGCATTGAAATATAAGGCCGAAGGAGGGCCAGCTTATACGTACGAAAGATTTCATGGGGAGATTATAGATGAGGCATTGGGTATAAGGATTGGACAATATTTTGATTGGAAAATCCTTCCTACGACTGCATTTTATGCAAAAGCTGAGTATATACAGAGCACAGATAATCGCGACGACTGGCGATTGGATTCTGGTATGGGAATAAAGCATAACCTTACAAAGTCTTTATCATTAAATTTGGAATTACTTGACCAGTACGACAATACACCTGGTGAGGGTAAAGAAAAGGAAGACAGGGTGGTCATCGGCAGCGTGGGGTATAATTTTTGATAAAATATTTAACTTTTTATGGAAAAAGACCAGGAATTGTTAAAATGTTTTCACTGTGGTAAGGTGTTCCATCAGGATGAATACAGTCAGAAGATGCGTATGAAATGTTCTGGCTGCGGTATGGAATTAGTTCCCCTCGTTACCGATAACATAATCTCGCGTGATACAAAGGGGTTTTATGTGATATTGGGATTTTTTACAATTACCGCCCTTTTGGGAGCAACAGGGGGGGTTATGCTTATGCATGGCTGGAACTTCTGGGTTACGTTTGCCATAGTAGGAGGAATAATCTTTTTAACAAGTAAAATATTTTTAAATAAATATAAGATTAGTGAAATTGGTGAGTATATGTATGGTGAAACAGCTCCAGAATATCATGGTATAAAACATGCAACAGTTTTCGACCAATTTGTGGTTGATGCGATTAATGAATTGCCGGTGGGGCTGAAGGACCGGCTATCAAATGTGTCCATTGTTGTAGAAGATAAACCTAGCAAGTACGTGCTTGAAAAATTGAGGTTACTGTCAGATACAGCATTGCTTGGTTTATTTCAGGGTGTGCCGCTCAGCAAGAAAAGCGTTTGGCAATCCGGTACCATGCCGGAAAGGATTATCCTGTTTCAAAAAAACATTGAAAAACTATGTAATTCTGACAACGAAATTAAGCAAAGAATAAAAGAAGTGGTCCGTCATGAAATAGCGCATTTTGTTGGTTTTACCGAGGAAGAAATAAGAAAATTGGGCTATTAACACGGTGTAAAAGCTCAATTTTGAGATGATAAAAAAATTGAATTTGATATCCCGGTTTGAACGAAGATTTTAAGGAGATACCAACATGGCAGAAATGCATTCATTTGACATCGTATGTAAGGTGGAAATGCACGAGGTTAATAATGCAGTTGACCAGGCGAAGAAACAGGTCTCAGTAAGATACGACTTCAAGGGAAGTAAATCGTCTATCACACTAAATAATGATAACTCGATAACATTGGTTGCCGATGATGATTATAAAATGAGATGTCTTACAGATATTTTGAAAGAAAAGCTCGAAAAAAGGGGGATTCCCCCGAAATCGCTTAATTTTGGCAAGACAGAGAAGGCATTGGGGGGCACCATCCGGCAGGTTCTCACCTTTCAGTCGGGTATTCCTGTGGAAAAGGCCAGGGAACTCGTAAAATTTATAAAAGGTTTAAAACTTAAGGTACAGCCACAGATTCAGGAAGACAAGGTTCGGGTCTCAGGTCAAAAGATAGATGATTTACAGGCGATTATAAAGGCAATTAAAGATCAGAATTATGATTTTGCCATGCAATTTATAAATTTTAAATAACAAAAATCAGGAATAATATTTATCAAATTTGCTTGTGGTAAATGATTTGACGAGTATCAAGAGTCACTGTGAACAAAATGTGAATGCAATTTCCACAAAATAACCCAAAATAAGCTCAAAATCTATTTTCCATAATCGATACTAACACAAACAAAACAAAATACTTGAAACCAAAACATAAAATTGTTAAACTACTTTTCGTTGTCTGACAAACGGCGGGATCAGAGGTCATTAGCGCGAGATTAGTATCGCACACTATTGAGTTGTTAAGTTATTTTTTGGAAATTTGAATTACATTTTATGGCCATGGTTAAGATCACATTGCCTGATGGAACGAAAAAGGAGTATAAGGATAACATAACCATTGGTGAGGTTGCCAGCAATATAGGTAGCCGCCTGGGTGAAAGGGCATTGGCCGGGAAGGCCAGTGGTGTTCTTGTAGATCTTAATTATCCAATAAAGGAAGATATTTCCCTGTCGGTAATTACTGAAGATACAGAAGAAGGTTTGGAAATCCTTCGTCACAGTACAGCCCATATTATGGCGCAGGCGGTTAGCCGGCTCTTTCCCGGTGTGAAACTTGGTGTGGGACCTGCCATTGAAAATGGATTTTATTATGACTTCAGCCTTTCGCACAGCCTGTCTGAAGATGACCTTAGGAAGATTGAGGAAGAAATGGCAAAAATTATCAGCGAGGACATTCCCTTTAAGAGGATAGAATTGCCCCGTGATATTGCCATAAAGAAGATGGAAGCGCTTGGTCAGCCTTTTAAGGTCGAACTTATTAAGGATATAGAGGATGACACGGTTTCTTTTTACACGCAGGGAGATTTTGTGGACTTATGTCGTGGTCCGCATATTCAGCGGTCAAGCAAGGTTAGGGCATTCAAACTCCTTAGCGTAGCAGGTGCTTATTGGCGTGGAAAAGAAACGAATCCCATGTTGCAGCGCATTTATGGGACGGCTTTTTTTACCCAGGCTGAACTTGAGAAATATTTAAAATTCCTGGAAGAGGCGGAAAAGCGCGATCACCGGAAAATCGGAAGAGAACTGGACCTATTCAGTTTTCATGAGGAAGGGGGAGCTGGTTTAACTTTCTGGCATCCGAAGGGCGCCAGGATACGAAACATTATCGAGAATTTCTGGAGAGAAGAGCATTTTAAGAGGGGGTATGAAATACTTTACAGCCCTCATATCGCAAAGATTAGCTTATGGAAGACCAGTGGCCATTGGAATTTTTACCGTGAAAGTATGTATTCACCGATTGAGGTTGACGGGCATGAATATATCTTGAAACCCATGAATTGCCCGTTTGCGGTGCTTATGTACAAGACTAAGCTTCACAGTTACCGTGATCTCCCTTTGCGGTGGGGGGAATTAGGAACTGTGTATCGATATGAGCGGTCAGGTGTCTTACATGGATTATTGCGCGTGCGCGGATTTACCCAGGACGATGCCCATATATTCTGTACTCCCGATCAATTAGAAAATGAAATCCTGGGGGTAATTGAACTGGCTCAGTTTATGTTGTCGAGTTTCGGGTTCAATGAATATGAGATAGAATTAAGTGTACGGGGTAAGGGCGAAAAGGAAAAATATATAGGCCGGGATGAGGTTTGGGAACATGCAGAAAATTCTTTAAAATTGGCCCTCGATAAAAAAGGGCTAAAGTACACACGGATGGAGGGAGAGGCGAAGTTTTATGGCCCGGCGATCGATATTAAGGTCAAGGATGCTATAGGACGAGGCTGGCAGGGGCCTACTATTCAGGTTGATTTTAACCTTCCGGAAAGATTTGATGTCAATTATGTTGGTCCGGATGGTCTTCACCACCAGGTGGTAATGGTTCACCGTACAGTTCTGGGGGCCATGGAACGCTTTGTGGGCTGTTTGATCGAACATTATGCAGGTGATTTCCCATTGTGGATTGCACCAATTCAAATGAGGATATTGCCTATTACGGATGCACATGTAGATTATGCAAAAAAGTTACAAACTCAGTTGCTTATGAAGAATTTTCGGGTAGAATGTGATGCGAGCAATGCCAAGATAAATTACAAGATACGGGAAGGTACGGTGGAGAAAATTCCTTATTTACTGATAGTAGGTGATAAAGAAACAGAAAGCGTTACTGTTTCTGTCAGGAGCCGAAAGAAAGGTAATGAAGGAGTAATGGCAATCGAAGATTTCATAAAAAATGTGGAATCTGAAATTAGAGAAAAAAAATAGCCTTTAACTTTTTAGGAGGTGAATATACATTTCACAAGAATTAAGAATCAACGAACGGATCCGTTCGTCTACAGTACGATTGATAGATGAGAATGGTGTGCAGCTTGGGATAGTTAGCAAAGAGGAGGCTATTGCAAAGGCAAAAAGCGCAGATCTCGATCTTGTGGAGGTTGCCCCTGATGCGGAACCGCCTGTTTGCCGGATTATGAATTACGGCAAGTATAAATATAAACAAAAGAAAAAACTGCATCAGAAGCAACATGTTGTTCAGCTAAAGGAATTGCGGCTGAGACCAAAGACAGGTGAACATGATATACAGACAAAGATCCGCCAGGCAAGAAAATTTCTGGAAAATAAGGACAGGGTTCTCATTAATATGATGTTTAAAGGGCGGGAACGTGCCCATGCAGAATTGGGTAGTGAAATTTTAAAACAAATTGCCGATGCGCTTGAGGATATTGCAAAAGTAGAAAAGGATAAGATATCAGATGACCGGAGAATGGGAATAATTTTATCTCCCAAGTGAGGATGAAAGATTAAATTGTTGTATAATTATGATTTTTAATTGTTTCATTTTTTAGAAATAAAACAATGCCATACTAAGTGAGACAGAGAACCAAGGTTGTTTTATACTATTACGGAGGTCTTATAGATGCCAAAGCTAAAAACCCATAAAGGGCTTAAGAAAAGAATAAAAATAACTGCAAAGGGTAAGGTTAAGAGGTCAAAAGCCGGAAAAAGCCATTTAATGTCTGGAAAGTCAGGAAGAAGAAGAGAACATTTGAGGAAAAAGGCAGGAGTATCTCCTGCTTTTAGCAAAATTATGAAAAGGGCTTTGAAAGGTGCGTAAGATATTTTTTAATTTTTTTGTGAGAGAGTTGTAACATGCCAAGAGCAACAAAAGGTTGTGCAAGGAAGAGATCCAGGAAGAGACTATTAAATAAGACAGAAGGTTACTGGGGCGGCAGGGGTAACTTATACCGCAAGGCCATGGAGACGTATATCCGGGCTATGGCATTCTCATTCAGAGACAGGAAGGCGCGAAAGAGGAAGTTTAGAGAACTATGGATTTCTCGTATCAGTGCTGCCGCCAGAGAGCACGGTATTTCTTACAGCCGTTTTATACGTGGATTAATTAAGGCAAAGATAGATTTGAACAGAAAAATGCTGGCTGAGATGGCAGTCAATGATAAACCTGCCTTTGATAAATTAGTCGAACAGGTAAAAGCGGTAGTTTGAAACTTAATCAATACATGAGTACCGGTTTGTTTTGCCTGTTTATTCAGCGATTAATTTTTAAAATATGAGGCACGTCCTTTTCTGAAGATTAACTATAGTGAAAGGAACGTGCCTTCATTTTTTATAGCTTATAAACCCATGCGCATGCCGGAAAAGATAGAAGAGATAAAAAGAAATATAGAGAAAGAAATCAGGGCAATTACCGCTTTGAAAGATGCAGAGCAGTTTAAGATTAAATATCTTGGAAGGAAGGGTATTATTAATGATCTCATGAAACTTATTCCTACAATGCGGGTTGAAGAACGCACTGTATTTGGACAGATGGTTAACTCCCTCAAGGTTGAAATTACCAATAAAGTAGAAGAACTGATAAAAAAGTTAACTGCGGAAACCGTCCCGGAAATTAAGGTGGAAATATTTGATATTACTTTGCCGGGCAAACGCCCCCTTTCTGGTAAAAAACACCCGCTTACTCAGACAATTGAGGATATTAAAGAGGTTTTTGCCAGATTGGGTTTTGATGTGGCTTATGGTCCTGAGGTGGAATTAGAGTACTACAACTTTGAGGCATTAAATATTCCACAGGACCATCCCTCCAGGACTGATTTTGATACCTTCTATATCAAGGATGATGTGCTTTTAAGAAGTCAGACCTCTACCGTTCAGATTCGTATCATGGAAAAACAAAAACCACCAATCAGGAGTATTGCGCCTGGTCGTGTGTACAGACCTGATACAGTTGATGCAAGGCATTCCTTTATGTTTCATCAGGTGGAAGGCCTGTTGGTGGATGAAGGGGTAAGTTTTGCAGATCTGAAAGGGGTTCTGAACCAGTTTATTAAGACCTATTTTGGTCAGAATATCCAGATGCGCTTCAGGCCGTCGTTTTTTCCCTTTACCGAACCAAGCGCCGAGGTCGATATTTCGTGTTCTCTCTGTGGAGGCAAAGGGTGTAATGTGTGTTCTTATAGTGGATGGGTTGAAATATTGGGGGCTGGTATGGTAGATCCAAATGTCTTCAGGGCTGTACATTATGATGCAGAAAAATACACAGGTTTTGCATTTGGGATGGGTGTCGAACGGATCACCATGCTGAAATACGGTATCTGCGATATCCGTCTCTTCTATGAAAATGACATGCGTTTTTTATCACAATTCTGAATTGTAAATGAAAATCAGCTTCAACTGGCTAAAAGAATATGTCTATTTTTACCTGTCACCACAGGAACTGGCCAAGAGGTTAACCAATGTGGGATTGGTTGTTGCTGACATCAAACCTGTAGAAGACGATTTCTGCCTGGACATAGAAGTCACTTCCAATCGTCCAGATTGTCTGGGAATTATTGGTATTGCACGTGAAGTGGCTGCAGCGGTAGGCGGAAGTCTGCACTTACCTGAAGTCCATTTTATAACCACGGGCGATGATATATCAGAATTTATCGACATTACTGTCGAGGAACCTATACTATGTCCCTGCTATACGGCCAGGATAGTTCGCAATATTGCTGTGGGACCTTCTCCTGAGTGGATACAAAAGAGGCTGAAGTGCATAGGCCTCCGCCCTGTAAACAATATTGTTGACATTACCAATTATATAATGATGGAAACCGGACAGCCGCTTCACGCCTTTGATTTGGATAAGTTAACAGGACAAAAAATCATTATAAGAAGGGCCAGGAGTGGCGAAGAAATTGTTACCATTAACGGTGCCAGACGTGCACTTTTTCATGATATGTTGATCATTGCAGATGGCAGGCGGCCTGTTGCCATTGCCGGCATTATGGGTGGTAAGGAGACGGAGGTTTCTGAATCAACCAGAAATATCCTTTTAGAGTGTGCACAATTCGAACCAAGACAAGTGCGTCGTACATCAAGGGCGTTGGGCATTGCCTCTGATTCCTCATACCGATTTGAAAGAGGCACAGATCCCGAAGGTGTAGACTATGTATCCCGGAGGGCTACAAAACTTATCAAAGACTATGCGGGTGGAGAAATTGCCGGTGGCGTTATTAATATAAGAACAGGAAGACAGGAAACCAAAAGAATTACCCTTCGTATGGAACGCCTTCATAAGGTGTTGGGAGTAGAGATAAAAAGGGACGTTGCCATTGATATTTTAACAAAACTTCAGTTTAATGTTCTTAATGATGTTGATAACTTCATTGATCTGGAAGTGCCAAGTTTTCGTGGCGATGTCTGTCGTGAGATTGACCTGATTGAAGAAGTGGCCAGGATTTATGGGTATAATAGCATTCCTACAAAGACTTCGATCAGTGTCCGTGGCAGTGCAAGGAACAAATATGAGATTGTAGAGGATACTATTCGTCAATGTCTAACCGGACTTGGTTTTTATGAAGTCAAAACTTTCAGTATCGTTGATACCTCGCCGCTGCAGTCCCTGAATCTGTGGTCGGAAAAAGATGGTATTGACATTGCAAATCCATTACGGCAGGAAGAGAGTCGTTTACGGACGTCTTTGTTGCCCAGCCTTGTCAGTGTTAAACGATACAATATGGACCATGGCACCGAGCAGGTAAGAATATTTGAAATTGCCAAAGTTTACCTCGCAGGGAATAAACTGCCGCAGGAAAAGACCTGTTTATCCATTTTGGTGGATACAGATTTTTTGAGTTTAAAAGGAATGGTCGAATCCCTTTTACTGAATCTCGGTATACCTCTTAAGCAGGAATGGACACGCTTTAACAAATCCGGACTATTTATGGACGAAAGGGCTGCAAGTATCCGAATGGATAATACCGTACTTGGATATCTTGGAGAAGCCAGCAGTGTATTGGGATTCAAGATGCAATCCAGTTTGGCGGAAATAGATATGGATTTGCTAACAGAAAGATCAAATTTTGGCAAAAAATATCAAAACATACCACAGTATCCTCCGGTTTTTCGTGACCTTGCTATCATTGTCAGTGAAGAGGTGACATGGGCATCTATCGAAAAATGCATTGCAGATACAAAGGTTCCTTTTCTGGAGGGAATAAATTTTTTTGATGTGTATCGCGGCAAACAGATACCCGCCGGGAAAAAGAGCATTGCATTTAACCTCTGTTTTCAGGCCTTAGACCGGACGTTAAAAAGTGAAGAAGTTGATAATGTACAGCAGGTTATCCTGGATACCCTTCATAAAACACTCGCTGCCGAATTAAGAAAGGCCTAATGATTTATTAACAATCAAATTATACCTTTGGCAGTTTTTATTAGCAGATTCTTGTTGCAAAGGGCAGCAGGGGATAGCGCAGGCTTTAACCTGCGTGAACTTGCCCAACGAGCAGGGAATTGCACAGATCAAAGTCTGCGGCTTACCGGTTTGAAAAGTCTATATGTTATTGTAGTAAGGTCATTGGGGGCACATCAGAATACCGCAAACTGTCTTGGCATCTTTAATTTCACCTTTCTTTATCATATCCAGTGCATCATCAAGCTTAACCTGCACAATGCCTTTGATTGATTCGTCCATTTGATAATTTGTTTGAGTTTTAACAAGATTGGTTGCCTTAAAGAGGTGCATTTTCTCATTTAAGATGCCAGGAGAAGGGTAGAGAATTATGAGTGGTTCGAGTATTCCAGCACTGTAGCCCGTTTCCTCCTCTAATTCACGCCTTGCACACACATCAAATGTTTCACCCTGATCAAGCGTACCGGCAGGAATTTCGTAAAGGGTTTCCCCGACGGCATGTCTGTACTGCCGGATAAGGATGATTTCCTTTTCTGAGATAAAAGGAATAATGGCGGCCGAACCCGGATGTTCAATAACCTCCCTCATTACCATTCTTCCATCATCTAAAATAATTTCATCTTTTCTAACAGTTATTTTTTTACCAGAGTAGATAAGCATAAAAGACCCTCAATTAATCTCGCGCCAGGAAATAATTTTATAGCCTATAACAGGATATTCCTCCAGTCTTCCAAGGGCTTCATCGTAATGAAATTTTGCATTTGAGCCTGCGGTTATATATTTCCCTCTGATTGCTCCCGATGAAATAGAATTTGAATTGAGATCAATAGCCGCATAGGGGGCATAAATTGTACCAAATAAATCGGTATTAGAGTCCAAATCGACTTTGTAATCATTGCTGCTGGAAGATATTGCTGAAGAATATATCGTAAAGTCCAGTGGACCTCCACCCAGATTCTGGATAACATTCGAATTAAAATATGTAGTTCCTGTAACATAAATAGTCAAACTTGACCCGGTATTTACAGTTATGCTGGCATTGCTAGAGAGTTCAAAATTCCCACTTATATAAAAAGTTACCTCTCCGTATATATCTAAATGAGAATTTGATCTAAGCCTGAAATTGTTGAAATGGTATTTTTTTGCCTGATTTGAAATACCTAAGGTGTAAGTATCGTTAGAATTGAGTTCGAATGCCTTTGAAACAGAATTATAGGGATTGTTGGGGGGAGAAGGAAGATTAACTATCTCCCCGTTGTTATTAGTAATTATGATGTCATCTGCTTTATCAAACAGAGTTGGAATATCAAGTGGGTCGCAGGGGGTAGGAGTATTATTTTCGGTCGGGATTCCGTAAATAACTGCATTAACGCCATTTGTATCAGGGGTGCCTCTGTAACCAGTAAGATTAGCAGGAGTTCCCAGACCGGTTGTTGGGATACCGGTTCCCGCTGAGCCAACATATCGTGTGGCTTTGGCGTTTCCATGTATCTGTGCATTGCCTCCTATAATTACATCAGTGCCGGCATTGGCCGTACTTATATTTCCTCTATCTCCAGCCCATGCATTATTTTGCGCGTCCTTCCTGATAGCGGCAGGAATTACCTGTGAGAGATAATCTCCTTTGGCAGAATCATAGCTATCCGTAAAGACATTGCTTGATATATTTATTCCTTCACATCCCTCTAATGCCTTTGTGAAAGGAAGTGCGTATATGAGACTGACTACAGCTTCTACTTGTTTCGTTGATGTTAAACTAGTACCAGTAGAATTAATCAGAAAAAGCGGTGTACCACTGTCATCAGTTACCACGCTACCACCAATTACATAATGTTTTACGGTAAAGCTGTTATTAAGGCCAGCTGATGAATACACTGATGTATCGTTCCAGTTAGGGTCAAGCTTCGCTCCGCTATCTGATATACTGCCATTCATTAATCGTCCAAGCGCATCATGTATTCCTGCCTCCGCCATATAAAATGCCTGTGTGCTGGTTCTGTAATTGTTACTTATTTTGATATCTGTATTCGTTGTGTAAACAGTTACGGTACTCACAAGCCCTAAAATTGCTATTAATGCAAGGGCGGCAATGAGTACCAATCCTTTTTCCTGCCCAACCATTACGTTTAAAGAAGGTTTTTTTTTGAATTGCTGTAATTTCGCATTCATTTATTGATTTCTTAATTTGATAGTTGATGTCAGCGTCCCACGGCAGTAACCATCTCCAGGATAATTTGAATATTTCTGAGCAGTACGTCCGGTTATTGAAATGGTAACTGTATTTGTAGCTCCCGTTTGTGTGTTTGTGCCATAGGTAAATCTCAAAATTTCTATATTTTCCGCAAGTGGTTGATTATTTCGGTTTATCCGTAAATTAGTTGTGTCGTGACTAAAAGTCACTCTTTCCACAGTTCGTACAATAGCATTTCCTGCAGTATATGAATATAATAAGCCAGTCTTTAGATAAATAGGGTCTGGTTCGCCGACGAGGTGGGGGGCGGAACTGTTAACTGGAATGAGATCCGTATGCAATCCGTCAGAAATATAAATATAGTCTGTATTTCCAATATTATAATTACTATCGGGTGTTAATTCAACAAATACTGTGGTAGTCCCCGCACCGGCGTCGAGAGCAAGGACGGTTGCAATATCACTGTCGATGTCGCCCAGAAAAGTAATTGTGCTTGTGCCTGAAACCTGAATAGTACTTGTTCCAGAAACCATATAACCTGCCATCCTGATTTCCCGTGACAGTACGTCCATACCTATTCTGATATTCTGGTGCAGATCGGTAGTATGTTCCTGCAAAGTGTATGCGTTCCGTTGAATAGTAAAAACCCTGATTGTCACACCCAGTAGGATTAATGTAATAGCAAGGCTTATCGCCAATTCCACTATAGTGAAACCATGCTCGTTTTTTTTGAATAAATACAGCATGTTTTGCTACTCTTTAGCAATAATGGTTTTTACCTCGGCTTTGTAAGATGAAGTTGTAGTTGCCGGATTCCAATACACACTGATTGTAACGGTCTTTGTATTGCTGAGCGGGGTATCATTCTCTACAGATGCTACTAAATAGTAATCTGGAGAAACTGTGGATGTTCCGATGATGCTATTATAATCCATCCTTTTGAAATATTCTATCTTATCCTGAGCCATCGCTGTGGCGGTTGTTATCCTTTTGCTATGTTTATTACCCTTGATCACAGCTGTTACTGTGCCTATTACGGCAAATAAACCTATAGCAATGATTGTAACGGATAAGATAATTTCCAGGATGGTGAAACCGTTGTCCTGTACTGTAATTTGTTTTTTAAACATAGTGACTTCATTTATAAATAATATTTTGATTCTTCTTTCTAAAGCACATTAGCTTTTCCTGACCCGGCCGGTGATGGCAATGGTTATCGTTTTTGTTCCATGAGAATTTATAAGAGTTATTGTAGCAGCCGGTGCAGCATTTCCACTCTGATGAAAAATTGGATTAGCGGTTGAAGTAAACGTTACATCATAATACTTCTCCTGAATATCTTTTGTTACTGTTTTCTCAGCGTTGTCTATGAAACCGTTACCATTATCGTCATCCAGAATCCGATACCGGTGATTATCTAAAAAAAATATCTTAAATTCATTATTCTGGCTGATCGCCTGCATCCGCGCCCACATGAGATCTCCCATGATCTGCCTGGTTGCCCCGCTCAGTCGTATTGATGGTTTCATACTGACATAGACAGGAATAGCAATTCCGGATAAAACGGTAAGTATTACGACAACTATTAACATCTCAATGAGTGAGAAGCCCTTTTGGTTATTCATCTTTGAATGTTTATTTATTTTACATAGTACAACGTACAACGAATTTTTTACTGACCGCCAATTCCTTGCATTAATTTTATCAGAGGTATAAACATGGCAATTACAATAAAACCAACCGAACCGCCGAGAAATACAATCATGACAGGTTCTATCAGGCTAACCATTGCCTCTACAGCCCTGTCCACTTCGTCGTCATAATTATCAGCTACCTTTGTGAGCATTTTATCCAGTTCCCCTGTTTCCTCTCCCACCTCCACCATATTGACTACCATTTCGTTACATATCCCGGAGTCGCGAAGTGGCTTCGTAATACTTTCTCCGCTCCTGATACTGTCATGGATATGTTGTATGGCCTGTGCCATAGCTGCATTTCCTGTTGCATCCCTGACATTGTTGAGGGAATCCAGAATGGGTACTCCGCTGGATGTCAGTGTTGCAAGCGTGCGGGTAAACCTAGATATAGTAGATTTGTTTATAATCGTACCAAAGATGGGTAATTTAAATTTTGTTTTATCTATTAATAACCGCACTTTTTTTATCTTTCCTGCAAGCTTATACAAAACAAAGGCGCCAAAAGGTATTGAAGGAATAAATATCCAATGAGTCTTTAAGATCATGCTAAAGGTAATAAGCATTTTGGTGGGGGCGGGTAGCTCCAGACCCAGTTCTTCAAAAATCTTTGCAAAATTTGGTATGATGAAAATCATAAGGCCTATCAAGATACCTATTGCAACAATTGCGACAACAGTAGGGTATATCATGGCGCTGATTATTTTTCTGACAAGCCGTTCTATCTTTTCCCTAAAATCAGCTAAGCGCAGCAAGATTACATCCAGGGAACCACTTACCTCACCCGCTCTGACAATATTGATATACAGTTTATCAAATACCCTCGGATGCCTTGCAAGTGCTCCAGAGAGGGTATTTCCACCCTCAATATCTTCGATGACCCTTAACGTCGTTTTTTTCAGCAATCCTTTCTTCATTTGGGATGCGAGTATCTTTAAACCGCGTATGATAGGAAGTCCTGCGTCCTGGAGCGTTGACAGTTGGCGTGTAAAGATAGTTAATTCCTTGGATTTAACCCCACCAAGAGAGATAGATATTTCACCGCGCTTTTTGGAAGATTTGTTTGAGACGGATGACTTGCCGTATTTCTCTCTAACATGGACTTCTCTGATGCTGATGGGAAAGTAGCCCAGCCCACGTATCATAATCATTGCCTCATCGGACGTGGATGCTTCAACCGTGTTCTTCACGGTCTTTCCCCTGTTATCAACGGCACGGTATTGAAAAACAGCCATCGGCAAACTCCTTCAATTTTAGTTCAAGCATTAAAAACCTTCAACCAAGATTTACTTTATATTTGAATCGAGCATTAGATGTTGTATGATGAAATGGTTAATAACCGTTCAACCATCTAACCATTTATTCATAAAAGATTTAATTAAATCTTGCATATTGTTTTTTATTGGTCCGAGGCTTTGCCTCGCTAGTCTCTTACCTTGAAATTACATCAACATGGTTTCCCGTACGACTTCCTGAATCGTTGTTAATCCATTGTATATTGCCATTAATCCGCTATCCCTTAAGGTCTTCATTCCATTTTTTTTCGCCGTCATTCTGATTACATTCGTGTTTGCGTGTTCGGTAATCAACCGTCGTATTTCATTATTCATAGCCATTATTTCAAATATCCCCATGCGTCCCTTATAGCCTATCTTATTACAATTATTACAGCCTTTGCCTCTGAAAAACCTTTTCCCTGCGATATCTGCCTTTGTAAGGTTCAGTTCCATTAAAGACTCTTCAGAAGGTTCGTATTCCTCCTTGCAGGATACACAAATCTTACGCACCAATCTTTGACTAATAACAGCCTCTACCGTAGCAGCAATCAGATATGGTTTAATATTCATGTCAATCAAACGGGTTACCGTAGTAGGGGCATCATTGGTGTGTAGCGTACTAAAAACCAGATGCCCCGTTAACGATGCCTGTATAGCGATTCTGGCTGATTCTTCGTCCCGTATTTCACCCACCAGAATAATGTCTGGGTCTTGTCGTAAAATTGCCCTCAAACAATTTGCAAAGGCTACACCGATAGACGGGTTTATCTGTACCTGAATGAGACCGTCGATGTCATATTCCACGGGGTCTTCCGTTGTAATAATCTTTGTGCCAATATCATTTAAATAATTTAATGCCGCATACAGGGTTGTTGTTTTTCCTGAGCCGGTTGGGCCTGTAACCAGGATTATCCCGTTGGGTTTATTCAACAACTGGTGCATAAGTTTTAATTCTTCAGAATCAAATCCCAGGGTATCCAGACTAAGCGATACAGCCGATTTATTCAGCAGACGCACGACAATACTTTCTCCATATTTCGTGGGGAGTGTGGAAACCCGCATGTCGATGGGTGTACCTCCAACATTCAATTGAATGCGTCCATCTTGAGGTAATTTGCGTTCAGAAATATCCATACCCGATATGACCTTTATTCTTGAAGCAATCGGTATCCCTAACTGTTTTGGTGGAGAAATCTTTTCGTAAAGAACGCCATCTATGCGGTACCTGACTCTGAATCCATCTTCAAAGGCCTCGAAATGGATGTCGCTGGCCTTGTTTAAAACGGCATCCAGAAACATTAGACCAACCCACTTCTTTACAGGTGCTGCATCGGCCATTTTCTTAAGTTCTTCAATGTCAATATACTCACCTTTAGTAGTTTCAGGGTAAGGGATGTCCTTCTTAAAATCCGATAATAGTTGTTCCACAGATTCATGCTTTTTGGGATAGTACTTTTCTAGGGCATGAATAACTGCATCTTTGTTGCAGATGACCGGTTTTATCGAATACTTCAGTATTAGTCTCAAATCGTCTATGGTTTCAAAATTTAATGGATCTTCCTGAACAATAGTGAGGACATTGTCTTTAATGCCTATGGGAATTATGCGGTACAGGTGAGCGATGGCATGAGGTACTAGGTTAATAATTTCACGCGGTATTTCCATATCTTCAATATTTACAATTTCCAACCCAAGATGCTCGCTTAATGCCTGCATGATCTGCTTATGGGTAATATAGTGAAGACCAACCAGGACATCTCCGAGCAAACCACCTTTCTGTTTTTGCACTGCCAATGCTTCCTGTATCTGTTCTTCTGTAACAAACCCTTTATCCTTCAACAATTGCCCGAAGAGTCTTTTCTTTGCTTCAATCTTTAAATCTATTTTTGTTTTCTCTTGTATTTGCATAATGATTAATCATCCATTCCTGCAACCCTGAATACCTCTTCTAAAGTGGTTTTACCATCTCCGGCCTTTCTCAGGCCATCTTCTCTCAGTGTAGTCATTCCCAGTGTTTTGGCAACCTTCCTTATATCACTTATTGTCGCCATGCTATAAACCATATCACGCAAAGTTTCATTCATATCTAACAGTTCATAAATTCCTGTTCTGCCATAGTAGCCTATATTACTGCAGTTCCTGCAACCCCTCCCTTTATAGAATGAACGATCTTTTAATAGTTCTGCCTCAAATCCCATTTCTGACAACTGTTCGGTGGTGTATTGAACGTGTTCCATGCAATGTGTACAAATCATCCTGACTAACCGTTGGGCCATGATGCCTTGTAAAGAGGCGGCAACAAGAAAAGGCTTTACACCCATATCAATCAGTCTTGTTATGGCGGAAGGGGCGTCATTTGTATGAAGAGTGCTGAGGACAAGATGTCCTGTTAGGGCTGCTGCAATGGCTGTATCGGCGGTTTCTGTATCACGAATCTCACCAACAAGGATGATATTCGGGTCCTGACGGAGCATCGTTCTCAAAATAGTAGGAAAGTTAAAACCTATTTTTTCATTTACCTCACCCTGATTAACTCCGGGAAGGGTATACTCAACAGGATCTTCTGCTGTAATGATCTTTGTATCAGGTTTATTCAGTTCATTTATAACGGCGTATAATGTTGTTGTCTTACCGCTTCCCGTAGGACCGGTAATCAGCAATATGCCATTGGGCCTCTTGATGATAGAATTGAAACGCCTGTAGTCATCTTCATAAAACCCGAGATTTTTTAAGTTCATCAGGATTGCCGATTTTTCAAGAAGGCGCATAACCACGCTTTCTCCATAAATAGACGGCAGACAGGATACACGAACATCCAGCTCTTTGCCTGCATGATGCAGGCTGATACATCCGTCCTGCGGTCTCCTCTTTTCTGAAATATCAATGTTGGCCAGTATTTTAATTCTGGAAATAATAGAATCCTGAAGATGCTTGGGAAGGACATCAGCTTCCTGGCATACGCCGTCGATTCGGTATCGTATTCGCAACCTGTTGGAAAGAGGCTCTACGTGAATGTCGCTAGCGCGGGAGGCAACGGCCTTGTTGATAATTAAAGAAACCAACTGGATAATGGGGCCTTCGTCTTCGAGTGCTTTTGATTCTCCCTGCGGCTTATTCATCCATTCAATTTCTGGCTCGTGTATTGGTGTTTCGTGGACAGTGAGTTCCTTCAGTAAGGTATCCACGGTTTCATGTGGTTCTAGCTCAAAATGTTTACGAATTGCATTCTTTATGTTTTCTGGTGTGGTAAGAACGCATTTGATATCCGCATTCAGCATAAAGCGTAAATTGTCTATAAATCCAAGATCGGGAGGACTACTTACGGCAATAGTAATACTACCGTTGTTTTTTGCAACGGGCACAATGCCATGCTTCTTTATGAATGATACAGGCAATAAATAAATCATTTCTGATGAAATAGTGGTTTTGTCCACATCGATTACTGGTAAATCATACTGGGCTGCAAGACACTGAATAATGTCCGCGTATGTCGAATATCCTAATTTGACGAGAACGTCTTCAAGATGAGCGTTTTCTTTTTTCTGGATTTCTTTCGCCTTGTTCAATTGTTCTTCATTGATAATACCGCCGTTCAGCAATGCAACTTCTATATGGTTGAAAAAGTTATTCATGTTGAATTTGCTTGAAATATCATGTCCTGACATATAGAATCTTTAGCAATCGCGAACGGAAAAGAAATGCAAACTCATTAAGAACCTCCTTACATTCGGCAGTAGGTTCTGGATGAATGGAGACTCTGGAAAAACTCCCTGATAGGTGTAATAAAAACTTATGTATTTTACATCACGAAGAAGGGTATTTCCCGGAAAATACCTTAATGAACGTTTAAAATGGCATGCCGGTTAACTGATATTATCGGTCATATATGGAAAAACTTTAGTTAAAATTATTAGTATAACTTGTTTAGTGCTGTAACTTTATAATGAAACTATTAAAACATACTTTAGAGCGGATAGAAGACGTTATCATAGACCCTGATGGTAAAATCGCGTCCAAATTTAAAGCATTTGCAATACCAAAAGGAAGTCTGGGCCGACTGGAAGAACTGGCAACGATATACGCCTCCATAAAAGGTGGTGTAAACTTCCAAATAAGCCATAAAAAAATATTTATCATGGCTGGTGACCATGGCGTGGTGGAAGAGGGTGTCAGCGCCTTTCCACGGCAGGTTACGATACAAATGGTGCGAAACTTCATAGAAGGGGGGGCCGCTATTAATGTCCTTGCACGTCATATCGGTGCGAGGGTGATTGTGGTTGACTGCGGGGTTGCGTCAGATTTGGAAAAGAAATCCTATCTGAAAATAAAGAAGGTCGGTCCTGGCACAAAGAATATGGCGATGGGTTCTGCAATGTCAAGGGAAGAGGCGATCCGGTCTATCGAGGCTGGCATTGAATTGATTGAGGAAGAACTTGAGGAAGGTCTGGACATTATTGGCACGGGTGATATGGGAATTGCCAATACGACTCCAAGCAGCGCCATACTTGCTGTTTTAGGTCAAATAGATGTTGAATCGGCAACAGGTCGTGGTACGGGTTTGGATGAAAAGTCGTTCCAAAGGAAAATACGTGTAATAAAAAAGGCAATCGATGTAAATCAACCCGATCCCGATGATCCAATAGACGTGCTGGCGAAGGTGGGTGGGTACGAAATTGGTGGTCTTGCCGGTTTATGTTTGGGTGCTGCACGCTATCGTGTGCCGGTAATCCTGGATGGTTTTATTTCAACGGCTGGCGCCCTCATAGCTCATGCGATCGAACCAAAAGTAAAGAAATATCTCATCGCCTCTCACGTTTCAGCCGAAAAGGGGCACAGGATCATGTTGAAGCTGTTGGGTAAAATTCCGCTCTTTGATTTAAATATGAGGCTCGGTGAAGGAACCGGTGCCGCACTGGGTATAAACTTGGTAGAAGCAGGGATAAAATTATTAACTGAAATGGCAACATTTCATGAAGCAGGGGTATCCGAACCATACATACCATAGAAGGATAAAGTATTGCATTTCATAAAAACATTTACAGATTTAGGTTTTTAAAATACGTTTTTCGAGAAAGGAGTTACCATGTCCAACAAGCAGTGGGTTGCCCCACCAGTAATGCAGATCGACCCCCAAAAAACCTATCATGCAACAATTGAGACTAGCAGAGGTACGATTAAGATAGAGTTATATCCAAAATATGCCCCCAAAACGGTAAATAATTTCGTCTTTCTGACCAGGGAGGGATTCTATGATGGTGTATCATTTCATCGGGTAATCAGAGACTTTATGATACAGGGTGGCGATCCCACCAGTACCGGCCGAGGCGGGCCTGGATACAAGTTTGAAGATGAAGTAAAGGTAAACCCATTGACCCATGATGCCGGTGTGATTTCGATGGCCAATGCCGGACCGAACACGAACGGCAGCCAATTCTTTATCACACACTCACAGCAACCGCATCTCAACGGCAAGCATACAGTCTTTGGTAAAGTGATCAGTGGCCAGGATGTCGTTAATGCAATTCGACAGGGTGATATCATGATGAAGGTGACGATCAGTGAGAGTTAAAGATTTTTGCCAGTAATAAACCAGAAGCACTGGGATTTCTCCGGCAGTATAGTACTCCTGTTATAATTTCTTTTTGTAGTAGATAGGAAAAACATGATCAAGATCACACGCACTATTGCAATTGATGAGGGTGAAATCCAACTGGGGTTTATCCGCTCTTCTGGTCCGGGTGGACAGAATGTCAATAAGGTTGCAACTGCTGTGCAACTTCGTTTCGGCGTGAGTAACTCCCAATGCCTTCCTGATGTTGTCCGCGAACGTCTTATCCGACTCGCCGGTAAGCGTATTACTGAAGATGGCGTGCTCATTATAAACGCCAAACAGTTCAGCACTCAGGAACGGAACCGTCAGGATGCAATTAACCGTCTGATTGAATTGGTCCGCAGGGCAACAGAAAAACCAAAAATTCGCCGGAAGACAAAGCCGACATTAGCTTCAAAAAGCTATCGTTTGGAGTCCAAGCATCACAGGGGAGAGACAAAGCGCATGCGACGGTTCAGGTTAAGTTTTGAGGACTAGCTGGATTTTTTTCCAGTCCCCTATCGAAGTGAATCCTTTGACAACATTATCTTGTAATCAATAGCGAATTAACAGGGAAAATAGGGTTGGTATAAAGTCGTAACGGTACTAAGATTATTCTTTG
Source organism: Candidatus Brocadia sp. (assembly GCA_040048245.1). Classification (GTDB taxonomy): domain Bacteria; phylum Planctomycetota; class Brocadiia; order Brocadiales; family Brocadiaceae; genus Brocadia. The sequence goes on from JABRVT010000113.1 coordinate 30,341, forward strand.
TATTCCGATGGTTGTGTGGACCGTTTGAAATATTTAACTATTGGACTTGCGCCTCGTCCGCTTAATAATCAGCACTGACATGTAACCCCTTCCGCTTCCCTTTAATGATACAAGATCACATGTAAGATAGGCATTCTTTTGCCCGATATAAGAGGCAAACAAGGCATTTTCCGAGAGCTTCATCTCTTCAAGCAGTTGAATTACATCATCCAGTTTTTTGGCTACCTTCATTAGAACAACCGTATCAAATGTCTCCAGGACAGGGCGCAATTCTATTATATCCTTTGACACGGGAATTACTGCCAGTCGTTCATCACCTGTCAATAAGGGATAATTGGCCATACATGCTGCGGCATTGTACGAAGTAATGCCGGGGATTGTATGTATGGCGTCTTCCGGCAGCATGACGCTTAAATGACGCAGCAAATAGATATAGGTGCTGAATGTCATGGGATCGCCCAACGTGAGATACGCCACATCATATCCATTTCTCACCTCAGTATGGACTTCTTCTGCGGCTTTATGCCAGGCGGCATTCAGTACGGACTTGTCCTTTGTCATGGGATAAACCTGTTCGATTATCCTTTTTCCTTTTACATAATCCCTGACGATCTCCAGTGCCAGACTATCTTCCTTTGTGTCAGACTTTGGGACAAATATACAAGCCACCTTTTGCATGGTATGAATTGCCTTCATCGTAAGGAGTTCGGGATCGCCGGGACCCAGACCAATACCGTAAAAGTTACCTGTGTTCACTTTAAAATACCTCCTGCACTGCCATTCTGAGCCCTTCGCTTTTTTGTCATTCTGAGCGAAGCGAAGAGTCTCGTTTGGCGAGGTCCTTCGCCATCGGCTCAGGATGACATTTTTCATTATCCGTTGTGAACCAGCGGCTCATGGATGTTTCACTGTTAATATTTTTTTATGATTACAACGGCAGAACCGCTTGTTTTCAAATTTGCCGCCGAGACTAAATCTGTCTCCTGAATAGATTCTTCCGGAAGAGAAAGATTTTCACACACAAACACCCGCCTTTCCTGGATTCCGCTTTTTAATAACTGGCAAGCAATAACGGCAGGGGTATTTTCGCGGTCTGTCAGGATTCCAACTTTGCCATATTCCCTGACCTTTTTAACGAGCTGGTCATATCCGTCATTTCTTCCATGCAAACTGACAAAACAGGCATCATCCCAACTTTCTCCGACGGCTGCAAAGGCAAGCTGTATGCTGCTGATGCCAGGAATAATTATGCAAGATTCACGTCCCATTCTCTTTATAAGCATCTTTGCATAGCTGAAGAAACAAGGATCGCCACTTACCAGCACCACAACCTGTTTCGTAAAACTCCAGTCGGCAATCTTTTTTGCCAGGACGCTATAATTCTTTTCAAGAACTATCTTATCCGCATCAATGCCTGAAAAGAGTTTTAATAAACGCCGGCTTCCAACAAGGATATCAGCCTTTTTAATGTTGTAAAGGGCCTTGGGAGAAATATAAGCCTTTAGCCCAGGCCCGCAACCTACGATAATGACTTTTTTTTTGCAAGATTCAACCATGACTGAGCGCTGTCAGAAATACCTATAATCGATCCCTTCATATCAAATAAAATTACACCGACCTCGGGAGGAGCAAACTGCTGTTCGCCTTTATAAAATGACTGTATCTTATCCTCGATCCTTTCTGCAACCTCATCCATTACAGACAAGTATCGATAATCACTCAATAATTCAACGATTCCTTCGACGGTTGAAACCCCTTTGAGACGATTGAGCATTGTATTCGAGATGGAGATGTCTTTGGTGGGGTTATTACCCGCTAAAAATTTTTCGTTTTCAGCAAACCCTTTTATAGGGGTTGGATGTTTTACTTCTGTCTTCTTACCTCTGACCTCTAACCCTTCTTCTTTATTCTGTATTTGTTTCTCTATAATATCTGCCAGGATATCGTTTGCTGGCTTTGAAACTGAACTGTGGGTATGAAAATCACCACGCAACAACTTTGCCAATTTACCCGGATGACCTGCAAGGATGATCTTTTTAAAATGTCTTTTCCGTGCTGCTTTCAGCATGAAGCCGACAAAATTGCTCATCTGAATAATCTGGTCTTTGGGTATGTTTACCAGATTCAATATGGCGCGTTCGCCCAGACTGCCCGGCACCAGCACCACTGTTTCGTATCCTATCCCCCGGGCAATATCAAGTCCGCAAAGTAAAGACATCTTGAAGGCGTCTTCTGACATGGGTCGTACAATTCCTGTCGTACCAATAATGGAAATGCCTCCAACAATGCCTATCTTGGGATTGAATGTCTTCTCTCCTAAAATCCTTCCATTGGGTACTGAGATAATAACCTTTGCCCCAATTCCATGACCAATGACTTCTCTGACTGCATTCTCAATCATGCGCCTCGGTACAGGATTGATCGCCGCATGGCCCACCGGTACCTGCAAGCCGGGTTTTGTCACTCGACCTACACCCTCGCCGCCGTCAATCTCGATTGTTTTACCATAAGTTCGTTCAACCCGTGCATGAACCAGACACCCATTAGTCACATCCGGGTCGTCTCCGGCATCTTTCTGCACAGCACACCCTGCCGCGTTGTCCGATAATTGCTTATCGAGTATTTTAAGCTCAAGCTTAATACCTGCAGGAGTACCGATTTCTACCACGTCAGGGATATTTTTTTGGAATAAACCAATTGTAGCCGCTTTTGCCGCCGCTGTAGCACAACTTCCTGTTGTATAACCAGATCGCAGGGACATAAATAATAATTAATAATTCTGAAAAGATAAAACTTTGACCTGAAAAAACCTATTAACAAAAAGAGTATTTTATCAGTATTTATGACATAAAAGAAGAAATAAATCATCAAAAATACTTGCGTATCGTCAGTAGGGAAGATGAGGATGCTATATAGAAAAGAAAGGATTAAATCTCAGAAATTTTCCTAATACGTGCTTCTGAGTCTTCCTGAAAGGAGAATGGATATGATGCCGGACCTGGTGCCGACTCCCAATTTTCCCATAAGAAGCTTCAGATACACCTTGATGGTGTTAAGACTCAGACCGAGGGTTTTTGCTATCTCTTTATTACAGTGACCATGGAGAAGCAACTCAACGATCTCACGTTCGCGCCGGTTTAAATTCCACGCCCGCATAATCATCGGCATGTTTGCATGTGTTGCGCATATTCTCTCCAGGATGAAGAGATACCGCTTTTCCTGCTTCTTTTGAACGGGTATTTGTTGCGAGAGGATCGAACCTCGTACGCCGTATTGCCTCCGGCCGCTTTGCAGGATATCAATAAAATCAACGCCTGTATTTACATCCCGGTCTTTTTTAAAGTTGTTTTTAGAAGACCCACATTGTTGCAGTAGAACATTTCCTTTTTAGTTTTTGCCTGTGGACAGTATAGTACAAAGGCCAGAGAAGGTAAAAACATCCCATGAATTTTGTCGTCCGGGGTAATATTACTACTACTGTTAGAATGCCCGTTTGCCTGGTTATGAAAACTAAGGTCAAATTTCATAAAATTGTTTTATCTATTTTGTTAGGGTGTATTAATACGCAAACTATGTACCATATTTGAAATTGTATTTTATTGTAAAACTTTGGGTGTAATCACTTGAAATACAAATAGTTGTAAAAATTAAGAAACTGATATTCCATGGAATAGAATCTCAAAAGATGTGTCCTGGCACACAACTGTGACGTCACATAAGTGTGCCAGGACACCCTTTAAAAATTAGGTATATTGTTCGGCATTTTATTAGATTTCTTTAAATCACAAACGCGGTTATTGCTGCAAATTAACCTGCTAGAAATCCCGCAAAAAGCAGTGGTAAATTGAGGTTGCAGCATTGCTGTGCTATATATACTTTAGGGTATACACGATAGAATAATCCGTTATCAGGTATTTACATAAATACGCCCTGGCACGTATAATACATATAATTTTCTCCACACTTGGGATGTATCTGGACACAACGCGTGCAATATATAAAAGAATGCATGCTACTAATATTTTTATACAATGAACATACGATAAGGGCAAACTTTGAGCGATCAGGGGACGCAAAGTAATTGGGTCTTGATAAGCCGCTTAAGCGGTTTAAACTGTTTCAGCGGTTTACTGTAAAGATAAGACGTACTACCGAAGAGTTTACATGAATGCCTTTACAGTAAGGCATTTTTGTTTTCTAAACAAAATTTTTCAGTAACTATTCAGCGAAAATATTTTAAAATATGCTTGACAGGAGATTAGGGGGCAAAGAGGCATTTGGATTAGTTTGTGGTATATATGGCCTGTAGAGGGGGTTAGTAC
>JABRVT010000114.1:0-1007 GCA_040048245.1 Candidatus Brocadia sp.
GGTGAACATATTTGAAATAAACGTCAGTAATCTGTTCCCTATTGAGTGCCAGAAAAACAATATCCGGTGTGGCTTTCCACCCATGAACCTGGAACCGTACACCACATCTGCCACCCCATCTAAAACCGGCTGCAACATTTCTGTATATTCATCGGGATCATATTCAAGGTCGGCATCCTGAATAATCAGGTAATCTCCTTCTGCCAGACGGATACCGTTGCGGATAGCGGCTCCTTTCCCCCGATTCTCAGCATGTACAATTAGTTTCATAGTTAGTTCAGGATATTTTTCCCTGTACTCCCTGACCAAAGAGGCTGTTGTATCTTTTGAACAGTCGTCAATGACGATGATTTCTTTTTCAATCCCATCAGGTAAACGGCAATTTCTGACTTTTTCAAGAATGGATATAATGGTTTTTTCTTCGTTGAAGGCGGGTATGACGATACTTAAAACAGGCATCTATTCAAAAATTACTTCGTAAATGTCGGGACATTCTTTCCCCGTGATATAAAAAGTTTTGGTAGTTTTATCGTAAGCAATGCCATTTAATACTGCTTCAGGATTTGCGTTCGATATGGTAGAGCAGTTCAGGGTTGAAACATCTATTTCTGCTTCGGCAATGCCTGTTTTTTCATCAATAACAAGAATTCTCCCCACTCCATATACATTCGCATAAATTTTTCCGTCAACATATTCCAGCTCATTCAGGTAATAAACCGGCTTTCCCCTCAGTTTCACATTAATCACTCTATCAACCGAAAAATTCATCATATTTCTGAAGAAAATCCGGTCGCTGCCATCGCTCATGATGTATTGCTGTCCATTGTTGGCAAGTCCCCAGCCTTCTGTTTCATAACTGAATTCTATTCCTTTCCGGCTAAAATCGGAAAGGCTATAGGTATAAGCCTTCTTTTCCCTGTAAGTCAGCAAGGTGAGGTAGCCATCATGAATGGTGAGCCCTTCGGCAAAGAAGTCTTTTAAATCAACAGACGACAGCAGTTTACCCG
>JABRVT010000115.1:0-7559 GCA_040048245.1 Candidatus Brocadia sp.
TATTGGTTGGCAGAAAAGTTCACAAGTGCAATTAATAGCGGGAGCAAGGGAGCAAGTCAAGTATAAAATAAGTCGCAAAGCATTGATTTGTAGTAAGTTGAGTCGAACTAGACTTATGACTTAAAAATATTTTTTACAAACGTTTTTTAACAAAGTAATGTATTATGACAGAAAAGTCATCTTTAGCTTATTTTGTACCGTTTTAGTATATTGTGTTAATAATTAGCCCAACTTTCTGCGAAAGTTGGGTTACCACGGGACGTAAGCGAATGGCCTCTGAAACGTTGGATAAAGTATTGAGTAATGATCAATCAGAAAAAGAGTTCACATTTGGAGAAGACGGCGCACAGAATGATGGTCGTAAGTACTTATAAAGGTATGGTGGGCGATATAGGACTCGAACCTATGACCCCTTGCTTGTAAGGCAAGTGCTCTAGCCAATTGAGCTAATCGCCCACATAAGATTTTGAAGTATAACATCTCATTTTTTATGAATCAACAGAATTCTAACGTTTCCATAAGATAGGTAAAGGTACAAGTATTAAACTGTAAATTTCAAGCCTTCCTAAGAGCATGCAGAAACTTAATATCCACTTGCCGGCATAAGCCACCTCGCTAAAGTTTGCCATAGGACCAACCTTGGCAAGACCTGGTCCACAGTTGGCCATACATGTCGCCACGGCAGAAAAGGCGGTAATAATGTCTGTATTTAACGCCATCAATGCCAGTGAGCAAATGCCAAAGAAACCTAAATATACGACAAAGAATACAGAACTTTCCGTAATAATTTCTTCACTTACTGATTCACCGCTGAGCTTTACATGCTTCACCATGTGTGGCCGTACTGTCCTTCTTAATTCACGGATACTTGATTTGAGTAATAATAATATTCTGACACATTTAATTCCCCCCCCCGTTGAACCTGCACATGCGCCAATAAACATTAATAAAACCATTAAAAAACGGCAGGAATTTGGCCATAGATCAAAGTCAGCCGAGACATGTCCACCACCGGTGCATACCGTAATTATTTGGAAGAATGCGTAGCGAAAGGAGTTTCCTAAATCGTAATACCTGACATCTTTGACACCGCCATGAAAGGCTTCCGGCTTGCTTAAATATAAACTGAGTGCAACAAAAATAATTGCTGTGAAAATAAGCCCCACAAAGAATCGAAGTTCCGAATTTTTAAGAACCTTTTTAAACTCCTTCCGGAAACAGGCGTAGTAAAGCGAAAAGTTGCATCCGCAGATAAACATAAATATGGCAACAACAATTTCTGTATAGAAGTTGGCATAATATCCAATACTGGTATTTTTGATGGAAAAGCCCCCAGTAGATACTGTGGCAAAGGTATGGCATATTGCATCAAAAACAGGCATACCGCCACAAAGGAGCATTAATATCATTGATGCGGTAATGATAAGATAGATAATCCACAGTAATTTTGCGGTTTCCCCAATTCTTGGCTTCAGTCTTTCGGCTGTCGGACCGGCGACCTCGGCACTAAAAAGCTGGTATCCGCTTACACCCATGGCCGGAAGCAAGGCAACGAAGATGACGATGATCCCCATGCCTCCTAACCAGTTAGTAAATGCCCTCCAGAAGAGAATGCTGCGGGGCAGCGACTCGACATCTTCGAGAATTGACGCACCTGTCGTGGTAAATCCGCTGGTCGCTTCAAAAACTGAATCACAATATGTTATACACGTGCCTGAAAACCAGAAGGGAAATGCCCCCAAAAAGATGCAGATAATCCAGCTGAGCGTCACAATGGTAATACCCTCCCGAATGCCGATATCATTCCTTTTCCGGAAAAATGCCTTGCTTAAGCCACCCAAAACACCGGTAATAATGATGGTATAAATAAAGGCCCACATTGCGGCATCGTCTTTGTAATACAGAGCCACACCGAATGGAACCAGGAGGATACCGGCCAGCATAAGCACAAGGTTACTTACCGTATACAAGACAACAGAAATGTTCATGGTGACGGGTATTGTGAATTTGCGAATTTATGTCCGCTCTTTTTTGCCTATGAAAAGGGATTGAACCTTTTCGATGGCATTGGGTAGGGCAAAGACGATAACTCTTTCGTTCGGATTAATGATGGTATTGCCTGCCGGTATCTGCATGACACCTTCCCGTACAATAGCGCCAAGGATGGCACCATGAGGAAAGGATGTCTCTCTGAGGGGTTTGCCCACAATCTTTGAGCCCTCCTCAGCAATTAATTCTATAGCCTCAGCCTCGCTTTGATGAAATTTCACAACGGAAAGTGTATGACCACGACGGATATGTTGCAATATTGAACCTACGGTGATAAGCCTTGGATTTATTACAATATCCATGCCTAATGAATTAATAATAGGTACAAACGCCGGGTCCACGGTAAGCACAATTGCTTTTTTCGCCCCAAGTCTTTTGGCAAGCAACGCAGACAGGATATTCGTCTGTTCGTTTTCGGATAAGGCTACGAAGAAGTCTACTATATCAATTGACGATTCCTTCAGAAGGTCTATATCCAGCGCATCTCCATGAAGTATGATGGTTTTATCAAGGACAGTTGCTGCCTGCTGTGTTTTTTCTTTATCAGGTTCAATTATGGTAACCCCAATTTTCTGGTCTTCCAGCTTTTTTGCCAGTTCAAGGCTCGCACGATTTACACCGTAAATCGTGACCTTCTCAACCTCGTCTGCACGTCTGTTAACCATAGGAAGGAAATACGGCAATGCCTCTCTGGCCACGAGTACAAAAATGTTGTCATGCTGGAGTATTTTAGTTTCACCGGTCGGAATTACCATCTCTTCATTTCGCTGTATGGCAACGATGAGGAATGAATCGGTAGACTCGATTTCCTTTAATTCAGAGAGTTTTTTCCCTATTATTGGGGCATCGCCGGGTACATTAAACCCTCTCAGGAGGATATCTCCTTCGGTAAAATCAGCTACGTAGATTGCACCCGGAGTTCCGATAATATTCAGGATAGAATTAATGGTAATTTTTTCCGGATTTACAATGTGGTCTATATGGAATCCGTTTCGATGTAAAAACGGTTGTTCATCAGTAAATTCAGGACTTCTTATCCTGGCAATTTTCGTTTTAACACCATAACTGTGACCAAGCGTACATACCACCATATTAATCTCGTCACTGTTTGTAACAGCCAATACCATATCAGCAGTCTTTATTCCCGCCTCTTCCAGGATTGAAGGTGAACTGGCACTACCTGATACAACAAATACATCTAGTTTTTCACCGATCCGTTTTACAAGTTCCTGATCTTTTTCGACAACGGAAATATCGTGGCCTTCTTTTGATAATTGCTTTGCCAGATTAAACCCAACGGCGCCGGCACCGACAATAAGTATTTTCATGGTATTATTGATACCTCAAGCCAAATTACTCTCTATCCTGAAAACTGGAGGTTCGTCCTGCACCTGAAATATGACTTACCCTGTCAAAATTGGCTAAAGCTTCCAAGCACTTTTCTCTCAGTTCTTGAAATCGAGTCCTGAATGGTTCTCCGCCAAAATCGGGATATTCTGCATACAGGCCATCAATGAGATTCTTCACATTTTCAAACCGCCCCTGTTCAAACATGGTCATGGCAACATCCAAACGACCCTGCCACCACAATTGATTATTATGGGGTATCTCTTTGGCCCATGCTGAGTACCATTCCAGAGCGCGATCATACTGTTTCATTTCTTTTAAACACTGGATAAGTTCCGATTTTATTGTATCATCGCCTGGTGACCGCTTTACCATTTCCTCGTAAAGGCCAAGTGCCTTTGGCCAATCTTTTATTGCAAACAGTGTTTTGGCCAGCTTGATCTTCGCTTGCGAAATTTTTTCCTGTAGTTCTGGTTGCCTTGAGTATTCTGCAATCTGCCTTTCCAGAAGGGTAACCGCCCTTTTATAATCCCTGTTGGTATAAAATGTAGTTGCCACAGTATCAAGCATGTCAAAATTCATTTTCCTGATGTTGACCAGTGCTTCGGCAGCCTGTTCTGCCACGCGTCTGTCGGTATCCTGAAGTGCTTTTATCAGCGATTCTATAGCCATCTGATTCCCGATTTGTCCTAACGCCGTCACAGCGGATTCCCTTACGCGTGCGCTGGTATCCGAGAGTAATTTGACAAGAGAATCTACGCAAACAGGATCGCCAATTTTGCCCAAACTATCCGCAGCGTACCAGCGAACCCGCTCCTGTCCGTCATTCAAGACAGCAATAAGGGGTTCCACGGCACGGGCATCACGAAGCTTTCCAAGGGATGCTGCCGCGCATTCTCTTACTTTTGGTTCCTTATGTGTTAAAAAGGTAATTAAAGGTTCAACTGACCTTGTGTCGCCAATTTGTCCTAGGGCTTCGATAATAGAACACACAATAGACAGATTCGAATTATTGTTTAATGCCGAAATCAAAGGTCCTACTGCCTCTTTTTTCCCTAACTGCCCTAATGACTTGGCAGCTCTTTCGCTGACAATCATACTTTCGTCATTCAGGGTATTGATCAGGGGAGTTACAGCCCCCTCATCTCCGATTTCTCCTAATGCCTGAACTACTACAATACGAACCTCTTCCTCCTTGTCCGAGATGGCATTGATCAATACATCGATTACCGAGGGATTTTTAATCTTTGCCAATTCTTTTGCTGCAAATATTCTTACTTCCGGATATTCACTTTTGATGGCCTCAAGCAGTGGTTTTGGGTCCATTTTGTCAGGCCGGATTTCCAGCAATTTAATAGACTTCTGGGCCACCTCAAGTTTCATCTGTGCAATTTTTGATTCCAATTGTTTTGCATTTTCTTCCTGCTTTAATACGATGTCTTCCAACCATTGTTCCCTTGTTTTTGTTTTGTTAAGAAGCCACCACTCATTCCACCATTCCACATCGTTACTGGTTGTTAATTTTGTGATCTTTTCTAAAGACTTCTTTGCTGCTTCCCTCAGACCTCTGTCATCCATTGCAAGCGTTTTAATTAAAGGCTCGACTGCATCCCGGTCATTTGTATTACCAAGAGCCTTTGCTAACCATATTTTTGCATTCAGAGATCGATGGGGATCCAGTAATGCCTCCGAAATCATCTGAATAGAATTTTTTGTTTTTAATTCCCCAAGGGTTTCAGCCGATGCTGTTTGTATTGCAACAGAATCACTGTCCAGCAAATTAATCAGGATATCAGTTGCACGATCGTCCCTAGTAAATCCAAACGCCTTGATAACTGAAATCTTAACCTCTTCGCGCTCTTTGTCGCTTTTTAATATCCTTAAAAGTGGTTCCTGTGCATTTAGAAGATTCAACCCAAGTAAAGAAACAGCAGCAGAGCTACGGATCGTGGGGTCATTGGAACGCAACTGTTCCGTCCATTCGTCCAGCTTGCGCCGAAGTTCAATGGCGGTTTTCAGGTGCACCTTTTCAATAGCAACCTTTCTTGAGATTGCTGAGCATCCAGCAGATAAGCTTATAAGTACAAGTAATATACCACAAACCGTTTGTTTTATTTTTTGCATAAATACAAATATTTACAATTGCATACTGTTATCCTGTTTGGGAAAAGGTAAACTTCGGCGAGCGTATGTAATGCAGCTGTTTTTGCAGTATGGAAAAGATAACAGATTTCAGTTTTTCAGTCAATATAAAAGATAAACCAGAAATGTGTAAGTGTGCCGGTGTGGAACACATAATTAAGTAATACGATACACTTTTTGGGTTTTTGGTTGTGGATATATTGTCTAAAGAATTTCTCTGGATAAATCTATGACAAGCCAGTTTTCATGGCCAGGTTCTAACTGTTGTCCTGTTGAAGGAACTAATTTCCAAAAACCGCTGCGTCTCTTTTTCACAGGGTTCTCTAAGGTCGTATAATAATATCTTTTTTTCTCTGACATGATATCATTATACGTGTGAAATTTATGAACATGGCTGAATACAACATTCAGATTCCGGCCCTCCATAAATAGTACACAATAATTATGCCTATCGGTTAAAAGCAAACGCTCAAAATACGATGAAACGGTAACGACCTGTGCTGGTGTTGCAACTGAAAACGCATGCTCAATCAAAGGAGCCAACTGTTTTACCTCATTCTCTTGAAAGACATTCAAGGTCTTTTTCCTTTTGAACAATCCTTTTTCTTTAAAATGAATATTTGATAATACTTTTGCGATAACATCTTCCGTAAGTTCATAGGGATGGTTAAATCGGATGCGGCGGCCATTCTTTTCAACGGGCAATTCTTTGTGCCCTACGGCAATCATGCCGTATTTATAAGTATATGCATGGATGTCACATAACCTGACAAAGAACAATGTGCAAACAATTCCTATAGCCAGAATCAGGTATTTAAATCTTTGATTTTTTACATTCATTTTACACTTCCGACTCGTTCCGGTTATGTCAGATAAAAGAGAAAAACTTTTTTTTCAACAAACCTGCCACAGTAAAAAAATTTACATAGAATCGTTCTGCTTGTTTCATATAATCTTTCTCTAAGTTAGCGTAATCTTCCAGCATCTTTTGTTTGTCTGAGACAATACCTCTGAGGGACTCCAGTTCTTCATTGTAAGCATCGGCCCACTGGATGATCATATCTTTTGTTACTTCCACATGAAACTGAATGCCGTAAATATTCCGACCGTATTTTAACACCTGGTTCTGGCATAGTTCCGAAAAAGCCAATCTTTTTCCTCCATGCGGTATACCAAAGGTATCCCCGTGCCATTGAAACACCTTGAAAACCTCTGGGAAGTCTCTAAACAAATCGTCCTTTAGTCCATTATCATTAAGAACAATCTTGTACCACCCAATCTCTTTCTCAGGATTTTTTGTTACCTTGGCACCGGTTGCTTTTGCAATTAATTGTGCACCCAGACAAATCCCCAGAAAGGGCACTTCTTTTTCGACAATTCTTTTGAGCAAGATATCCTCGTCTTTCAGGAACCGGTATTTCTCCTCTTCATACACATTCATGGGACCTCCAAGACAAATAACCGCCCGGAAATCCTTTTCCAGCTTAGGTACTTTATCTCCCTGTGAAAGATCAATAACCGAGTATGATAACTTGTTATCTTCCAAAAAATCTGCAATAATGCCGGGGCCTTCGATATCTATATGCTTTATGAACAAAACCACTGCTATATCCCAAACTAAAAATTAAAATTTATTATAGATTACTCTAAAAAGTATTTATTATACTGTGAATATACAGAAGTTAACAGTTAAATACAAGATGAAAGTCTATCGGTAAGACAACGTCCTTTATTTAGGACCGTGCCAGAGCGATGAAAATTTTAAATTTTCGGGTCTTCTAAGTTTTGTGTGGGTAAATTTTCATAATTGCTTATTGAGTTTAATCCGAAAATCAAAATAGCGATACTTCATACGGTAAATATCAACGCCCCCCTGCAATATATTGTACTTTTCGGATGGAACTCAATAAGCATTTTAAGCAATAACCACACCCTTTTGCTGGAGAAATGCAGAGAGGAGATGGATTTGATGGCCGTCTTGCTGACGGGCGCCTTTGAGGGTCTTGCCGTCAATGGCAACA
>JABRVT010000116.1:0-16059 GCA_040048245.1 Candidatus Brocadia sp.
ATAATGAGCCATTCATCTATCTACTGCGGCTATTATATCACAGGCTTTTTCATCCTTTTTGCTGGCGCTATAAGACATGACAAAGGCACGAATCTCCCTGACGACACACCCTCCCATCCATGTCTGTGCTCTCTCCTCATGTAGGCTGTACTAACCCCCTCTACAGGCCATATATACCACAAACTAATCCAAATGCCTCTTTGCCCCCTAATCTCCTGTCAAGCATATTCTAAAATATTTCCGCTGAATAGTTACGTCAATACTACAATAACCCCCTCTCAAAATTCCCTATTATTGAATCTTTAACCTTGCCATTGTTTTGAACACTCAGGAATATGTCCTCTATCATTTCCGGCGTATAATCACGGTAACACAGATCAATCCTGAAATCCCCCTGTCCGGCATCAAGGAGTTTTGGAATAAGATTGGTAATGGAGAATGGCCTTTCGCCAATAACCACCGTCTTACATCGCTCATTAATGGCAAAAAACCGGTCACCGAATTCATTTTCTACGGTCATCTGTTTGAAACCGCAACGGTTCATTCCATGGCATGCTCTTTTCATATTGGCCCAGATACAGGTTTCTGATGTAAAGAGCGGCGTATCTTGATAAATGATCACATCGGCATCCGATGAAAACAGCGTCTGCAAATTTTTCTCGTCATCCTCCGGGGACAGGGTATATCTGGTAAATCCCAATTCCCTCAATTTCATTGCAGCAAGCGGATTCAGGCAATACAGGGGATAATCGGCATACAATTGCACGTCTTCTCCTTCAAATAAATCCATGGCACCCGGATTGGAAAGTTGAAATTGTCGAAAACCCTGCGTTATTAATACCTGCACGGTCTTTTTAAAATACCCATAAGTCCCAAAACCACTTCCCCTGTCCCTCATAATAACTGGCAATGAGAAAACAATTTTATCCCTTACTTTTGACAGGACATTCATCATATCATTTCCTTTTACTGATTTGATACTGATTCCATTCGAGGATAGATTTTTCGCCCCCTCTTTATCCCCTCCGTCGCAAGGAGGAGAGAGAAGGGTAGTCGTTTCAGTTCTTTTTGTTGGCCCAAGAACCATGAGGATTTCGTTTGATAAGACAATATAGATTTTATAAATTTTTTCTAAGGGAATATTGTTCAAATAATTCAGTTTATCAATCTTTAAAGACAGCCGAATCCTATCATGAAAAACATCGTCCAGAAAACTCCCATTTCCATCTCTTGTATTACCATTACATCTTTCCTTTGCCCATTGCTTTATCTCTTGAGACCTCTTTCCCCTCTCCCTTTGCCATACTTCCGAAAGGTTTTGGAAGTAATCTCTCCGGATATCATTTAATACACTTAATGGGATAAATAATTTTTCAGAAATATCAGTATAAATACTCGACAACTCAAATGGCGTCTCACCCAGACGGGAAAAGACGTCCCTTATCTGTTCTTCTCCAATTACCCGGTTAATCCCCTTTTCAAGTTTCACAGGGTAATCTCTGGTAAACGAAATTTGCCTTACCGTTCCCCTTATAGATACCCCATCGGTGCTTATTTTGACTTCTAAATCCACAGGTACCTTACAGGGTATAAGTTTTTTAGGGATTTTTGAGGCAAACGCCTCATTGACCTTTTGGGAAGAAATTATATAGAGCTTTGCGCCTGGCTTAAATTTCCGTCCAGAATCGATAGCGGCAATTTCACCTGCCTTGATACCAAACACCTTTCTTCCGTTGACTTTTATACCTTCGACATATAACAAGGGGGGTTTCCCCCGAAAATTTTCAAATACCTGTAATAAATCTCTTACACCAATATCCGCATCTGCCCTGATAATAACGTATCCCTTTTCAGACTTTATTACCTCCCCTGCATATGATCCAATGTTTGCAGGATAAGATGGATTGATCATATCAGCAGCCTTGACCTGATTATGATCTGGCAATTGCTCAATATCGAATGGAATCTCTGAAGAGTTTATAACCTCCCCTCTTTCTCCCCCTTCGCAAGGAGGGGATGAAGAGTTGTTTTCCGATTGATATTGAGTAGTTCCATTATTTGTACCTCTTTTCGTTTGCGGATAACCTTCCTGAAATAAGTATGCATGCGTTGTTTCCCGGCTAAATACGGCCTTTATCCTGCGGACGGCCTCGTCTCTATCTTGCAGCTTGCCATCAATTGCCTGACGATACGTATTTGTCACCACGGCTACGTATTCTGGCGACTTCATACGGCCTTCGATCTTAAATGAATTGACACCCGCCGTCACTAAATCGTTTATGCGGGGGAGGGTGAGGAGGTCTTTCATGGAGAAAAGATATCCTTCTTCGCCCGATGGAGGTTTATAATACATCCTGCACGGCTGTGCACACCTCCCGCGGTTTCCGCTCCTGCCGCCTATCATGCTGCTGAAAAAACATAAACCCGAATAGGAATAACACAATGCCCCGTGGACAAAGACCTCGGTTTCTATTGAGGCGTTTTGGGAAATATGCCTTATTTCATCAACCGATAGCTCCCTGGCCAGAACGGTGCGTTTAAATCCCATCTTTTCCAGTTGTCTAACCCCCGCAAGGTTGTGAATGGTCATCTGTGTGCTAGCGTGGAGATTGAATTGGGAAAATTGAGATTGTATGAGATAAAGAAGTCCCATATCCTGTATGATCAGGGCATTGGGTTGCAGCTGTTCCAGTGCAATAAGGATATCCACAACCCTTTCCAGTTCGTGGGTTTTGATCAAGGTATTCAAGGCAATATAAACCTTGACAGACCTCTTGCGGGCAAAAGCAATTGCCTTGCCGACGTCATCCAGGGTGAAGTTTTGTGCTCCGGCACGTGCGCTGAAATCTTTTAAGCCAAAATAAACGGCATCAGCCCCATTTTCAACAGCGGCAAAAAAGCATTCCATATTGCCGGCAGGGGAAAGTAGTTCAGGTTTTTTATGTTGGGAATAGGGGGTAGGCATGAATATATTAAGAGCTAAACACGGACAAACAATCCACGTTTAAGGTATACGAGGGCATGGCTTGTACGTACCACCCCAAATACCTCTTAAATAGCATGAAAATTCCTGTACAAAACAAGATAATGGAAATTCCGTTTCCACTTGCTGGAGAATGTCTGAAAAAGTATTTCGTGCCACAGTACTGTAATAATAGTAGCCAACCATCCTTTATTTTTACGGCAGTAATCGGGTGAGAAAGAGTTTTCTTTAACCCCCTACCTGGTGCATCACGACGTGGCCCTTGCCGGAGTGAACAGAGGGTTTCAGGTTTGCAGCGCGCAGAAAGGCTTCGGTAAGTTGCGCTTCGGTAGGATTGCTTCGCAGAATAGTCTTTAAGTCAATCTCGCCACCGGATAACAAGCAGGAGCGAAGCTTTCCATCAGAGGTCAAACGGAGACGGTTACACGAATTGCAAAAGGGCTGGCTCACCGCAGATACAAAGCCTAACGTTCCCATAGCGCCTTTAATCTTATATACTTTCGCGGCGCCGCTTCCGCGCATGGGAGGTGGAAGTGCTATGAGTTCGTTATTTTTTTCAATAATATCAATAATATCGGCCATAGGAATATATTTATCCCCGGACGTCAGGCTTTCTTTATTCATTGCCATATACTCTATAAAACGGACTTCGAGGTCTCGCTCCAGGGTAAGTCTCGCAAACTCTTCAAACTCGTCATCGTTAATGCCCTTCATGGCAACCACGTTAATCTTTGTGTTTTTAAATCCCAAAAGAAGAACCTCCTCAATTCCGTCCAGGACGTCTTTTAACTTCCCGCCTCTTGTAATCTCTTCAAATTTTGCGTTATCCAGGCTGTCGAGACTGATATTTAATCTGAACAGTCCAATCTCCTTCAGCACCTTTGCATAGTTTTTCAGATAAATACCATTCGTTGTTATGGCAAGATCTTCAATACCCCGGACATTTCCTAACATCAGAAGCAAGTATTCTATATTTTTCCTGAAAAGCGGTTCTCCGCCTGTCAGGCGGAAACTCTTTATTCCAAGCTTAACGGCATGCCGCACAACGGTTACGATCTCCTCATATGTGAGAATATCCTTATGCCTCGAGAGGTCCAATCCGCTCTCTGGCCTACAGTAAATACATCGCAGATTGCAGAGGTCAGTTACCGATATTCTCAGCCGATTTATCCTTCTCAAATATTTATCTACAATGCTCATGATATGAACCTTGATAGGGTTTCCTGCAAAATTTTTGTCGGTAAGTTTTTTCGAACCACAGAGGTATAAAAGCACAAAGGAAGGAATTTAGGCTTTTTGTGCCCTTTGTGTCTTTGTGGTTAAATCCGTTTTTGGTTATAGCTTCACCGTATCAGGCATTTTCCGTATTATAACTTGTTTTTGATACTATCTGGTATTCCTTCATCTTTCTCCACAAGGTTGTTGTGGAGATACCCAGGGTGCTTGCGGCCTGTTTGCGATTTCCAGCACACCTCCTCAGGGATTCTACAATGGTCTTTCTCTCCTCCTGCGCCAGGGCGGCCCTGATTCCCCCCATCTCAATCATAACGTTTATGGCATCTGCAGGTGACGTGCTCTGCAATGCCATGTCTGCAACGGTTATGAGGCTGCCTTTTGCAAGCGTAACTGCCCTCTCAATTACATTTTCAAGTTCCCGTACGTTTCCGGGCCACGTGTAATTCAGGAGCATTGCCATTGCGTCTCCGGATATCTCAGGCGCTCTCTTTTTCAACTTGTTCGAGTACATATTCACGAAGTAGTTAATTAAAAGGGGAATATCCTCTTTTCTCTCTCTGAGCGGTGGTAAATGGATCCTGATCACATTCAGTCGGTAAAATAAATCTTTTCTAAACGACCCGTTTTTTGTAGCTTCTTCAAGGTCTTTGTTTGTCGCAACAATGATCCGGATATCAAGATAAATCGGTTTATTGTCACCAACCCTCCGTATCTCGCCATTTTGTAGGAAACGGAGGAGTTTGACCTGTGTCGAAAGAGATGTCTCTCCAATCTCATCCAGAAACAGGGTACCACCCTGTGCCTCTAAAAAAATGCCTTTCTTATCTTTTACCGCCCCAGTAAACGAACCCATAAGGTGGCCAAACAATTCACTTTCCTGCAGATTTTCCGGCAACGCACCGCAATTTACTACAACAAATGGTTTATCGCTCCTGAGACTATTATTATGGATAGCACGGGCGATTAGCTCCTTTCCCGTTCCGCTTTCTCCCGTAATCAGCACGGTGCTTTCACTATTTGTCAGTTCCACAAGGATATTCAGGAGCCGCATCATCACAGGTGAATTGCCGATAACACCCTCAAATTTGTACTTTTCCTTGACCCCTTTTTGAAGGTTATTAACCTTTTCAGATAAACGTTTCTTTTCCAGCGCCCGTTCAACCACTGAGAGGATATCTGAGAGTTGAAAGGGTTTGGTAACATAGTCGTAAGCGCCTTTTCTCATTGCATGGATTGCGCTGTCAATCGTCCCGAAAGCAGTCATGACAATAACCTCAGTCGATGGATTTACACGCTTAATATGCGACAGGACTTCGATGCCATCCATAGCTTCCATCTTGAGATCCACGATAACTAAATCGTAGAAACGATCCTTTTGAAGTTCTACTGCCTTTTCCCCGCTTTCAATACTGTCAACATTATAGCCGGCCCTCCTGAAAGCTATTACCAGAGATTCCCGCATATTTTTTTGATCTTCAACAACCAGAATATTAAACATATTTCTTGTAAAAACCTGGTCCAAATAAGTCGGAAAAGATAAAACCTGTCCTCGCAAAAGTGGGGAATGGGGATCCGAGGCGCGAAATTTGTGAGTCAACCCTCTCAGGGTTAATTCTATCCATAATTATTTTTGCCAAAATTTGTCCCTGTATGTTTTGAGCAGGGAATATCAAAATATTCTTTATAAGATAATGCGTCTATACGGAAATGGCATTCATCTGTCTGTTTTTTACCGGTAATCGTATGGTAAATATGGTGCCTTTGTTTTGTTTACTCTTTACATCTATTACACCACCGTGGTTGTCTATTATACGATGCACGATGGAAAGTCCCAACCCTGTCCCCTTTGATTTTTTTGTGGTGAAAAAAGGCTCAAACACCTTTCTGATGATTTCAGGCGGGATTCCTACGCCCGTATCTGCAATCACAATCTCTATCTCGCTGTTATCAGGTGCTTTTGGTTTTCTCACACGGATGAAAATTTTTCCACCCCGTGGCATCGCATCAATCGAGTTCACCAGGAGATTCCAGAATACCTTTCTGATCCAGTTACGGTCTACATCAATCTTTGGGATGTCATTTCCATAAATTCTCACAATCCTGATTTCTTCATGAAAACGTGCATCCTGCTCCAGCAAAAACAGTGTCTCATCAATAATCTCAAGGATATTACTCCTGACAAAATGATACTCTGCAGGATGTGCAAAGGTGAGGAAGTTGGTAATAATACTATTAAGCCGGTCAGTTTCCTCCACAACCATCTCAAATAACCTTTGATCATCACCCTTCAGGGATAAGTCTCTTTTCAGCATACCAACCGAATTCGATATGGCGCCAAGTGGATTACGAATCTCATGGGCTATCGAGGCGGCCAGTTCGCCAATTGAGGCCAGCCGTTCGGAACGTCTTATCTGCTCTTCAATTTTTTTACTGTCTGTGATATCCCGCATAATTCCTTCAATGCCGATAATGTTTCCCTTTTTGTTTTTGATTGGATAGGTATTTTGAGAGACCCAGAGTTCTTCTCCGTTCTTACAGTAAATTCTGTATTCCAGATCCTTTGATACCTTCAATTCGCCTTCAAGTACCTTTCGTATTGTTTCTCCAACCATTTCCACATCGTGCTTATGGATCATTTCCCTGGCAATGGCAGGATTTTCGTAAAATTCCTGTGGGTCGTATCCTGTTACATTCTTCAATGCGCTGTTGAGGAACAAATATCTCCCTTTTTTATCCAATCTGAATATTACATCTTCAATATCCTCGACGAGATTCCTGTACTTTTCTTCTGACTCTTTAATTTTATCAAAAAGGCGTGTGTTGTCAATCGCAATAGCCAGTTGCGGGGCGATCTTATTAATAATTTCAACGTGGTTTTCGGAATAATTCCTGACATTTTTACTCCCGAAGTTAAGACTTCCAATAATCTCGCCTTTGCATACCAGCGGAAACGACAGGCGCGACTTGATCCCCTCTTTAAATAAAATGGGGTCTGTGGAAAATGCCCCCTGAGAGGTGTCACTGACCATATATACCTCACCATTTTCCACAACTTTCCCGGCCAGCGTCCCGTATTTCGAATAATGCATCCCCTCGTCTAATCTAGAGCCACGGTAATCTTTCGAAACGGCAAAAATCATGAGTTCATCCCTCTTTTCATCAAGGAGGGTAATACTCATACGGTCAAAATCAATGACCTTGTTCAGTTCCTCACTGAAAGATTTATACACTTCTCTAATATCAAGGTTCGAAGCCAGTATCTTGTTGATGTTGTTCATAATATCCTTTTCCTGCTCTATCTTTTTCCTTTCGGTCAGATCGATGATAATTCCTTCATAACCAATGATATTATTCCGTTCATCCCGTCTCAGATTGCTCGTCATCAGACAGGGTACTCTGATTCCGTCTTTCTTTTTTAACTCAACTTCGTAATCCTTGATAAAACCGTTTTTACATACCATCTCCTTAATTGCCTTGCCTTCGACCGGACTAAAGAATAAGTGCCGGACCAGATTCAATTTCAGGATCTCGGTTTTTGACTCATATCCGAATAAGTCCACGCCGGCCTGATTAATATCTACTATCTGGCATTCCGTGTCGCAGAAAAATACGACGTCTTTGCTTGTCTCAAAGAGACGTCTGTATTTTTCTTCTGAGACTCTCAGTTTTTGTGTCCGCTCTTCTACAATTCTTTCCAGTTGTACCGTATAATTATGGAGTTCCTGCTCCAACAATTTTTGTTCCGTTATATCTCTTGCAATCAGGACAAAGCCGATCGGTTTTCCATCAGTAGATTGCCGTGTAGTAAATGTACTATATCCAGTAAATACCTCTCCATTTTTACGCACCAGTTGCATTTCGCTTTTATATCTGCCAGTAACCAGTGTTGTCTCTAATATCTTTCTCACCTTCCCTGATTCAATATCTGCTTTTGTATACAGAACATGGATACCTGATTTTTGAATCAATTCTTCAGGCTCGTAGCCAAACATCCTTTTTGCACCTTCATTAAAGGCCAGGATATTTCCATCAAGATCAGCCGCTATGATTGAATGCTCGGTAGAACTTACCAGAATGCTATTTAAGAAATTTGACGTTTCCTGCAGCTTTGTTGTCTTTTCCTGCACGGATTCTGCCATTACATTGAATGCATCCCCCAGTTCTCGCACTTCATCCTCGGTCTTTATCTGAACCCGCTGGGATAAATCCCCCGCTGACATCTTCCGGGTTGCCGTTATCAATTCCATTATAGGATTGGCAATCTTCTGCCCGATCACCAGGGCAAAGGTAATCCCGGCGATTGCTAGAATCACTCCCGCAATAGTCAGATAGAAGAGAATCTTTAAAATAGGATTCTTCAGATTATTCATGGCTAAAGATACTTCGCTGGCACTGACTTCTGTAATAACACCCCATTTCATTTCAGGAATCCGGTACCATACCCCTACTACTTTTTCTCCCGCGTAATTCGTATAGCCGTTCACGTCATACCCGTTGCCATCCCTTAAACATGAAATTACGCTTTTGGTAAATTGCCTCGTTTGTGGTTCCACAACTGCCAGTTCCAGAGTCGTTCTCTTCCTGATTAATCCCATATGTTTTAACTGGTCGGCAAACCTAGATTCGGTAATCATCATGCCATAGTGATTGATAACATAAGTATCATAACTATCGCCATACCGTATATCCTGCATTTCCTTATTAAGAACTGACAGATCGGCCTGAAAAATTATGACACCTGCCACAGTCCCATCCTTATTTCTTACAGGTACGGAGATGTACATAATAGGCAATCCTTCCGCCCTGTTCCCGAATTCATCCAAATCGTAGAAAACGGAGGATATGATGTCTGAAACATAGGTCTTGCCTTCCGCAACCTGATTGAAGCCTTCAACATAACCAATGTTTAACCCTATCAGTTTATCATCCGTAGACAGTCTGACATTGCCGGACATATCACTAATCATGAACCCGCGAAAACCCGGCTGTAATGGTATGTGGGAAAGAAACTGAGAAATAGTATCGGTGTCCGTTTTAGTCAAATTCACTGCACTTATTACAAACGGATTAAGGGCGATTCGCTCTGCATTGCCTTTCAATCTGTTTAGCCATTCATTTACCTGGGATACTTTTTTAGAACAGATCAACTGTAAATTGTTAATCGTAGTTTTCTGGATGGCCTTTTGAGCGGAAGGATATGCAATGAGCCGCATTACCAGTAATGGCGTAAGAACAGCGATCAGAAAGAGAAAAATTAATTTGTTCTTGATAGAACGAAACATCACACTATTTTTTTGCAAGGGAATTACCATACATAACGACCAAAGTTTTCAACAGTCTGTCATTCCCGACCGGTACTTCATCATTTTCCGGTTCCTTTTTTAAAGGAATGACTTTTCCGTCTCTGATAAATGGCGCTGTGTATGGTTTATGATTTATACTAAAATATATTGGCAAAAATTTTTGGGGGAGGATACTCCTGAATGCAAAAGGAGGGGGGCATTAAAACCAGAAGATTCATATACAGAGAAGATGAGAAAAATATTCAGGAAAAATCACGACCGTTATCGCTATGGAATCTTCTCAACATAATTAGGATCAACCGGCACTTTGCCCAAAAAAGGAACTTCCCTGAATTCCGTAACTTTATCTAGCTCTTCTTTACGGGTACTGACAAAGACTTCACACTTTCTAACTATTACATCAAAGGCCTTTGCCGCATCTGAATTGGGATAGGCTGTTACAAACGCCTCACCATTATCGCATTTTTCCGTAATCCCCGGATCTAACGGTATCTTACCAAGAAATTCCACTCCCAATTCTCCGCAAACCTTCTCTCCCCCACCTGTTTTGAATACATCTATTTGGGTATTACAATGAGGACATATCAGACCGCTCATATTTTCAACAATCCCAATAATCGGCACATTACTGTCACGGGAAAAAACAACAGCTTTTCTTACATCCAACAACACCACATCCTGGGGTGTTGTAACGATCACAGAACCGTCTACCTTTCCGATGAGTTCGATAATTGAGATTGCTTCATTACCGGTTCCCGGTGGCAGATCTACCAGCAGATAATCCAGATCTCCCCAGCACACACTTCCCATCAGCTCGCAAAGAAAATCCCATTTTGCGGAATCCCTCCAGATGACCGGCATTGATGGATCTTCAATCAAAAAGGAAAGCGACGCCACTTTTAAATTGGGCAATACCTCCAACGGCAGTACACCACCACTACTGCCCTTGAGCCTTTTCCCCTCCACACCTAACATTATCGGGATGTTGGGACCGTGGATATCTGCATCAGCAATTCCGACCTTGTAGCCCTTTCTTGCCAGGGCGACACCAAAGTTTGTTGTTACTGTGCTCTTCCCCACCCCTCCCTTATTACTCATCACAACGATTTTATACTTAATATCCTTCATTCGCTGGGCAATTGCCCATTTGTTGTGCTCTATCTGGTCCAGTTGACACGATAACTGTTTCTCACAGAGCTCGCAGGTAAACGGAATCTTACAGTCTGACATCACATCCCCTTTCATAACTAATAACTCATATCTCTAATTTAGCATCCTACACTAAAACTATCTTTTCGGTACAACCTTAATCGCACAGGTGTTATTGATCGTATAACAGGCGTATTCACAAACTCCACAACCTACGCATTTCTCTTCATGAATTATAGGTTTGCCATCCTCCCAACAAATCGCATCATCCCGTAAAGGACATTTTATATAACACAATTGACAATCCTGCCCGCCCCATGCTAGGCATCGTGACTTATTAATCCTGGCAATACCCATCTTAACTTTATCTATATGCTCAAGAGGCTTCAAAGCCCCCTCTTTACAGGCAGCAATACACAATAACCCGTTGCATAATACACATGGATTCTCTTTCGGCATAATAACAGGCGTACCTACAGCTATATCCATCAACCCATGGTACTTCCTGATAGCCTTTGCAGGGCACACCTTAATACACTCGTCACAGCGGGTGCACAGGGAGAGGAATTCAGCCTCTTCGACTGCACCCGGGGGACGCAGGTAGTCACCCCTGGGCATTACGCGGTCAACTTTTTTGCTGGCATAATCCGCAACTTTGTTTCCCATGAAGGTAAACAAATCCTTAAAAAGTTGACGTCTGTCCAGTGTTTTTTCCGCATTATCCATAAAGAAACACCCTTTTTAAATATTTAGATACACAGCAAATGCCGGTCAAACCCATAACCCATTTTTTGTTAATATGGATTTCCTGAAGCCCCTCTTAGAAAAAGGGGCTTCAGGGGGTCGTCTGGCGTGCTATAAAACAAACTTTGAAATTCCTTGTTAAATCAGTCCTTTGGCGATTTTCCCATGTAGAGCGAATGGCATCTTCGCTCTACGAACTACATAAATAAAATGAAAATTCCTAATACAATCAGGCAAGTTGCTTGCAGGATCATTTCATCCGGAATTGACTGTTTTAAAGCCTTTTTCCAATGAAACCGATTTTAGAAAAGAATTCTCACAACATAACAAAATTCTAATTTACCAGCAGTTAGTTTGTCAAGGTTAAATCATGACTGCCCCCGCACTCCAAAAAGTCGTAAAATTCTTTTTTGTTTCTGAAACGTAATCTTTTATAATTAATATTTATGCAGCAAAAAATACCAATAATTTCCATTGTGGGCAAATCCAATAGCGGTAAAACTACCCTTCTTGTAAGGCTCGTTCGTGAATTGAAATCCAGACATTTTAAGGTCGCCACTATGAAACATAGCCACCATAGTCCCGAAATAGATAAGGAGGGAAAGGATAGCTGGCTGCATACTAAGGCCGGAGCAGATGCGGTTGTTGTAGCTTCACAAAAAATAACAGGCATCATGCGGATGACGTCCGAAGAACTCCCCATGTCATATATTGTAGACACTTATTTACACGATATGGACATTATTCTTGCAGAAGGATACAAGACCCAGTCCATTCCAAAGATTGAGGTCTTGCGCTCAGAAATCAGCACTGAGCTAATATGCAAAGATGACCGTCACTTAATGGCGGTTGTTGGCGACAAAAAACCTGAAATCACTATACCTTTTTTCCATACCGATGATGACGTTTCTTTAATCGTCGATTTTTTGTTATCAAGGCTTAAATAAAATGAAATATACAATTAAAATCTGCGATGGGATGGGGTACAGATTTACTCCACACCCATCCAAAATTTCATGCCAGACCTATCTGCTAGAATCTCATTGACAATAAAATATCCATGCTGTACACTTTTTTAAATGAGCGGGAATTAAGTATATATACTTTCTAACTCTAGATTTAATGTATAGTTATACATTAACTTAAAGCATTTCCTGCAAATACTTAATACAAAATTATGTTCTTTAAGATATGTACAGACTTTTTCAGCAAAAATCTGTTTTACCTCCTTGTCGTCGTATCCCTGGCTATACATGCTATCCTTATTTTCATGTCACCACAGGCAAATCAAATTCTCGGTTTAAGGTCACTTCGAGACAGTTTTATCCGTGAGCCGAGTGAATACGCAGTTACCCTGGAACTTGAAAATGCAGATGCCATGGAAGAAGAACTTTCATCCCCGGCTACCAAACTAAACGAAAACAGGCCGAAGAAAGAAGAAGATGCTGAAAAAAAGAAATACAAAATATTTACCGATACTTCCGAAAATATTAAAGACGAGGAAACAACTGCTGATACCGATAAAATTGGTGAAAAGGGGGCCGTAGCAAGGGATAATTTCCCGGATGATAAGCAATTAGCCAGTAATGAACCCCGCGCTGAAGGGCGCTCCAAGGTACCGCTACTGGGTAAGGGGAAGACCGGCACACCCTACGATAGCCAACCTCAGTTACAGGAGCAGGAAATTACGCCGGCGACAGTTATCCCGGAGGTCAGTACCCAGGATAAAAATACTCCACCCCGCTATGCCAATCTGCCTAAAGGGCTGGAGAAACAAGAATCCTCGCCAGTAAAATCCCTTCAAATGGTGCAGTCCCAAATATCGTCTGAAGAAAGAAAGGAGAATACAACAGAGGAAAAGACAATCAAACCAGACAAAGCGATAAAAACAGAAGAAGCTTTACAACCGTCAAAAAGAGAACGACTCACTATCGGACGTGGCATCAGGCAAGAAGAAGTGGAGTCCCTGCCTTATAGCAATGGGGTACTCTTTACAGATAGACAGGATAAAGTAAACAGGAAAGCTGAAACAGAAGAAGAACTCTTACCATCATCATTTCATAGACAAAAGACTACTGAAAAGACTGATACGAAGGCAAAAAAAATAAGTGAAACAAGGGAAATGGTGGTCTTTAAACCTGAAATACCGGGACCACCCCAGGAACCGCCCGGTGCCGAACCTCAGCGCAGACTTGAAAGAGGTCTGGACGAGCAGGAAAGTCCGGCTGAATCAAAGAACCCCAAGGTCTCCTTTAATGTTAATGCAAAGACAGAGGGAGCAAATAATAACCCGGTACTTTTTGAGGATACGATATCAAATGCAGCAATTCCGGGTGCGCCGTCTTTTAACGTTAAAAAGCATGAATATGCTGATTATTTTAAACATATTAGAGACAGAATATCCCTGTACTGGTTTCTGGGATACGGAACCCGTGCTGAGATAAAATTAGCAACCAGGGATGACAAACCAATAATTATAGAATTCAAGGTATTGCCGAATGGTTCCATTGATGGAGTAAAGATTGTGGATGATGCAGGAAATTTTAACCTTGCTTCACGGCTTATATCCTCGATCAAGAATGCAGCTCCGTTGAATCCCTTTCCACCCCACATCAAGGAACCATCAATCGATGTGAGGTTTAATTTCTATTTTTTCTAACTTGAAATTTTGTGGTTAAGTTCTAACAATAGCACTTTTATTTTATAAACAGGAGGAAATAATATCTTGGAATGGCTCATAGGCGGTGGTCCCATCATGATACCACTGTTAATTTGTTCTGTTTTAGCCCTTGCAGTAATCATTGAAAGGGCAATAAATTTACGCAGGGATAAAATCTTAAAACCGGAAATTATCCGGACCATCGATGCAATTCGCAGCCAGAAAGATATACCATTTGCAATATCCAAATGCGAGGTGATTTCTGGCCCTTTTTCGAATCTGTTGCGACGGATACTAACCAATAACCATCTCACCAGGGAAGAAAAATTTATTGACATCCAGGCCGCAGGACGACAGGAAACCAAGTTGCTAGAAAAGAGGCTTTTGGTATTAGAAGTCATTACTGCCGTTGCTCCCCTGTTAGGGTTACTTGGAACGGTACTGGGATTAGAGGATATCTTTGGGATTATTTCCGAACTGGGACTGGGACAGGCCAAGGCATTTTCTGCTGGATTAGCACAAGCGATTCGGACAACTGTATTTGGGCTTTTTATTGCAATCCCATCGCTGGTTGCCTATAGCTATTTCGATAAAAAGGTGGATACATTTGTCCTGGAAATGGAGGAATACTCCATGCATATCCTCAATAAACTTTACCCTGCTCAGGATTCCAATACAAAATGAGATAATCAGACGAAGAAGGCTAAATTAATTATCTTTTGGCAACTACACGTTTTTAATATAATTATTTATAATATAATGGTACGCATCCCTTTATCCCCCTAGAGGGCAACCATCACAATCTCCCCTCTATTAAAAGGGGGCTGGGGTGTGTTAGCGGTTTGCTACTATTCACATAACTTGCATAGCCCTAAGCTTAAATGTTGAACTTTTAAATCATAAATAACCATGCGATTCCGTGAAAAACGCGTCACAAAATCCATCATAAATCTTACCCCTATGGTAGACATGCTGTTCCTGATACTCCTGTTTTTTTTGGTTACATCCAGCTTCATTGAACAGCCAAACATCAAGCTGGAACTTCCCTCAACCAAATACGCCTCTACCAGCAAAATCGAGGAGCGGGTACTAACCATCTCCCGGGACGGAAAGCTTTTTTTCCAGAATGAACCTGTTGAGAGAAAGAACCTTGTCACGGTGTTGAAGAATGCCTTTTCCAAACAGGACGACAAGACCCTTGTTCTGCGGGCCGATAAGAATGTATCTTATGGTGTCGTTGTCGATGTCATGGATGCAGCAAAAGGCGCCGGGTTGAGGAGGATTGTAGCCCCAACCATCGTTGAACCCGAAAAACACCCGTAACTATTTAAAATGGCAAGATATTATCGGATGATTGTACATGCCCCTCGAGAAAATAAAACTGTGCCCGGAATGCGGATTAGAATATTATACGCATGTTTCAGAATGCGCCGACTGTGGCATCCCCTTGAAAATATCGGAAGAGATCGGAAAAAAGGGGAATAATAAACCGGACGTTACCGCACATCTCCATGACGAATGGGTCGCAATCATGGAAGAAGGAAAAGAAGGTATCAGGGAGTTATCGGATTTACTTTCGGGGAACGGGGGGATCTCTTCTAAAATTGCATTGGCTCCGGGTGCAGTACGGGAAAGTGCGGATGCTAGAAGCTGCAAATTTTATGGTGAGATATGGTGAACCTGCCAGTAGATGGTATCAACGCAAGGCGGCAAAGACGAACAGAATCGTAGCAATCAAGGCATTGAGCAACAAGATAGCCAGGTATGAGATTTGATTGGGATGCTGTTCCATTTATAAAACGTAGTCTGAAAGGTATGATCTCCAAAGTCCGCCTATGCTGCGAGCCACAGAGGGTTGGCCGCAGAGCCACAGGTTTGTGACAAGCAATTGGACACAGCATGGCACCAACGATTCCCCGGAGTAGATACTTATCAGGGGCAACGAGAGCGGTCACAAAAAACGACCTTGAAACAATGCCTTGAAC
>JABRVT010000117.1:0-7246 GCA_040048245.1 Candidatus Brocadia sp.
GCTAGTAAAAATAGGACAATTCTACAGCGTGAATTTATTGCAGTGAGCGTCTAAGCAATTGTGAGGGCTTTTGGGGCTGGTAAAGTTTATGGAGTTGATACGGTTTAAAGAGATATTTTAGGGATTGTATAATCCACCGTTACGTACACCGGATGTGGGCCACTATAATATGGTGTATGGTTTTATTATGCTTTTGAGAAATGAAGCAAAGGAAATGGATGATTGATAAGGAATTGGCAATTGTAATGGAAGGGATCAAAAATGAGAAATCGGTGGCTGAGATATGCCGGGAGAATCAGATAAACCAGAGTCAATACTACAAGTGGAGGGAGAGGTTTTTAGAAGTGGGCAAGAGGGCGCTGATAAATGGCAGTGCAGATGATACCGTCTATAATAAAGGCGGAAATTGAGAAGCTGCAGAAGATCATAGGGAAGCAGGCGATCCAGATTGAGATATTAAAAAACGGAGGAGACCCTGGGGGACAAGATAAGACTGATAGATACCCTGCAGAAAGAGTGGTATATGGTAAAGGCAGCATGTGAAGCATTAGGGGTTTCACGCAGAGGGTATTATGAGGCAAAACAACCAAAGGAGGTGAAAGAGAAAGGGATTAAAGACGCAGGGCTTTTAGAGAAGATACAGGTGATAAAACTTGAACATCTGCTTTTTGGGTAACAATTTACCCCTAGTGTGAAATCAATGTGTTTTATGTAACGGCATAACAGCCGGCAAAATACATGATTACTCCACAAGGGTCGTTCTAGAATTAAATATGAAAAGCCTTTTGAGGAAGAAACATGGAAAGGAAATATACGTCAATAGTCCGCAAAAGCAGGCTTAAATATGTCGCTGTATGCCTGGAAATCAATGTCACAGCCGTGATAATGATTTGGCCGAGGTTGAGAAAAACCTGAGAACGACAATAGATTTGTATCTGGAAGATATAAAGGAACATCCAGAAACAGTTTCATCTCCTATTTCAATGGAGGAATTTATAGAATTCCTGAGAGATACAGAACTCAAGTGGTACAAAGAACCTTAAATAGGGTATATCTTGCGGCCTCCGGAGATGCACGAAGTTGCTTCATATGCCTATACCTATTTCTGATCTTGTTTGATCGTCATTAACATTTGGATAACAGTATCGATCCGTTGGTTAATAGCTCCCATGTCTGTTTTTAACTGCCCGATATCGCCCTTAATCTCATTCCTTAATTGACCAATTTCGTTTTTAACTTCGTTTCTTAATTGACCAATTTCTGTATCAATTTTTTGGGCCAGATAGCGGAAATCATCCTCCTGTCGTTTCTTGATTTCTTTTATCTCAGAAACAATCTCTGCGGTTCGCTCATCTACTACCTGATAAACGAGTTCAAGCGTTACCTTCTTCAAGGTATGCTTTATAAGCCCCTTTATAGCCTTTCCTTTTAAAACCAACACGTCCATTGCGCAAATTTTGCATGTGTATCAGTATAAGAACATATCAAAATTAGTCAAAAGAGGCAAGAAACAAATTTCCTTTACGGCTGAAATTAAAAGAAATCAAAGGGAAAAACACCGTTACAAACAATTTTCACATATTTTTCCCATTTCTAATTGCTCATTTTGGGCTAATAGGGATCAAAAGTCCCTCACTACTATAGTCATTGTAAATCGTTACACTTTCTTTAGCATCGTAATAATCACTTTTTTTACATTTGATGGTATAGTTACCGGAGCACAGATTGAAGAAAAAAATTACCTCTTGAGTCTGTTCTTGTCTTTTCGGTTTTACCTTCTCCCTTAGTCCGACTTTCGCAATTCGCACCCAAAAACGGTTATTTTTGGGCATGTATCGCCGAGAAACCCTTGACATTAAAGGGGTAAATTTTCAAAACGGCTTGTAGTGCCGACCTTTTTACATGACCCCTTGTATTTACTGGCTTAGCGATTCGTATACCCCTCGAATTGCGAAGGTCGGGCTAAGGTGCCACCCTGTATCCCTTCGAGTACCTTGTAAGTTGTGCGCAGATGGGTAATGAGATTGGCCGTTTCTACTCCATAACCTTTAAAGACCTTCTTTTCCGTCCCAAAGGAAGTTATGGTCTCCATAACGATATAGTCCGCACCCATCATTTGAGCGAGTCGAAGCGCTGAGGTATTGTCGCCCAGGGGATTGTCTAATTTTTCACTCTTGGGGCCTTTTGATGGTTCTGCGGGATACTTTTTCAAACTATCGATCACTACTTCACGGCTGATAACGCTGAATCCTTTATCTGTAATGCGACTGGCAATGAAATCCTACAGTACGGATACTTTATCGTTAAAGGTATTCCCGGCCAGATTCCCTATAAAAATAGCCACTTTGCGTATGGTTAGTTCGCCTGGTTCTGTGGCTAAAAGGGGTACTTACAAAAAGGAGAGAAAAAATATTAAGAGATACTTAAGTGATGGATGGATGGGAAAAACTGCTTTAACCGACAAGATCAAAATTCTAGAAATGGATTTCACTGCTACCTCCTGCCCTAATTACGGCAAGTTGTAAGAGGAGAAATGAGAAGAGGTCAAGTTAAGACTTCGTCGACTTTTTTATTGCAGAGACAATACATTGCCTTTACAGTGCTGGTTTGAATTTCCTAATCTTTAAATTCGCCTTCGGCTGTTTTTCATGACACTAAGGTAAGGGCCGTCAGGAGAACGGCTTTGAACCACAAGGACACCAGGAGCGCAAAGAATCTGTTTTTTCCTCCGTGTCCTTTGCGTCTTTGTGGTCATAACATAAACGAATTAATGCCCAACGGTGTGCAAGCACCCAGTCGCCAACGGGGGGTGGCTCTTACCAATAATCTGAAATTTCTATGCATAAATATAGCTATTTTCTGCAGAGACCAAATTTTCCCGGAAGTAAGTGCAGTTTATAGCATAGTAAAAATCTATGTCAACAAAATTTTTTAAAAAAGAGGTTTTTACAGCGATGCATAATATATCACCTTATTATTAATCACACAACTCCACCACGAGTCCATCAAAGGCAAATTCAACGCCTTCCGGAAGTTTCCTGTTGTCTTCTTCATGCTCAATATCATGACACATATGAGTAAAATAAGCCTTCCGTGGTTTTAACAGTCTGACGATGCGTAATGCCTGTTCGATGCTGAAATGTTTTACGTGAGGGATATAGCGAAGTGCTCCTAAAACGAGCACATCCAGGTCTTTTAATTTTTCCAATGATTTTGCGGGTATCTCGCTTGCATCAGTAACGTAAGCAAATTTTTCAAATCGGTAGCCCGTTACCTGTCCATCACCGTGAACCGCTTCAATAGGCACAACAGAAAGGCTGCCTATTTTTACATTACCATGGATGACGTTCATAGAGAATCTGGGTTTATAGCCTCCCGGATCCGGTTCATTATTAAAAACGTATGAAAAGGCGTTTCGTATGGTATCGAGGGTTTTAGCGGTACCATAAATGGGGATATCCATCCGTTGAATCATATTGAATCGCCGAAGGTCATCAAGGCCAAAAATATGATCGGCATGTGGGTGGGTAATAAGCACCGCATCCAGTCTTGTGACGTTGTTTTTAATGCACTGGAGTCTTAATTCTGGTGTGGCATCAATGAGGATATTGCACCCATCTTTGCTGACCAATACAGAAGTACGCATCCGTTTATTTTTAGGATTATCAGAGGTACAGACCCTGCAATTGCAGGCAATCATGGGAACCCCATGAGAAGTACCAGTGCCCAGGAATGTTATTTTCATTAACTCTGTAATTCCCATTATAGATTTAATCACAGTTTTTCCCCTGTACACTATTGACTAAATTCTGTTATCATTATATGGATAATTTTGTAATAATTTCAAGGATTCTTTCAATTTATAACCACCCTACTTCCATCCTTTGCAAGGAGGAGACAACGGGGAGGTAGAGAAAAATTTCTTCCTTGTTCATTGCTTTACAACTACCGATTTGAAATTCCTTATAATCGAGTTACGGTGAATAAAAATGTGGCAAAAATTTCCTTTTTTGGGGATAATGATTCTACTTTTCGCATTTTACAAAAATGCCCATGCTGTATATTTTTTCCTGTCTGATGATCAAATTAAAGAGGCCATTGAATATGGCGGAAAAAACAAGGATTACGACTATATCTCCTTTTTAAGTGAATGGATGGATGTATCACATGACGGGTATGAATGGGCGGTCTTAAACACGGAATTTAGCATCCTGGCGTATGAAGCAAGACAGGCTGCATTGGCATCGAGGGAATTAACGGAAGAACAGATATTCCAACTGATTTCAGAGGCCGAGGACATTTTATCATTTCAGGTTGTTTTATATGGCAATTCTCCCGATTTTGCCAGGGATTATCATGCTGTACT
Organism: Candidatus Brocadia sp.; assembly: GCA_040048245.1. Lineage (GTDB taxonomy): Bacteria > Planctomycetota > Brocadiia > Brocadiales > Brocadiaceae > Brocadia. The sequence continues at coordinate 4,367 of JABRVT010000117.1, forward strand.
ATTATATAAAAACAAACCCATCCAACCGGTTAATGAACAAAACGATGTTCATGCTAGACCTACCAATCTTGGAATCAGGCTACCTGCAACCTACCGTGCCACATGTCGGTATGATTTCCCAAATTATTTTATAGAACCTGACGAAGTGGTTACTCTCATAATCCTCAGTCCACTCGATAAAGAACGAAGGTTCATTTTTAACCTGAAGGAAATGCGGTGAAGATTGGTCTTTTGCAAACATCTCCCATTTTCGGGAAAAAGGACGAGAACATAGAAAATGCAGTGGCTAAGATAAAACAGCTGGATGCCGATCTGGTGGTTTTGCCCGAACTGTTTAATACAGGTTATCAGTTCACATCAAGAGAAGAGGCCCTTGCCCTGGCGGAAACTGTTCCTGATGGGAAAACGACGCATACATTGACAAATATGGCAAAGGAAAAACACCTCTATATTGTAGCGGGCATTGCTGAAATAGATAACGGGAATTGTTACAACTCGGCCGTGTTGACGGGGCCGAATGGATTCATTGGCTGCTATAGAAAGCTCCATCTATTTTACAACGAGAAAAGATGGTTCGAACCGGGAAATGCGGAATTGAATGTCTATGACATTGGGCAGGCAAAGGTTGGCATCATGATCTGTTTTGATTGGTTCTTTCCTGAGGTCGCAAGATGCCTGGCCTTAAAGGGGGCAGATATTATCTGTCACCCCGCGAACCTTGTCCTGCCGTATTGTCCGCAGGCTATGATAACACGGTGTCTTGAAAATAGGGTCTTTGCTATTACGGCTAATCGCATTGGTATCGAGAAACGTTCAGCAGAAACGCTTACTTTTATTGGTACCAGCCAGATTATAGGAACAAAAGGGGAGGTCTTATATCGTGCCTCTTCGGATCGTGATGAGACAATCGTTATTGAAATTGACCCTAAAATTGCCCGTGATAAGCACGTGACTCCTGCGAATCATCTGTTCAATGATCGACGGTTGAAGTTTGCCATTTCGGATGAGGGATAAGGGGAAGCAAATCCGAAATTCAAATATCGAAATCCTCTTTCGCCGATTTAATTGTCCCTGGTTGAACTGAAACATTTGGTATAATTTCGTAGTTAAAAACAATATTCTGGAGGAATGCTATGAAAGCACTGATAATAAGCGCCGATAATTTTGAAGACTCTGAACTTCTTGTCCCGTATTACCGGTTAAGAGAAGAGGGAATTCAAGTAGATATTGCATCTATAAGAAAAGATAAGATAAAGGGAAAGCACGGATATGAGGTGGCGGTAAATAAAACTTTGCAGGAAGTGAGTCCTGGTGACTATGATATCCTTATCCTTCCCGGCGGAAAGGCCCCTGAAACTATAAGGAAAGAAAAGGCAGCCATCGAGATCGTGAAGTATTTTTTCCAGAAGAACAAACCTGTTTCTGCCATATGTCACGGGCCGCAGATACTGATAACGGCAGGCTTGTTAAAGGGCAGACATGCAACCTGTTATAAGTCTGTAGCTCAGGAAATGAAGGATGGCGGTGCAATGTATGAAGATAAGGAGGTTGTTGTTGACGGCAACCTTGTCACGTCAAGACAGCCATCAGACTTACCTGCTTTTTTAAGAGAAATAATTAAAAAGCTTAAAGGATAAATATTTTTATGGAAATAGAAATAAAAAGGAGATAGCACATCCATCAAATACGGATGTGCTACCTCAATACAGATTAACCCCCGGTGATCTTCATCCATTCCGGCCATTCCGGCCATTTGGGCCTGGCAGTCTCATGGCATGTAAAACATGCGTTTTTCAACATTGCATCAAAGCTTTTATAGGTATCCACAATATTGTGCTTTTTGGCAGTTTCGGCAACATTCTTTGCGGAATCAACAACCGTTTTCATGTATTTTTCAAAATCCTTTTTTACTGACTGTATATCTTCCTGGTTTTTAGGATCCTTGCCAGTCTCTTTGAACCACTCTCCGATTTGTCCACCCTCAGGAAAGAAATTCTTCATTATGGCCTGGCCACTATCTGCTACCACATTAGATTCCTTGATCACGGTCTCATGATCTCCATCCATTATGGCCTCAAGGATTCTGGACGTATGGAAACCGATTATCCGCATCAATGAACGGGTAGGTGTAAGTTCTGCGCTATGCCTTGATTCGATATCTTTCGCAGAAACTATGCCATCAGTCCATATATAGGACATTCCTGCTACCGCAACAACAAACCAGCAACTCGCAGTAACACGCATTAGACCGGTTTTCTTCATTTCCCTGCCTCCTTTCATACTTAATTTTTATATAAAGTAATGTAGGAGAAATTTTCGAATTAAAAAGAAGATTTCTCCATCGGAGAAATTGCCAGCAGAGTCAGGACTATGCTGGCAATGCTATTTAAAACGCATCGTAATCTCACAGGTATTTCCATTTATATAATTAGGTGTGATGTCAGCTTGAGTTGAAGTATCATGAGCAAACAGAGTCATTATAGTGGTTTCTCGTCATAGTTGTCAAGTAATTACTAAAGTCACCCATTTTTTTGTTTTAAGAACCGGTTTGAGTAATAAATCCATTGCGTAATTAAATTAAAAATGGCATACTCTCCATAAAAGGGGGGAGAGATATGCTGAAATATAGAGAGATTTCGAAGAAGCCGCGCATTTTATATCGGTTAACGGAATTGACGTTAGTATCTTATAAAAATATTTTTTATAAGATACTAAGCGTATGGATAATATTGGTTTTCCCCAGAAACCGGAAGATACTGATGATACAGTTTTTTAGGGAAGCGATAACTCGCGGTGCATTGCGGGTACGAATTGAGGAACGGTCCTCATGGAAGGTGACATCACGAACATAATGGAGACTGTTTTCAATGCTCCAATGGC
>JABRVT010000118.1:0-28805 GCA_040048245.1 Candidatus Brocadia sp.
ACAATGGTCACCACTTGATGTGTCTGTAATATCTGTTTGACGGTATGCCAACTTCTCGTGTCCTGTTTTGATCGTAAGCTATATTCAATAATTCAATGGCATGCAACAGGCGATAGGCAAGCACAGAAACCAATATATGCCCATATACTCTTTGTTCTTTTTGATGGTAGAACGGCCTTAACCCCAGATTGCTTTTTACGTCCCGAAATGCCTTCTCTACTCGTGTTAGCATCATGTACAAACGCCATATTTCCTCATCTGAAAAGGTATTTCCGTCTTATCCTTAACAGATATGTGCCATCGTATCTCTCTGGTTCTTTTTCTCCTCTGCGTCTCCATCCAAGATGGGGCATCCCGACGGATTTCAATGCGTCCGTGGTGTTTGTCGATCGTTTGCCCTGGGAATGATTCCAAAGTCATTGACTAAGCAAAATATCTATGGTAAATTAATTTTATACGAATCTGTTTCGATATAGCGCTATTTAGTGTTCTAAAAGCATTAATGCGATATTCCCGTTACCTGCCTTTTAACCGGATAGTGGTTTTTGTGATAGGTTTCTGAAAAAATCCCTCTATGAATCTGTGTCATGGTCAGTAGTGTTCCATCAGGTATTAATGATATTTATACCTATGATTATAAAAGGAAAAGATTCGGTTTATCAACACGGTCTACAATGGGAACATGAACCTATTTCCAATAAAGAAAATGCAACCGTAAATAACTTATTCGGGAATGCAACGATTCTAAATGTGTGGTTTGAACACTGGTCAGCCCAGGAGGATGTGCTTGCAGTGGCCCCTGATACCACAGGTATTATAGATTCGCAGTTGGCCGGAAGCACTGATACAGTAGGATTATTTTTTTTACCTCTTGTCTTGCATATTTTTGGCAAAGGGTTATTACGTGTTTGCGTCCTCCCTACAAATATGTTTCAATGGCATGATGTCACCCTTGTAAAAGGGTCCGAAGATCACTGCGGAAAAGAAGCGGCTCATGCTCTTATGGAATATCCGCATTGGGATCTTTTATATTTTGAGCACCTGGAATCCACCCGGATATTCTGGAACGCATTCGCCCATGAGTTGCAAACAGGCGGTTATAATGTCTTTACTGATTCAACAATGAAAGTCGGGCTGATTAATCTTGGGAAAGATAAAGATATCGCGGCATATCTTGCTGCTTTGAAAGGAGATTTTCGGAGAGATCTAAAGAGAAAATTGAAACAGCTTGAGTCAAAGCACGGTCCTTTTCGCATATTCATAGTGGAAAACGGGACGGAAATTGATACGGTATTAAGACGCGGTTTTGAGCTTGAGTCTAAGGGATGGAAAGGACGCGCTGGAACTTCGGTAATACAAAACCCCAATGCTTACCGTTATTATACTTCACTTGCATACGCGGCTGCCAAACAGAATGCGCTTGCACTCATGACATTCTTTTGCGCCAATAACCTGGTTTCGTTTTGTTATTTCCTTAAAAGGAATAATGAACTTATTTTAATGAAAACTGCATATAATGAAGATTACCGGCGTTACAGCGTTGGCCAACTTGCCATACTGAAGGCTATTGAGTATTGCTATTCAGCAGGAATTCTGAAACTGAATTTTTATGGTATTAAAGCGACCTGGCATACCCGATGGAATCCACAATATAAACAATATGCCCGTCTGGTTGTTTCAAAGCAGAGAATTTTACCTGTACTGGCTTTATTATCATTAAAGGCGAGGTCGCGTCTAAAGAAACTGCCATTTATTTCTTCCATAAAGAAGAGGCTTTTACGTTGATAGAATAAAAACTGTCTCTGAAAGGAAAGAAGATATGCAATATTTGCCACTTCTTATAATGTCAGCAAGCACATCAATATTCCTGTTAGTTCTGCTCTTTTTGTTTATAGGTATATGTGGATTTATCCTTTTTAAATTCGGATGGCTCTATATCAAGGCCATTACTTCAGACGCCCATGTATCCCTTTTACAAATGATTGGCATGAGTTTCCGGAACGTTGATGTACGGTCGGTTGTAGAATGTCGCATCATGGCAAAAAAGGTGGGAATTGATATCGCTTCATCGTCTCTGGAGGCACATTCTCTGTCGGGGGGAAATGTTAACCATGTTGTCCGTTCTCTAATTGCAGCGCAAAAGGCAAATATTCGACTTAGTTTTGATCGTGCCTGTGCCATAGATCTCTCTGGAAGGGATGTATTTGATGCCGTGAAAACCTGCATTAACCCTAAAGTGATTGATTGTCCCGATCCTGCTAAAGGCTGTGCCACCTTAGATGCGGTCACAAAGGATGGTATTCAGCTAAAGGCAAGGGCGCTCGTGACTATCCGCACTGATATTGAAAGGCTTGTGGGAGGAGCCACTGAGGAAACCGTCATTGCCCGTGTTGGTGAAGGTATTATTACAACCATCGGTTCGTTTGAAACATACAGGAAAGCGCTTGAAAGCCCTGATCTGGTATCCAAACTTGTCATGGAAAAGAGAGTTGATAGTGATACGGCCTTTCAGATCCTCTCGGTTAATATTGTCAGTATTATGGTAGGCGACAACATTACTGCAAAACTGCAGGCCGATCAGGCCGAGGCGGATAAACGTATAGCACAGGCGGATGCCGAAAAACGACGCAGAACAGCAATTGCGCGGGAACAGGAAATGAAAGTACTTACAGAAGAAAATATAGCAAAAATACTTGCCGCTGAGGCAGAAGTACCAAAGGCCATTGCCCAGGCATTTCGTGAGGGAAATCTCGGTATTATGGATTACTACCATCTGAAAAATATCCAGGCCGATACCGAGATGAAGGCGTCTTCGGCTTCAAAATCCGGAATATCATCATCGTCATAAAACAATGAATTTTTCTTTGATTATTTCAAGGAAAATATTATACTAACATCAAAGCCAGAGTGGTGGAATTGGCAGACACGCCAGACTCAAAATCTGGTCCCCGTAACAGGGGGTAAGGGTTCGACTCCCTTCTCTGGCATTTATTAAAACAGTAAGGTTTGTCCACCTCAGTAACCGTCCGGAATAAGATGAAATAACGAAGGATTTCATCCTTAAATTCTTCGCTTTCCTGTATACGTCGGGTTTTTCCGGTGCACACAAAATATCTCAGAATTATAAGTATTCCGGTGTCTATTTTCTGATTTTGCTGCACTATGATTATCAATATAACCTCACTAAATATTAAGGAATACCACAGATGAACCGGGAAACTGAAGTGACTGCAAACGCGCCACCTCCTTTTTACTCATACGAAGAGGCGCTATCCTTTCTTTATAAGGCAATCGATTATGAAAAGCTAATCAGTTATCAATATAATTCATCGACGTTCGATCTGGACAGAATGGAAAGACTGCTTGCGCATATTGGAAGTCCACACAAAGAACTGCCTTGCATTCACATCACAGGAACAAAGGGAAAGGGTTCTACGGCTACTATGGTGTCAACTGTCCTGGAACATGCTGGTCTTACGACCGGACTTTTTACCTCTCCGCATTTCATTGATTTAAAGGAACGTATTCAGATAAATCACGAAATGATATCTGCGTATGAGTTTACCAATATCATGAATAATCTGCAATCTTACATCCAGCATCTGCGTGAGACAGAACCATCTGCATCCCCCACGTTTTTTGAAATACTTACTGCTGCATGTATGCTCTATTTTAAGAGGAAAGGGGTAGATATGGCAGTTCTGGAAGTAGGATTGGGCGGACGCCTTGACTCCACAAATGTGGTACTGCCACAGGTATCGGTCATTACCAATATTGGTTTTGACCATATGGCTATTTTGGGCAACACCCTTTCACGTATTGCATATGAAAAAGCTGGTATTATCAAGCGACATGTCCCTGTCATTTCCGGGGTGGAAGCCCCCGAAGCCCTTCGGGTAATAGAGAAAACATGCATGGAGAAAGATGCTCCATTGTACCTTTTGGGCAGGGATATATGGGTTGAAGATGTGCGGGGTGTTGACAAGAATGGCACAAAGGGGTTGATGTGTAAAATAAAAACCTGGCGTCATACCTATGACGATATCTTCCTGCCCCTTGTTGGTATTCATCAGGCACTAAACTGTGCCCTGGTTTTGGGTGTGTTGGAGGTTATAAGAGATCGAAATTATATTTCAATCAGCGATGACGTCATTCAAAAAGCCTTTGCTTCTTTATACTGTCCTGCAAGGATCGAAATAGTCGCAAAAAATCCATTAATAATCCTGGATTTTGCTCATACGGCGGATTCCATGCGATTCCTGAGAAAGGCCTTACTGGAAAATTTTCAGTTTAATAAATTGATCTTAATCCTGGGGTTTTCACAGGACAAGGATCTGGACAATATTCTGAAGGAAATTGTATTTGAAGGAGATTTTATTATTGTAACCAGGAGCAAAAACCCTCGCGCCGCAGCACCCTCTGATTTGTATCAGAGGATAGAAAATATCTGCGGCAAGCAATCAGAGATATTGGATAACGTTCAAGATGCAGTACTTATGGCAAAGCGGATAGCATTCAAAGAAGATTTGATTTGCGTCACCGGTTCGGCCTATCTGGCGGGAGAAGCCCGGCAAATTTTAGATTTACAACAAACAACTTCGCAAGACAACAAAAGTTTAATCACTTAAACCTGTCAGGGTTGACCGACAAATTTCGTGTTTCGGATTTTGTCTCTTCCGACACCCTGAAACGATGAAAATAGAACTATTTATTCATATCATGTTGTTACATCGTTACTTGTGCCGTTTTTGTGGACTTATTTTCAAGTCAGGTTGCCGGTAATTCAATCACAAATGTTGCACCTGCGCCCAATACGCTTTTGGCGTAAATCCTGCCGTTATGCTGATGAACAATACTATGAGCAATAGATAAGCCCAGTCCAGTCCCCCGGGCATGTTTGATATTTTTTGCAGTAAAAAATGGTTCAAATATCTTTGAGAGATATTCTTCGGGTATCCCAGGACCTGTATCTGATATCATAATCTTTACCATGTCCTTGCCCCCCTCAGTCCTGATGGTTAGACACTTCTCATGTTTTACTTCTGACATAGAAGTGCAGGCATTTTCCACGATATTCAGGAACACCCGCCGTATTTGTTGCTTATCCACGAAAACCAAAGGCAAATTCTCATCCAGTAATTTAATGACTTTAATATTGGCATAGTCAAATTGATTTGCCTTTTGCTGAATAATTCCTTCGATAACCTCGTTCATATTAACGTGTTCTTTTGACAGGGTATAATTTCCCGTAAGTGTCAGCAGACTCTTTATGACGCTCTGTATTTGTTCTGCCTCTTTTTGAATCCTGTTTAAATACTTTTTTGCCTTTTCACTGATAGAAGGGTCGTTTAACACAAGGTCTGTGCAAAGCTGGATTCCTGCTAGCGGGTTGTTTAATTCATGGGCAGCCCCTGCCACTAAATTACTCACGGCACACAGTCTTTCAGATTTTATTACCTGATCCTGTAATTGATATTCCCGCGTAACATCCCTCAGCACAATGATAACACCCGACTTTTCCCCAGCAATCCCGTTTACCGGTGAGGCAACGACAACGAGGCGTTTTTCGTTATCCCTTTTCGTATATATTTCAAAGGAAACATAGCGTTGTTCTTTCATGAATATTTCATGATAAATCTCTTTAATACTGACATTATTAAGACTCATTATAGTACCGTCATCGGTCCTGTTGATATCCAAATACGTGAGCATCTCCTTCCCCGCTCTATTTACCAGAATTGTTCTGCCATATGCGTCCAACAGCAGGATACCATCGACCATTCCTTCTACCATAGAGTGCAACTTCAGCTCTGCCTCAACCAGATATTTGCTGATGAACTTCACATCATTTTTTTTGAAAGAATCTTCACACAGGGCAGAAATAGTTTCTATTTCAAAGGGCTGCAAGATATAGTCATTGGCACCCGCCTTCATTAATTCAATCGCCATGAATTCTGAACCGCAGTCAGCCATTACAACAACAAGTGTCTCTGGTATATTTCCCTTTATCCATTTAATTAGTTCCAGTCCGTTTAACTTCGGCATGTTATAGTCTAAAAAGAAAATATGAGGTCTTTCTGTTTCCAGTGTATAAATAACTCCTTCTCCACTCTGTACAGCTAAAACCTCATATCCTTTCATGCACATATGCTGTTCAAATTTTTTCACAACATCAGGGTCATCATTCGCAATCATTATCTTTGCTTTATATTTTAAAAACCGGGCATTGTGGGGAGGGACCCTTTCGGGAAGCACTTTAGTATGGATCAAGGGCAACAAATCTTCCACTGCAAAGGGTGCATGGAGGATACCATAAGCACCGACAGATTTGGCCAATTGAGATACCATGTAGGTTCTGTAAGTTTCTGATAACAGAACGACGGGAATATTTTCATATTGTTTGAATGCAGGAGATTTCATTATTTTGCATAATTGAAATCCATCCAATATCGGTAGATTTGCGTCCAGAATAGCAAAATCAGGAACGTGATTATCAAGATGTCTTAATACCTCATTCCCATCGGTTGCGACAATTACATGGAAAAGTCCTTTTTTTTCTAAATAACTGATCACATTCCCGTATTTTTCCGCTTTATCAGTTGCAAATAATATTTTGGCATTCATCATTTTTTAATATTTTCTTTCCTTTGGTTCAAAGGGACCGATGTTTACCGGTTTATATTCCAATCTTACCCCTTCGGGTGTAAAATAGGCTAATGTGTGTTTTAGCCAACCCGTATCGTCTCTGTTGGGAAAATCTGTACGGAAATGAGAGCCACGACTTTCCTTACGTGCCAATGCACCGGCAATAACAGCCTCGGCCACGTCCAGACTTCCTTTGAGTTCCAATGCCCACACAAGGCTGAGGTTAACCCGTTTCCCCGTGTAATTTATCGCAATCTGCTTATATCTTTCCTGCAAAGTCTTAACTTCGTGGAGGGCGTCTTTCAGCTCGGAAGCTTCACGAAAGATGCCTACCTTGCTATCCATAACTTTATTGAGGGCAACTTTTATATCGGCAGGAACCTCATTCCCTTTCGACTTACATAAGGTATCAATTCTCTGTTCCATACGCTTTAAGGCATCGCGGAAGACACCCTCGGTCTTTTTGCCTCCCAAATTCTGTATATACCTTGCAGCATTGCCACCTGCGATAGTGCCAAAGACAATAGTATCCAGCAGCGAATTCCCACCCAACCGGTTGGCGCCATGTACGCTCACACAAGCAGCCTCACCGGCCGCATACAATCCCTTTACAACCGTTTCACACTCCGTATTACAGTCAATGCCACCCATGGTATAGTGTTGACCGGGCTGAATGGGAACAGGGTCTGTAGCGGGATCTATGCCAACAAAATTCATACAAATATCCCGTATGCCTGGCAATCTCCGGGCAATCTTTTCTTCCCCAAGGTGTCGTAAATCCAGGTGCACATAGCTATTGTCAAAACCGCCCCCGGCCATGATCTCACGTATAATATTCCTTGAAATAATATCCCTGGGGGCTACTTCCATATCCTTTTTTGAATCGCTGTATTTCTCTAAAAATCGCTCGCCCTTGTTATTCAATAAATAACCACCCTCCCCGCGACATCCTTCCGTAATCAGGATATTTTTACCAAAAAGGGTGGTGGGATGAAATTGGATAAACTCCATGTCCTTCAGCGGCACACCTGCCCAGTAAGGAACGGCCATACCCATGCCTGTATTGATCAGGGCATTGGTGCTTTTTTCATAAATACGACCAGCACCTCCAGTAGCAAGGATTACAGCCATTGATTGAAACGCCTCCAATCGCCCGCTTACAATATCCATTGCAATAACACCTACACAGATTCCATTTTCAACCACGAGGTCCGTTACTAACCATTCCTCGTAGATTATTATTTCATTTCGCTCGGCTGCCTGTTTCAATTTAATGGTTTGCTGATACAGGGTATGCAAAAGGGCATGACCTGTTTTATCCGCTGCATAACAGGTACGAGGAAAACCGGCGCCACCGAAAGGTCTCTGCGCAATCTTTCCTTCAGAGGTCCTGCTGAAGGGGCAACCCCAGTGTTCCATCTCGTAGATGCGCTCTGCCGCCTCTTTGGTCATGCGGATAACGGCATCCTGATCAGCAAGGTAATCACTCCCCTTCACCGTATCAAAGGCGTGTTTTTCCCAATTATCGTAAACACCCCGCGGATGGTTCCCCAGCGGGGCATTAATCCCACCTTGCGCAGCTACAGAGTGTGATCGGATGGGGTGTACCTTTGAAATAATGGCAACTCTGACATTATTACGATTAAGTTCAATGGCCGCCCTCAGACCCGCCAGGCCTCCTCCGACCACAATGGCTTCATGGTAAATCATAAAATTCCTGTAAAACTATATTAGGTTTTTCAATAGGTTATGAAAAACGCGATTATTGGCAACCGCGTTCCACTATTTCAGCATTTCTGCACTACCAAAGCACCGTCTTAACACCAATAGCTGCAATTAAGAAGAATACAAAAACTGATACCCACAATAACTTCTTTTGAATGCGGGTAAGACCCCAAAAATCAGCAACGGTAATCCTTATTCCGTTCAGTAAGTGCGCCGCTACCGTAAGAAGCAATACATACTGAAACACATAGCCAACTCTGGTATCAAACTTACTGATCGCATAATCATAAGCGTCTTTGCCCCGGAAGACGGTGCTCAGCGTCCAGATATGCAAAAACAAAAACACCGCAACTGCCACACCGGTAATCCGATGAATCCAGAAGGCATACATGCCGGGATTTTTGTTTTTAACCAGGTCTCTAAAACTTTCCTTCAGCCTTTGAATGTTCATTTTCCTTTTGCTTATGGTTTCTAAATACAGTTTGTAAACAAGTTGAAAATCGAATAACTATTCTGTTAAAATCCGCCGTTCGATGTTGCAAACCAGATGAGAATATAAATCCCTACACCAAAGAGAACAAGCCCTATAATCCAGAGGGCTTGTTTGAAAAAATGATTTGTTCTTTTGCCAAGATTAAAGTCTACCAATATGCCCCAGAACCCATTTAAACCATGAAAAACAACTAGGGCAAGGAGGCATATATGGAAGGTAATCCACCCGGGGGAGCAAAACCGGTTGATAATTTCATCGTAATAGCGGGAGACATAGCGGCCAGGACTAAAGTGAAAAGTGAAGAAATGGACGGCCATACCCATAACCAGCAGCAAGGCAGTAATCCTTTGCAAGAACCACGACCAGAAACCACGTTTTTCAATGTCCATTTTATAACCGTTTAGTTCACCACAGAGAGCGCGGAGGTCACAAAGATTCGTAGAAGATAATAGAGTAAAAATGTATGACTCTATTTATTCACTTTCTATATGCCTTTTGCGTCTTTGCAGTGATTATTACGTTTTTTTATATAAATCCATTAAATCACTTTTTGTAAAGATAGATTCAAAAGGAATTTTTTTCCTCTCAATATTTTCTTTTCCACCTTCCTGGCGATCTACCAGGGCAATGGCCTTGATAACGTTCAGGTTAGACTCCCTGGCGCGATCAATGGCTTCTATCGTAGATTGCCCTGTAGTTACCACATCATCTACAATTACAACCTTATCGCCTTCCCGCACGTTACCTTCAATCCACTTCATCAGCCCATGCTCCTTCGCTTTTTTCCGCACGACAAAGGCATTAATGGCGTCATCCTGCATACCGCTGACCATGGCCGTAGCAAAGGCAATGGGGTCGGCGCCAAGGGTCAGACCACCGATGGCATTAACACGAAGTTCTTTGACCTTGCTATAAAAGAGATGCCCAATCAGCAGCATGGCTTCAGGATCAAGGGTTGTCGTCTTGCAATTGATATAATAGTTACTCATCCTCCCTGACACCAGTTTAAAGACAGGTTCTTCACTATATTTGAAAGATTTCATAAGAAGGATTTCCAGTAATCGCTTTTTTGCTTTTACAAGGTTCATGGTTTAGTAATTTTCAAATCTCGACGTTTTCAAAAAACCAAATTTTTACATCAATCATAATTTTACAACAATACACTACAGCATTTCATCCACCTGTTTACATAGCGCTTTCACCGCATCGGCAGACCGCTTCAATGCAGCTAATTCTTCTGCGTTCAACTTGATTTCAAAAATCTGTTCAATACCGTTTGCACCAAGCTTTACCGGCACACCCACAAAGAGTCCCTTGATACCATACTCCCCTTCACACAAAGCCGCACATGGCAGTATCTTTTTTTTATCCTTTATTATTGCTTCAACCATCTCCGCCACCGCTGCCGATGGGGCATAATAGGCGCTACCCGTTTTAAGCAGATTAACAATCTCGGCGCCGCCGTCCCTCGTACGTTTTACAATGGCTTCCAGACGTGCCTTAGGTATTAATTCCTCCACAGAAACCCCCGCAACCGTAGTATATCGGGTAGAGGGGACCATCGTATCGCCATGTCCGCCCAATACAAAGGCATGGATGTTCTCCACAGACACATTGAGTTCCATCGCAATAAAGGTGCTGAAACGGGCAGCATCCAGCACACCTGCCATACCCATGATACGGTTTTTAGGGAATCCGCTAATTTTATGGGCTACATAGGTCATTGCATCCAGCGGATTGGACACGACAATCAGGATGGCATTCGGTGAGGTTTTTACAACATTTTCCACAACCCCTTTTACAATCCCTGCATTGATCTTAAGCAGGTCATCCCTGCTCATACCGGGTTTTCTTGGCACACCTGAGGTTATAACTACTATATCAGAATCCTTTGTTTCTTCGTATCCGTTCGTGCCAATAATTTTTGAATCATAGCCATAGATAGGCCCCGACTCCAAAATATCCAATGCCTTCCCCTGAGGCATGTCCTGGACAATATCAACAAGTACCACGTCCCCTATCTCTTTTTCAACCAGACGTTGCGCCGTTGTGGCTCCCACATTTCCAGCGCCTACAACTGTTATCTTTTTTCTCCACATAGTAGCCCCCATATTTTCAATTAACTCGATTGTATAGACTTGTCGCTCGATATGAGAAAATCGCCGAAGGCTTAATTAAATTCCAGTAATCTCAATAAGTCTCCCTCAGTAAGCCCGGCCCGGTCTAAAATTGTCAACAATGTTCCTTTGGGTATCTCCTTTCTATGGTAAAAAAACGCCTGGATCCCACGCTCATTTCCTCACTTCCGTAAGACAGGTTTCACGAAGGCACGTTTCGCGGGAATGACATGATAAGAACATTATACTTTGAAATTCTTTGAACGATTAATCAAGAATTCTTAGAATCGCATCTCTATAAGACTCAAAATCATTGAGGTTGTTTCTTAATATTCCGATAACAATCGCCTCATCTACCTTATCGTATTGATGTACTACTACATTTCTAAACCGTGCCATTTTTAACATAATTTCAAAAAGGTCTTTCGTAAGCACGCCATTTTCGTGAAGGACCCTGAATGTGTCACCGTAATTGTCGGGAATACGATACCCTCTGTCAGAGATAATATGATTGGCTATATCAGCGCATATCTCAATCATCATTTGCAGTGTTCTTTCCACAATACGTTGCACCTTCCAATCACGCGAATACCCTTCAAGCGTAATGGATGAGAACTCACGCATCTGTCTCAGGTATTCATCCAGTTTACTGAGTTTTCTAAGGATGAGAGGCTTATCGACCAAGTTTATATCTTCCTTTGAAGATATCCATTTCTTTTCTTGAGAAATCAAAATATTCCCTGATAATTAAGGATTCGAATGCGTGCCTCTTAAAGGGAATCTTATCCACCAGGATTATTTTATTCTTGATTACCCTCGCTGCAAGGGGAAGCGGCGCTGTATTTAAAATGACCAGATCCACTTCGTCGGTCTTCAAAAGTTCGTTCAATTTCCCCAGCATTTCAAGCTTTTCCATCGCTATCTCTACACCCTCGACCATATATATGGCAATATCCACATCACTGAGAGGCGAAACCCTGCCCCGTGCAAGACTGCCAAAGTGGTATGCAAAAACCACATCCGGATGTTTATTCAGATATTCCCGGACATCAGGCAGAAAGTGGTTGATATTTTCAGGCAATCTGCAAATTTTTATCATGTTCTATATAGTAAAAGATTTATCTTTTTCGTAACAATCTGGTTTTTGAAAAACATCAACAGTTGAAAAATACCTTTATGACTGTATGTAGTGATGATTCATGAATTGCCACTACAGGTTCTTCTTCCTGTTTTACGCCCACTCGTGGCTAAAACAATTATCCCTCCATATTTTTAATTATTTCATCACCAAACTCTGAACATTTCACCAATTTAGCACCTTCCATCTGACGTTCAAGGTCATAAGTCACGGTCTTTTGCCGGATGGTCTTCTCCAGCGCCCTTACAATCATATCTGCTGCCTTGTCCCATCCCAGATGTTCAAACATCATGACCCCCGACAAAATAACAGAACCCGGGTTTACCTTATCCTGCCCTGCATATTTTGGAGCAGTCCCATGGGTAGCTTCAAAAATAGCGGCCTTGTCCCCGATATTGGCCCCGGGTGCCATACCCAAGCCACCCACCTGGGCAGCGCAGGCATCGGAGATATAATCACCGTTAAGATTCGGAGTGGCTATCACATTATATTCCTCCGGCCTTAGCAGTACCTGTTGAAACATAGCATCGGCAATCCGGTCTTTTATGACGACTTTACCTTTCGGCACAATTCCGCCATGCTTTTTCTGAACGTCTTCCTCTGTTATCGTAAACTTGGGAAATTCCTCCCTGGCCACCTCATAACCCCATTCACGGAAGGCACCTTCGGTGAATTTCATGATATTGCCCTTATGCATAATGGTAACACTCCTTAGTCCCTTATCAATTGCATACTTTATTGCGCGCCTTACCAGCCTTTTTGAGCCGGTTACACTCATCGGTTTAATACCAATACCTGAATCTTTTCTGATCTTTTTTCCCAGTTCATTTTCCAGGAAGGCAATAAGTTTCTTCGCCTCGGCAGAACCTTTTTTATATTCAATCCCCGCGTACACATCCTCTGTATTCTCCCGGAAGATGACAACATTCAATTTCTCAGGCGATTTTACTGGACAGGGTACCCCTTCAAAATAACGTACTGGCCGAACACATGCGTACAAATCAAGCTCCTGTCTCAAAGTCACATTAAGACTTCTGATACCGCCACCGACAGGTGTTGTAAGCGGCCCCTTGATGGCCACTTTATATTTCTTAATGGCGTTGAGGGTATCTCTGGGAAGCCATTCACCATACTCCTGAAAGGCACGCTCACCGGCAAAGATTTCTTGCCAACAAATACGCTTTTTGTCCTTATACGCCTTGCTCACGGCAGCGTCAAATACACGAACGGATGCATTCCAGATGTCCGGGCCTGTCCCG
This sequence comes from Candidatus Brocadia sp., assembly GCA_040048245.1. Classification (GTDB taxonomy): domain Bacteria; phylum Planctomycetota; class Brocadiia; order Brocadiales; family Brocadiaceae; genus Brocadia. The sequence continues at coordinate 13,378 of JABRVT010000118.1, forward strand.
TCCCCCCTTATGAATGGAATAATAGGGTCATCCGGGACAACCAACCGGTTCTTTTCCACTTTTATCGCAGTACCGCTATCTGAATTATTCTTCTTTTTAGGCAACTCATTCACCTCCTTTTAATTAATTTTGTTTGAAATCTTTACAAGTAAATCTTTTGCATCCTGGTCATTGGGATTCAATGCCAGGGCATTGTTTACTATTTTCTCTGCAAGTTTATACTGCTGCATGTTATAGTATGCATAACCAAGCATTTTGTAAGCAGCGAATGATTTTTCATTGATCTTCACGGCCCGTTCACACTCGTAAGCGACTTTCTCCCAATCCATATTTTTTGCATAGAGTTCAGCCAGGAGTAAATGAATATTTGCATATTTATGATTCGGATACATCTCGTCAAACGTCTGAAGGATTCGTCTGGCCTCGTCATGCTGGCCTCTCTCAACAACTGTGTCGGCTAAATTATACGTATAAATGGGATTATCCGGTTTCAAAGATAGCGCCTTCTGAAACGACTGCATAGCATCGTCGAGTTGTTTTTCCTTTTTATAAACTACACCAAGATTATTGTGGTAATCTGCCATCGAAGGATTAAGTCCGATAAGCTTTTTATAATAAGGTATTAATTCCCTGTACTTCCCCAAAGACAGATACAGTTTTGTCAAATTTTCAAGATAAATGGTATCTTTCGGGTCGATTTCTATTGCCTTTTTAAATGCATCAATTGCTTCTTCGTACATACCCTTCCTGCTAAGTATGGCACCGAGGTTGTTATAATAACCAGGTTCTGCAGGGTTTAGCTGAATGGCCTTCCTTGAGAAGATAAGGGCATTTTCCAAATCTCCCTTTTTCAAGTAGGCATTGGCCAAACGGTCTGCGTGATTCACGTCTTCTGGCCGGATCAGATATGCCTGCAGGAGTTCTTCAATCGCCTGATCCAGCTGACCCTTTTTATTATACATGGAGGCAAGATTGCTGTGGAAAATGGACTGAAAGGGATCTGCATCGATTGCCTTTTTATAATATGCAATAGCAGCATCTGTCGTGTTCCTGTTAAAGTGTTCAGTCAAAAATTGATAAATCATGCCAAGATGGAATAAACCCATGTAATGCTGTGGGATCAGCCTTAAAGTATTATTGGCCTCAACGTATGCCTTTTGTATCCATACCTCATCCTTTGTCTTAAAGGCCATTTGTATATATGTCCTGCAAAGCTCGTCACGGTAAAAGGTCTCGTATGGATTAAGGACCAATGCGTGCCTTATAAAATATATCCCCTTTTCCGTCATAGTTTGCAAGTTTTCCTTTTCGTATTCCAATATCCTTCTCCCATATTCAAAATAGGCATCCGCCCTATAAAACCGAAGGACAAAGATGGTAACAAATCCTATTGCCGCTAGTGTAATTCCACAACCTAACCATCTATACAAAATATGAAGAGAAGTTGGGAGGTTAGGATGTCCTGGCTTTCCACTTTCTTCAATTCTCAGATTACTCACGTTGGCCCCCAATCCTTCTTCTATTTCGTTTATTTTTACTATAGAAATACAAAGCGCCATCATCACCCAGAAAAGCATTACGATAGGCGTATTCCCAAAGCTAAATTCATTCTGGATTAGATAACATATGATTCCAGCTAAAAGCCCTAATACGAGCAGTTTGTTTTGGTTATTTAACTGCTTATAATTTTTCCCTATATATGTACCAAAGGCTGCCAATAACCAGATATAAGTTCCTAGTCCAAAAATGCCTCGAGTAACAGCGGTATCGAGGATATCATTGTGAATTCTATCCTGTCTTGGAAATGGAAAACCTTTGTCGCTTTCCTGCACAGAGAAAACCTTTGCCAAATTTTTCTGATAAATAATACCAATAGTATCGGGTCCGATACCTAACGCGGGGTAATCCTTAATAATCATTGTTGCCGCCAGATATTGAAAAATGCGGGAAAAAGAAGAACCGGTAACAGAAAATTTATTGGCAATCCACGGTCTTTGGTAAGTTTGGATTTTGTCAAAAATTAGATTTTCAGCTGAAGATTCAGTTGTTCGTACGTCACCGGCAAAATGCTTAATAACTGAGGTTTCGTGTCTTACATTAAAGAATACCCCTATAAGAACAAATAAGATAACCAGCGCTGCGAATTTATACCTCTCAGCAGTCTGTTTTTTGAAAATCAGATAGAGAAGCGGAGTTAAACCACCAAGAAGCGCCACGAAACATGCGCGGGTATTTGTAAGCCAGAAGGCAGTATAAATAATCGCCGATATTACATAAAAAATCCATAAGATACACCATTTACCTATAGAAGCCCCTTTTTTTAACAAAAACGCTTCTCTTCCCTTTGAAGGGGTGGTAACTTGGTTGCTATCTGCTATACCATATAATATCTTCTCCAAAACTTTTTTTCTGTGTTGCGAGGACTTACTAAAAAATAAAACAACGGCCAACGGCAGGATCATCACCAGGTAGGCAGAAAAGAATACAGGATTTCCAAAAGTAGAGAATACACGTCTGGCCTCAAAGCTGCTCCATTTAAAAAAATCAAATCCAAGATGCTGGGCAATGCCGTAACACGATGAAATTACAGCACCTCCAAGGATGGATATGACAATCAAGTAAAGCCTTTTTTTTGTAGTTACAAAGTTAACCGTGGCATAAAAAATAAAAATATAACATAACGTGGCTGTTAAACCCTCAAATCGCTTATAAGTGCCAAAAAGGCTCATAATGGGGTTTATAGATATGGCTGATGAAACTATAAAAATGAATATATAAGCAAGGACGGGAATACCTATTGCCGTATGCAAGAATCTAAAATCGTCTTTACATGCTAATATAATTAACCATGTGACCAAAATTGCAATCGTTAATAAATATAAGGCCATTACTTTACTAAGGTCGAAGACGCTGTAAAGTCGTATATCAAAAAAGAGAGGAACGACGACAACTGCAGTGATTAATAAGGCTATAATTAATTTGTCGCAATAGACAGTTATATTTTTCAGAATGGTTCTCATTTACTTTATAAATTTCGAAATGCTTTGTTTATTAAGAAATACCAGGAATTTTTGCAGATGTAATGTTAATGTCAAGGAAACCTTGTTTTTGTAATCACCATACTTCCTCCAAAGATTTTTCCCATACTTGAGCCTTCGTAAATCTCAAGGGTATTTATAATGGGCATAATAACCACTGTATCTGAAAGTGTCACGCAATGTTACTGGCAGGCGTCCTGATTATTGCAGATTTTTAGCATTTTTGCAATAAATTAACCATCCGCATCCACAATTGTTCGGACAATATGCAGCAATCGGTTATGCAAATTTTATACATTGTTTCAGACAGAGGAATGTTATATACTTAGGCTGAAAAGATAGGTAACAAACTTACCTTTTCAACACTTTTCAGATTAGTCGCACAAAAGGGAAGAATTATGAAAAACATTCTATTTAGCATTATCTCATTTGTAAGGCTGCGTTTTACATCCGGTTCTTCTTGCCGAATCGGGATTTTGTTCCTGTTCGGTGTAGTATTGGTCATTGAACGTTTTGCATACGGTTCTTCCGCACAACACAATGAAAACATAGCTGGTCTCTGCCCTGAGAGCTGGCTGCAAATACCATACTACAATGGTCAGATGTACAACAACCGAAAACAGTTAGCTATTGCCAGGCTCTGTGATCATACGTCATGGGACAGGCTATATGCTCAAAATATGCAATCCGGAGATGACAATCCCCCAACCCCAGCCTATAGTTTACAATCCACAACTTCTGCACCTGTGGTGACAACCGGCGCTGCATCGAATGTAACATATAATTCTGCGACACTCAGCGGAACTGTAAATGCCCGTGGATTATCAACAACCGTATGGTTCCAATACCGCATTGTCAACGGGCCATCCAGAAATACCTTTACAACACAAACGGTAATTGGCACAAGTGGCACGGAAGTTAGCATGAGAATAATTGAGTTGCTTCCTGGAACAACATATTACTACAGGCTTGTTGCAAGGAACAAAGCCGGCACTACATACGGAAATGAGGCGTCATTTACCACAATAGATATACATGCGCCTGTTACAACAGAAATTACCCCGCCCCGTGGTTCCATAAGCATCAACAACGGAGCATACTGTACAAACTCTTTAACCGTTATCTTAAACCTTTCCGCCACAGACAACACAGGCGTGAGCGGTTATTATCTTGCTGCCAGCGCCTCACCGCCTTCCCAGTATACTGCCGGCTGGACATCGATAACACCGGCTATCAATTATAAAGAAGACGTTACCTATACCTTAAACAACGGCGATGGCTGGAATACAATATATGTATGGTACAAGGATGCCTCTGGGAACGTGTCAGACACCGCCAGTGCCTCTATTGTTGTTGATACAACACCTCCTACTATTACTGTTACCAACCCAACATCCGATCTCACTTATACGACCACAAGTAGAACAATAAGCATCAGCGGCAATGCTTCTGACGATGTGAATGAGATAACCAGCGTTGTGTGGAGTAATAACAGGGGAAGGATCGAGACTGAAAGAAAAACGATTGGATGGACTATTCCGGATATAGATCTTGCAGAGGGAGATAATGTAATAACCGTGGCCGCTACGGATAGTGCTGGCAACACGGGAACAACCACAATAACAATAACCTGTGAGGAAGCCAATAACATTCCAACGGTGATAACCGGACACGCAACGGGTATAGCAATGGATTCAGCGACCTTGACCGGTGTTGTAAATGCCATGGGTTTGCCGTCGGAGGTATGGTTTCAATACGGTACAAGCAGCGAACGTTACACCGATTCATCATCCATACACAGCACAGAAAACATCTTTGATAACATACCGGTAAGCAACCGGGTAAGCGGATTGCAGGCAGGGACGACATATTACTACAGGCTTGTTGCACAAAACAGCGACGGTACTACTTACGGAGACGAAATGACCTTTGACACATTACCGCCCAAAGGCAGGATTTCCGGAAATATTGTGCACTTTATCAAAGGGGAACCTGTGGAATCTGCGAGATTACGGCTCAAAGGAACAAAGGCAAGAAAAAAATCCTTCAAGGTAACTTTCTCTCATGAAAATGGATTTTTTGAATTCAAAGATTTGGATGCAGACGCGTATGACATTTCTGTAATAAAAACAGATTTTAAGAGCACGAGTCAAACAGTAAAACTTGAAGAAGGCGAAGAAAAAGAGGTCAGAATTACCCTGAGAAAGGCAGAAGAAGATAAAGATCCGTCAAAAGACGTCAAAAATAATCAACAGACGGTAAACTAAACCTCACAATTTTATTCCAGATATTTCTTTCTCCATTCATCATATCTCTTCTTCATTTGATTAATATGTCCCGGTATATGCTGCGCATAAACTTCCAGCCAATCGTCCAGGGTGACAGTTTCGTTCTCCATGGAACCAGCAGAGTTTAACCAGACCGGCTCCGGTAACGCCTTGATAAGTTTGTAAGATGCCAGGCGAAGCCGCCTGAATAATTCCAATGCCTCTTCAGTGCTTTGATCCTGGTAACGAAATGACGCCGACCATTTGTCCTGATCATAGGCAGCAATGGATTTTCCGGGTTCAGCAATCAATTTTCTGCACTTGATATATGCATTCGCCTCACTGTCGGCAATATGAATGATAATTTCGTGGATGCTCCAACGATCGGGCGAAGGTTTGAATGACCACATCTCCTCTGGAAACTGTTTTAAAGCCTCAGTAAGCTGGACGTACCCCTTACCGTATGATTCGATTTTTTGCATTCGTTCGTTTCTTGTCATTACAATTTTCCCCATGTGTCATTCCTCATGACTGATAAAAAAACATAAACTATCGCTATTTTTAGCGACTTATTATAACATAAAAAACCTCGTGGGCAAATACACATTCGAGACAATCAGAAAGGGGATATCAAGGGCATCGCTTGAACAATCAGCATTTTCAGGATACCCCAGGATATAAACAATCTTCGTTAACCGTTACCCTTCAGGACATACATATCCATCACTTGCTGCATCGTAGGTAAAATTGGCGTAATCTCGCCAAATTGGATTTTGCGCTTAACCCAGAATGACAGCGCAGAAGGTATTTTGGGTAAATATTCCTATGCAATTAAAATAGCTTGCAATCTTCTTTGTTTTTGTTAGTCTATCCACTCAATGGGAAAAGCGATTTCCTGTTATTTCATCTAGTATCCTTATATAGAGGAATCGTTATGCGAAAAATATATCTATTTGCATCATTTCTTACGGCAGCAATTACCATTCTAACAGGTTGCGCACAGCTTAAATCTCATAAGAAATCTCTCGAACCCCTTGAAACTTTTGTTCCTCAAAATTTAGATGCAGAATCTCAGAATATGAGTTACGCACCAAAAATTGAAAGTTTTGTAATCATTTTAGATGCATCAGCCTCGATGCAAGACGAATATACTGGTACCGTTAATAAAGGACACCCCAAATTTGTTGTGGCCAAAGATATTTTAATGAGGATGAATAATACCCTGCCTGAAATCGATATAAACAGCGCCCTCGTAACCTTCGGACACGGATTTTTTAAGCATATGGACAAAACATTCGTCGTTTATGAACTGACAAAACACTCACGGGGTCTTTTAGAAAACGCGTTAAACGAGGCCGCAATTCCCCAGGGCTGTAGTCCGGCTGGCAATGCCATTAAAGATGCAAATAACCTGTTGCTGACGTCAGGCGGTCAAAAAGCGGTAATTCTTGTTAGTGACGGCGAACAGTTAATTGGAAGTCCTCTGAAGAAGGCGCGAGATTTAGAGGAAATGTATGGCGACCGGGTGTGCCTTTACACCATTTTTGTGGGAAATACTGCTGAAGGAAAAGAAGAACTCAGAGAGCTTGTGCGGGAAGTAAGATGTGGTTTTTCGGTAACTGCCGATGAGATTGCGTCCAGTGAAAATATGGCGGACTTTGTAAAAAAGGTATTTCTGGCAGCCATACCAAAACAGGTTAGTGATATTGACAGCGACGGTGATGGCGTTTATGACAAGGACGATGAATGCCCGGATACACCCAAAGGGGCCATTGTTGATTCCAGGGGATGCTGGGTGGTAAAGGGAATTACTTTTGAATATAAGAAATGGGATATTAAAGAAGAGTTTGGCTCGAATCTAAGCAACATTGTCGATGTTTTACAAAAAAATCCGCATATGCATATAAGAATAGAAGGACATACGGACAATATCGGTTCCATGGAATATAATATAGACCTCTCTCAAAAAAGGGCCAAGACAGTAAAGGATTATTTGGTCAGGAAAGGTATTGATGAATCACGTGTCTCTACCGTAGGTTTTGGCTTTCAGAAGCCTATTGCTCCTAATGACACCGAAGAAGGCCGCGCCCTGAATAGAAGGGCTGAAATTGTTCCCATAAAATGAAAAGAAATTTGTTATAAAAATATATCCTCACTGCTGAACGATGATAAGTATAGCAAATATCGTTGCGCTTTTGGCCTTTAAAGATATAAGGTAAATCTCTACTTTAAAATGCCGCTGTAGTTACGCTCTTTTTGCGGCTTTTCCTTAGGTCCTGCTCGTAGTATTTCATCACACCCTTCAAAGAGCACAGGCTACCGCACATGGTACAGGTATCCTCATCCATCGGGGGGCGGCTATTGCGGATCTCCTGTGCGCGTTCCCTGGTAATAGCAGTTTCATACTGAGTCTTCCAGTCAAGGTCCCTGCGGGCAATACCCATCTTGAGGTCTAAATTTCTTGCTTTATCTCTTAGCTTTACCATGTCGCCCACATGGGCAGCGATACGGGCTGCCATGACACCTTCACGCACGTCATCTGGTCCCGGGAGTGCCAGGTGCTCTGGCGGTGTAACATAGCATATGAAATCAGCTCCGTAACACGATGATAGGGCAGCACCTATGGCCGACGAGATGTGGTCGTATCCCGGTGCTACATCAGTGGTAATAGGTCCTAACATATAAAATGGTGCATTATTGCTGAGACGTTTTTGGATAAGCACGTTGGCCTCTATCTCATCTATGGGAATGTGTCCCGGCCCTTCTACAATGATCTGTACACCTCTGCTTTGGGCATATTCGGCAATCTCAGAGTTAATAATGAGTTCCTGTATCTGGGCACGGTCTGTGCTATCATGGATAGCGCCTGCCCTCAGGCCATTTCCAAGGCTAAGAATAACATCATGTTTTTTCATTATATCAATAAGACGATCGATCTGCTCGTAGAGGGGATTCTCTTTTTTGTTATGATTCATCCAGGCTGTTAAAAAAGAACCGCCACGGCTTACAAGCCCACCAAAGCGATACCCTTGTTTTTTGAGCCGTTCGAGCGTTATGAGATTGATTCCACAGTGGATTGCCATAAATCCGATTCCCTCTTCCGCCTGCTGTTCGATAATATCGAAGAGAAAATCGGCTTCCATGTGTACTACGGAACCTTTTTTCCTGTCGGTTTCGATAGCAGCCTGATAAAGTGGCACAGTACCTACCGTTAAAGAAATGGAATCTAACACGCGTTTTCTGATATTGGTTAGGTCTCCACCGGTTGAAAGCTCCATCAGGGTATCGGCGCCATATTTTTCTGCGGTTTGTGCCTTTTTTACCTCCATATCAATATCAACAATATCGGGTGAGGTGCCTATACTGGCATTTACCTTTGTCTTGAGCCCTTTCCCTATACCAACCACACGGGCCTTTCTGTTTGGGTTTCCATATATAACAATTTGTCCTTTTGCAATACCCTCGCGGATAAATTCCGGAGAGACATCGTCATAGGCAGCCGCCTCTTTCATGGCTTCCGTTATAATACCCTCGCGTGCGAGCTCTAACTGAGTTTTCATGTATTTTCTTACTCCTGTGTAAGTTGAGTTAAGCAATAAAAACCCAACAAAATAAACTAACTTTTGATTAACTCTTCCAGTATTAAGTTTTCGGTTGAAATATTAAAAATATCCTTCAAATTGTATCTTTCTTGTATCTTTCTGTTGCACTAATAATTTCTAAACCAATAATCTTATCTTCATCATCCATATATAAGTTTATTCCATCTTCTAATTCCTTTGTATGCTAAAATAGATTTCAAAGTTTGTGACCATCTCAAACCGTTATAGACAGCTGTAAAATTATTTTCAATCATATTATAATGTCTTTGTCTATTTTATCACTAAAAATTTTTATCAATGATTCTTTGTTATACTTGTTTATATCCAGTCTTTTATCAAAAGGAATCAAGCCAAATATGGGAAGACCGGTGAGTCTTTTTATTTCTTCGACACTTGTATTTTTCACAACGTCGTCACAATTTTCAACGGATTCATTGATGATGATTCCTTTGACGTCCAGCCCATGTTGACGTGCATACGATACCGTTAGTAAAGTGTGGTTTATCGTGCCAAGGGTGGGCCGGCAGACGACGATCACCGGCAGTTCCATTTCATTAGCCATATCCACAACAAAATAATACTCGTCGAGGGGAACCAGCAAACCACCAATACCTTCAACAATCATATATTCATGCCTTTCGCATAAGCTATCGAATGCGGTGTTTATTTTATCCTTCTCAATCTTCGTTTTACTTAACCGTGCTGCTACCGTGGGGGCAAGGGGTTGCTCAAAACCGTAAGGGTTGATAAGTTCATAGTCGTCATCTACTTCGGCGGAAAGTTTTAAAAAAACGGCATCGTCGGATACGAGATTATTGTTTATCCGTTTACAGCCAGTTGCGATTGGTTTCATAACACCGACATCCAGACCTTTATTTTTGTACATGGCTGCCAACCCGCCTGCGACAATGGTCTTTCCAACACCCGTGTCGGTCCCGGTTATAAAATATCCTCTCCCCATGATGTCTTCTCCTTTTCTTGTAATAAATCTATTAAAATATAAAACTGGCACAGTTTTATTCGTTACACAATCTTATCCATGATTGGGAGTTTTTCAAATTTATTTTTTACAGTGAGTACCCATGATAAAAACGATTCCCTTGCGCCTTACATTTTTGAGATATAATTGCCGGCAAGGAGTTGATTCTGTCTCTTGAAAAAAGGATGGATTTCAGGCGACACGTCAGAAGGGTAGTCATGCAAGCCTTCAGAAAGGGGTTTGTAAAACCATTGTGACTATCTGGTTACAAACTTGCCAAATGAATACTTCCTGGCATCCTGAAACAATGCGGATTGTCCAAAGAAAATCTTATTGCTTTGCAGAGTTTCTCAATCAGCGCGTTCTCAAACAAAGTTTGTAAACGGGTCGCAAGATGACATAAACGGAACACCTGTGTAGTATTTCCGTTTCTCATTTTAAAAAATATCCTTAGACTTAATATTATATCTCTTCAGCATGCGCTGGAGGTATTGACGCTCTATTTCGCTTTCCCTGGCAGCGTTTGTTACGTTCCCGCTCGTTTTATTTAATGCATTCGTAATATATTTTACATTAAATGCATCAAGTGCCTTTCTCCGAGCCACTTTGTAAGGTTGAGAAAGTAATTCATCCCTAAAATCTCCGGAAAGTCCCTCTTTTTTTACAAGTGGCAATATTACGTTTAACGATATTACGTCTTCGTTGGTAAGGGTAATCGCCCTTTCTATAACGTTTTCCAGTTCACGGACGTTGCCAGGCCAGTGGTAATTGTAAAATTCCGTTTCTACTTCAGGAGAAATTCCTTTGACCTGCTTGTTTTCCTTTTTGTTATACTTTTCAATAAAATGTTTTACCAGCTGCGGGATATCCTCTTTCCTTTCACGTAATGGGGGCATCCTGATGTTAATTACATTTAAGCGATAGTACAAATCCTCACGGAATTCCTTTTCCTGCACCCTTTGCAATAAGTCCTGGTTTGTCGCTGCAATAATGCGCACATCTACTTTTTTGGTAGTAGTATCCCCCAGCGAAATAAATTCCCCTTCCTGTAAAACCCTTAGAATCTTTGCCTGCACTGATTTTGGAATATCGCCAATCTCATCCATAAACAGGGTACCACCATCTGCTTCTTCAAAAAGACCTTTCTTGTCTTTGATAGCACCGGTAAAGGCTCCCTTTACGTGTCCGAATAATTCACTTTCCAGGAGGTTTTCAGATAATGTAGCACAATTGATTACCACAAATTTCTCATCCTTCCGATTACCGGTGAAATGGATTGCCCTTGCTACAAGCTCCTTTCCCGTACCGCTCTCACCGGTGATTAATACTGTAGCAGAGCTAAAAGCCACCCTTGAGATCATGTCCAGTACCTTTTGTATCTCCCTGGAGCTTCCCACAATCCTTTTCAGCCCGTAGACCTTTTCCAGTTCTGAATGGAGATATTTATTCTCTTCGATAATCTTCCGCTGTGCAATCATGCGGTCGATATTGAGAATAATCTCATCGAGATTGAAGGGTTTTGTGATGTAATTAAAGGCACCACGTCTCATCGCCTCAACAGCCGTTTCTATTCCCCCGTAGGCAGTCATTATCAGCACGGAAGAGTTATACATCCCTTTAATCCTCTGAAGTAATTCCAGTCCATCAATTCCTCCGGGGAGTTTCATGTCTATAATGACAATGGGAAATTCCTGTTTTTTCAGCTCATCCAGTGCCTCTTCGCCAGATGCCGCAGTTTTGACATAAAAGCCGCGTTCTGTCAATGCGTTGTTGAGCACCTTCCGGTAGCCAATCTCATCATCAACCACTAAAATTTTTGTACCGTTTGTTTTCATATTAGTAAAAAGTCCCACGAAACGCCCAAAAGGGCGCAAAAATGCGTATCCTGTTTTTTCTGTTGTTTAGTATGTAGAGTGGCAATGTCCACCTTACATATCGAGGGTTTGAAATTCCTTAGGATAACTTATACTTTGTGGCTTGGTATCTTCTGAACAAATGATTTATGATAAAAGGTCTATAATTTAACCACACACATTTCCTGTTCTTTTTTCGCTTTCAGTGGCAGAAATATCCTGAATGTCGTGCCTTTGCCCACCTCACTGTCGACCTCAATGCTGCCATCATGCATCTTTATAATTCCGTAACTAATACTCAAACCCAAACCTGTTCCTTTTCCGTCTTTCCTGGTGGTAAAAAATGGATCAAATATCTTCCCCAGATCATTTTTATTAATACCAACTCCGGTATCCCTTATAAATATCTCTATGGATTCCTTATCCACATGAAAACAGGAACCAACTGTTAACATTCCCTTTCTATGTACCCCGATATGTTCGGTATCTTCTGATGCCTCTTTCATTGCAAAGACGGCATTATTGGCAATATTGATAATAACCTGCTCCATCTGTCGTGCATCCATCATAATATCCGGAACATTAGGGTCGAGCATACGAACCACCTCTATCTTTTCTTTCCGGTATTGTTTCTCCACCATATTGAGCACGTTGTCTATCAAGGTATTTACATTGGACAGACCCATTTCCGGTTCTTTTTGCCTTGAAAAATCCAACAGACCGCTGATTAATTCCTTGCATCGCACGGATTCTTTTACAGAACCTTCCAGATATTCATACAGATACATCCTGTTCTTATTAATAACTGTATATATTTGCGCCAATTCCTGGCAGTACTTGTTTAAGTCGTCAGCGATGTATGAAAGCTCCTTTTTAACTTTATTTTTTCCCGGGACAACGTCTTCTTCGCAATCTAAATGAGTGATAAGTTCACTCAGTCGCTGTATGTTTTTAGAAATCGGGATCGAGCTTATAAGCCTTAATGCATTGGTAACCCTCTCAAAAAGCTTTAGACTTTCAGTACTGTAAAGATAAATTACCCCGATAGGGTTATTAATTTCATGTGCGATTCCTGCTACCAACTGGCCGATTGATGCCAGTCTGTCAGATTGCACAAGCCTTTGTTCAAGCCTTCTTAACTCTGTTACGTCATTTGCTACCCCCAAGGTACTTATCAGTTGCCCGGCCCTGTTTTTTATCTGGGAGGTGCTGAGCAGTACATTTCGGACGTTATTTTGTTTGTCCAATACCTCAACCTCAAATATCCTGCTGAAACCATTGTGAATAATCTGGTTCACGTTTTCCTGCCGTTTATCGAACAAGATGGAAATCAGAGGCTGCCCTATCAACTCCTCTTCGCGATAACCCCATTCTTTGATCTTTGGGTTGACAAAAGTAAAGTTTCCCTGAACATCCAGTGTAAAGATAAGTTCGTTTGCATACTTTAAGATGTTCTCTAAATATTCCTTTCTCTCTTCAAGATCGGTCTTCAATTTTAAAAGTTTTTCACGGGCATCTTTAATATCATTGGTCATGTGATTGAAGGAAGTCGTTAGTTCACCCAATTCGTCTTTCAAATTGTTTTCGACCCGGAAGTTCAGATCACCTTCCGCAACCCTTTTCATACCTTTGACAAGCCGTATAATCGGAATAATAATCCCACGGGAAACAAAAAGGGAAACAAATATCACGGCAACAATACATATACCCACCACAGTGCCAGCTCGGTATTTGAATCTGGAAATGGGGGAATATGCCTCTGATTCATCTGTCTCCACCAAAAGCACCCATTTCATCTTCCTCACATAGCGTGTGGCACCGATAACGTTTTTCCCCATATAATTTTTATATACACCCACCATCTCTTTTCCTAAGTGAAGCGCCGCATTGACTGGTTCAGTGTTGACCAACTGTCTTAAAATAGCACCTTCCTTAAATCTTGAACCGGTAATCATCATGCGGTTTTTGTTTACAATATATGCCTCGCTTGTCTTGCCCCTCCGGAGGAACATGCCCATATCTTCCTTTACTCCGGCCTTTTTCCCGGTCGTAATTTCATTTAACTTATTTGCATTGTACCGGATTACCAGCACACCAAGGAATTTTCCACCCCGCTTTTTTAGAATCGGCGCAGCAAAAGCCATTGAATACTCTCCGGTATTTTCATCCATATAGACGTCCTTGACATATGGTCCTTCCTTGCCGCGGGTAAAATAATCTGCGCCGAATTCGATCTTGCCAATATTGTTTTCATTACTCGATGCTACAATAATTCCAGCCGGGTTCAAGACAAAGGTTTCATAAAAATCCTTATTCAGATTCGTTTTGTATATCATGTAGTCATTAAATTTCTTGACGATATGCGTATTCGCTGGATTGTGGTTCAATATCTCCAAATGTCTTCGGATAAATTCATCAGAAGCAAAAAACTGTGAAGAATATTCACCCGCATTGAGGATAGTCAGGATATGATTTTTAATTCCATCGGCAAGGAATGCCTCTTCATTGAGAAGTTCGTTCTTAATTGTTTCCTGCGCATACCGATATGTAAGAATGGCAACGGTAATGATTGGTAAGATAGACAATAAGAGAAACCAGCAAAGGAGTTTTCTGCCAATGCCACTAAAAAGATTTACGCCTTTTACCATAATTAATCGGTTTTCAGCTTATAAATATATCATTAACAGGACTAAATTTACTCAATAAATTCAAAGTTACCGAATGCCCCGGTTAATAACCTCAGTTTAAAAACTCTTTTCGTTCTGAGAGATGGTCTTAATGGCGCCTTAACCTTTCAAAAAAATCTTCATCGCATACAAAAAAAGAAGGTTACGTGATTTTAGTCGTAAACTTCTTGCATCTCCAACATTTACAGCGTACCGTAATTTATTATAATTCTACAATACCTCACAAGTAACATCAAGCCACAAATACATATACAGTTACAGTATTTGAATTTCACAATTATTCTGTACAAAACCCTTGAAATGCTAAATGCTTTCCACGATAATCTACCAAACGATACCTGAACGATTGGCATTTGCACTGTTCTCTGGCTCACCCGGGGCAGACCGTTATCTGAAGGTAATTATCTAAGCGCTGTGTTGGCTTGCGTGCTGGCGTTGTGGATGACGAAAATACTTTCACTTCCGGTAATTGCGACGATCGGCTGTGTATCGTCTTTGGTGTTGCGGACGACGGAAAAGTGTTTGCTCAGTTTGCAGACCCCATTATATTCGTGTTCACAGATGGATTCATAGTTGCCCGTGCAATGACGCTGCGTCATCTCGATCGGCGGTCTGCAATTGCCATTCTTTCTCTTCGCTGGTTTAGTGGGAATAGGGCCAGGATATTAGGTTCCTTTGAAATAGCAACCTCAATAATTTCAATGTGGGTCTCCAACTTAGCTAATACAGCTATGATGATGCCAATAGTTCTGGGGATCCTTCATACCCTCGTTGGTATACATTTGCCTGGCCGTGACCCGCACAGAACATCTTTTAAACTGCTGGATGACCCTTTTTCAAGAGGCATCATGCCAATGACGGCATTCCTGGCGTCGGTGGGTGGTATCTGTACCCCGATGTACCTATTCAGCGTATTTTTGCTCGCAAATGCTATGAGCTAAGAACATCAGGCAATTCGCCGTGAAATAGCATCTTTAACGCCTGGCTCAAATTTACCCCTTG
>JABRVT010000119.1:0-53406 GCA_040048245.1 Candidatus Brocadia sp.
TCCAAGATTTTTCAGGCTCTTTCTGCCTCAACAACCCTCTTTCCCCTGCGTATTGCAGGTTAACAGGCTTTTATATTAATTTTTATGCAACTTATGTGTAAGCTATTAATGTTGGCTTTGCAACAGAGTTATCATAAAAAACCCATGAATCTGCCAAAGGACGATAGAGGTTAAAAAAGTTCCGAAGACCAGCATGATAACGACGCCGTATGGTATCTTCCGGTACATTATGTCCGCCCATACGAACCCTCTCAGCCACCCTTTCAATGACAAATTCTTCGCTTGGCAGCCAGAGAAAAACCAGATGAAAGACATAGCTAGTTCTAAGTAATTCGGTGATCCATGGAGCAAAGGTCTTGCTGGCTAATGTAGTTTCAAAAGAAAAATTAACACGTTTTTTTGCTAAGTAATGTATGCGTTCCAGCATAATACGTCCTGCATGAAATGCAGTCATTTCTGGTTTAAAGGCAGAAAGTCCTTGAGCAATCAGGTCTGCATTGACAAACTCTGTCACATGAAGCGTCCCCTTCAGCAAAAAAGGAGCGGTTGTTGATTTTCCTGCGCCATTTGGACCTGCAATGACTATAAGATGCGGATGCTTCGTCGTCATGACTTTTTACCCATTCCCCTCCACAATCGCAATCTCCTCTGGCGTAAGGTCATAGAGTTTGTAGACCATTTGGTCAACCCCGTTAGATAATGGACTTGCCTATCTAACGGGGCTTGATTATCCATGTTTTGCAAATAATCCTTGTCTTTGTAATAGCAAAGATACGCTATTAAACTTGTCCCTTCAGATATAATTTCGACTCCTTATACCTTCTTTGGTAAATATAAAGGCGATGTCTTCATTTCTATCGGTTAGTGGGTTGGACTGTTATTGGTAGATGATAGCATTTGAATTACATGCGGAAATCATGTTCTCGAAGAAAAGTAAAAGTATCTATATGTCTTACATTAAACTCGCGACAAACATTTGGAATGGGAATCTTTCTCTTTATATTCGCATTGAAAGTCTCTTGTGAAACGACAGTTAATTTATTTGAAAGTGCAAAAGCAACCACCCAGGCATCAGCTTCATCATATTGCGCAAATTCTGCTTTTGCATTACTTGTAAATTGAATATTAGAAGAACTCCAGCTAATCAGCTGCTGATAGTTTGTTAATACTTAGAAGCGTTATCTGTATCACAGAAAAATTGCTGGGGCATATTTTGTTGAAAAATTCATTCTCAAAGCGGGAGAAGGTTTTGCCATAGAGACCCGTCAGTTTATAAGCATCCGCGTACAAAAGCTTTCCTTCTTTGGCAGCGGTGAGAACTTGCCGGAAGAAAAGTTTACCTACCCGGTAATATTGAGTATTGTAAAAATCGCCTCCCGGTTTTTTCGTTTTTTGGGATGCCTGCCATCTGGTTTGGTAATTATTGTAAAATTCGAAGAATTGTTTTTGTGTAAGTTTTCTGGTATCCAGCAACCTTCGCGCAGCTACAATTTGACTTACTTTGAACTGACGTGCAACTTCCTCTATAGGGTCAGAACTATATTTTATTTGCTCCCACTTTTTTTGTAGTAGGTGTTGGGGCACAAGAAATTCTGCGGCTGTTTGGTTACAAAATATTTCGACAGTGTCTTCAGATGGATGCACAAACTGAAGATCAAATGCCGCGGATTTGCCCAGCCATATATGAGCCAGTTCGTGAGCAAGGGTAAACATTTTGGCTGCTGTGAAATCCTTGCCATTAATAAAAATGTAAGGTGCATAGTTATCTGTAAGGACAAAGCCTCGAAATTCATCAGGATTTAACGGATGGTGTGTGTTATTCTCAACCACACCATTAATAGTTAAATAAATGCCCGCTTCTTCCGCTTTATCTAAAAGATACTTTAGGGCCTTTTCCCAGTTGGGCATACTACCAGCCCAGTCATCCAATAACTGCAATGTTTTTCTTATTTCTCGTGCTACCTCAAGGGGATCGTCCGTTTCACGAAAAGAGTTTACAAACGGAAGTGGTGTAACCCCTTCATTCAACAGATATTCTTTTAGCCATTCCTGACGGCTTTGGATGATGCGGATAGTATCTCTGAGTTCATCGCTGTAATTTTCAGTTGGTAGGGCTTCTTCTGTACGGAAAAGAGGGACACCTGTTCTTAATTCTGGCAACTTGTCCAGAAAGAAATATCCAAAAGGTATGCGCACTGCCCTGGCAAATTCAGCCAGTTGCTTTACGGTTGGATAGGGACCTCCGCTCAGCCAGTCTGCCAATTTGGGGAACTCGACTGTGATGTTGCCACCAATTCTTTCAGCAACCAGCTTGAGTATTTCCCTATTAAAGTTTGTTACGCGAGGCATGATTCTTTAAAACAGCCTAAGCTTTTCAAGCATTTCTAAACTTTTAATAACAAAACTTTCTATCTCTATTGGTTCTGCTTTAATGTGAAGTAAAGGATTTTCAAACGGATGTTCATGGTAAAAACCACCTTCTTTGTCTATTCCATATACTCTTTCACCAGCAACCACAAGTGCCATATTCACCTTTTCTTTTTTCTCATTAGCGTAAATCTGCACAAAAATCTCGCGAGAAAAACCAATCCGTGCAATTAATGTGACGTCAGTGAGGTCTAACTCTAATAGTTTTAAGCTATATCTATCTGTAATATCTTTTATAATATGGGCTATTTCCCCAACTGTTGTCATTCGCTTATTTCCTGAATCTTTTTTATTTTATCTTCAAGATGTCTTATGCTTTCCACAGCATGTTCCCAGTTCATAGAGTCCTGTTCTATATCCCAGGAGAATCCCTTTTCTGCTACGAGATTTTTTTTCTCAAATTCTTGAAAGCTCATACTATATTTCTTCCTGAATTTCTCATCGGCAATCTTAAATAAGGTAAGCCGTTTTTCATACTCACTCAAGACAGCCTCTTTTATTTCTTTTTCGGGAAGCAAATCAGCGAGTTTCATTTAAATCACCTCCTTCTATTTTATAGAGTATAACAAATTTTTACTTCTTCCACACAATTGCAATCTCATCCTTTGTCAGACCGGAGAGTTTATAGACAAGCTGGCCTATTTGTTTTTTCCAAATCGCGGACTTGGGCTTGCTTACCAGGTTTTACAGATATTCCCTGTCTTTGATGACAGCAAAATGCGCCATTGAACCTGTCCCTTCAGCAACATGCATGGTTGTTACAGTCGTTTCAATGAAGCCTATATACAGGGTTATCTACCTCAGAATCGTGAGTTATCCTTATGGTATTGTAACTTCTTTTTCCTTCATGACACTTGAGAGCATATTGAGAACAAATTCCTTTGCGTCAAGGACTTCAATAAGAACTGGTTCGCCGTCATGTGAAAAGTGGACTATAACCTGCCCTTCTTCAGCATAATCAATCGGCTTGTCTGAAAGCTCAACCATAAGAATATCAACATCTTTGCTGTATTTAATCTTTCTCATATCTTGACCTCCTTCATGGATAAACCGTTATCGCTATAATTTTGTCCGCTTGTTCCTCATATACGACCCTGAGGACATGTTCATCATCCATTCTTTTCTGGGCAATAAATCTATCCTTGCAGCCTTTATCTATTTTATCAGGAAATCTTATTATATCGTTAATTTTTTCAACTGAAAGGTCAATCCCATGCGCTTTTAATATCTCAATCTTCAATAACAGGTGATCACTGTGTTTAATGTCTCTTGTCATTTCATCCCTTCCCCTTCCACAATTGCAATCTTATCCTCTGTCAGACCATAGGAGTTTATAGACAAGCTGGTCAATCTGCTTTTCTAACTCTGCCGTATCTGCCGCAGGGTTTTCGCGCTTGGAGGCGAGGATTATGAAGAAGCTTTTTTCTCTCGTTCAATAATCTTTTGTTTCAAGGTTGAAACAACGTTTTTTCTTTCATAATCTTTTAGACCCAAATAATCAAATACAATTTGGTCTATCTGTTTATGCTCATTTGTATCAATTTCGTCAACTGTAACAAGTGCTTGCCTCTTACCAATTCTTTGTAAAATATCCTTTATCTCTTTCGGTTTTTGAAAGTCCATATAAACAGGCAGAGTTTCTAAATCAATCGCCTCGGCTTTCAACATGCCACCACCTAAATTTTTTCTGCCACTTATTTCGCGTAACAGCCAAAATATTGAAGAATTAAAGAAGAGCCACAAATTTTGAATCACATCCTCTGGAACGTTGCCGTAACTGTCATACACATCAACAAAACTTGATGAGTAACAATTTATTGAATTGATCGCACAATAATGCCTGCTAATCCCTCTTGGCATCATTAATTTGGGTGGTTTTTTGCTTGTTGAGTTCGGGTCAAAGACGTTGATTTGATGAGCCTTAAGTTCTTGGAGTTCTTGCTTTGACAATCTTGTTTTATCAAGGATATATTTAGCAGTTTTTACGACATTGAAAATCGCACCATCGTCAGAAGTTAGAAATGGTATTGCCGCTTTTTTTGCAAAAGGTAATGACGAAAGAGCCTGATGATTAAGAATATAATCTTTGTTCACGTTTAGTCCTTGCCCAAAAGAGAGTCTAAATCCTTTGATATTATTGATTTTTTTTGCTTTCTGATTTAGCAAATCCAAGAGAGCAAGAATTTCGTTTGAAGACGATAAAAGAATACCCCACTTTAATTCGTGCAGTAAATTATCGCTGTAAGCATACTTGTGCGAATCAACAAAGGGGGTATCTTCTTTTCCCAAAATAACTATTCGTTCGAAACTCTCATGGTAGCGAGAAAAGGTCACAATATTTGAAGGGCAGGACTCTTTGCCAATAAATAAAGTAATTACTGCATTTATGTTCGGCCCATCGCCGCTTGCAAAATACCTAAAATCGCTATCAATCACCATGCGAACCTGTGTGTTCTTCAGAAGAAAACTTTGGAATTTTTTACCATACTCAGTGTCAAGCCAAGAGTTTTGTGTGATAAGGATAATACAACCCTTTTGATGAACGTTGAAAATTGCAGTTTCAAAGAAATAGATCAATAGGTCGGAGCCTCTCGTTATATATTTTGCATCATTTTTCCATCTTCTTTTAGCAGAAACTTGATATATGTCTTTTAATTTATCGCTGAAATTTGGATGTCTAGATTCAAGATACGGCGGATTCGCAATCACCACATCAAACCCACCTTTATGATGAAACACCTCGGAAAAATAAATCTCAAAATCAAATTCTTTATGACCGTTAGTAATCTGGCTTATCAGTGCATCAATCTGCCTTTTATAGTCCTGCTTTTTTGTGGGGTTGGTTTCGTTGAAATAGAGCGGTTTGATTTTTTCAAGTTTAGAGAAAAGATGATTGTTCAACAGGTTTTTCTCCACCCCCAAGAGCAAATTCCCGCAAACAATCTTGTAATCCAGATTCGGCAGGGGCTTGATGTTTTTTATGTCATCTTCGTCTACCACAAGGGACAGCCATAACCGGAGTTTTGCAATTTCCACCGCGCCGGGGTCGATGTCCACACCGTAAAGGGATTTTTCAATGCAGTGGCGTTTGAAATCATAGGCTGTTCTTGGCGTGTCTGACCTTAACCCTGTCAGGGTTTCTGGACTTAAGCTGCCTGCCTGTGCGTCTCCACACGCAGACAGGGAAGCTTGAGTTACCATAAAGGGCGTTAGCGCATTTCTTGCCTTTACAATCTCGCTCATCATGCCCACGGGAAAGGCGCCTGAACCTACCGCCGGGTCGCAGACTGTTATGTCTGCCAGTTTCCGGTCGATCAGGCTTGCGTTTTTTCGGATGCTTTCGGGTAGTTTATAGGAATAGGTTTTTGTTTCTTTGCCCTTGCGTTCAACCCGTGCATCGTTCTCGCCAACCTGTTCGCCGTAGTGGATAAGGGTCTCGATGTCTTCTCTTGCAATAGTATCATAAGCATCCTGCTTGTGGCTGCTCAAGCTGGAAGCTTGAGTTACTGTGTGCAGATAATTTATCAGGCTCTGCTGGCACATATAGTGGACAATCTCACGGGGTGTGTAATAAACACCATATTGCTTGTTGAATTTGCCTTCTTCGCCTTTATTCCCGCTCTTTAATGCCTTTTTATATTCCTCAAAGTTGTCGGGACGGATGGCATTGAACTTTTCATACGCCTTTCCCAAAAGTTCGGGGTCAATGGCAACCTCCTTTTCCAGCGGCTCGTCTTCTCTGACGGTAAAGTTGTAGCGGTCAAAGATATCCAGAACGCCGTCGCCCTCATCGCCTTCTTTGGTTTTATTTTTATTAGAGAAGAGGCTGTTCGGTAGACAGATATCGGTGTGCACCCAGTCATAATTTCCAATGGGGTCAAAAAGGCCACCGTTTAAGAAGGGGATTTTGCAGTTAAACCGGCTGTAATAGTGATCGTCATGGCTGCGGTCTATGCGCAGGGCTTCATAAAAGAGCGGCTCCAGGATGTCATTGAAGAAATTGTTGTAATTGCCGTGTTTTTTCTCAAAGAGTTCACGTAAAAAGTGTTTTGAGCCGGTGCCCCATCCGGCGTCGCGGGCAACGCCGAACCAACCCTTTTTCTGTAGAAAATGTAAGAAGACAATTTGCCCAAGCAGCTTTTTTGCAAAGTCAACGGTGTTTACACCTTTTGCCCTAAAATCTGCTTTGATTATTGCATCGTTTTCCACTACTTTGTCCAGTTCTTCTTTTGTGCGGATAAAAAGTTCACGGTATTTGATGAAAAATTCTTTGGTAACGGTTTCAATGTCAAACGCCTTTTCCAGTTCGGCAAGGGTGGGGCTGTGTTCGTCATCTGCCAGCATACCCACCAGTCTGCTCTGGGCGGTGTGGCTGTTCTCATTTGCGCCTACCAGGAATGACCAGCGACGCGCAGGTGTAAACCCTTCTTTTACCTTCACTCTGCCGGTTTTTGTCTGCTCAAATCTATAGTCCATCTTGACCAGTGAAAAACGCCAGTCTTCCTCATCAGGTGATACAAAGGCAACCAGCGCCGCTTCTTTTTCATTTGAACTGCCATATTTGCCCTGTAAATAACCGGCGACAAAGTTTCTCTGTACGGCGCGGGCGCGCTCGAGGAAAGTCTCCTTCTGGAGTTTGATGATAAGAATGTCAATCCTGTTTTCACCGTCATTGAATTTGCCGATTCTTTCAAGTGTGCTGATATATTGTCTGTAGGCTTCAGGGATGAATTGCCCCTGATACGTAAAAGGGGCTTCTTCAACACGGTTTAAGAGGTTTTTGATAAAACAGGTAAACCTCTCTTTATCAAAAGAATTTTCAAAGGTTTCTTTAATAAGATTCCGTGCCTGTTGTTTATCCATGTCAACACCCCTTTTTAACCCTGCTTTTAACCCTGACAGGGTTTCAAACCCTGTCAGGGTTGACGGTAAAGCTACTCCAATATTAGGTCATTTGAAATGTCATCACGACCAGCGCTATGATATGCCACAAAACTATCACGTCCACCAAACCACGAAAGCACTTCTTCGCGCTCTATTTTCGTTGGGACACTCGACAGCACTGTCCTGTAAGATGAGTATTGGTACTTCGCAATGTCGTTCATGATACCATGATGCCTGGGATTATTGTGTATATAGACTTTTGCTGTATGGAAAACATATTTGGCGAGCAAGTCCAGAAAGTATTGGTAATTTGCCTCAGTGTGGTAAATAGTTTCGCCATTGATACCCCGATTATAAATATGATACCATTTTCCTGGTAGCAGTGGCGTAACAGTTGTGCTCATTGTCTTTCTCCAAGACCAAGTAACCCTGTCAGGGTTTTACGTGCTCGATACCCCTTGACTCATGGATTATTCTTTCTATATCCTCTTCTGTGAGTTCTGAAAACCCTTTTTCTTTTGCCAGTGACTCTGCATACCCATGAATATCCGATTTTTCTATCGGTGTTAATACCACTTCAAAAACACTTCCTACCTCTTTAGCGGTATCTTCCGGAAGGGAAAGATGTCCGTCAGGTAATACCTTTCCTATAAATTTTTTTGTATTCGTTGCCATATGATTTTTCCTCCTTAGATAATGGTTATTTTATACTTTTGTCTTCCCTCCAGGCAACCCAACCCTGTCAGGGTTTTGTCGTTAAATATAATGAGAGTATCACTTCCCGTTTGCCAAATACGGTTGGATTTTGTTCAGCATAATGTTCTTCCAATAGTTTCGCCGGGATGTGGGTCTGAAGCGTTGCGAGCACCTTAAGCGGGTTAACGATTTCATTCTTAAGTGCATTTAGTGCTTTCAGTGTTTGGGTTGCCGTCTGTCTGGGCAGCCCGCCTTCCTCAAGCTGGGTAAGGACTTTTTTCAGGTACAGTTCCTGGTCTTCTGTCAGTTTTTGGGTGTTCTTCAGGGTTGCCTTTAAAATTCTCAGGATATTTGCAGCGCTGTCGCGTCCGCCCCTTTGTCCGTGATGTGGCATTTCTTCCGTTGTCGCTAAGATAAATGCCTCTTTGTTTTTATCCAGCAGCTCGTAATACTGTTCAGGAATGTTTTTCTTTTCTTCATCAGGAGCGCTCTCCAGCAATTTAGCTGCAGTCAGAAAATCCATTTCTTCCGCTACATTTTTATGGTTGGCTTTGAAAAATTTCTGCAATTTTCCGCGCCTGAAGTAGGTAATTAACCCTGACAGGGTTTCCAACCCTGTCAGGGTTTTTGCAGTGCGTGCCTTTTTGGGGAGACGTTTTATCTTTTCAAAAAAGACGGGGTCTTTATCGCGAATCTCTTTTATCGCCTGAAGGTATTTCAATTCGCTCTCCTCTGTTCCCTCCTCGCCTTCCAGCGTTTGTTTGGAAATCAACCGGTTAAAGAGTTCGTGCGAGCCAATGGGCTCGCCTTCAGTCAACAGTTCCGCGTCGCCCCCAAGCAGGGTTAAAAAGGCATTGATTTTCGCCACTGCCGCTTCCTTCAGTTTTATCTGGTCATTTGATTGTCTGGTCGGAAAAAAATTAAAGGTATAAATCGTATCAAACGGCGTATCTACACGGTTGACACGCCCTACCCGCTGCATCATGCGGGTAGGGTTCCAGGGGATATCGTAATTTATTACGGCGTTTGAGCGGTGCAGGTTAACGCCTTCAGCCAGTACTTCAGTAGAGACCAGTATCCGGTAATCTTCCTTCGGATGACGCGCCCTGGCATCAAAATTCTCAATGACCTTGTCGCGTGTTGCCTCGCCTGAATCACCGGTAAAACACAGCGCCTTATCAGGGTATTGTTCATTTATGTTTTTGAACAGATAGTTTGCGGTTTCTTTTGATTCTGTAAAGATAATCAGATGATTCTCTTTTAAAACCGAATTTTTTGATAATTCCCCCAAAAATTTTAAAAGCTTTGGGTCGCGGTCAACGTGATGCCATAGTTTTTTTATCTCGAGGAGGGTTTCATAATCACGCTGTAAGTCATCTCTGAAGCCTTCTCTAAATTCAGTGCTTGCATATCTTTCAGCCTTGCCTTCGTCTATCAATCGCTGGACGGCTTCATCGTCATCGCTCTCAAGCAATTCAAATATTTTCTTCGTGTGTTTTTTGCTCACATACACATTGCCGCTGTCAAACTCCTTTATAAACATCTCGTAAGAGCGCAGGAATCTGTCCACCGAATTTTTAAAGGCGAAGAAACTGCTCTCGAGACGCTTCACCAGCAGGATTTTCATAAACTTGCCCATGTTCTTTTGCGAAAGTTCCTCGGGTTGTGAAATTTTACCTTCATAATAAAGCATGGGCATATAACGGGCGTATTTGAATTTTTTCGCGATCAGTTCTATGGTTGTGTTGAATATTTCGTCCTCCTTATCATTGAGTTCATAAAAAAGAGGGACTGGCTTTTCAACATTGGGGAATTTCAGGTTTTGACTCATTATGTCTTTGTAAAAGTATTTTTCAATCTCTGTCCTTGTGCGGCGAACCATGAGATATTTGAGGACTTTTTCCCTGATTTCACGCGCATTTTCTTTTACCGTGTCTATGTATTTTGCATAATCTTTCTGCCTGTCCAGTTTTTTCAGCTTTTTATCCAGACCATGAAAGAAGCCTTCCAGGTCCGGCAGGTTTGGGATGGTGCTCTTTTTGGCTTTCTGAAATAGTTTTAAAAGGCTTAGAATATCTTTTGGCGCATTGTTATAAGGCGTTGCCGTTACAAGAATAACTCTTTTACCGCGGCAGATTTCCGCCAGTTTTTCATAGGTAACCGTTGTTTCAGTTCTGAAACGATGCGCCTCATCAATGATAATGTTCTTGTATTTCTCTGCCCCTCTTTCAATAAGGTCATCCAGTTTGCCGAGTGATTCAAAGTCGGCCGGTACATTGAAATCAGAAAATACATTAGTCCAGGAACCGGGATTTGATCTTTCAAGCAGTACAGGAGGGGCAATGACCAGTGTTCTGCCCTCAAGCTGACCTGCCAGCATTGCCGATATGTATGTCTTGCCTAACCCTACAACATCAGAGATAAAGACACCGCCGTATTCCTGAAGTATTTTTCGTGCGTTTAAAACTGCCTGCTCCTGATATTCCAGTTTCTTAAATTCATGGGGAAGATATTTCAAAAATACTTCATCTGTCTGGCTGAGCTCGTCTTTGAAATATTCATATAAAAATTTTAGATACAATTCGTAAGGGGTGATGGTGTTATTTAACCAGGTTTTTATTTGAATCGTTTCGATATACCGCTCCCTTACATCAACTGCGTCTTTCCACAGTTCATTGAATTTCTGCAATGCAAATTCGTAATCAGCCCTGTTTTTTAATTCGACATTAAACTCGAAGTTATCGATGAGACCTGATTGAGTGAAGTTGCTTGATCCGGTAATCACCCTTCCAATATCCCTGTCACCTTCCACAAAGGTCATAATGTAAAGTTTTGCGTGAATATTTTCGGTTGGGTATGCCCTGATTTCTAGTTTTCCGTTTTTCAGCCATTCAATAAACTTAAGGATACCCTCTTCAACAGTAGAATTATCCTCTGAATTTTCTACTTCTTCCGTGACAGACTGTTCGAATTGTTCTTTTACTTCGGCGTGGGAATATGGAAGTGTTGGTTGGCGATCGGTTTTTGCTTTTTGAATGAGTTCTAGTGCCTGTTTGTTTGTGCTTATTCCAACTAAAATCCTTATTTTTTCGGTACTTTCCAGGGATTTGTTGATGGCATGAAACCCGCTGGTATAGAAATAACCAACAAGCACATCAAAGAATCGGGTGTCTGTAATAAGTACCTTGAATCTTTCCGATAGATTTCTATTTTTTTCATTGGTAATAAAGGTGAGGTCTGAGTTCATGGGCGCTTAGATACTGTTTTTGATGGTATTTGCATGGGTTATACATAAAACCGTTCATCGGTAGTACTACTTTGCATACCTGAAAAGATTAAATCTTATTCAGACATGTTTGATATAAAATAACTTTGCAGCCTCCAATAAGTCTTCCACAATGTAATCAGTGCCTGTTGCTGGGGCAGTGCTTATCTCATCTATACGGCTGTTCCTTATCAGTACGCATCTGCAACCGGCATTTTTACCTGCCAACACATCCACCTCTGAATCGCCAATCATCAGGGATTGTGTCAAATCAATATGATGCTTTCGGGCAGCATCAAGAAGCATCCCGGGCTTGGGTTTTCTACATGTGCAGTCAATTTTATATTGCTTTATAACTCCTTCTGTATGGTGTGGGCAATAATAGATACCGTCAATCACAACCCCCTCATCTTCCAGCATATCCATCAACCTCTTATGGATAAGCATTAAACGTTCTTCATCAAAGAATCCCCTGGCTACGCCGGATTGGTTGGTAACGACAATAATCAGATAACCATATTCTCTGAAGAGTCTGATCCCTTGTGCGGCATTAGGCGATAATTTCAGTTGTTCCGGGGAACTTAGATAGGGTTTGTGGACGACGATGGTGCCGTCCCGGTCGAGAAAAACAGCCTTTCTCTTTTTCATTTAACAACTGTTCCAAAAAGTTCTTTTTCGACAATGGAGCACAGAATATGCCCAACGGTGATATGGCATTCTTGTATCCGGGGTGTGTTGTCTGAGGGGATTTTTAAGCAGATATCCACGGCGTCTTTTAAGAGGCCTCCGTCCTTTCCGGTAAATCCAATGGTAATTGCGCCGCGGTCGCGTGCAACCTGAACCGCATTCAAAATACCTTTTGAATTTCCGCTGGTGCTAAAGGCCAGGATAACGTCACCCTGACCTGCAAGCGCCTCGATCTGTCTGGCAAAGCAGGTATCATAACCAAAATCGTTTGCAAGTGCAGTTATTACGGAAGTATCGGTTGTCAGGGCAACGGCGGGAATGGGGCGTCTGTTCATTTTGAATCTCCCGATCAATTCCCCGGCAATATGCTGGGCATCAGCGGCGCTTCCCCCATTGCCAATGAGATACAGTCGGTGGTTGTTTTTGAATGCCTTGACAAGAACATCGGCTATATTCCCGATTATATCAAGATTGGTTGATAATAATGCCTTTTTCGTATTAATGCTGTCCTGCAGTTGTATTTCAATGTCATTCATTATTGCACTCATCTTCTTTCTATTGTGTTTGACCTGCAGCGTCTTTCAATGATTCTATCTGGTTGTGTCTCCTGATTATTCTGGAAACGATGTTGGTGGTTGAAACGCCATTCACAAAGGGTGCAAAGACAACTTTTCCTCCATAGGATTCTACGAATTCCCCCCCTACCGCGCCGGCATTTTTCCAGTCTTCTCCCTTTACCAGGACATCCGGTTTTACAGCCATGATTAAATTCAGGGGGGTGAGTTCGTCAAAGAGTACTACATAAGTTACATCCTCCAATGCAGCAAGCATTTTCGCGCGCTCTGCTTCTGAAACAAAGGGACGGGTGGGACCTTTCTGTTTCCTGACAGACCCATCGGTATTTAACCCCACCACAAGCAAATCACCCTGTTTTCTGGCAAATTTAAGATACTCAACGTGTCCAACGTGTAATATGTCAAAACAACCATTTGTAAACACAATCTTATCGTTTTTCTTTCTGTGCTCATTGAGTATACCTTTGAGTACTTCAACATCTTTGATTTTATCTGACAATTGGCTTTTTCCACCTATAAGTTCGCTCAGGATTTCACCCTTGCTGACCGGCGTTGCGCCAATTTTTCCAACTTCTATTCCTGCCGCCACATTGGCAAGGAGCGCAGCGTCCTCAAAACTATGTCCGGTTCCGACGATCATGCCAAACATACTGAGCACCATATCGCCGGCACCAGTTACGTCAAATACCGCCCGTGGCACAGTCGGTATAATCTTTCCACTTCCGCTTTTGTGATAAAGAAACATGCCATCTTTATCTATGGTAATGATGCAATACTCCAGTGAAAGACTCGAAACAAGTTTGTTTCCGGCACGATGCAGACTGTCATTATCTGCGATTTTTATTCCCGTGGCAATTTCTGTTTCATTTCTATTGGGAGTTATTGCGGTGAACCCTTCATAGCAACTATAATCACTCATAAGCTTTGGGTCCACGATTGCTATCTTTTCATGCTTCTTACAAATGGTTACTATTGTTTTTAAAAATGAATGAGACAGCAAACCTTTATTCATATCAGAAACCAGAACGATATCACATGAAGGTATGTTTTTATTTAAATAATTGGTAAGCTGCGTTTCTATCTCCGCAGAGATAACATGCGTCTTTTCGTAATCGACCCTCAACAACTGCTGCACGCCTTTCCCGGCTGTCTGCAGGTGACCCAGAAAACGTATTTTCAGAATAGTCGGACGGCTTTTATCAACCATAATTCCTGTTGTTTCAACGCCTGTATCTCTGAAAAGATTTAAAAGGGTGTGTCCGTAAGTATCGTCGCCTATAATCCCGCAGGCAAGCACCTGTGCACCCAATGTCTGAAGGTTATTCACAACACTCCCGGCGCCTCCCGGACGAACGTCTTCAGAAGAAACATTAATGACTGGTATTGGCGCTTCCTGCGAGATGCGTTTTACCTCACCCCATACATATTTATCGAGCATCAAATCGCCAATGACCATAATTTTTGGAGAGCCAAGATTTGAGATAATGCCTAGCAGTTTATCCATCAACGTAAGACTCCTGTAAAAATAACAATTACAAATTGGTTATTCTGATGTAAATTTCCGCAATCTTCGTAACAATTTAGTTTTTTGAAAACATTGAAAGCCGTAAACGTCTTGGCGGTAATTCTGTATATGCAATTCATGAATTGCATATACGACACATGGTAAGTACTTCATTACTGGAATTTTTCAAAAGACTAAATTGTTACTAATTTTCAGGTTTTTAGCTTATCTTTGCAGTGGATTCATCAGCTTCCTCATCAAGAAAGTAAGCTATTTTAACGTTCAGAGATGCAGATAATTTGTCCAGGGTTGTTAGGGATGCCTCAATTTGCCCATTTTCAATCTGGGATAACAAGCTTGGCGACAAACCAGTACGATTTGCCAGTTGTTTTTGTGTAATTTTCTTGCTCTTTCTTAACGACCTCAGTTTTTTCCCGACAGAGCTCTTGAGCCTGTCCTTTGAACTTCCCACAAGGCAGTACGTCTTTTGTGCATTATTCAGCGCTTTACGCAGATCGTTCAAATCAAACGGTTTTTTTAAATAGTCGAAGGCATCGAGTTTCATCGTTTCGACTGCCGTCTTAAATGAGGGATAACCCGTCAGTATGATGACACAGATGTTCTGATGTTTCGATTTTATCTCTTTGAGCAGTTCTGTGCCGTTGATTTGTGGCATTTTGAGATCTAGTATGACTATATGAAATTTTTCCTGTTCCAGTGCAGGCAGTGTGTCCATTGGTTTTGTAATACCCCTGGTAATATATCCTTCGTCAGACAAGAATTTTGTTAAGTACAAATTGTAATCCTTGTCATCGTCTACGACTAAAATTTTTATCCCTCTATCCATGCTATCCATGCTATCCATGAGCCGTTACCTTTCCAAAGTCTATGGGTAAATTGATATCAAAGGTAGTGCCTCTACCTACTTTACTTTTGACATGAATTGTGCCATGGTGTCTTTTTACGATCCCATAAGAAATAGATAATCCAAGGCCGGTTCCTTTCCCCACTTCCTTCGTTGTAAAAAATGGGTCAAAGATTTTCGATAGCATTTCCTCAGGCATGCCCGTACCGGTATCTTTGAGATTGATATTTATGGTATTTTTATCTTTTTGAGCCGTGGCTATTGAAATGGTATCACCGTCAACAGTGGCGTCATCCGCATTAATCAGCAAATTCATAAACACCTGTTGCAGTTGCTCTGCAAAACCTCTGATTTTCGGCAGACGGGAAGATAGCTTTAAAACGATATTCTTGTTTTTTGCGGTAAACTGCTCGACAATAAGTGAAATGGTGTCCTTGATCAATTCATTAATATTAACCTGTTTCGGCTGCTCGTTTCCCTCAAAATGAGATAGTTCAAGCAAAGAATCAACGGTTTTTTCAATACGCTTTGTCACCTTGTGCATGGTTTTAAATTCTTTTACGATTTCCCTGGTGAAGGAATTATTCCGTTCGAGAAATCCCTGGATCATACCGGAAAGAATTGCAAGGGGTGTATTAATTTCATGAGCAACGCCGGCAGCGAGCCGTCCGATAGAAATCAATCTATCAGAATGCACCAGTTGCTGCTGAAGTCTCTTCTGTCTTTCCTCTTCCTGTTTTTTCCCGGTGATATCCTGAATTAACTCCAGCACCTGTACTACGTTGCCATCTTTATCAAAGATGGGAGAACTGATTACATTGCAGAATTTCTTTCTGTGATTATTGTAAATCACACGTTCAACCTGGCTTATTTTCCCTGTGTGAAATACCTTCGCAGAAGGGCAATCAGCAGGGACAGAGCGAAAATGACAATAAGCATCAAAACAGGTTTGATTCAGTATATCTTTCCCCAGGGGATGATTTTCGATTAATCGCTTGTTTGCCCAGCAAATCGTATTGTCCCTGTTGATAACCATGAGGTCTGCCCCTATTTCACTCACGATATTATCCAACTTTTTCTTTTCCTCTATTAATTCCAATTCCAGGTTCTTTCTTCTGGTTATATCCCTGAAGTGCACCAGCAAATGCAAAACGTTGTTACCCTCTTTTACCACGGTGATATCTAATTCCATAACCAGGGTTTGTTGATTCTTGCTGATGACTTCAATCTCGGTTGTTTGAACTTTACTGTTAACCGCTTTTGCAAGAAGTTGAGTAACAACTTTTTTCGACGTTTCAGGCAGGAAATCATAAATGTACTTGCCCAGGAGTTCTTCCATCCTGTAACCAATAATGTCTTCCTCACGCTGGTTCACGGTGAGAATCTTTCCGTTCAGATCTATCATTACCATGGAATCCGCGGCGTGGTTGAACAACGTTTTATACCGTTCTTCTGAAGCCTTAATGCGGTTAAACAGTTTGGTGTTCTCAATGGCAATGGCAAGTTGTGGCGCTATCTGCCAGAGGTAATAATAGCAATGTTCGCTAAAACTGTTCGCCTTTTCGCTGCCGAAGGTAATGGCGCCAAGCACCTTGCCTTTATAGGTAAGGGGAAAGCCAAGCCGCGAGTGTATCCTCTCTTTGTATAATACCCTGTCTGTCCAGAAACGGCCAGCTTCTGTGTTGTTGACGATAACCGGCTCTCCTGTTTTGATGATTTCTTCCAGGAGGCTACCAGACATAGGAAATAATTCTCCCTCGTTGATCTCACTAAAATTGTACGTTTTCGTCAGCGCAAACACCTGAAACCATTGCCCCTGCTCATTGGAAGTAATCAGGCAGGCACGATCGAACGGTATAATCTTTTTTAATTCACTGCATACGCTGGAAAAACTTTCCCGAATGTCAAGGCTGGTGGCGATAATCTTATTTGCATTGCTGATAATTTCCTTTTCTATAAGCGTCCTTTTGAGGCTGGCTTCTAATTGTTGCTTATATAGGGCCTTTTCAATGGTCTTTTTTAAATAATCCGGATCAAATGGTTTCAGGATGTAGTCCACCGTATCCAGACACAGGGAGTTGATTACGGTCTTTATTTTATTCTGGTCGATCATAACCAGTATGATTGCATCTGCCGAGACCTCTTTAATCCTGTTTACAAGAGAAAGCTCGCTTACATCATGTAATACTAGGTCAAAGAGAATTAAATCTACGCCGTGTTTATTCAGAATTTTAACAGCAGCGTCGCCATTAGATGCCGTGTACACATGGTATCCATTTTCCTCCAGGAGGCTCTTGAGTGATACACACATCAGCTTATCATCATCAATGATAAGTATATTGTGGCTCTTTTGCATGAGAAATTTTAGTCCACGCTGTTTAACTGTAAATATTGGATACGACAAAATTTACTTATTTGTTTATAATATTAATATTGCAGGAAATTTATGTCAAGTGCAAAGCATTACAGCCTGCCACGAAAATAACCCGAATTACTGCTGATCAGATTATATGGTAAAACTACTCATAGAAGTCCAAAAAGGTCAGGGATTTATAAAGAATTAAAACATTGACAAATACCAATGAGTCATTACAATCGAAAGTAACCTGCGCTGCGGTATCTTGATTATTTAAGGAGAAACAGATGAAGAATAAAAAGATATTTACCATAAAAACACTATCTGGTATAGTCGCTTCCTGTTGGGTTCTTGGATTGCTCTGCGGGATGAAGGGGGAAGTTACTATAAAATCTGCACGTATTGTTCAGTGCCTGGTTTGAGGCGTCCGCCCTGCAAGTTTGCAGAAATGATAGAAACAAAAGTATTCCCAGGCAAAAGGTCCAAACCCCAGAAATCCAGCCACTGGTATCTCAAAGATTCTTACGTTCTTCATGAAAGGGACAGTGTACACCCACTTTGATGCAGCCCAGTAATTCCAGAACTCCCACAAAAAGCCGCAGATATAACCTGCTATGAAAAGACTCAATATACGTAAAAGCCTGCCTTCTTCCAGGTCCTTTAACAACGAATCCCCTTTACTGCAATATACAATGGGGTCGAATATCATCACATATCCCGTCCAGACCAGCCCAAAGAGATAACGTGCATAGTCCCTGCTGATGAGTAATGGCGCCATAATGAAAAAGAATCCGAGTACAATACTGCTATAGATAATTCTGTTGGAAACCCGTAGATTGGCAATCCTGAATTGGTCGAAAAAACGAAGGGTTTCAAGAAGTTCGGACGTCTGGAATATCCCCGGCATGATCATGGCAAAGGCCAGTCCCATTCCGGCGCAGAGTTCTATCTTGTTATCTGGCAGGCCTTGATACTCCCAATTTGCCAGGTGGAGGTTGTAAAATTCAAAGAGGAGCCAGAAGGCGATGGACAGGGGCATCTGAATGTAAAACTCCCGCCGCCGGTTACAGAGGAGCGAATTTCCTTTGAGTCTGAAGATAACCGCATCTAAAAGCATTACATAGCCTAGCCAGCACAAAGGGGTTGCCCAGACGCTGACTTTATAGGCAAAGTAACTGCGATGCTGGATAAGCAAACAGCACTCAATAAAACAGATTAATCCAATACCCAGCCAGCCATGGCGCTTAAATGTGAAAGACGTGTTCTTTTTGGAATCGTTGTTATGCAAGGCTAAAAAATCATAAATGAACGAAAATAAATAATGATTCAGGATATTTTATATTTTTCGTAATAGTTTACCGCAGAAGGGTGCATCGAACGTAAAGAAAATTTTCCATGCAGGTAGCTTGTCCAAATTAAATTTTCAAGAGGCACATAAATCCATTTATAAGGTTTCCAGCGGACCAGTGTAAGCTAAGACCTCGATTTTTAAGTTATTTATTCCAACAGTGATAAAAGGCCTTATTGGACACCACTGAGTTACCTTTAAGTTTTTTACGTTTTTTTCTTTTCTGTTCGTAGTTCATTTATTTTCCTCCCGCCTTATAATCAAAGTAATGCCAATAATATTTCCGTGATCATTAAATATCTTTGTCAGTCTGGCGTTTGAAGGGAGGGGATGTTGATTGTTTGAAGGCAATATCTGAAAATCAGTGGTTTTTTCCTGAGCATTTTTGAGGGTATCTATGGGTATGGACAAGTTCATACCGGAGAGACGCTCCAGGAGATCCGTGTCTTTCGTATCGGTCTGGATATTTAAAAGTTCCTGAGCAGGATGATTTATGTTTTTAATTTTCCATTGTCCGTCGGTAACAACCACACCTTCTGAAAGACCGGATAGAATCGTGTCCAATACCGGAGTTTCATCCTTTTTTGCAACTGGCTGTCTCATACGGAGTAGCGATTTTACCCTTGCAAGGAGTTCTGTTTTGTTAAATGGTTTACTGATGAAATCGTCGGCGCCTGCCTCAATTCCCTTGATACGATCACCCATTTCGTGTAAGGCGGTGATCATCACGATAGGGATGTTTTTTGTAGTTCCATCTTCCCGCAACTTTTGGCATACTTCATATCCTGTTAACCTGGGCATCATAATATCCAGTAATATTAAATCGGGGTTTTCTGTTTTTGCCTTTTCTAATGCTTCCTCACCGTCATATGCCTCAATCACATCATACTCGGACGCTGTCAGAATCACTCTGAGTAGTTTTACATTTTGCCTGATATCATCAGCCACTAATATTTTAGCCTTGTTCATATCCTATTTTTTAATGTATTTTTCTATAACGAGCGGTAGTTCCTGTGTGTTGATGGGTTTACTAACATAGGCATTACAACCCGTATCTAAGATTTTTTGTTCATCTCCCTTCATGGCATAAGCGGTTACGGCAATGATGGGGATGTCCTTTGTAATTGTGTCTGCCTTAATCTGTTTTACCAATGTTAGACCGTCTATTCCCGGGAGTTGGATATCCATAAGGATAATATCAGGTTTCTGATTCTTTAAAATGTTTAGTGCCTCCTCACCGGTGGTTGCCTCAATCACATTGTAGCCCTTTGCCTTGAGTACTACTCGCATGAGTTTCCGGTTTTTTTCATTATCTTCCACGACCATTACATTCTTGCCAGACATACGTTTTCCTTGTTGAAATAGAAATGATTATCCAATTTTAACAGGATACAGGGAAAAAAATTAAAAAAATACCAATTTAGGATTTAGAAATTTATGGTGTACTCTCTGCTTTTGTGGTTTCTTTTTTGACGCGTAACTGCTCTATCTTCCTGATTGCGGCAAGAAGGTCTTCTTTTGTATGGCCGCTTTTTTTTACGATAGCCAGAATATTGCCATTTAATACCTTTTTTTCTTCCGGGGTAATATCCTTTGCAGAGCATATAATAATAGGAATCCCCTTTGCCGTAGGGTGAACCCTGAGTTTTTCAATTACATCAAAACCGCTGATTCCAGGCATCATGAGATCGAGTATTATAAGGTCAGGTGTATTGTTGATGGCAAGATTGATTCCGGCCTCGCCTCTGTACGCTTTCAGCACCTCAAATCCTGCACTTTCCAGGACAGAACTCATATATTTAACGGCTTTTTCATCATCATCCACAACTAATATTTTCATAGGTTTACCCTTGATCTTTTCAGCAGGCATGCAGGCGTTTACTGTAGTAATGAGCCTCTCCCTATCGATAGGCTTAATCAAATACTCTACTGCACCAAGGCTGAAACCAAGTTCTTTATTATCGACAATTGACACGATAATTACCGGTATATCAGCGGCATCGGGGGAGTTTTTCAGTTCAGAGAGGACGTCCCATCCGTCCTTTTTCGGCAACATGATATCTAGGGTGATCAAAAACGGGCGAAATTTTTTCGCCTTTTTAATGGCCTCTTCACCATCCATGGCTACGATAACATTATATCCTGCATTCGTCAAATACAGGGTGAGAAGGTCTGCCGCCATCCGGTCATCTTCAACAACCAGCACAGTTTTTGCCTCTTTTTCTCCTGCGGGGGATGCTACAAAACGAGGCCTGGCTTCGGCCTCTTTCGGTTTTATTGGTTTGAAGGAGGCCTTTAAGGGTAATGTAAAGTAAAATATACTTCCCTTTCCGTATTCACTTTCAAACCAAATTTTTCCACCGTGCATCTCAACAATCCTTTTGGTCAGGGCAAGCCCCAGTCCCGTACCTTCATATTTTCTCGCAAAAGAGCTATCCGCCTGCCAGAATTCCTTAAACACCTTCTCCCGATCTTCAGATTTCATCCCGATGCCAGTGTCAGACACTGATACCTGCAGCATGTCATCAACAATGCTTGCCTCTAAGGCAATTTTTCCGTTTTCCGGCGTAAATTTTATGGCATTCGAGAGCAGGTTATACAGGATTTGTTTAAATTTAACCCTGTCCGCTTCGATGTCTTTTACATCTGTCAGTATTTCTGTCTTTAATTCCAGATGTTTTTTACTCGCAAGTCCTTTTAATATGGTATACACATCCTCAATGGCCTCAGGTACAGGAAAAATTTCGTACTGGAGTTCCATTTTGCCTGCTTCAATCTTGGACAGATCCAGTATATCGTTAATCATTTGCAGGAGGTGACAACCACTGCTGTGAATATCATTGATGAAATCCATCTGTTCTTCGTTCAGGTCACCGGCAATCTTGTCCCTGAGTACCTCCGCAAAGCCGATGATGGCGTTAAGCGGCGTGCGCAGTTCATGAGACATATTTGCCAGAAACTCCGATTTCATTTTGTTTGCCCGTTCCAGGGCTGAAACGGCCTGCTGCAAATGGGCAGTCTTTTCGGCAATCCGCTGTTCCAGTGTCGCATATGTAGATTGCAATTTGGCAGACATATCATTAAATGCCCTGCCCAGTTGACCAACCTCGTCCTTTGATGATACATCTACTTTCGTTGTAAGGTCGCCTGTCTTTGTAATAGTAGCTACAGCAGCAGTTAATCTCTCGATCGGCTTCATGAATTTTCCTGTGATCAGGAAAATAATGGTCACTATGAGCAAGATACTGACAGAGCCAACAGTAACAAAAAAAATAAAGTTTGCTGCAAACCGTTGTTCTGCGATTTCTTTGGGAATAATGACACTGATTGCCCCACGTAATTCCCCCACCTTATAATTGTAGCCTGTATCATAATTTTTTTGTATAAATTCCGGGGCGTTTTCCTTTGGTCCGTGGCAGAGGAGACAGTCTTCTTTTACGTATAAGGCATACAAGTAACGTTCTACCCGTTTCCCATCTATAACGTCGTCATCCCAGTACTCAGTAAGATTGTGATCTTCTTCCATTTTCCTGAGCACCATTTCTTCAAATGGATCGGGTTTATTGAATAAATTTCGATACCTCACGCTGGTTTGCTTGATAATATAACCGGTTTTTTCGGCAAATTTTACCCCGATGGCGTGACCTGAGACGGCAGGAATGAATAACTTTGTCTGCTCTGTAATTTCGATTTTTGACGCTTGTAAGGCAGAGGCAAGATAATTTCTGGTGGTTTCCAATTCCGTAGCAATCAGCTTGGCCTTTTCCCGAACCTCTTTGATGAATTCTTGACGTGTCCGCTTATAAATGGAAAAGGCAATAACACCGTTCAGCGTAACCAGTAGCACGGCCAATAGCATTACAAGTTTGTGCCTGATCTTCATTATTTATTTGCAATATCTTCAACTTTTAGTTCGATTATAATTCAAATGCTTATTTTTATCTCCTGTGAAAATAACCGTTTACTATTTTAACAATCTTGATTCCCTGTGTCCAACTCAATTACTGCTTTCCTAAAATTTGACCTGTGCAGGTAACTACAGTGGTCTTTTGTCTTTCATTATAGCTCGTGGCCAGATTTACTCAAAAAGGGGTATACTCTTCAAGACTTAGCTGGCTTTTTTCTCATATTCAAATTCACAATTTCACGGTATTTTTTCAGCCTTGCATCCTGTTCAAGTCTGAACCGGAACGGTTGGTGGCTTCTGCGGCATGTGGTGGCGAATTCGCACCACTCACATCTACGCGAATCCTCTGCCGGTGAAGCGGGGAAGATGCCAGCACGGATGATCTGGAGAAATTCCCGCAGGGTCTCCCAGTATTGCTCCCTGCACTCCCTCCAGTCGTTGCTGTCGATAGTCTTTTTTGGCGGACGTAACAGCCCCTTTTTTCCCTCATCTTCTGCAACATAAACAAAGGACGCCTCATCCAACCTGGCTTGACCTTTGGGAAGGAGACCCTTCCTGATTTCCTCTGATAATAAATGTTCTGTCATAATAATATAAAACGGGAGTTGCAATCTTTGGCCACGGATGGCAGACTTGACAAGATTGTCCTTCAGAAGCCTCCCGGATTTGTAATCGACCACACGGAAGCTAACTGTGTTTTCCTCTTTTTTCAGGTCTATGCGGTCAATCTTTCCCTTAAATGCTATCCTTGAAGAGTCTCCCTGTTTGAAATGTTCCGGGATGAGTTTGTGCGAGTCGTTTTGCGGGCTCAGCCTTACCGTCTTTTCCAGATAAACTGGGACATAGCCCGTTTGTTCGATCTGTTCGAGGTCCCATGTTATAAATCTTGTAAGAAGATTGAGCATCTCCTCTTTTTCAATTTCCCAGATTGCAGGGTACGGGATAGGTATCTGCTTTTCTATTTCAGAGAAATATCTCCGGGCAACATTGTGCAAAAGCTCTGTGGGATTTATTTCTTTTGTTTTTGTGGCAAAATATCCTTTTTCTATCAAGGTGCTATAAAAATTCCTCAATATACCATGATAAAGAATACCGATATCCACGGCTGCTATCATCTCAGCTATTTCCGGTTCTTCCAGTGACTCCAGTTCAAGTATCCTGCTCATAAAAAACTTAAACGGGCACGTACCAAATACCTCCAGCGTAGTAGGATTAAGACCCCGGCATGTATACCCATTCCACCATTTTGAGATATCGCCCACGATTCCATCGTATGGCGTCAAGGAATGATTATAACTTTCGATAAACTCCAGGGCTGATTGTGAGCGTTTAAAGGCATTCCGGTTGATCCCGAAGACATTTATAAAGGAAGCGGGATCTATCCTGCCGAGCGCCATACGGATACCTGCCTCTTTCGGTGTCAGCAAGGATACTTCCAGTCTGCAGAGTTTTTCTTTAATACCACGCGGGACGTAAATTTCGTATTCCGGTTTTCCCCGAAGGTCCTTCTCTGGCGATGATGTTCCCCTCATATTTTGAAGAATATCTATGAGGTAATGGGATTGAACCTTTGGTTTCCCGGCTTCATCCGAGCGTTCGTGGAGGAGATAGAGACGTTCCCCTGCGGCGTTTAACAGGAAATAAAAGAGCAAACGTTCTTCGTCAAACCCCCGGAGTTTTTCAGGAATGAAATTCCCCAGCACTTCAGAGAGCTTGCGTCGGACATGGTCTCTTAAAAACGGTTCTTCGGAGATGACACGTGGGAACGTCTTTTCATTGAGACCTAACACAAATAAGGCACGAAAGGGGATGCCACGGGCTGACATGGCATCCAGCACCTTTACGCCCCTGCCGTTTCCCAGGCCAATGGGTAAGGATTCCTGACGGTATGCATTTATAAAGGTATCTACAAACTGTTCCACTGTTACCTCTTCACCCAAACAGTTCAGGATGCGTAGAGAGTTCAGCAATTCCCATATTTTGTCGAGGATCAGGAGGTCTCTCTCCGTATCTTCCGGATCCATGCCTTCTGAAGGAAT
Organism: Candidatus Brocadia sp.; assembly: GCA_040048245.1. Taxonomy (GTDB): domain Bacteria; phylum Planctomycetota; class Brocadiia; order Brocadiales; family Brocadiaceae; genus Brocadia. The sequence goes on from JABRVT010000119.1 coordinate 24,554, forward strand.
GTGGATGTAGTTCCTGAGGAAATGGCTGATCTTCTGACACATAACCGACCACGATGCCTTTTCGGGAAGTAACGACAGGTCATTTGACAATGTACGCATGATATCTTCTAAAAATTCAATCTGAACTGCAGGGATGTGAATGTGCCTTCCTGTCTCTTCATCATTTGGAGACATATTTTCACCCCCCCTGCCCCCAACTTCGTAAGGAAAGGTATTTTCATCTGTATTTGTTTCCGCTTTTGATACATATTTTTCAGTATTCAGGTCAACAAATTCCGACGTCATAACCTTTGCTTGCTCAAGTCTTGACAACCAGCACGTGATACCACTACGAATACCCAGCCTTCTGCTCAGGATGTCCCAGAGATCCGGACGTGGTGCGACCTCTTTATGTGAAGGCAAGGGTATCTTGAAGTAGGGTGATCCGAGCAATTCAATGACTATCGGGCGATAAAAGTCTTCCCGTTTCAGCAGGAGGATTTGCTGGATGACTTTTACTAAAGGATATCTTCCCAGAGGCTCCTGTGTGCTGGTTACAAATGGAATGTTATTCTCCTGAAATATTTTTTTAATGGTATCTGTGTAAAGTTCAAGCGACCTTGCGACCACGCCGATCTCTTCCATCTTATAACCTTCATCCACCAATCTGAGTATCTCCTTAACAACAATCCAGACCTCGTCCCTTTTGCCTGAGGCATTAATAATAATGGGTTGTGGGTTTTGGGTGGTGGGTTGTGCATTTAACCTGTAGCCTATTACCCGCGACTCGCAGCCTGCGATGGATTCATGTTCAGTTTTAGGGTCCATCAGGTATGAAAAACCAGTAACACTTTCAGGGGATAGTTCCTCTACATCACTTGCCACTCCCAGCACGAATGATTCAAAAAAGGGCTTTACGTAGGTAAAGGCAGGGTGTTTCTTTTGGTAGGGGAGAAAAAGTATGGTTGGATAAGTCCTGAATATTTCTCCGAAAAAATCCTGTTCGACTCCTGTAAGGTCATAGAATCCGTATGCCAGGATGTACCGAAAACCACTAAGAAATTCAGAATCTTGCACGCACGCAGTGGCCGTACGGAAGACGTCAGCATAGTGGAATATCTTCATGGCCTTTAATTTCTGCTGGAACAGATCGTACAGATGTATGACTCCGGAAAGTTTCTGCGCTTCAGCGCCTTCAACAAACCCTTCCTGAATGGCTGCCTTTAAGTCATCGATATGAACATTTGCGTCTATAAGGTCCTGGATGACCTGAAATAATGACTTGGCGATGGCAGGCAGGGACTGTACATTTTTGAATAAAGAGTCGTAAATAGGATGGTGTTCTACTGTCAAAAAATTTTTTTTTGGTGAGTTTTTCACTTCCCATTTATTCCCTTCCTCATAGTGAGGGGGAATTTGGTTGTAGAACGCTGCAATATATTGCTTCAGTAATCCTGTAATAATGCCTTCGTAGACAACCGGTTGTTGAATGATTTGACCCACATCCGTTTCTGACCGTCTGCATATCTCCTTTGCAAAGGCGTAAAAATTCATAAATGAGAGATTCATAAGTGAGGCGTCATATCTCCGCGCCAGGCGTTCCTGTAGCCTATGTATCATCCAGTTAGTAGGTGCCACAACGACAAGGGGTATTAATGGATCTTCCCTTTTTAATGCTTGTATTGTTTCTGCGAACGAGCCTTCAAGGGATGGGTGATAGTTCCCAATCTTGACGGATAGCATAATGTTGCCTTATAAAAACCACTGAATCTAAAATTCAGAACAATTTCAAAATTACAAACTCAAATATTTCAAACCTCTTTTTGGTTGCGAAATATTCTCCTACAGAGAATCTCCCACAAGAGATTCCGTTCCATCTGTTAGTTCCAAGCTCTTAATTTGTGGCATAGACGCCCCGATAATACCTTCCATGTCGCCATACATGCCGATGGTATTGCTGACAATTTTTTCAATCTGTTTTTCTCTTTTTGCCCACATTTTTATCATTGCCCTTTTTTCCTGATCCAGGTCTTCTTTCATGGCTTTAAAGGATTCGACGATTGCCTCGATTCTTTGTCTGAATTCCGGTCCTGATAAATAATTATAAAGCACCTCCATTTTTTCACTTTTTCCAACAATGGATACCTTGTGTTGTGCCAGCTCTATTAAACCCGTTCGTAAAACACATGCCAGGGGACTTGACAACCCATAACACGTGACCCATATCCCTTCTATTTGAGCAAAGCTTTCTACCCCCCTGGGCAAAGTTTCTGTTACCAGAACGGCAATTTCTGCCTTTACTTCTCTCTGGTCATCTTTGAGTTTTGACAGCCAGCCGTCGTTCCATGCCTTTGTATGCTTTGATTCCCAGATAATTGTACCGCAAAAACGGCCGTTTCGGTCGTGAACTTTTTGCAAAATATCAGCCCCCTTAATTCCTTTGGGAACCGGCTCAATTTGATCAACAGGAAATTGAGATTTTAAGAGAGATTCCAAATCCAACTCCAGCACCTCTCCCTGCGTTTGCACAGATCCCTGATGTGCCTTGCGTTTGGCTTCGTCGAGGGCTTTTTTTGTATCCTCCAACTGTTTTTCTTTTTCTAACAGTTTCAAGCGACTCTCTTCCTCTGCCTCCTTCCTGGCCTTTTCAAAGATCAACTTGCGTTCTTCATCAAGTTTTCTTGTAATTTCGAGTTCCTGATTCTTTCCCAACTCCTCCAACTCGCGTATCTTTCTGCGAAATTCCAATTCGACTTTTTGTGCCTCCGCAAGTTTTCGTTCTTTTTCCACATTCTGTTCCTGCAGGTCTTTTAACTCAACTCGGATGGCATCCTCCGCCTCTTTCCTGGCATCCTGTTTTAACTTTTCCCTTTCAGCCTGCAATTTTCGGGAGACTTGCAGGTCGATTGCCTTTTTTGAGTCTTCGAGTTTTTTTATTTCATCCGCAAGCAAATTCTCCCGTCTGGCAAGTTCCGATTCCCTTTCCCTTGATTTCAGCTCGAACTCTTTTCGGATCTCTTCTTTTATCTGATGGGAGAGCGTTTCGGTAAGTGGTATCGCTTTGCCACAATAGGGACATGTTATTGTTTGATCTTGCATAGTATCGTCCTGATGTTGTATTTTAATAATGTTTATTATATCAAATTGTATAGCATATTTTAAAATATTGTTAAAGAATATAAAGAATATACGGTATTTTGGGAGCGATTATCATGGAATCATTTTTCCTAGCCTTGCTTACGGCATTCATCTGGGGATTTGTACCATTCCTGGAAAAAGTAGGACTCTCGTCTGTTGAGCCCACAGCCGCATACCTGGTAAGATGTTCCGGGGTTTTCCTGGGTGTTGTTATCCTTATCGCCTTTACGCCTCAGGTTCCATCATTTGGAAGAATGGGCATAAAATCAATCTTTTTTCTTGTCCTTGCCGGTGTTCTGGCAGGGTTTGTAGCGCAGGTGATATTTTACAAGGCACTCAAGATGGGTGAGATATCGAGGATTATCCCCATTACAAGCTGCTACCCTCTATTCACGTTTTTCCTGGGCTGGATTTTCCTTGGCGAGGAAATAACCGTATCAAAGATAGCAGGCATGTTACTTATTCTGGGTGGAATATTGCTCTTGAAATAAGATTTGAGAAGCTGTAGTAAACGGCTTAAATTCCCCATAAGGCTGGTTCATTCCTGCCTGATTTACTGAAGACTATCTAAATATTTTTTTGCCTTTTCATGATTCGGATTTTGTCTTAATACCGCCTGCCATGATTTTATTGCCTTTTCTTTTTCTCCCTGCTTGTAGTAAATAGTTCCCATACAAAAAAGGGCCTCTGTATGAGAAGCGGCCAGCTTTAGCGTCGTTTCGAATTTCTTCAGGGCGCCTTCCGTATCGCCCTTTTGTAAAAGGGCATATCCGATATTAAAATGAAAATCTGGCTGGTCAGGAAGTAAATCCGCTGCCTTTTGAAATGCCGCCAGAGCGCCTTCCCTGTCACCTTTTTTAACCAGCGAGGCGCCCAGATTGTTGTATGAATAAGGGTACGCAGGATTAAGCCTTATTGCATGCGTATATTCCGCAATTGCTTCATCCAGACGTCCTTTTTTATCATAAATAGTACCCAGGTTATTATGGACATAAACTTGCGTCGGATCGGACTTCAGGGCAGCCTGATACGACTCTAAGGCAAGGTCATACTGTTTTCTTGCTTCGTAGACATTACCCAGATTGTAATGTGCTTCTCCATAGTGCGGGTCTAACGACAGGGCTTTTTTGTAGGCAGCCAGAGCATCTTCCTGCCTGCCGAGTTTGTTATATAAGACACCAAGGTTGTTGTATGCATAGGTAAAATTGGGATCGATGGCAATGGCGGTATTATACTCGGCGATTGCATCATCATACCGGTTCAGAATAAAATAAATCTTTCCCAGATTATTGTATGCCTGCTGGTAATCCGGTTTCATCTGAATTGCTTTTTTGTAGGCAGCAACTGCATGATCCGGCAGGTTCTTCTTCTCATAGGCATTTCCCATGTTATAATACACAGTTGCATACTGAGCGAATCCAACCTCCCGGGCCTTTTGTATGGCTTTTTGATAACAGATTAAAGCCGTATCCGGATAACCTTTCTTGCTGTATTGTGTTCCCAGATTGTTATACGTTGTGAAACTGCATAACGGGCTTTGGGAAGAATGATACCAGAGAGTAAATTCATCCCGCCAGACGTTGTTTCTGGTAACCGTCATAACAATATAGAATATTATCAAAGAAATAATTACAGAACGCCTTATTATTGATATCTTTAGCTGTAGCAAAGTAATCGAAAGAAACAGGCAGAATCCAAAAACGGGTAAATAGAGATAACGGTCTGCCATGATATTGGCCAATGGGATAATGTTCAGGACCGGGAGGACAGAAATAAAAAACCATAGTGTGGCAAATATCATTACACGGTAAAAATACCCTTTTCCCCGTAGCCGGACTACAATAATGACAAGGGAAAATAGTACAAAAAGGGGAATGATAAAGGATAATGCCAAGGGTGTTTTAAGATACAGGACGTGGTAGTCTGCAATCAGGTTTAATGGCAGGAAGATATTGGCTATATATCTCCCCAGGACCTTTGTCATGGTAAGCATATTGACAAAAAAGCCGCCTTCCGGATAGGCGATCTTTTCCTGGGGATTATGTAAAATGAAGAATCTGATAATGATGTATGCAATGCTTATTCCTGTATATCCCAGTAAAAAGGGAGAACGTATTATTTTCGAAACAGTTTTGCAAATAGCAAAAGCTGGGAACAAATGGCTATTTTCCCTTATACTTGCGCTGAATAGCAGATCGAAGGAAAAAATCAAGGCAGGCAATGCGATAGCGGATTCCTTGGAAAGCAAGGCAAAGAAATAGGCTGCCATAGCGCCTGCATAGAGGGAAACAGCGCCTATGTGGAATGGGATGGGTAATGAAAACCGACTTAAATCCCCCTTTTGTAAAGGGTCACAAAGTAAGATATGTTTCCTTGCCCTTTCTTTATAAAGCAAATAGAGTGTAAAGGAGGTAGTTAAAAATATCGTTGCAAACAGGTCTTCCCGGTAACTGACCACATTGACAACCTCGCTTACTACGGGATGGATTGCAAAAAACACGCACGTCAGCAATGCAAGGTGTGAACCGGGAACATGGCCAATATGCAGTTGAATTTTCTGGGCGAACGAATAGGGTTTGTTGTTGCCGTATCGCTTTTGGTATGTGTCATAGTGGCGGAACAGGAGAAGTGTGAAAAAATAGACAAGGATTACACTCATGGTGTGTAATACCATATTTACAGCATGATATCCAATAGGGTTCACGTGCCAGAGAGAATAGTCGATAAAGTAGGAAAGTGTTACAATTGGACGGTAGGTAAGTTCACCAGAATATTTGAAATAATTGTAAGTGAATAAATCCTGGAAATTTCCCCAATCCTTAATGAAACGGTTTTCTACAATGGTGGATGTATCATCGTAAACAAATTGGTTTGGCAGGCAATTAAGGTAAGTGATTATTGTAAGTACGACAATAAAAGAGACTGTAATACCCTGTAAATAGAGTTTATTTTGATTTACCTTCTTCATAAATTTTTAGTAGCGTAGTGCTGAAATAAAGCCCCATCCACGATGATTTCTTCCCTGAGTATTTCAGAAGATTTTATTATTAAAGATGAAATCCGGTTTTTTTACAATGGAAAACTCCGTTGCCACACGAAAATCCGGAGTATTTTCATCAAAGCAGATACCCGAAATTACCACCTGATTCTGCCAGATGTTCGCCTTTTTTCTGTTGCCAGAGAAGGCTTGCTATGGTAAATTAAAACCGTTTTGTTACGTTTGAATTGGATTCCCTGATTTTCCTCTGATGACGTCATCCTGAGCAAAGCCGGAAGGGGCAAAACTGCGGTGTAACTATACACAGCTACATAAGTTTACAACCGCCTGTCATTCGGGGCTTGACCCGGAATCCAGTGTTTTTCAGGATTCCCAATTCCGCAGGGATGATATATTTTTGACAAAGTACTGTTAGTGTTTGAACAATGACGCAGTGTGTAATAGTCTTTTCAAGGTAAAATGAATGGAAACCAACGAAAAAAATCTTGTAGAGATGTCGGTTATCGGTGAGGTTTCAAGCCCATTAAGCGGACCGTCACCTTACAGTATAACCCCGGATGGAAGGCCTAAAATATTACCAGGCATTGGCGGGATTACTTACAATGTAAAGGTAGGTGACAATGCCATCCAGTGGGAGGCAGATCATGCAGAGCCCTGCGTATCCGTAAAAAACAAGGACAAAGACGAGAACGGTGCGCTAAATTTACTGTCATGTATCGGGAACGTTGCCAGGGTTATAACCGGTGATGCAAAAGGTAGTACGGGTGTTGTAACGGGAAAACATGGTGGTATTGAAAATGTACTGGTTGATTTTGACGACAGGACTTTGGAAAAACTCGCCATTGGGGATAAAATCCTTATCCGTGGAATTGGTGTGGGGCTGTCTTTCATAGACTATCCGCATATCAGGCCACTCAACATGTCTCCGGATCTTTTAAAGGTATTGCCAATTCAGGGGGATAAAACGAAAGGTATTTTAAATGTTCCCGTAACACATGTCATTCCTGCGGCCATCATGGGTTCAGGGCTGGGTTCCCAGCAATGTTACCGTGGAGATTACGATATACAGCTTTTTGACAGGCAAAACGTAGAGAAGTATCATCTGCAGACATTGCGTTTCGGCGATATTGTGGCAATCATGGATGCAGATCATACCTACGGAAGGATCTATAGAACCGGGGCAGTGAGTATCGGGGTTGTTGTGCACAGCAATTGCGTGACGGCGGGACACGGTCCCGGTGTAACGACATTACTTACCTCTGCCGAGGGCAAAATCGTTCCGTATCTTGATAATACTGCAAATATTGGTGTATATTTGAAAATCGGACGATTCAGGAAAAAATTAAAAAAGAAAAGTTAGCAGATTTTTTGCTACCCTTGTTTGGCAGTATAAAAACTTTTCATTGTCATGCAAACTGGTTTTTGGGGTGGCATGAACAAACTTGTTTACCCAATTACATATACGCAAAATAAACTTGACATTTCGTAAGTAGTTAATATAATTCAAACCTTTCTAAAATGTGTATCTATTTTCGTTTTATTTTAAAAGGAGAGGAGATTATTTGTCTACGGTGAGTATTCAGGAGTTGGTTGATGCGGGATTTCATTTTGGTCATAGGACAAGTAAATGGAATCCCAAGATGAAACCTTTTATCTTTGGCAAGAAGAATTTAATCCATATTATCAATTTGCGAGAAACGGTAAAGGGTCTCGTAACGGCATGTAAGTTTTTGACTAGTCTTGTTCAGACAGGAAAAGATGTATTATTTGTTGGCACCAAATGGCAGGCCCGCGATATAACGATACGCGAGGCCAAACGTTGTGGAATGCATTATGTGAGTGAACGATGGCTGGGTGGTACATTAACAAATTTTGATACCATCCGCAAACGATTGGAACGGCTGGAAGAATTAGAAACCCTGGAAAAAACAGGGGAAATTAATCAGTTTAGCAAAAAGATTATTTCTTCCCTCAATCGTGAGCGAAAAAAGATACTTGCAAATCTTGAAGGTATTCGCAACATGACGTCACTTCCTGGTGCGCTTGTAATAGTAGATCCAAGGCATGAACACAATGCGGTAAGTGAGGCAAAAAAGCTTGGGATTCCAACGGTATGTCTCGCAGACACTGACTGTGATCCCGATATGATAGATATCTGTGTTCCGGGAAATGATGATGCCATACGATCAATTGATCTCTTTTTAACGAAAACAGCAGATGCTATTTTAGCCGGAAAAGAACTTATTGCTGCCATGACGAAGGTCTGATGTGATATTGAAGGTGTAAGAGAAAATCCTTCCATTTTTTCTCTGTAGAAGATGATATTTTTGTCCGATACTTTGCATGTCTGACGACTTCTTTTAAAGAACATTTCATAAAGATTTTATTCTTGGATTGTTTTTATATGAATAAGATTATTATGATAAAGAATCACTTTTTTTACTATAGTATACAACACGGAGGATGTTGATGGCGGATACAGCGAGTATCATGAAGTTGAGAGAGCAAACAGGAGCGGGAATACTGGAATGCAAGAGCGCCCTGGATGAGGTCAAAGGTGACTTCGAAAAGGCCCTGGAGATTATCAAGAAGAAGGGCATTGCCAAGGCAGCAAAGAAGGAGCAACGTGTGACGACAGAGGGCAGGATCGGTACGTATATTCATACAAATGGGAAATTGGGCGTAATGGTTGAACTTAATTGCGAAACAGATTTTGTGGCAAAGAACGAAGTCTTCCAGCAGTTATTAAAGGATATTTGTATGCAGGTTGCTGCCACAAAACCGATAGCCGTAAAAAGGGAGGATATTCCAGGCCATATTATCGAGGAGCAAAAAAAGGCATTTATGGAAGAGGTTAAAGGTAAGCCAGCCAATATAATAGAAAAGATTATTGCCGGAAAACTTGATAGCTTTTATAAAGAAAAATGCCTCCTGGAACAACCATTTATAAAAGACAGCACTCAGACAATCCAGGATTTATTGGTTGCAAATATTGCTAAAATAGGGGAAAATATTAAAATAAACCGTTTTGTCAGATTCGAAGTCGGTGAATGTTGACGGAACTGCAAAACGTTGTTTGTCTCCACGTCCATGAAAAGCAATATAAAGTACAAGCGGGTATTGTTGAAGGTAAGTGGCGAAGGTTTCGGTGACGAAAACGGGCGTGGCCTTGAGTCTGAACGGTTTATTGCATTAGCAAGAGACATTAAGAAGGTATCCGGGATGGGTGCGGAACTGGCGGTTGTTGTCGGTGGCGGCAATATTCTTCGAGGTGCAAGACTTGGTACTACGGGAAAGTCAAGGGTGCAGGCAGATCATGTGGGTATGATTGCCACTGCAGTAAATGCGCTGCTCTTGCAGGATGTGTTGGAGGGCCTTTCTGTTAATGCCCGCGTTGTCAGCGCGATCGAAATTAAAAATATAACGGAACCCATTATAGTGCGAGATTGCTTGAAGTATTTAAAGGAAAAAAACGTTGTTATCTTTGCTGGAGGAACGGGAAATCCTTATTTTACAACCGATACAGCGGCTGCGCTTCGTGCGATTGAAATCAATGCAGATGTTATGTTAAAGGCAACGCAGGTTGATGGTGTTTATACGGAGGATCCCATGAAAAACGCATCTGCAAAATTATACAAAAAACTAACTTATATGGATGTCCTGAGCAAACGGCTGGGGGTAATGGATCTGACGGCGATTTCTCTGAGTATGGAGAATAAGTTACCGATTATTGTTTTTAACATAAACAAGCGTGAAAACATTGTGAATGCAATTTCCGGAAAACCTGTTGGAACATATATCGGGGAATAATGAACCATGTCAAAAGAGTCGATATGTAAAGAAGCAAGGGGCAAGATGGAAAAGGTTGTTGCTCATCTGCAGGAGGAGTTAAAAGGTCTGAGAACAGGCAGGGCAAGTACGGGACTGGTAGAAAATATAAAGGTGGAATGCTATGGAGATTTATCACCTTTGAAGCAGATTGCCGTTCTTTCTACTCCTGACGCTCAGTCCATTGTAATTAAACCCTATGATGCTTCTATAATATCCAATATTGAGAAAGCCATATTACAATCTGATATCGGTTTAACGCCTTCGGTGGAAGGAAAGACTATTCGCATCTCAATTCCACCGCTCAACGAAGAAAGAAGAAAGAAACTTTCCACACACGCAAAGGAATTTGGAGAAACGGCGAAGATAGCCCTGCGCAATATAAGGCACGATGCGAATAAACAGGCAGACAAAGAAGAGAAGGACGATATCCTGACTGAAGACGACGCCAAGCGAACTAAGGAGGATATACAAAAGATTATTCACGAATTTGAGGGTAAACTCAACGACCTGGTCAAGAAAAAAATAGAGGAAATACTTAAGGTATAATTCCAAAATTTGAATAACGAAATCTGAAATAAATAGAGATTTTACGTGCAATTAGGACCGGAGTGGATATAATAGGGGGCATAGCTCAGCAGGTAGAGCACCGCCCTTTTAAGGCGGGCGTCGATGGTTCGAATCCATCTGCCCTCATTATTTTTATAAAAATTTGCTCTTAAAGGTACCGGGTATTGCTGAAGAGCGAAAAGCGGATAATAGTATAATTCCGTGAATATTCGTAGTGCACGATTGCATGGCCCCATCGTCTAGCCTGGTCTAGGACAACAGATTTTCGATCTGTGAACTGGGGTTCAAATCCCCATGGGGTCATATATTTGTAAAAACAAAAAAGCCATGAGATTAAACAACTCATGGCTTTTTTGTTTCATACCCCTTCCGGGAAAGATTATTATAGGAAATTCTTCATCGAAGCTTAAATAATAATTCTCTTTCCTTCTCCCAGTACGGCCTTCGTTAATTCTTCCATAAGTTCATTCAGCCGCGGTACCATCGATGTGGGATCAAAGGCGATCCCATCCTGCATTAACGCATTCTCAAATAACTGCTGTATCATTTTTTCAGTTAATGGCTGATAAGAGGGGTTCTCATTCATCCTGGCAAGATTCTGTATCATCCGGTTTTTCCTGTTAATTTCCATGATCTTCTTAGATATCTTATAGTTGCCATCTACCATCTGTATCAGCTTCTGAACATGGACGCTGGGTACCCCATCAGGATTCACCAGACAACAGGGGCTGTCGACCAATCTGCTCGATTCCTTAACGTCCAGAACCCTGTCTGCTAACGTTAGCCTGATCGTCTTCAGAAGATGTTTAAACATTTCTTCATAATTTTGCGGTTCTTCGGAGGTATCTACAATCTTTCTGTCGCTGTCTTTGAGTAAGTCAAGATTTGCCTGATCCGCTGAACGAATAGGTTTCTTCTCAAATTCGTGCAGGCCGGAAAGGAGGAATTCGTCATTGGGATCTGTTAAGTAGAGTACTTCTACATCTTTTTTGCGAAATATCTCAAGATAAGGGCTCTTTTCTATAGTTTCACGGTTTACTGCCGTAATGTAATAAATCTCCTTTTGTTCGGGTTTCATTCTGTCAACATATTCTTTGAGAGAAATCAGACCACTGGAATCCTTGCAAGCTGAAGAGTTAAACCGCATTAATTGCGCCAGCGAATCTCGGTTGTCAAAATCAAAGTGCACGCCTTCCTTGAGGATCCTTCCAAATTGCCTCCAGAAGGCTTCGTATTTCTCCTTGTCATTTTTTGCCATATCCTGCAAAAGGGTTATTACCTGCTTAACGAGGATATTCTTCATCTTGTGAATAATCCTGTTGTCCTGGAATGTCTCCCTGGAAATATTTAAGGGAATATCCGCAGAGTCCACTACCCCACGGATAAACCTAAGATATTCAGGCAGGAGCATCTTGCAATCGGACTGGATGAGGATTTTATTGGAATAGAGTTGAAGTCCGTGCTCCAGCTTTTTAAAGCCATAGGCTTCATAGTTTGTCGATGGGCAATACAATATGCTGGAAAACTGGATCGGGGCCTCTGCAGAGGTATGCAAACGGAAAAGAGGAGTATCTTCAGTGTTTGAGATAAATTTATAAAACTCGTTGTATTGTTCCTCGGTAATATCCTTTTTGGGTTCCTTCCAGATGGCAGTAATCTGATTAGCCCTTTCGCCACAGACCATGATAGGAAAGCTCACAAAGTTCGAATACTTCTTAATGATCGATTGGATTCTGGACTTTTCAGTATACTCCTTTTCCTCGTTTCTGAGGTGGACGATAATATCTGTCCCGCGCCTTTCCTTTTCGACGGGATTTAAAAAATATTTTCCTGTACCGTCAGAATGCCATTCAAATGCGGGCTCGTCCTTTTTATAAGATTTTGTTCTGATCCTGACCTCATCAGCGACCATAAATACGGAATAGAAACCCACACCGAATTGACCTATGATATTTGAATCCTTCTTTGCCTGCTCCGACAGGTTCGCTATAAATTCCAGAGAGCCTGATTTTGCAATAGTTCCTATATGCTGGATAATTTCTTCCTTCGTCATTCCAATACCGGTATCACTAATAGTTAATACCCTGTTTTTTTCATCGACATCTATGTTGATTTCCAGGGGTATGTCTTTCCCATCGTAATCCGGGTTCATGAGGGAGTAATAACGTAACTTGGTCAGCGCATCGGATGCATTGGAGATGAGTTCCCGTAAAAAGACCTCTTTGTGTGTATAAAGGGAGTGCGAAAGGATGTTTAATAATTTCTTTATCTCCGCCTGAAATTCAAAACTCTCTTCATGGTTCATTTTTCCGGTCATAGAACACTCCTGAATGAAATGAATTCATATTCTGTTTCTGTCTGTTTTTTATCCTGGTTTGATAAAACAAATCTTGAAAATAACAAATCTGCAGTGGATTGTCAATACCGGCGTAAGTCTGCTATGACGTCAAATTTTTGCCAGGATAGGATATAATCCACACTTGACACGGCAATCACATCATGATAAACTCCACCCGAAAAGTTGCGTGAGGACTATGAATGGGTATTTGGCATCTTCCTGTAGGGGCGGGATGATCCCACTACTACTTTGCGTTTCACGCCTCCAGTTTGTTCGGGTTATGATTATTATGACTTTTCAAGAGATAATATTAAAACTACAAAACTATTGGGCAGGTTATGGCTGTGTAATATGGCAGCCTTATGATATTGAAAAAGGAGCCGGGACCTTTAACCCTGCAACATTTCTAAGGGCATTGGGGCCTGAACCCTGGAAATGCGCCTATGTAGAACCTTCCCGACGACCCACTGACGGCCGATACGGGGAAAATCCCAATAGATTGCAGCATTACTATCAATTCCAGGTAATCATAAAACCTGCTCCGGATGACGCGCAGGATATTTATTTGAACAGTCTAAGGTTTTTGGGGATCGATCTTGTTAAACACGACGTACGGTTTGTCGAAGACGACTGGGAATCACCCACCCTTGGCGCTACCGGGCTTGGCTGGGAGGTATGGCTGGATGGAATGGAGGTCACGCAATTTACCTATTTCCAGCAGGTGGGAGGTTTTGAACTCGATCCCATCACACTGGAACTCACTTACGGACTCGAGCGTATTGCCATGTTCATCCAGAAAAAGGAATCCGTTTTCGACCTTGAATGGGTTAAAGGTTATACATACGGGGATATTCACAAGCAGGATGAGGTTCAATTCTCCGTGTATAATTTTAAGGTAGCTGACACTGCTATGCTTTTTCATCTCTTTGAGGCGTATGAAAAGGAATGCCAGCGTCTCCTGAAAGAAGACCTGGTGCTGCCCGCCTATGATTATGTCTTGAAGTGCTCGCATACCTTTAACATGCTGGATGCACGCGGGTCTATTGGGGTCACACAGCGTACCGGTTATATCGGGAGGGTAAGGAATCTTGCCCGCCGCTGTGCAGAAGGCTATATCCAACTCCGCGAGGCGCTGCACTGGCCGATGCTAAAGGATAAACCTGCATCAGTTCATTGAAACTACAGAGACAAAGTTTGAGAATGAATTACACCTTCCTCGACTATTCATAAAAATAAGATAAATCCATCCCTGAATTTCCTTTAAGGAGTAAACTTTTCTGATTCTCCTTCGGGAAGGGTTGAAGTGTAAGACAATAATAGAAAGTTTGAAACCCTGTATCAAGCACAACCTGTTATGTCGTCCAGCGCCCTTTTAAGCATACCATAAAGATACCTTTTAATTCATCAATTACCCGAAGCGCCTCAGACTTTTTGTTTTTTGCAGCAAAACAATCCTTCTTTTGCTTAATGAAACCATCCGCCCTGGCTAATAACTCTGACTGTCTTCTGTTGAATACAACCGGTTTCATGGGCTTATATACTGTATCAAGTTCCTCAACAAACCTCCTGTATAAATCTTCAAACCCATCCTTGTTCAATGCGGATATACAACATACTGGCTGCCGAAGCACAGATTCGATCCTGAGCCTGTCTAATTTTGCGGGCAGGTCACATTTGTTAACCACGGGGACAATTGCGTTCATAAATCCTTTTCGGCGGAAATTACCAAATTCCTCTGTCTTTAACCACGCGTTTAATGTGTTTAGTATCCCCTCATCCTCCCGGTCAAAAGGCCTGGAATTATCAAATACTGCAACAACCTTATCGGAACGACGAAGTTGTTCTATCGTTAATTCCATGCCCATAGCCTCCAGCCTGTCGCTTGTATTCCGCATACCTGCCGTATCCACAATCTCAAAGGGAATTCCTTCAACTGAAATAAACTCGGTTACATAATCACGTGTTGTTCCTGGTTCGTGATGGACAAGCATTCGCTCTTCTCCCAGGATGGCATTGACAATGGCTGACTTGCCCACGTTGGGTTTACCAAGAATTACCAATACCTGCGGGTTGGTTAGCGCCATACCCAGAGAAGTCGTTTCCAATAGGCGCCCAACAAGGGTTGCCAGGTTAGAAACCAACACGTCGTTCTTTTGTGACAGATCGTCCTTTTCTCCACTTAAAGACTGTCTGATCTCCTCGATAATTTCAAGCCCCTTTTGCAGCGCCCCCGACAATGCCCCTGCATATTGGTCCAGCAGCACCTTCGCTCCCAGCTTCGTCCGTGCAAGAATAATCTCATGAAACGCCTCTTTCCTGATGAAATCCATCCTGTCGTTTTCACAGGATTGCACGAGCAACGAATCCCATCCGGCACCCACCGCGCCTGCTGATTGCAAACACTCGTAAATACGCTTCAGGACGCGGATACCGCCATGACAATTTATTTCTATAATATCCTGTCCTGTAAAGCTATCCCTCTGTCTGATAACGTTCAGGATAATCTCATCAATCTTCTGACCACCATCGAAGATGTGACCATAATAGAGCCTTTTGTCCTCCGCCTCACGCAGATCTGTAATTCCTTTCCCATGAAATGTAGTATTAACAATGTCCGATGCATCCGGGCCTGACACGATAATTTTGCCAATGCCACCCTCGCCAAGTGGCGTTACAATGGCCGCAATTGTTTTGTCCTTTAAAGACGTATCTTTGTTTTGTTCCTTTCTTATTTCCATAAAACAATAATAGCAACTATCGGTAATGACTACAATAATACACTAATACACTTTTTAACGGTATATATAGTCAGCGGCAATAATTAATTCAATCATTCACGGTAATTTTGAAAAGACAGACTAATACAATATTTTATCTTTTGCAGTCAATTTTTACTTGACATAAAACATTGTGCATGTTAAATAGTGCCAGTAAAATGAATTGAATTCCAGATAAAAGGCAAACACCGGGCAATCAGTGGACCGAAAAAAAGGCGTCTTTATAAACTTAAAATATAAAAAAGCCTTACTGCAGAAGATCGATGTCGAAACGTTTTTCTGCAGTAAGGCTTTTTTATTTTAAGAGGTTCGTATGGCAAAACGGCAGGGAAGCAAATGCCATGAAGTTTTTGATTATTGATAATCATCGGGATGACCGTGAGCGGATTAAACAGGTACTCCAAAAGGAATTTCCCGGACTGGAGTTTTCAGAGGCAGCAAGTCGGGAAGATTTCGATGATGCCATCATTCGGGGTGGTTTTGATGTGGTGCTTACCGACTATCTCCTTGGATGGACCGATGGTTTGTGGATTCTTAAGACGGTGAAGGAGCGGTTTCCTGATATGCCGGTAATCATGGTTACCGGCATGGGTAACGAAGAAATTGCGGTGGCGGGAATGAAGTACGGTCTGAGTGACTATGTTCTCAAGAAACATTTGCGCCGTTTACCGGTTGCTGCAGAGGAGTGTCTTAATAAAATCAGATCGTACAGGAAAGATGACGGAGTCACAGGACAGGCAAAGGCTTCTGAAGAATTGAAAATTTTTAAAATACTCTTTTCTGAGATACGAGACCTTGCTTACATTTGCGATACAAATGGAAACATATTATATGTAAATAAGATATTTGAAAAATTTACAGGCCATAAACCAGAAGAATTCTTTGGGAAGCCGTTTTCGCCCCTTTTTGATGAAGAAAACCTGAAAAAGGCAATGGAGTTCCATACGAAAACTGTAAAAGGGGAAAGTCTTCAGTTTGAACTTTGTTTTAAAGATACCGGAATAATATGTGAATATAAAAATTTTCACCTGAAAGATGAGAGAGGGAATATAGTTAACACTATAGGTATTGCCAGAGACATCACAGAACGCAAGCGGATGGAAAAGACCCTGTGGGAAACAAATCAAACGCTTCAGGCGTTGATTCAGGCCTCGCCTCTGGCTATCATTGCGCTTGACCCGCAGGGGAATGTCACGATGTGGAATCCGGCTGCCGAACGCATGTTTGGCTGGAACAAACAAGAGGTGCTTGGTAACCCGCTTCCCATTGTTCCCGAAGATAAACAAGAAGAGTTCCGTGCGTTGCGTGAAAGGGTGTTGCGGGGCGAATCATTTACCGGCGTAGAGGTGCGTAGACAGAAACGGAACGGTTCCCCGATTGACATCAGCCTCTCTACTGCGCCCTTAGAGGACGGGCAGGGTAACGTTAGCGGCATCATGGGGGTAGTTGCCGACATCACGCTGCGTAAACGAACTGAGGCTATTGATGTCCTGCTTCATGAAATCGATCTATTGGTATTGCAGGGCCAGACGCTGGATTTCGTCCTGCCTCATGTGTGTGAGCGCCTTGTTGATCTTTTAGCCTTTCCTCTTATCTGGATCGGTATGAAGGAGCTTGACGGCTCCGTTAGTATTTCTGCAAAAGCCGGTACACATATGAACTACCTCAACGGTCTTGATGTCCGGTGGGATGATGATACCACTGCGATTCAATGTCTGATTGCCTTTGCTATCCGCAGTGGACAGACTCAGACCAGTAGCGCGCAGGAACCGGGTTTTCAGCAGTGCCGGGAATATGCCTATAAACATGGATTCGAATCCTTCGCTTTTGTTCCTCTGCGTGCTCAGGGGAAAGTTTTAGGTACGTTAAACCTTTATGCCACGAAACCCGATGCCTTTGATACGGAAACCATTCGAGTGCTGGAAAATCTGGCCGCACGCATCAGCGTAACCTTGTTGATAGCGATAGACCAGCAGCAGTTACGCCTGCAAAGTATTGCCATGGCGTCGGTAGCTAACGCCGTATTTATTACCAATTGCGAAGGCCATATCAAGTGGGTCAATAATGCATTTACCAGCCTCAGCGGATACAGAGCCGAAGAGGTCACAGGCAAAACGCCGCGGCTGTTCAAATCGGGCAAACATGACATTTCGTTCTATCGGCAGGTCTGGCAGACCATACTTGCAGGAAAGGTCTGGCGTGGTGAAATTGTTAATCGACACAAAGACGGTAGTCTTTACACGGTAAACCAGACGATTACCCCGCTTCTGGATACCCGGGGAAAGGTATGTCACTTTGTAGCTATACATGAGGATATTTCCGAGAAAAAGGAGGCGGAAGAACGCATTCTTTATATGGCTCATTACGACGCATTAACAAATCTGCCCAACCGCGTCCTGTTTCGCGACCATCTGGAACTGGAATTGGCCCACGCGCACCGCAATGGAAGGATGGTCGCGGTTATGTTCCTCGATCTGGACAGGTTTAAAATTATCAATGACACACTGGGGCATGTCTTCGGCGACCAGTTGCTCAAGGTGGTTGCTGAACGTCTGAGGGCTTGTGTCCGTGAGGGTGATACAGTGTCACGTCTGGGAGGAGATGAATTTACATTCATTATTCCAGATATCGTTCAGCCGCAGGACGCCGTTCTTATTGCGCAGAAGATTCTCAACGTCATGTCCCGTTCCTTTCAGGTTGAAGGCCGAGAAGTTCATGTTACTCCCAGCATAGGTATTGCCATGTATCCATCAGATGCAACCGATGCAGACAGTCTGATTAAAAAGGCCGATACTGCCATGTACCACGCAAAAGAACAGGGCAAAAATTCCTTTAAGTTCTACAGGGATGATATGGATATTGATAATTTTGAAAGGTTAACGCTGGAAAATGGCTTGCGAAAGGCGCTGGAAAAGAGAGAGTTGCTGGTATATTATCAGCCATTGATAGACCAGAATACAGGACAAATCATCAGTATGGAGGCCCTGACACGCTGGCAGCATCCGGAGCTTGGAATGATCTGCCCGGCAAAATTCATCCCCGTTGCAGAAGAAACAGGCCTGATTATCCCCATCGGTGAATGGGTACTGTTAACGGCTTGCGCCCAAACCAGGGCATGGCATGATGCAGGATTTCACACGCTCCGTGTTACGGTAAACCTCTCTGCACGTCAATTTAAACAACAAAATCTCATAAGCATGATCACACAGGCATTACAAGAAACAGGGCTTGATCCTCACTATTTGGAACTGGAACTTACGGAAGGTATTGTCATGCAAAATGACGCGGCAATCCTGTCAGCGCTCCGTGAGCTAAAATCAATGGGGATACACCTCTCTATTGATGATTTTGGCACCCAATATTCTTCCTTGGGCTACCTGAAACGATTTCCCATAGACACACTCAAGATTGACCGTTCCTTTGTACATGACATTACCACCAATCCTGACGATGCAGCGATTGTCACAGCCATTATTGCCATAGCGGAAAGTCTTAAACTGAAAGTAGTTGCCGAGGGCGTTGAAAACAAAGAACAGGCTGCATTCCTCCATAAGCTACGTTGTAACAATATTCAGGGATACGTTTACAGCCATCCTCTGCCCCCAGGCGATATTGAACACTTATTGCAGAAAATATATAAGACCGCATATCAAAAGCAGGCAAATGAAGCTATTTCATTTATTTTTTCAAGTATTTCCTTTATTCTTCATCAGTATTTCTCTTTCTAATTTCAAAAGGGTAAGATAGTGTTCAATGATATGTTCTGGCAGGTCATTCAAAATCTGTATAAATTCTTTTTTGTATGACTTTTTTTTCAGGTAACCGCTCTCCTTTTCTGAAATAAGTAGAACCTCTTCATTTTCATCTCTGAAGAACTCCAACACAGGTTTTGATAAGGCGCCAGCAATAAGCTCCAGTGATTTCTGTGTATAATTTCTTTTGCCGCTCTCCAGTTGGTTTATATAACCCTGTGATAGCCCGCTCATCAGGGCCAGTTCTTCCTGAGTAATTCCGGACTTTATTCTAAATTTCCTTATATTGCTTCCGACAACATTCTTTTTCTCCATTAAAATATGGTATAACGCTCTGTTATACGAAGCAATTTCAATGTGAAATATTATTCTTGCAAATATATTGCACCGTGATATAATTCCAAAAAATAAAACAATTAATGGTTCAGACTTTCAAAAAAATTTCTTCCTCCTTAATACCTCTTAGTGAGTGTGATAGTTGCTTATCCCCACCCGGGGTGAAGGGGATTGGAATTATGTAGAGGCAATTCATGAATTGCTTCTACGGTGTATACAACCACGTCATTATTGGAATTTTTCAAAAAACTAAATTGTTATGATATTTAAGTTGTCGAAGGCCTAATTTGATCACCTTGAAATGCGATTTTATCTTCCATATAGCCAATGAATCGTTTTGAAGAATATTATCATTCCATTCTGAAACGTGTCTCCTTTGCATATGATTTCCGGGTCGAATCCAACAGTACACTGGTGTGCGAATGCGTTACTGATGCCTTTGTGCATATTACCGGATATACCTTTGAAGAGATAAGTACATATGATCGATGGCTTAGTCTCATCCATTGCAATGACATCTCCATCTTTGCGAAACAAATCGAATATTTGTTATCCGGCAAGTCGAATATAAGTGAATTTCGCATTATTACAAAGGGAGGTGAAATACGATGGTTGCGAAATTATGCCCATCCGGCATGGGGAGAAGTGCAGGGGCGTGTTATTCGCATCTATGGTACAGCACAGGATATCACAGGACGGAAGGAATCTGAGTATTGCATTAAAGAATCTGAATCAGGGTATTACACGCTGCTCAAAACTGCAAATGCTATCGTTTAAGGAAAGACACAAAAAGATTACCTGGAGCAACCACCCGGGAAGATTGTCGCTGGGGGCAATCTATTTCATCCAATAGTCGATTTTAGGCGCTAAGCGCCTAATTTTGTCATTTTGATCATCCTCACTTTTTTAAATATTTTTGATTTTCATTATCCGGTTGGTTATCGATACAGGTAACTTTCCCATCCAGCACACAACCTTTCTGCAAAGGTTGGCATGGTTTCCTTAACCTGATACACTCATTATTTATCTGATACGGACACGTCCAGCTCATCTCTTTTTCAGTAACTCCAAAAGTGCTTGTGCATTATTTTTCTCTGTATCTTTAGCACCATACAAGAGAGTAATTTTTTTCTTTTTCCCTAAATCTATCAATTGTTTCAAGAGATCATTTTTATCTTTCAACTCTTCAAAGTAGCGACTTTTAAACTCCTGCCAGCGGTCCTTTTTATGGGCAAACCATTTCCGTAAATTATCACTGGGAGCAATCTCTTTCATCCAATGGTCAATCCTGGCATCTTCTTTTTTGAGACCCCGAGGCCAGAGACGATCGACTAAAACCCTTATGCCGTCACTTTCATCCGGTTTTTCATAAACTCGTTTTGTTTCAAACATATAAAGTTTAACCTTTTTTCTATTAATATTTTGCCCCTAACGGGGAATAAAAAAAATACCATTTTGATTTTTTAAAAAAAATAAACTGTTATCACACATACTATTTTTACTATAAGCTCTCATAAGAGATTACGCAATAAAAAATCATTACACGATGGTGCGGACACAATCAATTATGCAAGGGTCTTTCGAAATCTTCTCGATGCCAGCCATAGCGTAACCAGACCCATTATGGCCAGCGCTGCCATTTGCGGCCAGAGGATGCTTATGCCCACCCCCTTGAGAAAGATACCCCGGATAATTACCAGGAAGTACCGAAGCGGATTTAAATAGGTCAGCCGCTGGACTACCTCCGGCATATTGCTGATGGGGAAGGCAAATCCCGACAGGAACATCACCGGAAAATAGAAGAGTACGCTGCTCATCATGGCCTGTTGTTGAGTCTGGCTTATCGTTGAGATCAAAAGCCCTGCACCCAGTGTTGTTACCAGGTAAAGGGTCGTAGCAAGGAAAAGCAGGAGCAGGTTGCCCCGGATCGGGATTTCGAACCAGAACACGGAAACCAAAATAATCAGGATTACTTCGATGTAACCGATCAAGGCAAACGGCACGGTCTTGCCAATGATGAACTCCATGGGCGTGATTGGTGTTACCATAATCTGTTCCATGGTGCCGACCTCCTTTTCGCGTACTACGGCCATACTGGTAAGTATCAAGGTAGTAGTCGTCACAATCAGGGCGATCACGCCAGGCTGATAGTAATTGCGGCTCTCGAGATTTTCGTTGAACCATGCACGTGTCTGCAACTCCACTTGTGCGGGCTTTTGGCCCGGTCCCATCAGACGGGTAAATCGCATGGTCAAAACCTTTCGTGAGAACTGCCAGGCTATTTTACCCGCATAGTCAAGCACGATCCCGGCCGTATTGGAGTCAGTGCCATCCACAATGACCTGGAGTTGAGCTGTTCTCCCGGCACGCAGGTCCTCTTCAAAGCCTTTGTTCATTCGCAAGACGACGCTAACCTTGCTGTGATCCAGCAAGCTGCGTGTGCGGCTGTCATCATTGATATACTCCACGACATCGAAATAGCCCGATTTCACAAAACGGGCCACCAGTTCACGGCTGGCTACGCTGTTGTCGAGATCATAAACCGCCGTAGCCACATGTTTGACGTCAATTGTTAGAGCATAGCCAAATATGAGTACCTGGAGAACGGGGGCGATAAAAAGGATAACCGCCATCTTCTTGTCACGCAAGACATGGATAAACTCTTTGATGAGCATGGGCTTGATACGTTCGAACATGGCTACACCAGTTTCTTTTTGAAGAGCACGTTGGCCAGAATGACCATAACAGCGCCAAACACGACCATGAGACCTGCATCGACTAATACGACCTCGATCCCGATACCTTTCAGGTAAATACCTTTAAGTGTGGACACCAGATAACGTGCCGGAACAATATAAGTAAACCACTGGATAACCCATGGCATACTGCTGATCGCATACGTAAAGCCGGATAACAAGAATGCCGGAAGCAAGGTCGCCAGCATCGCCATCTGGTTGGCCAGAGTCTGGTTTTTTGCTATGATGCTGATCACCAGCCCCAGGGAAAGCACCCCCACCAAAAAGAGTGACGTCATCCCGAAAATCAGGGCCACATTACCGCGCAGCGGGACATGAAACAGAAACTCACCCATGAGCACAGCCAGCAGGACATCGAACATACCGATGATAAAGTAGGGCAGGAACTTGCCGAGAATCAGCTCGCGACCCTTGACAGGCGTGGAGACGAGCTGTTCCATCGTGCCCTGTTCCCATTCGCGCGCCACTGTCAAAGAGGTCAGCAGTGCGGCAATAACCATCATGATTACCGCAATGAGTCCGGGGATGATATAGTTTTTCGATTCCATATCAGCGTTGAACCAGGCACGGCTCTGTATATCAAGCGGTGGATGGAGTGTGCGCCAGCCGGTTCGCCGAACCTTGCGGATGACAACGTCCTGAGAGTAGGTCAAGGTGACCACGTCAACATACCCAATAGCAATAGTAGCGGTGTTGGAGTCGCTTCCATCCACGATTACCTGGGCCTGAGCAGGACGTCCGGACTCTAGGTGCCCGGCGAAATCCGTAGGGATGATGAGGGCCAGAAAAGCTTGGCCTGAGTCAATAGCCCGCTCCACCTCTTGGTAGTTGCGCACGTATCCCTGAAGCGAGAAGTAGCGGGAACCATCGAAACGGCTGATGAACTCGCGGCTTGTCTGAGATTCGCTCTGATCCCAGACTACCATGGGTACATTGTCCACATCGAGAGTCAATGCGTAGCCAAAAAGCACGAGCAGCAGCATCGGTAATGCAATTGCCATTTCCAGGCTTCTGCGGTCACGAATGATGTGAATGAACTCCTTACTGGCAATAGCCCAGACTCGCAATAATTTCACCGCCTTATTTCTCCTGAGTATCCTAAGAAAAAGGTTTTTACATTTTTCCTTCTCATTGCATTTTTCTCCTCATAAAAAGTTCTCGTGAATTAAACGATAAGATTGAGAGGTTCCATCGTTATACCTCCTTTTGAGGTTGTTCAGCCCGGTCACGCGCCTCAATAAGGGAAACAAATACGTCTTCAAGAGATGGAACAATCTTCCCGATACGCATAATCCGGTTGCCTCTTTCATCAAGGAGGCGGCGGACCGCAGAAGCGGCCGCTTCGCCATCCTCAGCTACGATGTGAAGTCCCTTACCGAACAGGGCAACATCTTTGATACCATCGACCTTTTTTATTTCATCCATTGCGTCCTGAGGCCGCTCACACAAGACTTCAAGGACATCCTCCTGCATAAGTTCTGTCTTGAGCATCTCCGGGGTTCCACAGGCGATCAATTCACCGCGATAGATAAGACCTACCCGGTTACAGTACTCGGCCTCTTCCATATAATGAGTGGTGACAAATACCGTAATACCCCTGTCTGAGAGTTCGTAGATCAGGTCCCAGAACTGGCGGCGACTGATGGGGTCGACCCCTGATGTTGGCTCGTCGAGAAAAATAACTGGTGGTTCGTGGAGAATCGCACAACCAAGTGACAACCGCTGCTTCCATCCGCCCGATAGAATGGCCGTTCGGGAGTGACGATGCTCCCTGAGACCGGCCATCTCGATCACCCACTCTTTCCGTTCCAGTTTCTTTTCGGGGTCGATGCGATAGATGCCGCTGTAAAAGTCAATGTTTTCCTCAACGGTCAGGTCCTCATAGAGTGAAAACTTCTGACTCATGTAACCGATATGGCTCTTGATCTTTTCTGGTTCGGTGCGGACATCGAATCCTGCTACCGTCCCTGTGCCACCGGTTGGTGCAAGTATGCCGCATAGCATACGGATTGTTGTGGATTTACCGGCCCCGTTAGGACCAAGGAAGCCAAATATTTCACCCTTGTCTACTTCGAAGCTGACACGATTTACGGCTACGAAGTTGCCGAATCGCCTCTCCAGGCTCTTCACAATGACCGCTTTGGTGTTTTTAAAGGTTTCCATAGTTATTGATCTTCAGTCTTTTCTTTAGCGAGGACTGAGACAAAAACATCCTCGAGTGTCGGTTCTACAGTCCGAATTCCCATGAGTTTAAGGCCGGCATTGGTGAGGACATCTTCCGCCAGCAGCATGGCCTTTCCCGGGTCGCGGGTTACGACGTGAGTACGGTCTCCGAAAAGACCCACCGAATCGGCCTCTAGCTGATCACGCAGTAGCGATGTGGCCCTGCGCGGCTCTGAGGAACGAATCTCGATGATCGTCCCGTGCATAAGCTTTTTTACTTCGTCCGGCGTCCCGCAGGCGAGCAGTTTGCCTTTATGGATGAGTCCAATCCTGTTGCAGCGTTCGGCCTCATCGAGGTAAGCCGTCGAAACGAAAATCGTGACCTTCTCACGGAGTAATTGATACAGGATACGCCAGAAGTCGCGCCGGGAAACCGGGTCTACACCGTTGGTTGGCTCGTCCAGGAAAAGCACTTTGGGGGTATGAATCAACGCACAGGCCAGGCCAAGCTTCTGTTTCATCCCACCGGAAAGATTCTTTGCCAGGCGTTTCTTGAATGGAGTCAGATTACTAAAGGTGAGAAGACGGTCGATCTTCTCTTTCCGTCCTTTCCGTGGCACGCTGTAGATGTCTGCGTAAAAGTCGATATTCTCTATTACGGTGAGATCGGGGTAGAGGCCAAATCTCTGGCTCATGTACCCGATATACTCCTTGATCACCTCAGCCTCTTTCACAACATGATGACCGGCAACCCAGGCATCACCCGACGTCGGCTCCATGATCGCACTCAGGAGTCGCATGGTAGTCGTTTTTCCGGCACCATCAGGGCCAACGAGTCCAAATATCTCCCCCTCGGCTACTGTTAGTGTAAGGTTATCAACAGCGCCAAGACCGTCAAAAGATTTCGTGAGGGCTTCTGTTCTGATGGCATCCATTACTCGCCCTCCAGTGCCTGGCCCACAAGGATGTCCGCGTCGGCGGGCATACCCGGTTTGAGTTCCATGTCAGGGTTTATCATTTCCACTTTCACACGGTAGACAAGTTTAACCCTTTCCTTCTGTGTTTGCACGTTCTTTGGGGTAAACTCGGCTTCAGAGGCGATGAAGGAAATATATCCCTCATACACCTTGCCCGGATAAGTATCGGTCGTCACTTTGACCCGCTGACCGACCTTCACACGGCCCAGGTCTGTCTCATCGATGTAAGCCCGAAGCCACGGCTTCTCCAGGTCGCCGACCGTCACGATGGGTGTTCCTGGAGCAACGTATTCGCCCGGTTCGATGTTCTTCGAAAGGATGATACCTGAAAGAGGTGAAACAAGCTTTGCATAGCCCAGACGAATCTGGGCCAGCTTGAGGGCAGCCCTGGCTTGCTTGACCCTTGCTCGGGCCTGTTCGATCCGCTCCTTCCGCGGACCTTCCTTAATGAGCTTGAACCGCTCTTCGGCCTCCTGCATTCGGGCAACAGCAACTTCATAAGTGCCCCTGGAGTGCATATATTCCTCATCGGAGATCGTCTGTTTCCTGTGCAGTTCCACCGCTCTATGGAAGTCGCTCTCCAGATGTTCCTTGTCTGCTTTTGCAGCTGCTAGCTTAGCCTCGGCTTCAGCAATTTCTTCTGGACGTGAGCCGGCCTCAAGTTCGGACAGGTCAGCCTTCGCCATCTGCAGTTCCGCGCGCCGTATCTCCACCTCACTGGCAAGGTCTGAACTGTCCAGCAGGGCTACGACATCCCCTTCTCGTACAACCTCGCCTTCATCCACCAGCCGCTTGTCCACACGCCCCGAAATCTTGAAGCTCACCTCGACGTCAGTAACCTCGATGTTGCCGGAGACACGAATGATATCTGAACCGTTGTGCAACCTGCCTTGGATGTACAGGTAGGTTGACACCACTGAAGTCAAGATCATCGGTATCACAATGATGAGTATTCTTGCTTTTTTTCTCATGAGTGTATCCCTGACCCGAACACTTCGGAAAAGACAAAATCCGAAATCCGAAACAAATTCAAATGAACAAAATTCGTAGCAATTTAGTATTTTGAAAAAAACATCCTAAATCGAGCGAGTCTGGGCATGTAGCACGACATTTATGTCGTTGTCTGCGAACTGAAGTTCGCGCTACAGATGGTAAAATCTGGGTTTTCAATAAGCTAAAGTGTTATCAAAATTCAAACTGTGAATGTGAATAATAATTCACATAATTGCCAAAAATTACTTTGTTTTGAGATACTCACTGAAAGTCTTCCAGGCTTTTTCCACATGCCTTGTCACGTCGAATTCTCCGTCACTCATGTGCCAGAGGATTGCCGCCGGTTGGATCATGCCTAAAAACATCAAAGAAACGGTTGCCGGTTCTACGTCAGGGCGTATCCGTCCTTCCTGCTGACCCTGACGAACAATTCCACCCACTCTATCAAGATACCCTTTGACGATCTCGTACACTCTGGTCTTTCTCTCGGGGTGTCCGTTATAAACATCTTCGGAAAAGATGATGCGTGGAATACCCTGATTCTCCCGGATCAGCTTGACGTGAAGTATCAACAACCGCCTGAGACAATCCAGCGGGTCTGAAGTCTCTTTGCAGACAACAGTGACATTGTCAAGTAATCCTTTCTGGATATAACCGATGGCGGCATCCAGTACCTCATCCTTGTCTTTGAAATGACGGTAAATTGCCGATGGGACAAGACCTACCCGGCGGGCCAATCGCGCCATGCTTAACCCCTTAAGACCGTGACTGGCAACCAGGTTTAAAGCCGCCCGGGCTATCTGATCCTGCCTGACCTCTGTATCTAATTTTTCTGTACTCATAAATTTAAACTTATTGTGAATATATATTCACATATATAATACAAACAAATGGTCATGTCAAGGTGAAAGTTATATGCTATGTTTTTGAATTTCAGTGAATACTGTTGACTGCGACGGAATATTTAGCTATATTCTCTCTTGCTTAAGAGGGTAAGGCAAATGAATACGATAGCAACGAAAAAAATCTGGACAGAAAAAGAACTTATGTCTCTGCCAAAAGAGGGATATAAGTGTGAATTGATTCAGGGAAAACTGGTTATGGGTCCGGCCGGTATTGAACATGAAGAAATCGGTGCAAATCTTCTTACCGCATTGAGAAGTTTTGTTTCCGAACGAAAACTGGGAATTGTATGTGGTTCAAGTGCAGGTTATTGGATGAAATCGGGAAATCTTCGTTCTCCTGACGTGTCATTTATTCGCAAAGAAAGATTACAAGGATATAAACGACCGCCGAAAGGCTTTTTTAAAGGATCGCCTGATATTGCAATTGAAATTCTCTCTCCTACCGATACAGTAGAAAGCCTTCATGGGAAGATCGTCGAATATTTTGAGAATGATACGAAACTGGCATGGGTAGTAAATCCAGAAGAACAAACCGTTTTGATATACCATTCACCACAACCCAGCAAACTCCTCACAAAAAATGACCTTCTGGATGGAGAGGAAATTTTAAAAGGCTTTACCTTCCCAATCGCTGAATTATTTGCCGAAATTTAAGTAACCGGAATACTGTACCTTATTCCGCCCATTCGGGGCTAAAACATATTATCAATCGTACACCCAGGGCGTTGTCCCATAAGCACAAGGTTAAAATGATGGACCAATTTAACCGTGTATTGAATAACGAATATCGAACAAAGAATTTCGAATTATGAAGTTTTTCAAGGCTGGTTCACTCTTGCAGACTTCGTCGTGAGCGCTCAGTCGAACGATTGAACCAGCAAAGTCGCCGAAGGCGTTAAGTTTATATTCAGGGGTCCCAATCCTGTAGGGTGCGTCCTACGCACCCTACACAAGCTGTCTTCGTGAAACAGGCATCCTTGCCTGTCATCATCGCACAGGGAAATCCTACGATGCCAAAACTCCTCAACTCCTCACGGAGTTTACACTGAACAATGTGAATGTGTTCGGAATAACAAGAGGGTCGTTGGATTTTTGTCTTTTAAAACCCAACCTAATTTATTTTTGTTACTTTTTTATCAGGCTGGGATTGTAGAGACACGGTGCTCCGTGTCCCTGCTATTTATGAGGATTCCAATATTTCAACCTGTTGCCTTGTTCATGACTTGCCTTTAAAATTGGGTAGTGTCCTTGGGCTTGTCAGGCCAAATACATATACTTTTTCCCCGTCTTCCTTCTTTTTGGAAACAAGTGCCCGATCTTTCGATAAACTAAAGAGATATTGC
>JABRVT010000120.1:0-21883 GCA_040048245.1 Candidatus Brocadia sp.
TGCCTTAATGTGTATTTGAAAATTTGTCCCTAAAATAGCTCGACTACGGCTTAAAATCGGACATCTCAAATGTTTTTTACATAATTGTGCAATAGATTTATTGTATTAGGATATTTTCATTTTATTCATACTGGTTTTTCAGAACAGTTTGGCGTTGCGTGTAATTACTTAATATCTGACGGAAGACCTTCTCTTTATCCCTTCCTTACAAATGAGGGGAATGTGATGATCATGAATTTATTTAAATAGGTAACTCAGGGCTGTTCATCCTTGAGTTTTTCCTTGACAATAGCGATATCTATATATAAAATTTCTGGTTTGAAAGTGACGTGCATAAAGCATATTATGCGACGATAATTAAAGCAAAATAATCTATTTACATTCGAATTTTTATAGAGGTGATAAATGCCTAATCCAAAGAGAAGGTTTTCGAATTCAAGAACCCGCAAAAGACGTACGCACGATAAATTAACTCCACCCATTATTCCACTTGCCGAAAACATAGGAAGAGGCGCTGGCGTACGCTCTAAGCGTTATATCTGTTCGCATTGCAAGCAGGTAAACCAACCCCACACGGTTTGTCACAACTGTGGATATTACCGAGGTAAACAGGTTATTTCTGTTGGAAGGTAGTCTATGAGAGTTGCGGTAGATGCAATGGGCGGGGATAAGGCTCCACACGAAGTCGTTGAAGGAGCGGTCAAAGCGGCGCAACAATTTCCGGATGACGAGATTTTACTGGTCGGCGATGAAAAAGCCATACAACATGAACTAGCCTCTTGCGGGGCAACTCTGCAAAATATTTCCATTCATCATGCATCCCAAGTAGTCAGTATGGATGACCCTGCGACCTGTTCCATACGCCAGAAAACTAATTCGTCAATCACACGGAGCGTCGAACTCGTTGCAAAGCGGGAAGCTGCAGCCGTGGTTAGTGCAGGACACACAGGTGCCACGGTAGCCGCATCGACAATGCATCTGCGGACTCTGAAAGGTGTAAGACGCCCTGGTATTGCTGCCCCATTTCCCACACGATACGGAACTTGTTTGGTTATTGACGTAGGAGCAAACATTGCCTGTAAACCAATACACCTCTTCCAATACGGTGTCATGGCAGCGATATTTAGTAAGTATATCTTTGGCATCAAAAATCCAAGGGTAGGACTTCTGAATATCGGCGAAGAGGACGCAAAGGGGAATGATCTGGCGAAAGAAACGTTTACCCTTCTTTCCAATTCAGATTTAAATTTTGTGGGAAATGTAGAAGGTCGTGAAATATTTGATGGTAAGGCTGATATTGTTGTTTGCGAGGGTTTTGTGGGAAATGTTCTGTTGAAATTCGGGGAAGGGCTTTCCATGAGCCTTCTGTCTACGATTAAGGCAGAAGCAATGAAGGGCTTCTGGACGAAGCTGGGTTTGTTTTTATGTAAGCCAGCCTTTGGTCCATTACGGGCTAAAATGGACTTTACCGAGTATGGCGGTGTTCCTTTGCTGGGTGTCAATGGTGTTTGTATCATATGCCACGGCAGGTCTGATTCCAAGGCTATCCAAAACGCTGTAAGGGTTGCATTGCAGTTATCAAAAAACAAGATTAATGAGCATATTGTTTCAGAACTGGAAAAGGCCAGTGCGCCTGCGGTAAATGTCGCTTAGCTGATTAGCCACCTATTAATCTCCTCTGGTAATTAAGAATTACACATGCAACAGAATCAAAGGGCATCTATTACAGGTATAGGATCCTACCTGCCGGGCAAGGTTTTAACAAACTATGATTTAGAAAAGATGGTCGATACCAGCGACGATTGGATTATTCAACGGACAGGAATTAAAGAGCGTCGCATCGTTGAAAATGGCCAGATAACGTCTGATCTTGCTACCCAGGCATCATTGAGGGCAATGGAAGATGCTGGAGTTTCTCCTAAGGATATAGATATGATTATTACCTCAACAATTACACCTGACCATATCTTCCCTTCGACTTCATGTTTTATACAGCAAAAAATAGGTGCAAGCAGGGCAAGTGCGTTTGATATATTGGCGGCATGTGCCGGATTTATCTACGCAATGTCTATAGGACAAAGTTTTGTAAATTCAGGGGCAATGGAAACTGTCCTTGTGGTAGGAGCGGAGTGTTTGTCGAAGATTACCGACTATACTGACCGTACAACCTGCGTATTGTTTGGAGATGGTGCCGGAGCAGTCATTATCCAGAAAAGCTGTACAAAACACGAAATCCTTTCCACGAGCCTTGCTGCCGATGGTTCACAGTCTGATATACTTATCATGCCTGGAGGAGGGGCAAAGAACCCAGCTTCTCTGGAATCAGTTCAGCAAAGAACTCATTATATTCAATTTAAAGGCAAAGAGGTATTCAAACTGGCAATCAATAATATAACGAATATGATTATAGATACAGTAAACAGGAATGGCCTCAGTCTTGAGGATATCGACTTAATTATTCCTCATCAGAGTAATCTGAGAATTATTGAAGCGACCATGGAGAAACTCGGGTTACCCATGGAAAAGGCATTTGTGAACATTGATAAATACGGAAACACATCCTCAGCCTCCATTCCAATCGCAATTGATGAGGCCAGCAAGGAAGGTCGCCTCTCCAGAGGTGATATTGTTATGCTTGTGGCATTTGGAGGAGGATTAACGTGGGGGTCTTCAGTCATTCGATGGTAGAGGGCGCACGAAAGACAGCATTACTTTTTCCTGGTCAGGGCACTCAATATGTGGGGATGGGCAAAGATTTTTATACACATTTCAAAGAGGCACAGGAAATATTCAATCAGGCGAATGAGATTCTTGGATTTGACATTGCTGAAATGTGTTTCCATGGAAGGCAGGAGGAGCTAAACAAGACCTCTGTCTGCCAGCCGGCAATACTCGTAAGTAGTCTGGCGATTCTGGAAGTCTTAAGAAGAAATTCGGCAGTTCAGGGAAACACGTGTCTTGCGGCAGCAGGGTTGAGTCTGGGAGAATATACAGCCCATGTGTCCGCTGGTTCGATTGCTTTTGGGGACGCCGTGAGGTTGGTGTATAAACGGGGTATGTTTATGCAGGACGCATGTAACGCAAATCCCGGCGGAATGGTTTCTATTATAGGATTAGAAGACGAAAAAGTAGAACAAATTTGCGCAGAGATGAGGCCGTTTGGAGTTATCTGTGCTGCAAATTATAATAGTCCTGGACAGGTTGTTATCTCAGGTGAAAAGGCTCTGTTAGAAAAGGCATCCGTTCTGGCCAAGGAACGAGGCGCAAGAATGGTTGTCCCTTTGAAGGTCGATGGGGCATTTCATTCAGATTTAATGAGTCCTGCGAGTAATAAGCTTTCTAAGGAATTGGAAGCAACACCAATTTCAAAGCCAAATATCCCCGTTGTAGCAAATATCCATGCAAGATATGTGAGAGAGCCTGACGAGATAAAAGCATCTCTGGCGAAACAGTTAAATAGCCCGGTGCGGTGGCATCAATCGATTTCTATGCTGATACAAAGCGGATTTAATCAGTTTTATGAGATTGGTCCCGGCAAGACTTTATCGGGACTCATGAAGAGGATTGACTCTACTCAGGAAGTCAAAAATATTGACACAGTAGAGGCCTTTGAAAAGGTAGCAAAATTGAACTAATTTTAGGATAAGGAGGTAAAACCGTGTCAGCAGTTGAAGATAAGGTTAAAGAGATTATTACAAAACAAATGGGAGTTAAAGCCGAACAGATTACGAGAGAGACGTCGTTTATCAATGATCTGGGAGCCGATTCGCTGGATACCGTTGAACTGATCATGGAATTTGAAGACGCCTTTGATATGAACATTCCCGATGAAGATGCGGAGAAGATAAGGACGGTAGGGGACGCCATTAAATACATCGAGGAACACAGATAAATGCAGAAACGGCGAAGGGTCGTTATTACAGGAGTGGGCGCAATTACGTCCTTAGGGCAGGAAAAGAACCAAATCTGGTCGGCATTATGTGAAGGGAAAAGCGGTATAAAGCCCATCACCTCTTTTGATACCTCTGCCTTTGATGTCCACTTTGGCGGAGAAGTCAGCGATTTTGACCCTGTTAAGTGGTTTGATGTCAAAGAAGTGCGGAGGCTGGATCGGTTCTCCCAGTTTGCTATAGTTGCTTCTGTCCAGGCCGTGAAGGATGCCGGACTTAATTTTGACAGTTTCGATAAAACAAAAGTAGGGGTTATCATAGGTTCCGGCATGGGCGGTTTGATAGAGCTTGAGGCGCAGCATGAGATTCTTTTAAAAAAGGGGCCTTCAAGGATATCCCCTTTTTTGATTCCTAAACTGATGGTTAACGCTGCTCCGGCACAGGTAGCAATACGATTCGGACTCAAGGGTCCTAATTATTCTCTGGTAACAGCATGCACTACGGGAGTTAATGCCATAGGAGAGGCTGTCCATATAATACAGAGAGGAGATGCGGAGGTCATGATCGCGGGGAGTTCCGAAGCTGTAGTTACCCCTTTAGCCCTCGGTGGTTTTAGCGCCATGAAAGCCCTCTCTACCCGCAATAATGAACCGCAAAAGGCCAGCCGCCCTTTTGATAAAGACCGGGATGGTTTCGTCCTTTCGGAAGGGGCAGGCATTGTTGTGATTGAAGAATTTGAGATAGCAAAAAAGAGAGGCGCAAATATCTATGCAGAAGTGCTTGGTTATGGCCTTAATTCAGACGCATATCATATCGCAGCGCCCGAGCCCCACGGTGATGGAGCAATGCGGTGTATGACGAGCGCCCTGAAAGATGCTCGGTGTAATCCGGAAGAAATAGATTACATCAATGCCCATGCCACGTCAACCCCTATGGGTGATAATATCGAAATGAAGGCCGTAAAGAAGGTCTTTGGACAGTATGTTTCCAAAATTCCCGTTAGTTCCACAAAGTCTATGCTGGGGCATCAACTCGGGGCTTCTGGAAGCGTCGAGGTGATTATATGTGCCATGGTAATAAAGGAAGGGGTCGTTCCCCCAACGATCAATTATGAGACACCTGATCCTGAATGCTCAGGATTGGATTTTGTCCCCAACGTTGCCCGTGAAAAGAAGGTCAGGAAATGCCTTTCCAATTCGTTCGGTTTTGGCGGACACAATGCCAGCATTGTCCTTGGACAGGTGTGAGTATAGGGAATGAAACGCAATCATCTCTCACACAGCTATTTTCCATCATTTTACAACTCCTTTTTCTTACCCACCTCTTTAAATTGAAGATTTACAGACGATTCCATTTATGATATATTGTCAAAAGACCATGACGAACCTGGCGGCTTTTAACAAATAAAATATCCCCAACGTAGCCACAGCCAATGAAACTTAACGAAATAGCAAATACCAAGCATCAAATAACAAATAAATACCAACTTTTTAAATCTCAATAACCAATTTTGCCTTGAAAAGTTTTGCGGATGGACACTCACAAAGGATAAAATCAGGATAGGTTGTTTGGTAATTGGAGCTTGAGGTTTATTTAGAATTTGTTTTTTTGTAATTTGGGATTTTTTCCGTTTATTGCACGTACTCCAAAAAACTTCTTAAAAAGATGTTTTTATAAAGTATAACAGAAGAACCACTGAATTTGACCATCATTTATGTTAGCAAGATAATGTTTTATAATGATGCATGAAATTTACCCTGAATGAAATTCAATCCATTACTGGTGGAAAAATCATTGGCAATGGAGATACCTGCATCACTGGCATTGCCAGCGTTGAGGTTGCAAGAAAAGGGGATATAACTTTTATCAAAAATGACTCACTGGTCCCACAGGCCTTGATGTCTAACGCTTCAGCAATTGTTGTACATCGCGAGATACAGCAACTCAAAAAACCACAAATCGTTATAGAAAATCCATATCATGCCTTTACGAAATTTATGGAAGTTGTTGCAAAAGAGCAATATGCGCGTCCACCCGGTATTCATCCCACGGCGATTGTCAGTAAAGAAGCTATCATAGGGAAAGGGGTCTCCATCGGGGCTCATGTTGTCATTGAGGACGGTGCAAAAATAGGAGACCACGTTATCATTTATCCAAACACGTTTATTGGCAGGGAGAGTCGGATTGGGGATAACACCATCATCTATGCCAATGTCTCTATCAGAGAAAACGTAACCATTGGTAAAAGGGTCATTATTCATTGTAATAGTGTTATCGGTGATGATGGATTTGGTTATCTTCAAATAGAGGAAAGACACGTCAAGATACCGCAAATTGGAATCGTTGAAATAGGAGATGATGTAGAAATCGGTGCCATGGTAACGATCTGTCGCGCTGCGCTTGATACAACGATTATTGGAAATGGAGTAAAGATCGATAATCATTCCCATATTGCCCACAACGTTACCATAGGAGACAACTCCATGCTCATCGCATATGCTAAGATCGCAGGAAGTACCAAAATCGGGAAAAATGTCCTCATTGCAGAAGATGTTGGCATTACGGACCATGTATCGATCGGCGATAACTGCGTCATTGGAGGTGGGTCGAATGTTTATAAAAGCTTAGAGGCTGGTTCTATCGTGTGGGGTTCACCGGCCAAGCCCATTACGGAAGAAAAACGTATCCAGGTATTAATTAAAAAATTACCGGAAATATATAATACAATGAAAAGGCTTGTGAAGACATCACAATAATTTTGAGGGACAAACGTATGTGTGGGATTGTAGGATATATTGGGCCCAATGAGGCTGTTAAAATGCTCCTGGATGGTATTAAAAGGCTCGAATATCGTGGGTATGATTCCTCCGGGATTGCATATATTGAGAATGGTATTTTGAAATGTGAAAAGGCGGTGGGTAAAGTCGCAGAACTGGAGAAAAAGCTCGACGGGAACAAATTTAACACGAACGTGGGAATTGTCCACACCAGATGGGCAACTCATGGAGCCCCTACCATGGAGAATGCCCATCCTCATGTTGATTGTCATAATGAAATTGCCATAGTCCATAACGGAATTATCGAGAACTATGATTATTTAAAATCAGGGTTAGAACGGGAAGGGCACATCTTCCGGAGTGAGACAGATACGGAAGTCCTCGCACATCTCATCGAAAAATATTTTCAGAGTAACCTTGAAATAGCTGTTATGGAGGCCTTAAAAGAGGTAGAGGGTACCTACGGCATTGCAGTAATTTCTACGAAAGACCCGCAAAAAATTGTAGCGGCGAGAAAGGGTTCACCCCTCGTAATAGGGATTGGAAATCAGGAGTATTTTATTACCTCGGATGTTTCCGCCTCACTGGGGCACACGCGGGATGTGGTGTATCTGGACGATAACGAGGTGGCCGTTCTTACGATGAACGATTACAAAACAAAGACCATGCAAAACATTCCTACATATAAAAAGGTGGAAGAGGTGCTGTGGAATATCGATATGATCGAGAAGGGTGGCTATGAGCATTTTATGCTCAAGGAGATTCATGAGCAACCACAAGCACTGCGGAATGTGATGCGGGGAAGGATTGAGAGCACAAGCGGTTTAATAAAGCTGGGCGGGTTAATAAGTTGTGAAAAGGAACTTCGTGAGTCAAAACGCATTGTTATCGTTGCCTGTGGCACGTCCTGGCATGCAGGGCTTGTAGGTGAATACATGCTGGAAGAACTGGCACGCATACCAGTGGAGGTGGAATATGCCTCAGAATTTCGATATCGGAATCCCGTGATTGAAGAGGATACGGTAGTGATTGCCATAAGCCAGTCCGGGGAAACGGCAGACACCCTGGCGGCAATGCGAGAGGCTAGGCACAAAGGCGCAAAGCTGCTTTCTATCTGTAATGTCGTTGGCAGCACCATAGCCAGGGAGGCTGATTGCGGAATTTATTTACATATCGGTCCCGAGATAGGAGTTGCATCCACCAAGGCGTTTACCGCGCAGATTACTGTTCTCTATCTATTTACCCTTTATATGATGAACCTGAAGTACCCTTACGCCCCCATACCTTCCGATATGATTAAGGTCATCCAATCAATACCCGATAAGGTCCAGATGATTCTCAATATGGAAGAGGAGATTGTGGAACTTGCAGAAATATATAAAGACAGTGAAAACGCCCTCTATCTGGGGAGAGGATATAATTACCCTGTGGCGCTTGAAGGCGCATTGAAGCTCAAGGAAATATCATATATTCACGCTGAAGGATATCCAGCTGCGGAGATGAAACACGGCCCAATTGCCCTCATTAATAAGGATATGCCGGTTGTCTTTATTGCAACCAAAGACAGTGTTTACGGAAAAATTTTAAGTAATATTGCTGAGGTCAGATCCAGGGGTGGAAGGCTGATTGCTATTGCGACTGAGGGGGACGATCAGATTAGAGAAAAGGTCGATCATGTCTTTTACATACCCAGGACCTCCGACTGCCTGACGCCGATCCTTTCCGTAATACCACTCCAATTAATGGCCTATCATATGGCAGTTATGAGAGGGTGCGATGTAGACAAACCCAGGAACCTTGCGAAAAGTGTAACGGTTGAATAAGATATTACTTTTTCATTAATGCAAGACGTTTCTTCAGGTAAACACATCCTCTTGACACACATACATTTTCCTTAGATTTTTTTAGATTGATTTTATAATGAAAGCCCTCGCAAGATGGGTATCTCTATTGCTGTCATCATAAGCCAATTTCAAAGTATTTCAACTCCTCTTACTAATCTCTCAAAAGGGATAGAGATATAAATATTTTATTCTCCATCATACAGTCCCTCCATAAGCACGACAATTTTTCTTATTACTTCCTAAGCGAAAACTATGATCTACCTTAAATACTATTTCCGGTTTCATATTTAACCTCCATAAGACACAATCCTCTTGCGGGAGCCGTGGGGCCAGCTGCCTTTCTGTTTTTTGCACCCAAAATATCTTTCATGTGCTCCACTGCTGTTTTTCCTCTCCCTATCTCTATCAGTGTACCTACCATGGTCCTAACCATATTGTATAAAAACCCGTTCGCCTCAATGGTAAAATAGATATACCTTCCCTCCTTTTTGATGTCTAATCCCTTTACGGTGCGTGTCCGGTTCTTTTCGCACCAGGCCTTCGTTGTGAAAGAGGTAAAATCCCGGGTTCCTATGAGATATTTTGATGCGGCAATCATTTTATCCATATCTAAAGGGAATCCGAACATATAACAAAAATTACGATTCAGTGAACTGCGTATCCAGTCATTTAGTAGTGTGTACTGATATACCTTCGATTGGGCATCATATTGGGCATGAAAGGATGAAGGTACGTCTGCAACAGCCTTAATCGTAATATCATAGGGCAGATAAAAATTTATTGCATGGAGTAGCCTTTCGGATGGGATATCTGAAGCGGTATGAAAATTAGCCACCTGGCCAAGTGCATGAACACCTGCATCGGTGCGGCTGGCGCCATAAATTTTGACCGGTTCCTGAACGACCTGTTCGATTGCCTTTGAAAGGGTTTCCTGGATGGTTTTGTCGTTCTTTTGCCATTGCCAGCCCGCATAATCAGTACCATCGTATTCTATCAAAAGCCGTATGTTACGCATAAAGTCTGCAGATTTTATAGATATCTCTAATTTTTGTCTTTGATTTTTTTGATCTTATTTGAAATTTGCGATGTATCAAACATAAGTTGGGCTTTGGTTTTGTCCATGTTAGGGAATTTTTCTAAAAAATGGAAATAGCTGTTGAAAAATAGAAGCAAAAAAGACAGAAACAATCAATGAAAAACCTTATGCATTCGCTTGAAGGTTGAAATGGAACTGGTAATTTTGTTAGTATGGGGCAAAGTTTAACGGCATAATTAGATTTGCCAGAATACCAGTATAACGTTTCATTGGATATTTAAATCTCTAAACATGAATGGAGACAGGAATGGAGAAATTAGTTATTTCAACAAATAAAGCCCCTGCGGCAATTGGACCGTATTCTCAGGCAATCAGAATGGGGGATTTTGTGTTTGTATCGGGACAAATTCCCATACTGCCTGCAAGCGGGGAAATAGTGCAAGGGGATATCAGGGTGCAGACACGGCAGGTATTGGAAAATATAAAACATGTTCTTGAAGCGGCGGGTTCGTCCATGGATAAGGTTTTAAAGACCACCGTCTTTATGAAAGACCTGAATGACTATACGGCAATTAATGATATTTATAAAGAATTTTTCTCTCACAAACCACCGGCCAGGTCGGCAATTCAGGCAGCCAGGTTACCAAGGGATGCTGGTGTGGAGATTGAAGTCATTGCCTTTTGCGGGTAAAAAGAAAAGTTTGACTTGTATTGCAAAAACGGTTAACATAACAATTTATATCATCACTCCGGTAATATTTAATTACCGGTATTAAGATAATTTTTACCCAGTTAGTTTGTTTTATGCTAAATATAACATCAAAAGCAAAGCACAGGGATATTTATCCTGATGTAGTAAATCTCCTCGATAACTCAAAAAAGTTTTTTGAGCGAGTCGGCTTATCGGATATGGAGAAAAAAGTCGTGGAAATGCGCATACAGTTGGAAGAACCATTTTATCTTTTGGTGGCCGGCGAATACAACTCAGGTAAATCAAGTTTTATTAATGCTTTGTGTGGGGAACGCGTCCTGGTAGACGGCCCGACACCTACCACAAATCGGATCACACTATTAACGCATGGCGATAAGATTGAAGTTAAGGAGGTGGGTGACCACCTGTGTCAGGCAACCTATCCTATGGAATCATTGAGAGATATCACCCTTGTTGATACGCCCGGAACGAATTCAATTATCGTGGAACATGCGGCACTTACAGAAAGCTTTGTTCACAGGGCGGAACTTGTGCTTTTTGTAACCTCTGCCGATCATCCTTTTACGGAAAGTGAACGGCAGTTCCTGCAATTTTTAAAAGGAAAGTGGGGCAGAAAGGTGCTGTTTATTCTTAACAAGATAGACCTTAAGACCCCGGAAGAACTGAATGAGATCGTAAACTTTCTGGAAAAGAATTGTTACCGCCTGCTTGGGTTTGAACCAAAGATATTATCAATGTCCGCTAAGGAGGCTTACAGGGCAAAAGTTGAGGGAGACGTAGCTCTCCTGGAAAAAAGCAAGATTAAAGAAGTTGAAGCTTTTATATTTGAAAAATTGGACCTCGACACAAAGATCGATTTTAAATTAGTCAGTCCTTTAAAATACTTGTATAGTGTGTTTACCGAACTCCAGCAGGGACTTAGCGAGAGAGTCAATAAGTGCAACACCGATATCAAAAGTATAGAACGATTTGAAACGCGGCTAAAGAATAAAAAGCAGGACATGCAGGAATACACATTAAAGTACAGAGATGAGATCAAGCTTGTATTTTCACGATTAAAAGAAAAATTAGATAATTTTCTGAACTCATATGTTACGATGAAATCCGTAATCCTCTCCAAGGTGGGACGTGAAAAGCTTGATGAGCGATTCAAGCGGGAAGTTTACGGGCTGTTAAATCCGCAAACTGATCTAGACCGTATTATCGATGATGTGGTGGATTATGTTGCAAGAAATAACCGGTCATTATGGGATCTGGCAAGAGACCACATTGAGAAAGAAGTGGGATATGACCGCAGAGCGGGAAGTATCCTTGACGGGCACACAGAGCGTCGTTACGATGATCGAAAGCATGAAATCGAAGTTGCTTTAAAGTCGCGTTCCAAAGAGTTCAGAGAACTGGATATAGAACGGGAATCAGAGAAACTGAACAGTTTGGTTCAGGGCGGGTTTATAAGCTTTTTGATAACTGAAGGGTTTGCCGTTGGGATTGGTGTAGGTGTCACAATGATGTTTTCATGGATCGTGCCTCCACCGGTCGTTATAGGCGTTGCGGTGACATTGGCATCTATTGGTTTTGCCATTTTCCCTCAAAAGCGGAAGTCATTCCGGAATGAATTTATAAAACGTACCGATGCGATTTGTGAACGATTTGTCGAATTTATGAAATTTGAAATCGACAAAGCCATTGATCGCGTGATTGAGGATATTAGCAATAATATTTCATCATATCGCGACCTTCGATGGACAGAGAGAGAAGAAATGGTGCGGCAGGTATCCGAAGTAAGCTCGTTACTGGAAAATGTTAAGAGCCTTATGCGAAAAAGTGGTTTGACATAGGAGAAAGATATGCAGATAGTAAAGATTTTTTTCGTGACGGCTTGTTTGGTGTTTGTTTCGTACCCTGCATATGCGGCTAACTATTGCTTGAATTGCTTTGACCAGATTGCTGAAAATGAGAAATACTGTGTGGTATGTAAGACGAAACTGTCGGTTGAAGAATTAAAGACCAGGGAAGAGCAACTGATTCATGCGGTAACTGTTTCCAGGGAAAACTATCGCAGGTCTCTGAATGAATTAAAGGGATATTATCAAAGCACAGGCAACCAGTTACGATTACAGAAGGCACGCAGGGAACTTGATGCCCTGGACAGGGTGCCAACACCGCTTTATACGGATGAGGGTCTGGGGTTCGTGCGAACAGAAGTTACACTGCATAATATTGAAGAAGCAAACATGTTGTTTAAAGACGCCATGATGTACAAAAAAAAATTCGGTAAAGAAAATCGTTTTATCGCCGTTAAACGCCTGGAAAAGCTGATTCGGGAGTATCCACACAGTGATAAGGCTGGAGATGCAGCCTTTGAAATTGCCAGAATATATGAATCGGGCTATTTTGGTGATTATGAAGGTGCGGCAAGATATTATATAAAAAGTTATCAGTTAAATCCGCATATTAAACAACCTGTTCTGTTGAAAGCTGGTATAATTTATGAAAGAATGCTGGCTGATGTGAATAAGGCGAAGGCAATTTATAAACAAGCAGCTTTGTATGGTTACGATGAAAAGGCGCGCAAAAGCGCTGAAAGAAGGCTGAAAGAATTAGAAATGAGAAAGCCTGGTGGATACTAAAGAGAGGGTTCATGCTGTTTGGGATTGGATATGATATTCATAAGCTTGTTGAAAACCGCAAATTAATCCTGGGTGGTATTGAGTTTGATTATCACTTAGGACTGCTCGGGCATTCAGATGCTGATGTAGTGATCCATGCTGTATGCGATGCGTTACTTGGAGCAGCAGCCCTTGGTGATATTGGAGAGCACTTTCCGGATACCGACCCGAGGTGGAAAGGCGTCTCCAGTAAATTCCTTCTTTTAAAGGTTGCCGATCTTATAAAAGAGAGAAGCTGCAAGGTAAACAATGTGGATGTAATGATACTTGCCCAAAAACCGAAAATCGGTTCCAGAAAATCAGAAATGAAGAAAAACATTGCAGAATGGCTTCATGTGGATGCAAACAGGGTCAACATCAAGGCAACAACGATGGAAGGCATAGGTGCAATTGGCCGCGGTGAGGCTATTGCAGCTCAGGCCATTGCAAGTTTATGTGAGAATCTGTAATTATAAAGGATGAAACAACTTCACTATGGCAATATGGAAATGGAAAAAAAAGACAAAGGGAACTGATGAAAATCTTCCTCTTCAGAAGGAAGAGACGGAAGAAACTTCGGCAGGTGATATTTCTTTCACTCCAATCATAGAAACACCGACCGCAAACGAACAACCTGGACAGGAAGAACCGTCCCTCGAAAAACTAACCGAAACTGTAACTCCTAAAACAGCCCAGGAAGATTTAAACAGCGGGGTAATATTATATGGCAAGAAGATATCTGGTTTTTTTGGAAAGAGTTTCT
Organism: Candidatus Brocadia sp.; assembly: GCA_040048245.1. Classification (GTDB taxonomy): domain Bacteria; phylum Planctomycetota; class Brocadiia; order Brocadiales; family Brocadiaceae; genus Brocadia. Next base: position 13,671 of record JABRVT010000120.1, read on the forward strand.
GGGGCGTATTGTCAATTCTGATTATGCCTCCCATATTGGTATTTGCCTTAAGTATTCTTGTTATTGTATTTATGCTCATATTCCCACTGCTGGCAGTTATGCTGGTCGCATCGGTACCTGCTGTCTTTGTAACCCTATCCATCTTTATTATTGCACTTCCCGTACTATTTCCCCTGCTCGTGTTGTTCATGCTCATTACCGGTAAGGGCAGATTATTGATTGGTTCAGAAGGAAAGTGGTTTGGCATCGAAATGTTTGGGAAGAGTTACTCTCTAAAATAGCATTAAGCGGTAAAGGAACATAGTCGGAAGGTGATTACTGTCTGGCAATAACCTTCATTCCGCCCATGTAGGGATGGAGGACATCAGGGATTATGACGGAGCCGTCCTTTTGCTGGTAGGTTTCAAGGATTGCGATGACTGTTCTGGGCAAAGCTAATCCTGAACCATTTAATGTGTGTACAAATCGCAATTTGCCATCCTCGTCCCGAAACCGTATGTTAATGCGACGCGCCTGAAAATCTTCAAAATTGCTGCAGGATGAGACCTCTAAGAATTTATTTAATCCAGGTGCCCAGACTTCTATATCATAGCACTTCGCTGCTGCAAAGCTCATATCTCCCGTGCATAATTTAGTTACCCGATATTCGAGTCCCAGAAGCTGGAGTATTCTTTCTGCATTGCAGAGCAAAGACTCTAGCTCATTATAGGATGTTTCCGGCTTTACAACTTTGACCAGTTCTACTTTATTGAACTGATGTACCCTTATAATACCCCTTGTATCCTTACCGTAAGAACCCGCCTCACGCCGGAAGCATGGGGTATAAGCCGTGTAGTAAATGGGAAGGTCTTTGTAAGAGAGTATCTCATCACGGTGGATATTGGTAACCGGGACTTCCGCTGTGGGAACGAGAAAGAGGTCATCCACGGCAGTTCGGTACATATCCTCTTCCAGTTTTGGTAATTGGCCGGTACCAGTCATAGAAGCGCGGTTGACGAGAAATGGCGGAAATAATTCGGTATAGCCATGTTCTCTGGTATGGATATCCAGCATAAAACAAAACAAGGCACGTTCAAGTCTTGCGCCTGGGCCTTTGAGTAATATAAATCCTGAACCAGATATTTTAGAAGAGCGTTCCAGGTCTAAAATATTTAAAATACGTCCCAGTTCCCAGTGAGGTAGAGGGGTAAAATCAAACATCTTTCGATGTCCCCATGTCTTGACGACGACATTGTCGTGTTCGTCTTTACCAACAGGTACGTCTGCCGCGGGGATATTTGGGATGCGGAGGAGCAGGTTGTTAATCTGGGGTTCCAGTTCCTTAAGTTTTTCCTCAATGGATTTTATTTCGTCACCAATCTTTTTTGTTTCCTCGATGACGCCGGAGGCATCTTGTCCCTTCTTTTTTAGCTCGCTAACCTCTTTTGATTTCTCGTTTCGTTTACTTTTCAACTGTTCACAGGCATGGAGCAGAGACCTGCGCTGTTTATCCAGTTCTAGAATCTGGTCTACGCTGGCCGCATTCTCATGTTTATGGACAATTGCCTGTTTTACCCTGTCAGGGTTGTTCCTGATAAGATTTATATCAAGCATGAATTTGGGTTGCCTCTGATTGTCTAAATATTTTTCATTTGTATATGACGATTGATTAATAAATTCGATGACTGTTTTATTTTACTAGTAATTTTGAAGCATTCAAGGGAATTCATTTATTTTTGGCGTATTATATTTTGTGAGGGTATGAAGAAGGTATGATGTGATGAGTTGACGCAATAATATGTGGTTTCATGAGATAGATATTAATTGGTATGGATAAATGAAATTGATGCTATACCACTGTTATCAATAAAGAGAAAGAAAAATACCTAGCCCAACTTTCTGCGAAAGTTGGGCTAGGTGAGCAAAAAGAGGAAGAGGTATTTGGCAGACTCATTGAGCCCATGAGTGGACATGCAACCCTAGGGCCTTTTCAGGGTTTCAGGAAATTCCCCTGTCTTTCATAGCGCTTTTTTTGTTACATTAAGACTTTAAATACAATGACGTCGGATGACTTGGCGCCGATCACCACATCATCACCTACCATCAAGTTCAGCCGGTGTACTTCTTCGGTATCTACGAGGGTCTTAAAATACTGGTCTCCGTGCATAACGGTAATAGCGGCCATGATAGGATCGGATTCTATATCTACCACCTTCCCTACGACCTGAATACGTGTGCTTAATCTTTTCCCCATAAATATTTCTTCCGGTGTTCCCTGTTTTACCACTCTGCCTGATTCCAGCACGACCACATGGTCGGCCAGTTTATACACCTCTGTAACGTCATGGGTTACATAGAGCGTGGTTACACGAAACTGTTTTATGATCCGTTTTAAATCCTCCTGCAGTTGTTTGCGCGTTTCCCAGTCCAGTGCCGAAAGCGGTTCATCCAGGAGCAGAAGATCAGGTTTCCTGGCCAGCGCGCGGATCAGAGCAACCCTCTGCTTTTGTCCTCCTGATAACTGGGCGGGGTAATGGCGCTCGTAGCCGGATAAACCAACAAGAGACAGGAGTTCCTTCACTTCATTCAACCTCCCCTTTTCTTTTATACCGTAAGCCACATTTTCTTCTATCGTCATGTGAGGAAACAGGGCATAATCCTGAAATACAAACCCAACCGAACGCAGTTGCGGTGGTAGATCGATTCCTTTTGTCTTATCAAACCACAACTTTTCTTCATAGGAGATCGTTCCTTCGTCAGGCTTTTCCAGACCGGAAATCAGGCGTAATACGGTAGACTTTCCAGACCCCGACTGTCCAAACAGTACCGTTACCTTTCCTCCGGGGATCACAAATGCTACATCTAATTTGAATTTATTCCATGTTTTTTTAAGACAAATTTTCAGCATATTCAATATAAGCCTTCATCAATTATTATAGTATTAACATTTTCTATACATCCGAGGGGTTTTGCAGGTGGTTTCAAGTACGACAGTTGCCCCAACCTGACTAATGGGAGTCAATATTCCCCTGCTCCTTACTACAAGGAATAAAGAATGGAGTGCAAGGTCAGGATGAGGCTGAACTGTTATCAAAAACTGCCCCATACTGAGTACGGAGCAGTTTTTGAATACGAGCACTTAGCTTCATGTTGTTCTCCTCTCGTGTGGAATTGCACCAGACGCTGATTCCTGTAAATAAACCGCAGGATATCTGGCTCCCAAGGGAAAACCACACTTTCTCGCACAAACCTCCATGATTTCCCGACGCAAATCTCATCGCCACAGACTATATTCCCTGTAAATCTGACGATTTTGCAACCCCCGGAACAGCATTCTTACGCCAAATAGCATGCCCAGACCTATTGCCAGCAGGATGAATATCAGCATAACCGTGCCCTTTATATCAGCGCTGGCAAGCTTCAGAAATATCGCCGTAGGCATGGTCTCTGTCCTCTTTGCCATAGAACCTGCAACGGTAATCGTTGCACCGAATTCTCCGAGCGCCTTTGCCCAGGTAAGGATTGCGCTTGCAATAATGCCCTTTTTGCAGAGGGGAAGCGTTATGGTAAAAAATGCCCTCAGGGGTGAAGCCCCCAGGGAATATGCCACATCCTCATACTTCTTTGGCACTTCCTCCATTACTGCCCTGAGCATCCTGGTGGCAATGCCCGCCGTAGTGACAAATTGCGCTATGATGATACCGGGAACGGCAAATACAAATCTGATTGTGTGTTCCTGTATCCAGTTGCCAAGCGGGTTATTAAAGAAAATAAGGATCATTGCGCCAAGGGCGGCGGGCGAAACCACCATCGGAAGCTCAAGGACGGTGTCAATGATGTCTTTCCCTACTATTGGATAGCGCGACAGCGCATAGGCGGCAGGTATGGCTGCACAGAATGAAAATAACGAGGCTACGGTGGCAGCCATGAGGCTGAGGCGAACCGAATACATGACCCTTTCGCTGAAAATAACATCCACAAAGGCATCCTTGCGAAAAAAATAAAACAGTGATCCTATGAGCCCCGCGTACAATAAAAACGTCAAAAATGCAAATAGTATGCAAACTCTTTTAAACATTACTTCTTCACCCATTCATGAGGAATTTCGTATTCGCCACCAACCGGTCTTTGTCCGATCCAGGCAAATGCCTCTTCCGGGGAAGCAAAATACTTGTATTTCCTGAAGATGGCCAGCGCCTCTTCCGATGTCATAAAATCAATAAACTTCTGCGCAAGGTCCCTGTTTTTGGTAAAGGTAGAAATGGCCAGAGGAATGTAGCCAACTCGAACGACTTCGTCGCTTTTTAATGGTACAGTTTCTACTGTAGCGGGGTCCCAGTGCTCAAATACGCTCCATCCTATCACGGCATCCACCATTTTTAAAGATACCGCCGTCATGGTCTTTTCGCAACTCTCTGTGTAATTGGCAATATTTTTCCTGAGCTTATTTTTCTCTTTATTGGTCAGGCATTTTTCGATTATCTCTACAGCATACCCCCCGACGCATACATTTTCCGGATTGGCTATTGCTACCTTTACATCAGGCCGAAACAGGTCTTTCAGCCCTTTGATATTTTTCGGGTTCCCTTTTTGCACATTTATGGCAGGAACGAGATAAACAACAATCTTTTCTGTCTCCGGATACACGTATCCCTCTTTTTTTGCCTTTTCCATATAGTCTGAAGAACCCGGGAAATAGATATCCCCCTTTTTTGCGAGTATCATCTGAGAAAGCATATAACCGGAACCCCCGAAGTTCACATCAACCTTAGTGCCGGTCTTTTCTTGAAACAGTTTTACTGCCTCCTCGGTAGGCGGCTTGCTTGCGGCGCCTGCAAAAAGCATAAGGCGTTGTTCGCTTTCAGACCTGACATCTGTTCCGGCAGAAAATAGAGTCGTAAAAAAAACGGCGCAGACAAAAAACAGTCTTGATACCATAGGTATACTCCTTGTTATATTTGAGGTTTAATAAAGTTTGTGCTGTTACGTGAAGATAAAACAATTATTATATTAAAAGATCATTTGGTATTGTAATCTAAATCTGTTTTCATCTTTGTCTCCCTTTGTGGTTTCAGTTTTAAAGCGACCCACGTCGGCCTGTATCTGTTGGCGATGCCCACGCAGGTAATAATTGATGCCAACCGTATATTCCCTTTGAATATCATCCCGCACGTCCTCATCAGGATCGTACATGGAGTAACGGGCTGCAACTTCCAGTTTTTCTGGCAGCACAAAAAATCCTCCCTGGGTATAGAAACCGTCAGCAGTTATTGAATCACCATCTCCTTCGGGGTCATTCTTTCTTATATAATATTCACTATCCCATGTGAACCGCAGGTATCTCATACCAAGGTCAAAGCTGCCCATTACTGAATCGGTATCCGCCAGCTTTTTGTCTTTCTCCTTTGCATTATAGACTGCCGATGCCCCTATTACCGCCTTAAAACCTTCTTGATCTTTTAAACTGGATTCGTCCCAGCCCGTTGCCAGATTGTAAGACTTATACCATCCAAAGGGATAATACCGCACCGTAGCCACATACAAGAGTTCGTTGTCTGTGTTTTCATCCCTCCCAAATATCTTTGAGGGATTCTGGCCAGCGCCGCGGAAGACGGCTGCGTGGTATTCCATATGGCCATCAAACGGTTTCCCAAAAATATCCATACCATAATCACGGTCCTGTTTAAAGAAATCGCTGGCAATGGACCTGTCCTGAAACAGGAGTTTGAAACCCGACGAATTCCATTGACGGTTGGTCGGCACCTTAAAATACCCTGTCTTTATACTGAACGCTTCCCCTGCTGACGCTGGCGTCCACCAGATATAATAATCCCTCAGATTTGCCTCGAAGCTATCCGCGTCAAGTTCCACGTTGTAAAACAGGTCCTTGCTATAGATATTACCGCCAAAGCAAAGCCTTGCCCGGCGCACATCGATATCGGTTATATCGCCTTCATCAAAATCCTCATCTTTGTCCCTGTAGGTAAATCGTGTCTGGAATCTAAAACCCACAGCCAAAGAATATTTCCCATCCTGCGTTTGAAAACCTATGGAGGCCTTTTCCCTATCGGGCAGATAGTAGCCGTTAACCGGTTCATACTTTGTTTGCAGCCCTAATCCTAATTTTTTACGCACCTCATCCGACGCAAGGTAGTTTCCCACTTCCTGTTTTACCTCTTCTTTGATCTCTTCTTTTGGAACGGCCACAGGTTTTTCACTCATAGACTCGATACGGATTTTCAGCTCTTTGATTTGTTCCTGCTGGCTTAACGCCAATGCCTCCATCTCTTTCATCATCTTCTGCTGGACGAGAAACGCTTCTTCCATTTTTTTTAACTGCATTTTCAAATCGTCTACTTCACTTTCAGAAGCTTCCCTGTTCTGAACAACGTCCTGGGCAATGATATCCTGTGCTCTCCCGGTGACGTTTACCATACAAAATACTATAGCCAATAATGCACCATACTGAAGCCATTCGCTTCTCACATACTCCTCCTTTTCGTTATTGTTATATCATTTATGACATAACGCATATAAACAAAAATAGTCATGAGATTTTAACGTAGCCTGCCCTATAAGCCATTTCAAACAATATAGACGAAAGCAACTTATCCTCGACTTCTCGAGTGTTCCTCCTGTCATTATTGTTATGTCAATGAATGATATAATGCATATAAAATAAATAAAAATGAGCCTCAGATTTAAAGAGACCAGCCATTACAAGATATTTCAAACGATATACCAGAAAACAAAGTATCCTCGACCATGCACATCTCCACATGCCCTTCATGCTAAATTTCCTTTGATAATATCAATTCCGTTGATTTTACAATGGCCATAACATCGTCACCTTCTTTGATATTCATTTCCTTCAGAGAGGTATTGGTAATAATGGCGTGGAGCATATCGCCCTGGGATTCCACAAAGATCTTCGATAATACATCTCCCTGAATAATCTGTCTTACAACTCCCCTGGCCATGTTCCTTGCGCTCAGCATCCCCGAATAGGATTTTGCAAGCATAATATCCGTGCCCTTGATGAGCACCGAAATGGGATCACCCGCCAGGAGATGCATATCATCACACGATGCCCTTGTGATGATGACGCTCAGGGGTATGTCCTTCCATAGGATTTGCACGTGGGCGTGGATTTGCCCCTGAGTTATATTGACAATCGTTCCGCAAAGTCTGTTTGCCATAAACGACTACTATAAAATTTTCCGATAATACCTGGCGCTGCAAAGCTACAATTACATTGTTTAGGATTTTTCACTTGAATTCCTTTCGCCCTTTCAGGGTTGCATCACAATTTTTTCCCATTTGCAGGGGGTTGCCCCATACCATACGCTGCCTGCCCTTCAGGCATAAAAGGTAACTTCCGGATGTTTCTTCAGGCAAAACAGTTGTCGTTTTTTAAATACGTGATATTGAATAATTATTGTTTCTTAGTTTCAAAAATACGCTTGAATTCCTTTTCCATCAACTGGGACATCCTGTTAATATATCTTTTGTATTTCAAGATCAGTTCCCTGGCGTCTGACGTCAGGGTTGCTCCGCCTCCGCCCTTTCCTCCGGTAGTAACCTCCAGTAATTTTATCCCTAATGCTTTTTCTGTGGCCTTGATCTTTCCCCAGGCAGCCCTATACGACATGCCCAGTTCCTTCGCCGCAGCATTCAATGAACCCAGGCGGTCCACGGCCTCCAACAACACCCGTCGTCCCTCAGCGAAGGCCACACCGCCATTTTCTTCAAACCATATCTTAAATTTTACGTTCATATTTTGTGAACTATTATGTCTTATATGATATAGCGCTGTCAAGAAAAAACATTTCCAGAAAGCAAACCGATGGTCACAGATGGCTCCAAATTCACCAGGCGCATAAAAGGTTTTAAAAACATCGTTAATTTAACTGAAATTTAAACATCTTCCTCTTTTCTGGCGAATGACCGGGGGCCGCCAGAAAGCCGGAATGGAATCGATAAACCTGGATTCCAAAGATATAAAAGGTTAATAGGCCAAAAAGATAGCAAAATAGCGGGATAAGGCTTGATTATTTTATGTTTTATGGTACCACTTACAGAACAGTGGGAAAATCATAAAACACGCTTTATTCTGGAGGCCTTATCCTTGAATATAGACACAAAAGAGAAAAAGAAAAATGGTTATTGAGTTCCCTCCGAAAGAATCCGCATAATCTATAATAGATATCGAATAATTCAAAGAATATACGGAG
>JABRVT010000121.1:0-27503 GCA_040048245.1 Candidatus Brocadia sp.
CATGACGGCGCGGACAAACCATGACCCCGGATGCCTTGAAACGGGGAGCGTTTGTCCGTGCATAATCTAATCCATGCTATCTTTGCGCCTTCGCTGTCAACTGAATATTTGTCTGAAAATGAATAAATAATGGAGAAAATTATGGACGTAAAGCAGAAGAGGGAATATCATACTGTGGCGCTTGCCGGATTTTTCCATAAAAGCATAGGAGACATACATGAATGACACTATTTATAAAATTACACTGGCTGCGTTATTCCACGATATTGGTAAATTTGCTGAACGTGCAAAGGGTCATTTCTCTATTGAACCTGAGTTTTTAAATAGCCATGCGAATTTATATCAGCCATTTTTCAATGGCAGGCATACACATCAACATGCTGTCTATACCGCAGCCTTCATTGACCATATAGAGAAATTTCTTCCTGCAGAATTTAACAAAGGCAATTGGGGACTTGCCGATCCATTTATAAACCTTGCTGCTGGACATCATAAACCAGAGACTCCTCTGCAATGGATAATTGCTATGGCAGACAGGGTCAGCAGTGGTTTTGACCGTGATGAGTTTGATAATTACAACAATGAGATAGGAATAAAGGATTATAGAAAAACACGGCTGCTTACCCTTTTTGAAGGAATAACTACAGATGAAAAATGGAAAGATGATAATCTTAACTCATACAAATTTCGATATCCACTTAAAGAACTCTCTCCAAAGAATATATTTCCCGTTTTACACGAAGCATTAAAGGATGATGAGTATGCTTCAAAGGAATACGATACCCTCTTTTTCCATTTTGTAGACGCATTAGAAAAACTACGCCACAAGCAATGTATTCCACTCTGGCTGGAGCATTTTGATAGTTTATTTATGATTTACGCATCTCACATACCTGCTGCTACGGTAGGCAATGTCGTTCCGGACGTGTCTCTTTATGATCACTCAAAGACAACTGCGGCCCTGGCATCTGCTATTTACCTGTATCATCTTCAAAATGGAAGCATCGGGGAGGTTAAAAAAATTAGGGACTATGACGATAAAAAATTTCTGATTGTCACGGGTGATTTTTATGGAATCCAGGACTTTATCTTTACAGAAGGAGGAAGTACAAACAGGGCTGCTGCTAAGCTGTTAAGGGGACGATCATTTGCAGTGTCGCTTATCTCTGAGTTGGCAGCCGATATGATTTGCCGGGAAATTGGATCAACTTCCTGTTCCATCATTTTAAATGCCGCAGGAAAATTTACCTTGCTTGTACCAAATACAAAAGAGACAAAAGATAAAATTAAATCAACGGAAGAGAAAATAAATGATTGGCTTATCAGGATGTTTTTTGGTGAATCAGCTATAGGCATATCTTTTATCGAGACGTCATGCAACGATTTTGTATCGGAGAGATTTAGTGGACTGTGGGATTCTTTATCCCGGGAGACAGAAAAAAGGAAATATAAGAAAATCAATCTGGAAAGACATGGCGGAGTGGTTGGAAATTATCTTGACCAATTCCGAAATGATTTAAGCAAAAAGCTGTGTCCTTTTTGTGGCAAGAGACCATCGAATGAAGAAGTTGAAAACGACAGGCTCCTGGGTGATGAGAAATCGGCTTGCAAGATATGCAGAGATCATATTTATATCGGCACAAAACTCGTAAAAGAACCAAGGATTGCAATTACAACAAAGGATGCTGAAATTTATGGAGACAAACTCAAAGAACCGATATTTGATTTTTATCAGATATCTTTTGACGTTTCAAAGGAATTAAACGAGCTTGCAAACAACGGAACCCTCCTCAAATATTGGGACATTTCCATTGCAAAGGATGAAAATATTGTAAAAGATATAACTGCAAAATTCATCAATGGGTATGTGCCTGTTTATAACAAAGAGGACGAGACAGAGGAATCTATAGATCGTCTCCTCCACGGCAAAAAAACAGAAAAGGCAAAGAATGAACTATTTGACTCGATTAAAGAGGGTTTTCCTAAAACATTTCATCATGTTGCAAAGATGTCGTTAAATAAGAAAGATGATAAGTTTTATGGTATCGAGGCATTAGGTATCCTAAAAGCTGATGTCGATAACCTGGGTCTCATCTTCTCCTGCGGACTCAGGCGTTATAGCATATCTCGGCTTGCCACCCTGAGCAGACAGATGAATTACTATTTTTCAATTTATGTGCCGTATGTATTAAGCACACGAAATGCATTTAAGGATATCTACACCGTGTTTGCAGGCGGAGATGACCTTTTCCTGATTGGTCCGTGGAATAGGATTGTTGAGTTTGCTTTATTTCTCAGCGAATCCTTTAAAAACTATGTCTGCGGTAACACACAGATTACCCTGTCGGCTGGCATAAGCGTTCATAAGCCGGGAGAGCCGATTCCTTCTATTTCAGAAAGGGCAGAAACAACCCTTAAAAAATCTAAGGCAAACAGGCGGAATTCCATTACCGTTTTTGACGAAACGGTAAAATGGCAGGAATTTGGGGAGTTAGACACCATCAAAAAGGAGATTGAAACATGGATGGATAAATCGTTCATCAATAACGCCATGTTGTTCAGGTTAAATACCTTTTCACACATGGCAAAACAGGAAAAAGAGATGAGAGATGCTAATGAAGATATAGAAGCAGACGAATGGGAATATCTAACATGGCGAGCAAAGTTTAAATATACTTTGGTAAGAAATGTTGGAAAACAATTAAAAGGAGACGCCAGAGACACCGCATTCAAGGAGGTAGAAAAGATTGCTTTGTGGCTTGAGAAATACAGAAGCGCAATGAAGATACCAATTTGGCAAATTATTTATAATCAGAGATGATGGAGGAAAAGATATGGATATAAAATTTTGGAAAGATAAAGATAGAAAACTGATTGATACTGATTTGTTTTCTATAAAGGCGGATACATTAGCTAAAAAGATTTATGATGAGGCACGTAATAATAAATTGAACAAACCTACCCAGATTAGAAAGTTTTATGACGAAGTTCTGCGATTTGATAGTATGTTGAAGACAAATCCTGCTGATTTTGAAAACATATTACCGTATCTCAAGATGCTTAATGCAAAGGCTGCTTATGCAATGGGAAGAGACCTGGTTTCAAAAGGTTTTAAAGACTTTATTTCTAATTCATTAAATCAGATCAAGGATAAGGACGATTTTGATGCCTTTGCAAGTCTATTTGAGGCATTTATGGGTTATTATAAATTTTATGACGAAAAAGGGGAATCTTTGTTACAACAAGGAGGGAGAAGATGAAACTGACAGCGATAAAAAAACTCGAAGGAGCCATTGTCCTTAAAAGCGGCCTTCATATAGGTTCAGGCAATATGGAAATGCACATCGGCGGTACTGATAGCCCTGTAATAAAGCATCCCCACACTTTAGAACCCTACATCCCAGGTTCTTCATTAAAAGGGAAGGTCAGATCCCTCCTGGAGATGGAAAGCGGATTAATGATTCACACGGATGGAGATGTTGTATCAAGTAAAACGTTGCAAAGAGAAGAGGTTCAAAAAAATACTGATTTAAAGTCAAAATGTGAGGCGATTCTTAAAATCTTTGGTTCAAGCGGCGCTGATAAGGAAGATGAAACAGGTTTTGGTCCTACAAGGGTATCTTTTGCAGACTGCTATCTGGACGACGGATGGAAGGAGATGGCAAAGAAAAACCGATGGCTTTTAACCGAAGAAAAATCAGAAAATATTATTAATAGAATAAAAGGTACTGCAGAACACCCACGGTTTATAGAACGTATACCGGAAGGAACAAGATTCAAGTTTCTCGTAACGTTTAAAATATTACAGGCCGGCGATGAAGTCCTTTTTAATCAGGTGCTTTTGAAAGGCCTCAAGCTCCTTGAGATGGATGCCCTTGGTGGGAGTGGAAGCAGGGGATATGGAAGAATTGAATTTGAGTTTTACGATCAGAAAGTAAATGATGTTTTCAAGGCATTTAATCCTTTTAAACAGGAGGTCAAACAGAATGAAAAAGGCAGTAATTGAAATTGATAATAATCAATTGTCATGGCTTTAGAGCAATTACCTCAAAACGAGATAAAAGAGGTAATTGATACCCTTTCTTTAGAGGGATTATACAGGAAACCTGATTTTGAGAAGGTGTCTGCTAAAACAAGAAAAATTGTAAAAAGAACATAAACTCAAACCAGTAATCGTAGAGGAAGCCATCCAGTGGGCAAGAAGACAAAAGTAGTTATTGACATGTGGAGTTTTGTAAAATGGAAATATACGAAATAATCATAAAACCTGTTACGGGCTTTGGAACACCTTTAAAAGGTGATACCATTTTCGGACACTTCTGCTGGCAGATAGCGTACGATGAAAAGTTAGCCGGTAAAACCCTCGATGATCTCCTGTCGAATTACCAAACAAAACCCTTTGCCGTCTTTTCTTCAGCATATCCACGATTTTGCGTGGGCGAGAATTCCTACTACGCCCTGAAAAGACCAGATTTGCCCCTGAATATGGTGTTCAACTTGCCAGACGACAAGAGACAAAATATCGAAAAGCGAAAAGATCTTAAAGCAAAGCGGTGGATGATATTCCAGAAAGACAAGAACACTTCTTCCTTAAAGGAAGTGAAATATCGAACCGATACAGAATTTTTGGAAGAAGATATGAAGGCATACCTTATTGATAAAAGAGGAAGGGATATAAAAGGAATAGTCTCAAGGAATTTTATTACCCCATTTTCTCAATCCCACAACAAGATAAACAGGCTTACCGGCGCAACCAGCGCAGAAGGCTTTGCCCCTTTTGTCGTAAATCAATGGGTGTTTTATCCGGAAACAGAATTGGCGATTTTTGTGGGAATTGATGAGCCTTTTATGAACGTACAACAGGTAAAAGAAGGGCTTGAAAGGATTGGCAAATGCGGTTTTGGAAAGGACGCTTCAACGGGACTTGGCAGATTTGAGGTAATCAGGGAAAGTGGGATAGATCTCACAAAAATGGGAAGCGGCTCGCCAAACGCCTGTTATACCCTTGCCCCCTGCGTTCCTGAAAAGGATACATTTTCAGATATGTTCTTTACCCCCTTTACACGGTTTGGGCGTCATGGAGACATCTTTGCCAAATCATCAAACCCATTTAAAAACCCTGTCATCATGGCGGACGAAGGCGGCGTATTTAAACCAAAAAATGCTGGCGTATTTAATAAGCCTTATATCGGCAAGGCTGTGACGAAAATCTCAAAGGCAGAACCAAAATCTGTAGCCCAGGGCTATTCCCTCTATATCCCTGTGAAAGTGGAGGTATAACACAGATGGAAAAACCATTAAAAGTCAGGCTCCATATAATGTCGCCCGTGCACATCGGATGTGATGATGTGTATGAACCAACCAGCTTTGCGATTGATGAGAAAAAAAGAAAGCTAATCGAATTTGATCCAATGGATTTTATCAGAAATCTTTCCCCAGGCGACAAACAAGAATTTACTAGAATTTGTATGGAGGGGAACGTTTCGTCTATTGTTGAATTATATAAATTTATTTCAGACAAAAAGCCTGAAGGAAGAGAAGTAGACATATCCAGTGATTTAGTAATACATTATAATAAAGTGAAGAGTTTAACTACAAAGAACGAGAAGGAAATTAGACAGGAACTCAACCAGTTTAGCATAAGCAGGACGGCATACAATCCCCACAATATCCTGCCGTATATACCTGGGTCTTCCATAAAAGGCGCATTGAGAACTGCCTATCTTAGCAAATTGGCAACTGATTCAAACGTTAGCGATTGTTGGAATAAATATCTTCAAAAAGACGAATTAAAAACAGGGCAGGCTACATACGATTCTATTGGGAAAAAGAAAGTTGCAAAAAGGTTTGAAAAAGACTTACTCGGCGGTGAATTTGAAAATGACCCATTCAGAATGGTAAAACCCTCTGATTTTCTGCCGGTTGGAAATGTGAAAACAAAAATTGTTTACGCAGTGAATAAGAAAAAGAAGGCATCTAAATATGATGCGCGAGGCCCCTTTCAAATACTTGAAACGGTAAAGGAAGGGACTGTGTTTAAGGGAACAATAAACATCCAACAACCAGAACAAGGAATGGGAATTACAAAACCTGTCATATTAAAAGATTTTTTAAAATCGATTAATGATTTTTACATGTCGATATTTGATGAAGAGAACAGGCTTGCTAAAGAAATTAATATAGACCCTGTTGTTGACAAAAGAATTCATGATAAATTCAAAGAAAAGCTGGGAAAGACTGCATTTCTATTCCGCATGGGCAGACACTCTGGCGCTGAGTCCGTAACCATCGAAGGCAACCGAAATATAAAAATCATGCAAGGAAAAGGCAAACCTCACAAATTCCTTGACCATGCAACCACCATCTGGCTCGCATCTGAAACGAGTAAACCCAGCTCCAACAATGGACTTGTCCCTTTTGGCTGGGCGGTGATGGAGATTCCAGGAGATGACGATGAGACCAACGATTTCAAAGAGAATGTATCACAGGACATACAAAAACATAGCGCGGCTGTCGTAAACCCTCAGGAAGCTGACGATCTGGCGGCAAGATTTAACAAACTCAAACTTCACTGTAATCCTGAGAAATTTCTCAGTTTTATCAAAGACATTAAGGCGGAAGATATTCCTGTTTTAAAAAACATATCGTTTAAAGAGATTGGTTCAGGAGTTGTTAATATTTCAATAGTAGACGATCTGGAAAAAATTGAAATACCTCCGGACGTCTTGAAGGCAATTGCAGGAAAGATGCTAGAAGTTATTAAACCGCATAAAAAATGGGATGATAAAAAACATGAAAGACACAAAAAACTTTGCTTAATGGCAGGAGTTCAGGAAAATTCTTGATAACCTTACTTCTGGCTTGCCTTTGAATCAAGTAAACCAACCACCAACTATGGACTTGTACCATTCGGCTGGGTAGTGATGGAGATTATAGCCTGACACTTTATGAATTTGGAAAACGAACTAATAAAGCACTTAAAAAATCATTAACGGATTCGGAAAAGACAAGGAATGAATTCTGCATGGACAAACAGAGTTTGTCCGTGCCACCCCAAAACCAGCTTACATAAGATGAAAATTCATATGCAATTAATTTAAAACATCAAAAAAGAGAACAATTATGACCATAGAAAATGAATTAAAATCCTTGAAAGAAGTCATCCATGAACTTAGAAAAGAAGGGAAAATCCTTATGGCAATCCTTTATGGCTCGTATGCAAGAGGCACACCCCACAAGAAGTCGGATATTGACCTGGCAGTATTCATTCATGCAAAGGATGAGAAAGAGGAGATGGATATAATGGACCGAATACTTATCTCCACCGAAAGGCAGATTTCCATTTTACGACTCGATGACGAAGATGAATCGCCGTTTGTTGTTCAAGATGCCCTGAAAGGAATACATCTGGTAAAACCAGATGAAGACACCCTGTACGAAGTAGCTCATAGGGCACTTCATGATGCAGAGCAAATACGATTCAGGAGGTCACTCAGTGGCAACTGATAAGATAAAACATCTATTTGCATTCATTGATGAAACGGTAGATTATTTTCTTTCGAGGGTGGAAGGGGTTGATAGGGATGTTTACTTTGCCGATAGAGATAGAAGAAATATCCTCGATAAGAGTATAAATGACATTATCCTCTGTCTTACGGACATTGCCGAGGAGTACCTGAAGAAGCACAAAAGAGACATTCCCGACACATACAGAGATACCATCCTGGCCTGTCACGAATTTATTGGAGATATTGTCTTGAAAATTGCTCCACTGGTAAAACACCGCAATGAGACCGTACGTCAGTATTTAAAAATGAACTGGCAGAATATCGTTGCAGTCAAATCAAAGATCGATGAGATAAAGGAATTTGTAAACAAGACGAAAAGCCTCTTGATTGAATAAGGATGACATGGAGAAACTTAATTTGTCCATGTCTACTCTATGCAACATTTCTATAAATACACGGGAGATAACAAAATGATCAGGGCAATGATAATCTCTGTGGGCGGAGCTCCGGCGCCGATTATAAAATCCATTACGGAATACCGACCGGAATTCGTGTCCTTTTTTGCGTCCCAGGATAGCTGCGACTACGTACCGGAGATTAAAAAAGGGGTACAGGAGGCGGGACACAGCATAAAAAATGAAATAACCCTGGCCGATGATGTCAACGACCTGTGCCACTGCTTTGGCAAGGCTGAAGAGGCCGTTAAAAGGGTGCTGTCAAGAGGCTACCGGCATGATGAGGTTATTGTGGATTATACCGGCGGGACAAAGAATATGTCCGTCGCCCTCTCCCTCTCTGCCATTACACATAGATTCAGCTTTTCTTATGTGGGCGGGACAGAAAGGACGAAAGGCGGTGTGGGGATCGTCGTTGACGGCAAGGAAAAGGTATGCAGGAGTGTTAATCCCTGGGATTTTCTTGCCATAGATGACCGCAGGAAGGTTTCGTTTTTATTTAATACCAACCAGTTCAAGGCTGCGAAGGAGCTGGCCGATGAGGCATTGGAAAGGAGCACCAATTACAAAACGGTATTTAAAAAACTGGGCTTTCTTATTGACGGCTACTATTGCTGGGACCTGTTCAAACACGGCGAAGCGATAGAGAAATTTAAAAGGGCAAGGGCAGAAGAACTCCTGGAAGCAGACGATGAAAGAATACGATCGTTTGCAAGAGCCACGATTCAGTTAAAACCGCATCTGGAACTACTTTCTCAAAAACAAAGACAGCCTGACAGGGTATTTATCCTGGATATATTCTCAAACGCCGAAAGGCGCTTTGAGGAAGGAAAGACGGATGACGCCATAGTACGACTTTACAGGATCATAGAAATGCTTGCCCAGGAAAGGTTACTGAACAAATATGGGATAGACACCGGCAATGTGGCTGAAGAAAAAATACCACACCAGGTGAGGGGCGAATTTATTGGCAAATACAAAGACAAAAAGGACGGAAAGATAAAGATAGCGCAAAATGCCGCATTTGAGTTACTCGATGCGCTGGGAGACGACCTGGGGAAAGAGTTCAGCAAACGGCTGGAACAATTTCGCCAGATTCAATCACAGAGGAATAACTCCTATCTTGTCCATGGATTCGCCTGCTCACAGGAAAATACCTACCAGAGATTCAGGGAATTTATCCTGGGGCTTCATATATTCAGGCCCGAAGATGTAATCGTATTTCCCAGGCTGAATATTTAAAAAGTAATTGTTGATTGATTTTAATGAGGCGAAGCTCGCCAATGGCATTAAGCGGATATTTTTGTAACACGGCGACATCTGTGTTCTCTGCGGCAAAAAACAGATGAAGATACCCTATAAACGATTTGCCTTTATTTTTGAGGCAGAAGAGGAAATACACCTCCCTTCATATAAAGGTTCTACCTTCAGAGGGGCGTTTGGCACGCAGTTCAAGAGGGTTGTTTGCGCCCTGAGGAAAGAGGATTGCCGTGACTGCCTGCTAAAGCAAAGATGCATCTATGCATATATCTTTGAATCTCACTCCCCGGATGGAGAAAAAGTACTTGGTAAGGTAAACGCTATTCCACATCCATTTGTCATAGAACCGCCTGAGGAAGAGAAACAACGGTACCTTACAGGACAGCCATTTTCCATGGGGCTCATACTCATCGGCGATGCGATACAATACCTGCCCTATTTTATCTATACCTTTGACCTGCTTGGGAAAAATGGCATTGGCAGGGGAAGGGGCAGGTACCAGCTCAAAGAGGTGCATACAATCAGTCTCCATGGCGATAACACATTAATCTACTGCTCCAAGACCCATAAGGTTGAATCCTTCAGCAAAGAATGCATAGATTTGAGTCAGCCTATCCTTTCAGTAATGGGAGGCACTCCATATCCTGTAAATAATAATGGAGAAATTACCGTAAAATTTCTCACGCCTACCCGTCTAAAATACGGCGGCAAACTCACGATTGATCTGGAGTTTCACGTCTTCATCAGACAGCTTCTGAGACGGTTGTTTTTGCTCGGGCAATATTATTGTAAAGACCACCAGGCGGATGGCAGACCACCAGGCGAAGGATATCACCGCATACTTATCGATAAGGCGCGCGCAATAAGCATAAAGGAATCAAGCCTCAGATGGTATGACTGGGAACGTTATTCAAGGCGGCAGGACGCAAGGATGAAGCTCGGCGGATTTATAGGTGACATTGTATACAGAGGCGATATTTCGCCATTTTATCCCTTCATTGAGGCTGGGAAGATACTCCATGTGGGTAAGGGAACGAGTTTCGGGCTGGGAAGATACATAATCGCGTATGATGAAACAGCGGCGATCTTTGGTTGCAAAGGGGGATGAAATCCCCGCCTCACCTGTCATTCCGAGCGGAGCGAGGAATCTTAGGATTGATCAGTACGCTCGGAATAAGGTTTTCGTCAGGAGCTTGTCCAGAGCAAAAGATTTCTCGTCACTTCGTTCCTCGAAATGACAAAAGCGAAGGAGCCGAAATGACAAAGCCATCCCCATTGACAAATTACATTTTTCTTGAGGTCGAAGTGACAGTTAAGGAGGGAATGTTTCTGAAATATTTCTTTTTTGGTATTTTGCCTCCAGCGAAAGTAAAATATTTACATGCAGAGAGACCTTTACATCGTGGCATATGATATATGCACGCCGAAACGCCTTAACCGTATTCGGAATTTTCTGAAGGGGTACAGCACTGGCGGACAGAAGTCCGTCTTTGAGTGTTTCCTTACACAGGGTGAGTTAAGGGAGGTTATTGCCGGCGTATCACATATTATTGATGAAAGCACGGACCGTATTCATATCTTTTCCCTGGACGGAAGAAGCAGGTCTCACGTCCTTGGTACAGCAATACTTCCAAAAGACCCGGAGTTTTTTTACTTTGGATAAATGGTAACAGTTTAGTTTTTTGAAAAACAATATCCATGTATCATTGATACTGCGGCAGGGGCAGGTTTTAAACCTGCCCCTACATTGCGACGGAATACCTTTGTCGTTATTGAAAAATTAAATTATTGCATAAATTTCAAAAAATATCGGTTTTAAAAAATGAAGTTACTAAGCGCATTGGGGGAAAAGTACGATGTCATTATGGAAATGGTAGATTTCCTCAATGGTAATTTCGCATATACGGAAACTGTTAGGAAGATAAAGAACTCCTTTACCGAATCCCTGGATGAGATTATTCTGCTATACACAACAAAGACCACAGCCGTATTTAGAGACCTTAAAGCAATCCTTCAGTCTGAATATCCCGATATCCAGCTAACTGGTATCGATCTTGGTATCCCTGACGTTATCACCGCAGATGACGACGAAAAGATACGTAGCAAGGTCTTTGAAGCTGTAGAGAGGCACCAGGACAGCAGGTTGATTTTATCTTCCGCCGGAAGAAAAGATATTACCCAGAGGATTGTTGATGCGGGGTACATTTACGGATTTTATGGGTATCTCTCGGTTACGCTTCCACAAGAGTTTCACCAGTTAAATGAAAGCGATAAGGGCATGAAAACCTATCAGATTGTCCGGAAGTATCCGGAATGCCTGATTGTCAACTGGTATCCGTTGTCTGCCCTTTTACGGAAAAAGTACCATCTTCCTGAAACAATACAAAGAGATACACAGCCAGGCATTAGCGAAGTAAGGCTTTCTACAGAGGCAGAGTTGATTCAGAATTTCTCTGCGCTGTATTCATTGCCGCTCATGCTTATCCAGCGTCTCAAGTCTGAAAAAATCGGCGTTGATAAAAAAAATGAATATAGGGATTACAACTGGTTACGCGCCCTGCCCAAAACAGACCTGCACTGCCATTTTGGGGGTGCTGCAGGGCCTGAGGAACTAAAAGCAATAGCAGAAGCCATTTTGGCCGATAGCCTTGTGTGTGAACGGTGGAAGGATAAAATACAATCCGTCAGTAAAAGGCTTCGCAGCCGTTCGTTAGAAGAGGAGCTTTATAAGAGAAAGGGCGTTTCCCAAAATCATCCGTTACATTATTTAAAAAAATACTATAAAGAGATAGACTCCGAATTGCCTGTTTTTCTAATCAATGCCGTACAGCTTAGTATTTTAACAGTGGATGAGATTTCCAGGCTGATGCGATATGAACCCGCTATCGGAGGGCTTGAGACGTATATGGACGCCGGGAATTTTGGCGGCTCAACGTTGTTGCAAACGGAAAACGCCATGAGAATAGCCATGAATTACCTGCTGAAGGCGTCTTTAAAGGATAATATTCGTTACATCGAAATCCGCGTCTCTCCGTTGAACTATTGCGATGCAGGACTGGACATATCTGAAGTAATGAAGATACTGATGGCGGCGTCTGCGCAGTTCATGAGAGAACATCCTATCAGAGTAAACTTCATCATTATAGCAACACGACACAGGGACAAATCCTCTGTCAGGAAAAATATAGAGGCCTCTATCGAGTTTTCTAAAAATACTTCCAACGCCAAAGATAATTTTCGCAATGATACCATCCACGTCCCGCGTGTGTGCGGAGTGGATCTTGCAGGCAAAGAGGAGGGCTTTCGCCCATCGCAATTCAAAGACCTCTTTGAACCGCTTCATCGGGACTTCATCAAAATCACGATCCATGCAGGCGAAACGGAGGGCAGCAATAATATCTGGGAGGCGTTATACTGTCTCCATGCAAATAGAATTGGTCATGGATTAAAGCTGTATCAGGATGAAAGAATGATGGAATATTTGAGGGATTTCCGTATTTCCCTGGAAATGTGTCCGACATCCAACACAAAAACGTGCGGCTACCATGATTTCAGCCGTGCGAACGGCAATTTCTCCAAATGTGAAACCGCCGAGGCATATCCTCTTCTGCGCTATTTGGAAGAAGGGGTGGGTGTAACGATAAACACGGACAATCGCGGTATTTCTAATACGACTTTAACGGGGGAATATTTAACGGCGTGTCGTTTAACAAAAGGTGGCTTGAGTAAATGGGAGATACTAAAAATTATCCGTCAGGGGTTTGTCTCCAGCTTTCTCCCGCTTCAAGAGAAAAATAGTCTGCTCCACCAGGTGGAGAGGGAGATACTTTCCTTTCTGATACTCGACTATCTTGATGTTTAGGAATTTCAATTCCCCCCATAATCTCCCCGTAAACGTGGGGACACAGGGGAGGAATGTACTGTAGAGGCAATTCATGAATTGCCTCTACATAATTTTGCTAAGACGGTTACGACTTTCAATGTTTCTAAAAAACTAAATTTTACAAGAATTTCAATTTATTGTAGTGTAGCGCAGGCATCTTGCCTGCATGTATCCCCATCACGGCCTTCCCGGTAGCAGGTAGGAGCCAACCCCTGTTGGCGACCCGGGGTATGCATGCCGTTGCGTATTGTCCATCGCTGTCAGGAGACGGCTCCTACCTGTGTTCAAAAAGAGTTGCCGAATGTCTAATTTTATGTTTGGGAATTTCAAAGTTAATGTGTGACGCGGATAAACTTTGTTTGTCCGCGCAACTAATCTCTGCGTTCTCCCATCTTACTGTGGTGAACCGCTACTCATAACAATAAATCATGGGCGCATTATATATCGACAGAAAGGGTTATCATATAAAACTCGATGGCGAATCAATTGCATTTTACCTGGATGGGAAAAGGGAGGGCATCGTCCCTATAAGGCCACTCGACAGGGTGGTAATTGTCGGTAATAATACGGTTGAAACAAGCGTTCTTAACAAACTTGCAGACAACGGGTGTAACGTTATATTCCTGTCAGGGAGAGGGCTTCAGTACAAGGGCATTCTCACCGGCCGTATCCATAATAATGGCATGCTGAGGGTTAAACAATACAAAAAGTCCCTGGACAACGATTTTTCCTTAACGGTATCGAAGGAAATTATCATCGAGAAGATAGGGCAGCAAAGCAGATTTCTTGGGGAGGCTATAAAAATCAAGGGCAGTGAAAACGTGAAGGGGGCATTTTGCAATGCCTTTGGGATTCTTGAGAATATTGCACAATCAATAACTTCAGGATGTGAGTCTCTTGAGAGTCTGAGGGGATATGAGGGCGCTGCTTCAAATGCATATTTCTCAGCGTTTACCGGACTGTTTCCGGAGTCCCTGGGGTTTGCAATCCGCACCAGAAGACCCCCGAAAGATCCGGTAAATGCAATGCTTTCACTCTGCTATACGCTGATTCACTATGAAGCAGTAAGAGAGATACAGGTTGCAGGGCTCGATCCCACGATTGGCTTTTATCATTGCTTTGATTACGGGCGCGAATCCCTCGCCTGTGACCTGATTGAACCGTTTCGGCCCGTGGCAGACTGGTTTGTGTGGGAGATGTTTAAAGATGGGAAATATACTCCCGAAAATTTCGTGCGGGAGAATGACGGCGTTTATTTAAAGAAAGACGCCAGGAAGGAGTTTTATCCTGTTTACGAAGCATGGGTTGAACCGGTGAGAAAAGACATTGCCAGGAAGATAAGGGATATTTTAGCGAGGATCATGGATGGAAAAGACACTCTACCTGAATGAGAATACATCGCTTGATATTATCAGAGATGGGCCTTCTATCGTAGTAAAAGAAAACGGAAAATCCGGCAGACGGGTGCCTGCCAGATTGGTCCAACGGGTAGTAATAATTGGAAATATGAAACTTGAGACTGGCCTGATAACCCTCTTTACCCAGAATAATATCCCTGTAACGTTCCTCGATAAGAGAGGCAGCCAGATTGCCGTAACCCTGCCATGCAAGCACCGTTTGCCTGAGTATTATCTGGAACAAAAAATACTGCTTGAATCTGATTATACAACCAGGCGGTTTATGACCTTTCTGAAGGCATATCGACAGAGAATTCAGATCGATGTTTTAAAACGGATGCTGAAAAGACATTTGCCGGAGAGATATATTACTGAGGGTCTCAGAGAAGAAGAGTATCGGCAGGTAATAGATGAGGCCATAATGCCGTACAGTGAGAGATTTTCACAGATTCGTAACGCCGTCTCGGCGATTTTTCTGGAAATGGTTGTAAGCAAATTAGTTGCATCCGATCTTGATCCGCATCTTGGGGTAATGCACAGAAGACAGGATTTTGGTCTTGCCCTTGATATTTGTCATATACTCGGTCCCGAAATTGACATCCAGTCAATTCAATTCTTCAATGGAAAAAAGGTATCGGACCATTGTATACAGAAAGTGCTGTCGCCGGAAGATATGAGGGCAGTGGCGGTGCGGTTTGAAAACAGAAGAGAGTATCTGGCGAATATGACAGATCGTATTATTGACGGCATATTTGAGCTTATCAGGGAACTGAGGATCAGCGGTGAATACAACCAAATTTAATAGTGAAACAGTATTTACAAGTCACTAACCTGCAATGAGAAATAGTTAAGGGCAAAAAATCTTTTGCCCCTACATACTCCATTTACGGAAAAGGCCGGGACGAGGATGCATGCAGGCAAGATGCCTGCGCTACACTACAACAAATTGAAATTCCTAAACATTAAAATAATATGGACGATTTTTAAAGGAAATAATGAAGAGCAATTATCTTGTTTGTTACGACATCGCAAGCGAGAGAAGGTTAAGGAAGGTGTTTAAGACATTGCAGGGTACAGGCACACACATTCAGTATTCGGTATTTTTTTGTAAGCTGACCTGGCCGGAATTAATGGAATTGAAGGAAAGGCTTAAGGGTATAATCGAGGACAATGAAGATGATATACGTATTTATCCGTTACCGTCAAATATTAAATGTGTGGCGCTTGGCAAGGGGGACAGAATACCGGAAGGGGTGGAGGTATTTTTATGAAATATACGATGAACATTTTTCTCATGTGCACAGCGGTGTCAAATCCGCTTTATTTGACAAAAACCCTGGTGGACGGCCTGAATAAGATTTTTACACAAATCTGTGCAGCACATAAACGTCTACCAATCCAAGTTTTTGGTGGTTAAATGCCTTTGGTACTGTCCCGACGATTTTAAATCCAAGTTTTAACCACAACTGTATCGCAACAAGGTTTGTGCTTACCACGAAATTAAACTGAATGGCAGAGAAGCCAAGTTTTTTAGCCTGTTTTATGGAATGACTTCCCATGCTTTTGCCTATTCCCCGCCTTCGTGCCTCAGGGTGTACCATGTAAGCCGCATTTGCTATATGGGCTCCCAGACCTGGCTGATTCTGCTTTAGAATATATGTTCCAAGGATTCTGTTATGTAATTCAGCAACATACGTATGAACAGAAGGAGGCATCCATAATGTTCTGCAATCCTCTTTACCTGCTTTTGGGTCAAAGGCAAAGGTATCTCCCCTTTTTACAACCAGGTGGAAAATGTTCCATATATCTTCAAAATCAGCATCCTTTGCCTTCCGGATTTTTATCATGATCTTTTCCTGCATCTGTTTTGTTGCCAGCCAATATTGTTATGTCCTCCCAATTACCTGCGCAATACCTCCGGATTTATACAGTTATCAGGTGTTCGGTTGCTCAATACTGAAATGATATTCCCGGCTGCCATAAGAGACATTTTCGTTCTTGTTTCCACCGTAGCGCTTCCCAGATGTGGCGCAAGGACAACGTTGTCCAGTTCCGCAAGTCCCGGCTTCAATTCAGGTTCTTCCTCATAGACGTCCAATCCTGCCCCTGCAATCTGTCTATTTTTCAGTGCGCAAACCAGGGCCTCTTCGTCAATCACAGCACCCCGTCCGGTATTAATAAGATATGCTGTTTTCTTCATCAGTGAAAGTTCTTTTGCGCCGATCAGATGTTTCGTTTTTGCGGTAAATGGCGTATGTACAGAAATAAAATCCGATTCTTTCAGTAGCGTTTCCAGTTCTACCCTTCTGGCACCTAGCATTTCTTCCAATACAGTATTTCTGCTGCTTTGTGTGGTATATAGAACCCCCATATTCCATCCCCGCGACCGCATGGCCATAGCGGTTCCAATCCTGCCAGCGCCAACGATGCCAAGGGTTTTCCCGACGATATCCCCACCTAAAAGGAGCATCGGCGCCCAACCGGTAAATTTACCGGAGCGGGTGAGTCTGTCACCTTCAACAATTCTCCTGGTTATGGAAAAAAGCAGCGCCCATGCCATATCAGCCGTACTATCCGTTAACACGCCGGGTGTATTGGTTACCACAATGCCCCTTGTGGTAGCAGCTCGGATGTCGATATTGTCATATCCCACGGCATAGTTGGCGATAATTTTCAGCCTTTCAGCCTCGTTTATTAAACGCGCGTCTATCCTATCTGAAAGCATGGTGAGTATGGCATCCCTGCCTTTCGCCTGCGCAAGGAGTTCGTCATAAGTTAGTGGTCTGTCATGCGGATTCACTTCCACGGTTTGACAGAATTTCTTTAGTATATTAATACCTTCCTCAGGAATTTGCCGGGTAATAAATACATTGAATGACATCGTTATTTTCCTTTTCAGTTCATAAACTTGTTCAGCAAAAAAAATGTCAAACAGTAAGCCGTAAACGGGGGGGATTATGGGAGGTAATTAAAATAATACTAATACATGCTAAACAGGCATGATGAAAATGTTAGAGATTTATGTTGTAGAGTATCCCTTGTTTAGATGCCTGCCTTTTATCACTCCATACATAGCACATATTATTAAATAACAAGTTAATACCGTTGATAGAGCCAATTCAGGGGTGATTACAAAGAACAAAATGGCTGCGGAAAATTCTAATACCATAGCCAAAATGCCCTGCTGAACACCGATTTTGCTGGTGATGTTAAAAAACGGAACCTTGCTGACCATAAATAAGCCCAGCGCAAAGGTAACAAAGGGTAAAAGTATAGTGACGACATCCGGTCCAAATCTTATTTGCACAAAGTGATTAAGAATGACGAGTTGTGCAATCGTTCCTCCTGAAAGGGTGGTGGGTAATCCAGTGAAAAAATGCCTTGGTATACTTCCGCCTTCTTCTTTCTGCACGTTGAACCTTGCCAATCGAAAGGCTGCACATATCATAAAAAATAAGCCAATGCCCCATAAAAATATAACCGGGAAATTGTCGCACGTCTTAATCATAAGAACGGCCGGAGCAATGCCGAACGTTACCAGATCTGCCATAGAATCCAACTGAGCGCCCGTCTTGCTGGTGCTCTTCATCATACGGGCAAGTCTTCCATCAAAGGCATCCAATACCATGGCTGCTACAATCAACCACGCTGCAATCTCAAGCCTATGGCTTGAAACGCATAGGATCGAAATAAAACCGCATATTATATTTCCCATAGTTATTACGGTGGGCAACATTTTTTTTATTTTCAATGTAAACCTCCGGTTGAAGTTGGATATAGAATATTATATTCTGCCGATCATAAATTAATTGGGCCTTCGGCGATTTGAAAATTTAAATGTTCCATTAGTAGGAGCCGTCTCCTGACAGCGACCGTCAATTCATATCGGCGTACATATGGATGGTCGCCAACGAGAGTTGACTCCTGCCAAAACCCTTGAAACCCATTAACTAACAAAAAATGTGCCTGGGAGACAGAATAATTATGTTTTTATATTGATTTCACAAACACCCAATTTTGCAATACTTACTACATATCAGGTATAAGTAAAAAATAAGGTATCGAATTATATTGTAAAAATCGCAGTACAATTACTGCACTTGTTGAACATAATTACTGCAGTGAAGAGAGGACTATAACAAAGGCTTCTTTAGAAAAATTTTTGTGTCATTCCGCCGTTATCGCATAACTTCCTTGCGAAGTTCGAGGCCCAGGCGTGTTTTCCGACCAACATCATCCCTTTTTTGTATTTTGAGTCAATGGCGGATTGCAGTTTTAAATGATTTTGCAGGCTGTCGGTGACTTGTTTGAGTTGTTCAAATTGCCCGTTTATTAGTTCTGCTTCAATTTCCCGATACCGTTTTTTGCCCTTGTGTCCGCGAAATGTCACTTCATCGAAAGATAACTCTACCTTAAATCCTTCGTTGCCATGAATTGTTGCGGTATAGCGCAGTGTCTCTGCTACCAATACCTTTCTTAATGCTTGTCCATGGAGGTTTAGCGCATCGATGATCGATGGCGGGATCGTTAGTTTTTTCTCTTCATGCCAGAGTTTTATTTCGTCTAGTGAAAGTATCCATTCATGTTCCTTATGTTCGAAGATGGCTCCTTGCTGATTTTTAGACAATTTGCATGACCCCACATAGTTTTTACCTCTTTGACGAATGCGCAGGGCAGCATCCGAATAGAGGAGGGTATAATCAGTGGTGTCAAAGTAAACATCCATCTGAAGATATGGCTTTTCCTTAACGCATGGGAATCCCAGGGTTTTTACACTATTCAAAAAGACATCCCAATCAAGCCCATCAGGACAAATAAACTTTGCTTCAATTTCAATTTTATCTCTGTTATGGGATAAATCAATATTCATTCTTCAACGAATAGTTATTACATTTTTCGTAACAATTTAGTTTTTTGAAAAATTCCACTAATGAGGCAATCATCTTACCTTGTAGTGGCAATTCATGAATTGCCACTACATAATTGACACAAAGGTGTTTTGAACTACTGATGTTTTCAAAAAACTAAATTGTTACCATTTTTCGCAATATACGTCCATTCGTTGCGCCGGTATGCTTGCCGTTATTCACTGTGATCTTTCCATTAACTATCACGTATTCTACCCCTTCTGAATATTGGTGGGGTTCCGTAAATGTGCTCCTGTCAATAACCTTACCTGGATGAAAAATTGTTATGTCTGCAAAATATCCCTCTTTTATAAATCCCCTCCGATCCAGCCCGACTTTTTGCGCAGGCAGACCCGTCATCTTCTGAATGGCCTTTTCTACAGAAAGGACTTTCTCTTCCCGGCAAAATCTTCCCAAAACACGGGAAAAAGTTCCATAGCTTCGTGGATGTGGATTGCCCCCACGAAGGATTCCCTGGCTGGCACGCACAGAACTGTCTGAACCGACAAAGACAAAATCCCAACCCAATATCTTTTCCAGGTTTTCTTCGCACATACTGAACAAAAAAATATCCACCCTTGTATCTTCGTCGATAAGCAAATCAAAAACAGTCTCTATGGGTGATTTATTGATGTCCCTTGCAATCTCCGAGATTGTTTTGCCTTCCATCCATTTGTTTTTATCATAATAGACAGATGAAATCATGAGACCGCTCCAGAAAATGTCGTCGTATTCCCGCGCCAGTTCCTTTACGATGCGTTTTCGAATTTTTGGGTCTTTTAATCTCTGTATTTGCCGTTCAGTACCACCTTCATAAACCCAATTGGGCATGATAACATCAAGGTCGGTAGCGGCAGCAATATATGGATAACGATCGCAGGTAACATCGATCCCTTCGCCAATAGCGCGTTCAATAATCGCTTTTACATTGTTGATCTTATGCCAGTTCCGATTTCCCGATGTCTTGAGGTGAGATACCTGCAATCTGACTCCAGAGCGTTTTGACACTTCAATTGCCTCTGTAAGGGCGTCTTCAAGCATATCTCCTTCATTCCGGATATGGGTTGTATAAAAGCCGCCATATTTCTCAACTACCCTGCACATTTCAGTAATTTCTCCCATCGTTGCATAACATCCCGGGGGGTAGATCAGGCCGCTGGACATGCCAAACGCCCCGGCTTCCAATGCCTCTTCCAGGTCTTTTATCATGAGGATCAATTCGTGCGGGTCCAGTTTCCTGTTTTCGTACTCAACTGTACATGCCCTGATATTCCCATGTCCAACCAGAAAAGCCCTGTTGATGGAACTCTTTACCTTTTCTGCTGTATCATAAAACTCTGCTGCCGATTGCCAAGTAGGAACGATACCATATTTCGCCAATCCTTGAGTTCTTCTTTCCAGCACATTGCCCCGCAACGGAAAGGCCGACAGACCGCAGTTTCCGCAAATCTCCGTAGTTACGCCGTCAAGTATCTTGCTGTCGCTTTCCGGGCGGGCAAACCATAAAAAATCACTATGGGAATGGATATCAATAAATCCGGGAGCAACAATCATCTCCTTCGCATCAATGGTAGGACACCTGTTATCGGGGATGTGCGAATCCAAAAGGGTAATCTTATCTTGCCTGATGCCAATATCCAGATTTTGTCCTGGCATACCTGTTCCATCGATTACCGTTCCATCTTTTATTATGAGATCAAAATCCATTATACCTCGTCGGATTAAGGAACAAATTTGCTTTATTGACAGGCGGGTGAGTTGCGATTTTGTGTTTGAGATGTTATTTTTCTTCTACCAGTGGAGAAGGCTCATCCAGTCCAAGCACCCTATCAGTATCCTTGTGTGCAGAACCAATATCCTTTTTAATGGTATCGAGGTGTCTTTTATTATGATACCTATCGGTGGTAAAGCAACCGGTCAAACACCCTAGAACAACCACACTTATAATAAAAGAGAGGATATTTATTATATAAATTTTATGCTTTATCAATTAATATTCCTTCCTCTGTCTTGAAGATGGTATCTTCATAATCCTTCGATATTTCGTTACCGTTCTTCTGGCGATAGCTATACCGGATGCATGTAATTTTTCGGCAACCTCTTCATCGCTCAATGGCTTTGATTTATCTTCTTTCGCAACGATCTCAGCAAGCTTCTGCCTTATTGCTTCCCATGATTCCATTGACCCGTCTACGTTCTGAAAACCTCCCGTAAAGAAGAATTTCATCTCGAATATGCCCTGAGGTGTCTGAATATATTTATGGGCAATGGCACGGCTTACCGTTGAGACGTGTACTCCCACAACATCAGCGACATCCTGCATCTTAAGCGTTCTAAGGCGATGGATTCCCTCATCAAGGAAATCCTTTTGTAATTCTACTATCTTACAGGCCACCTTATACAGGGTGCTTCGCCTCTGTTCAATAGCATCAATAAGCCATTTCGCCGATTCAATTTTCTTTTGTATATACTGGCGCGTTGATGTGTCGGTACCATTCTCACTCAGAAATTTTTTGTAAAAAGAACTGATATGCAAATGAGGCAGATTGGTGTTGTCAATAAGAAACACTTCATATTTTCCGTCAATATATTCTACTTTTACTTCCGGAACTACATAAGGAATAGTCTCGTCACAAAAAAGAGAACCAGGCTTGGGGTTTAATGTACGAATAAACTCCACCTGTTTCTTTATCACCTCCAGGCTGTATCCGGTCTTTTTTGCTATGAGGGGATATTTCTTCATCTCGATATCTTCCAGGTGATTGAGAAGGAGTTCCTTTGTCAGTTGATAATTCGGGTCACGTTTGTCCAGCTGAAGCATTAAACATTCCTGCAGGTTCCTGGCGCCGACGCCTGGTGGTTCCAGTGTCTGGATAATCTTCAGGGCTTCCTTGACTTCTTCAAGGGAAAGAGGTTTTTCAAGGGATTGCACAATTTCTTCTAACGGGCTGGCCAGATATCCGGATTTGTCTATTGAATAAATGATATTTTCACACGCTTCGACAAAATGATTCGGAATATCAATTAATGACAACTGTCCCATTAAATAATCATGAAGGGACATTGGCTTGGCGGCCGTGTTCTCCAATGCCTCCTGCTTCTGATCGCGTTCTTCAGAAATGTTATTTCGCCGTATTGTTGTCTGTGAATAGTAATCACGCCAATCTTCTGCAATTTCACCCAATTTATCGATTTCATCGACTTTCTCATTGTCTTCCGAGACCGTAACTGGATCGTCTCCCTCCTTGGGATTCTCGTCCTTCTTCTCATCTAAAACCTCTTCAAGCACAGGATTATCTACCAGTTCCTGCTGTATGTGTTCAACAAGCGCCAACAATGGTAACTGTAAAATCTCGATTGATTGTATGATTTGGGGAGACAATTTCAGCTTTTGTTGAAGCTGGGGTAATAAGGATGATTGCATTTTCATGAAACATCACCTTCCTTAAAAAAACGACTTTAAACTCCTAACATCTCACTTCTACCACTAATGGCGTCGGCGACAATCGCCGTATTTGCATACTCAAGATAACTTCCCGTAGGCAACCCGCGCGCAAGCCTTGTAACCCGGACCCCTAAATTACACAATTGTTTATGAATATATAAAGCAGTTGCATCTCCTTCCATGTTGAGATTCGTAGCCAGGAGAACTTCTTTTGTGTGATCTGCCTTCACCCGCTGCAGAAGTTTTTCAATTGTCAGAGACTCGGGGTGAATCCCCTCCAGTGGCGAAATATGCCCCTGGAGTACATGATAAAGGCCACGGTATTTACCCGTCTTTTCTATCGTTAGAAAGTCTGCAAGTTGTTCAACCACACAAATTGTGGTTCTATCTCTTGACGTATCACTGCAAATGTGACACGGATCATTTTCTGAAATATTGAAACAGACTGAACACGTCTTGACAAGCTTTTTAACATCACGGATGGCATAGGCAAGCTGCATAGCCTCTTCTACTGTTAGCTTTAAGATATGACACGCAAGACGTTCAGCCGTTTTCTGTCCTATGCCAGGCATCTTGCCGAATTCGCTGATAAGTTTTATTACGGATGGTGGATACGCATTCAACACAAAAACCTCTTAAGCACTTTTAAAACAATTACCGTCACTTACATCCCTCCAAACAATCCCTGCATCCCGGGTATGTTTAACCCCCCTGTAAGTTTTCCCATCTCAGATTGGTATAGCTCCTGCGATTTCTTAAGCGCTTGTGAAACAGCAGAGAGAATCAGGTCTTCAAGCATCTGAACGTCTTTTGGGTCTACCACCTCTGGATCGATCTTAATAGAGAGAATCTCCTGTTTACCATTCATATGCACAGTGACCATTCCACCGCCGGAACTGGCCTCTACGACTCGTTCCTTCAAATCATTTTGAATCTCTTCCATCTGCTTTTGCATTTTTTGCGCCTGTTTTTGCGCCTGTTTCATCATTTCTGCAATATTGCCAAAACCTTTCATCGCGTTGACCTCCTCTATTTATTTACTTTGACGACATGCCCGCCAAAAAGATCCAGGGCCTTTTTTACCGTCGGTTCGGAAAATACCGGATCGACCGACTGCGGATCAGAAGGGTTGTGACCTGAGAACACGTTTACATTCCTTTTCTCCTGACTTCCGTTTTTGGCTACCACAAGTTTTAACCTCACATCTCCCTGCACTACCTCTTTGGCGCACTGTTCGATAAGTCTCTTTTCTTCAGTTTGATCAAGTTTCTCCTTGTGAAAGGAACAATTACCGGGAAATTCGATGGTCATTTCTCCATCCTTGAACCAAACTAATCGACCTTCTTTCAAAAGCGCCCAGGTTGACTTTTTTTTACTCTGGATTGCAAAAAGGACTTTCTCCCAAACGCTTTTTCCATCTTGCAGGTCATCGAAATCATTACCTTTAGTCGCTGTTGCATGATATTCTTCCGACGCCGGTTCCAGCGCTATTTGCTGGGTAACAGATTTTTGAGCAGGCGCTATTTCTTCGCTTTTTTCCACCAGTTCACTTTTACAATGGGCAAGCCTATCTTCTAATAATGCAATCTTTTCTACAATTTCATTTAGTGAACCAACCGATTCCATCCGGCACAACTTGATTACAGCCATCTCCAGCAAAATACGCTGCAAGAGGGAATCCGTCGTGCGCATCTTTGCATCCGAAAGTATTTGGACCATATACATCAGGGTATCGCAAGAAAAGGATTTTCCGTATCGTTGCGCAAAAGAGGCATTCAATTCAATCCACTTTGCCTCCTGACCGCAGGAAGAAAAGATCAGAATATCCCTGATATACGAAAGCAACTGGTCGATAAATTCCCCGGAAGTCTTTCCTTCGGCTAAAACCTCATCCACAATCTTCAAGGCAGCGGACACATCCTTTTTTATAAAGCTATCGAACATACCCTGTATCTTGTCTTCGTCAATACAACCCAGAACAAAATTTACATCTTCCAGAGATATCTTGTCCTTGCAAAACGAAAGGAGCTGGTCCAACACCGACTGAGAATCTCGCAACCCGCCCCTGGCATATCTCGCAATCATATGAATGGCGGCGGGTTCAACCTGCACGCCTTCAGCCTTGCAGATATCCAGAAGCCTCTTTTCAATATCATGAACAGAAATATTTTTAAAGTCAAATCGCTGACATCGAGATTGTACGGTTTCGGGAAGGCGATTCGCTGCCGTTGTAGCAAAAATAAACTTAACATGCGCCGGCGGTTCTTCGAGGGTTTTCAGAAGCGCGTTGAACGCCTCACGGGTAAGCATATGAACTTCATCGATGATATAAATTTTATAACGGGACCGGGATGGGGCATAGCCAACATTTTGTCTGATATTCCGCACCTCGTCGATCCCCCTGTTGGATGCGCCATCAATTTCTAAAACGTCGATATCATTGCCATCGGAGATGCATCGACAAATATCACAGGTATTGCAGGGAGTATCCGTAGGTCCATGCTGGCAATTGAGCGCCTTTGACAATATCCGTGCCATCGAAGTCTTTCCCACACCTCGTGGTCCAGCCAGCAGATAGGCATGGGCAACCCTGTTGGATCGGATAGCATTCCTGATGGTTGTAACAATAGGTCCCTGTCCAACTAGGTCATCAAATGTTTGAGGGCGATATCTGCGAGCTAATACAACATACGACATTAGCGGTCACCTCGTTAACCACATCGAATGCAATTGTACATCATAATTCCTTCGAATTATCTCGAAAACCTTATATTTTTCGCAACAATTTTGTTTTTTAAAAAATTCCACTAATCCAGTAATAATGTGATCGTCATGTGCTGTAGCGGCAATTCATTGAATTGCCGCTATATGATTACTGCTAAGACATTTACAATTCTCAACGCCTTCAAAAAACTAAGTTGTCGAATTTTTTTAATTATACTCTCTCATTTATCCTATATCAATACAGTTTCTTCCACCACTTTTTCAAAGTCGTAGAAAAGGCCGTGCGCTTTTTTCCGTTCCCATTTCTATTAGCTTATCCATGCAGTAAGCTCAGGCCAGACTGGCTCACGGCACATAAGGATCAATGCTTATGGCTGCTTGCTTCCGCACCTGACCAGGTTCACACAATCTCTTATTGCATGAGATCCGGCCCTCATCACCACTTACATAGATAAAGCTAACAGTCGTGAGCCCTCGAAAAAGCGATCGATCCTGCTATAGCGGGTTGCAGGCTACAGGGAACCGCTAGCTCCCCATCTAGCACGGCCTATTGCAATAAAGCTGGCGGAGAGGGCGGGAGTCGAACCCGCGATACCGATTTTGTCGGTATACGCGCTTTCCAAGCGCGCTCATTCGGCCACTCTGACACCTCTCCCAAAATATTATACCATGAAGTTATGAGGCAGGAGTTTGGGATATTCTTATCTTCCCACATTTTCAACTTCATCGTAGTTTCACAGCAGAAAATTGCATAAAAAATACAACTGTTACTGGCGGAGAGGGTGGGATTCGAACCCACGTCCCGCTGTTATGCGAGAAACGGTTTTCGAGACCGTCCCGATCAACCACTCTGGCACCTCTCCGGGTCTATCAAATAGCATGAACTATCGAAACAGATAAAAACGGTTTAAACTACTCCAACCGATAAGAATTATTTCATTCGGCAGTTTTCCAGAAAGAATTTTTGTAACAAATATTTACACTCGCCGGCAAGGATATCGGGTATAACTTTCAAACGATGGTTAAACCTGGGTTCCTGAACAAGATTCATCACTGATGTGCACGCCCCTCCCTTTTTATCTACAGCCCCGTAGACAAGGGTATCCACCCTTGACTGCACCAAGGCCCCGGCGCACATTGCGCAAGGTTCTAAGGTAACATAGATCGTTGTTCCGGTCAAACGCCAGTTTTGTAAATAGGCTGCAGCTTGAGTTATTGCTATCATTTCGGCATGGGCAGTTGGGTCATTGAGCATCTCACGCTGGTTATGCGCGCGGGCAATAATACGGTTTTCATAGACAATTACAGCCCCAACAGGCACCTCGTCCTTCTCTACAGCCTTTTTCGCCTCTATAATGGCCTGCCTCATGAAATATTCATGTGCATCGGTTGTTTCAAACACCACTGGAATTACCTGACTACCCGTCGTGTGATTTAAAGCGCGCCCAGGAGGATTTGAACCTCCAACCTCCGGATTCGTAGTCCGTGACTCTATCCAATTGAGCTATGGGCGCTAACGACAATTATCTGACTAAACAGTTACAAAAATATATCTTTGCAAAATAACGGATTTGTAAACAAATTGCATATATACATATATATATATTATTAAAATAAAGGATTAAGACTATTGACGGAGGCGTGTAAAAATCGATAAGCGATAAAAAACAAGTATAAGCTTATCAAAAGTCATTGTCAAGATATAATCCATATATCATGCTATGTCAGGGATACGTCGAATATAAGTGCAAGTAATTAAAGAAAGAAAATAAACTGACTTTTTCAAAACGGTTTTTATGTTTTATAGAAAGACTGGTCGATATGAACCTCCCAGCGAACCCACCATCAGGCGGT
The DNA here is from genome assembly GCA_040048245.1 of Candidatus Brocadia sp. Lineage (GTDB taxonomy): Bacteria > Planctomycetota > Brocadiia > Brocadiales > Brocadiaceae > Brocadia. The sequence continues at coordinate 27,434 of JABRVT010000121.1, forward strand.
TCTTACAGGAGGTCAATGCTGAAGCCGTCGATACCGCCGTGTACGGCTGGCTACAAGCCCTTTCATGAAA
>JABRVT010000122.1:0-1047 GCA_040048245.1 Candidatus Brocadia sp.
CCCTATTATTAGGACTAAATTATTAATGATGTACAAAAGTAAAATTTTCCGACATAATTTTGCATTGCCAAAATAAAAAGTCTTCAGAGGGGGCAGTGATCCAGTAGGGTCGCTGTCCTCTGAAGAAAAAGTTATTGATTTTCTTTTTTCCCTTACATACCTCAACTTTCAATCCTATGTTTCCTTTATCCCATTCTTTCAAAAACACTGAAGGCGGAAGATAAAGCAAGGGTTTGATGGTTCTGCGGTTATTATATGTATCAAAGAATCTCTTAAATACTTCTCTGGCTTCATAGATGTCTTCAAAATCAAATTTTGAGCATACCAGTTCTTCCACCACACTATGAAAACTTTCAATATGTCCATTCTGTTGAGGTGTAGCCGGATGAATGAATTGCTGATCAATGAAGTTCAAATGAAGATGTTCCCTGAAAGCCGAGGCAATAAACCTGCTGTCATTGTCTGATCTGAGTATTAGCTGCATTTGAGTGTTACTTGGGTACCTATCCTGGACATAATTAAGGATAAATTCATCAATGAGCCTTTTGGCGTGTGTATGCTTGATACTGAACTGAAGGTCCCATGCTATGGCTATTCTGGAAAAAGTATCCAATAGGGTTATCAAATAAGCATTTCTTCTCTCTCCCCGAATGTAAATGTATTTAATATCAATCTCAATGACTTCAAAAGGTTGAGACGGATTAGGTTGGCTATGTTCAACATATTTTCTGGCAACTTTCTTTTTTTTAGGATTGAGTAAATTATGTTCTTTCATCAGCCGATAGACCTTTTTGTCTCCAATCTGATAATTTAAATCTTTCAGTGTCCAGGTAACCTTTAAATATCCGTTTTCCATAAACTCCTGCTGAAGTATTCTGCATATTTCTGCAACCACAACATTGTTGGGGACAATACTCCCGTCTGTCATCTTTGTATGTGTAGTAGCCCTCTTACCTGGTTTATTCCCTGTTGCTTTGTAGTAGTAGGTGCTTTTGCTAATCCCTGCCATTGTGGCCGCATTCTCAACTCTCATACCTTGGGAAACAT
>JABRVT010000123.1:0-1831 GCA_040048245.1 Candidatus Brocadia sp.
GAATAGAAGCACATATCTGCGCTCTTTTTTATAAAGTCCTACGCTTATAAATTTCCATATCTGGTAAATGATAAAAGGATATGCCAGGAAAACTGACGTTATAAAACATAACTTCATATAGGCATAGAAGCCCTCCTGGTAACTCAGTACCTGCAACTCGGTTGACAAACCAACCTTTTCCATGGCAAACTTATGTGGTCTTTTTGCTATATCCAGAATCTGCATCTTGAAAAACCAGCACAATATGAAACAGAAAACAATGGCGATAATGGAATAGACAACCCTCCGGCGCAATTCTTCCAGATGGGCACCCAATGGCATCCTGATATTTTCAATTTCATCTGTTGCTTCGTCCGTATCGGTCTTTTCCACACCGGCTCCTTGTTGTATTTATCCTTATTTCCGCTTATTTGTTTTTACACTGTGATAAAAACTTTATAATACAGCTCTCTTTTTAAAATTACAAGAAACAACTCAGTTGTTTTTGCCCTTTTGTCATAAAATTCACTGTATTCCATGGTTTTTGCAATCAGTTCGTCTTTTGAACCAAAAACACCTCGTTTGGCTATTTTCCGTGCATGGGCTGAACCATAGCTCTATCTGACTGAGTCGGTAAGCATTGAATAGGGGTAAGATGGGAAAAATAGTGGGGATGTTTTCGATAGCAAATCTTTTACGTTTTGATGTTTATGGACGCTGAGATTGTCCACAATCAAATGAATTTTTTTGGTCGTAAGCGTCTTAACAGTAATTACGTAGAGGCAATTCATGAATTGCCTCTATAGTACATGATAACCGCATCATTACTGTAATTTTTCAAAAAACCAAATTGCTACATGTATCCTATCTTTGCTTTCGTATGGTTAGATTTGCGAGGTTATATCATAACTTTTGAGTAAGATTACGATACCTTCCTAGCGCCATCAAAGGAAAGTAGTTGCGATACATATGGTATTTCAGATAGAAAACCTTTGGAAAGCCTGTTGCGGTAAATTCAGCTTCGTCCCAGCTCCCATCTTCTCTTTGCCTCGTCAGGAGAAATTTTATACCCCTTTCTACAGACTCCGATTCTAATTCGCCGGCAGTTAATAATGCTAACAATGCCCATGCCGTTTGCGAAGGTGTGCTTTTACCTATTGCCTTGAGGAATGGATCATCATAAGACTTTATCGTTTCGCCCCATCCCCCATCAGAGTTTTGAACACTTTTCAGCCAATCAACGGCCTTTCTAACATACGGCTTGTTCATATCCTCTCCAACCGCAGCGAGTCCGGAGAATACAGACCACGTCCCGTAGATATAGTTTGCGCCCCAACGCCCAAACCACGGTCCATCTTTTTCCTGCTCTTTTTGGAGAAATTCTATTGCTCTTTGAATATTGTGTGAGGTCTTACCAAACCCTACACGTCCTAAAAAATCCAAACACCGGCCAGTAACATCGCTGGTGCTTGGGTCCAACAATGCATTAAAATCTGCAAAGGGTATATGGTTGAGAATAGCCTTATTGTTGTTGCGGTCAAATGCCCCCCATCCTCCGTCATCGCATTGCATGGCCTGGATCCATTGCAACCCCCGTAAAAACGCCTCTTCCTTACTGGCAGTTTGCGGCAATGATACCCGTTGCAGGGCCATCAGAACCGCTGCACTATCATCTGTATCAGGATAAAACTCGTTTGCATACTGGAAGTACCAGCCGCTTGGTTCGTTTACCTTGCACTTTAACGCCCAATCTCCGAAAGTCCTTACTTCCTTACTTATGAGCCACCGTCCTGCCTTTTGTAAGGCCGGGTCTGTACCGGGTATCCCTGACTCATGAAGAGCAATGATCGTC
>JABRVT010000124.1:0-24513 GCA_040048245.1 Candidatus Brocadia sp.
GAGCCTATGGTATTAAAGATCGTGAATATCTCAAACTTAAAATACTATCGTCATTCTTACCAGAATTATGAAAATTTACCCACACAAAACTTAGAAGACCCATAAAATTAAACAATATGTTGAACTTGAAAAATATTAAAGAGAGATATAATCTTTCCAAATAAGTTTTTGATAAAGGATTAAGGTGTTCGGAAATAATTGACGAAAAAGCTTCAAAATATCTTGCACCTCATACTGACTACTGACCGAAGGCAAAAACTGTGAATGATACAGAAATAAAATTTCAAGAAATCTTTCGAAATATGTCTATTCAGTTCAAGTGTGATATTTATTGTATTTTATAAAAGTAATGGTATTATAAAATGCAAAAGTACTTCAGTTGTATTTTTGAGGGATAGAGGTTAACAAAAATAGGATAAGAACAGTTTTAAAATGAATAAAAATAAAGATATTCAAGAAAACATTCTGCCATGGTACAAAGAAGGGTTGAGGTTTGAATGTCAGCGATGCGGCAGATGCTGTCGCGGTGAACCTGGTGTTGTATGGGTTAATAAAAGGGAGACCGAAGAAATATCATCATTTCTGGGTATTACAAAGAACGCATTTGCTAAAAATTATTTAAGGAGTATTAATGGCAGGTTCAGCCTTGTTGAATATGGCAACGGCGACTGCATTATGTATGGTAATGGTGGTTGTAAGATTTATGGTGTAAGGCCGTGTCAGTGCAGGTCATTTCCATTCTGGGCATCGAATTTAGAAAACAGGTCCGAGTGGGAGAAATTGAAGAAGATGTGTCCCGGCATAGATAAGGGGAGGTTGCATACTATCAAAGATATAGAAGACAATTTAAAGGTATACGAAAGGCGTTTTGGCTAATATGATAGCTGGGGGATATGAAGCAGTAAATCTTTATTCAGAATTAAGAACACTTTATCAACGTTTAGAAAAAGAGTTAACGCAGCTGAATCCGGGCTGTAATGGATGTGGAACGTGCTGTAATTTTAGCTCCTTTGATCATGTACTTTATGCGAGTAATATAGAAATCGATTTTATTACCCGGAATGTGAATGTACCGGATTTCAACGTTACAGACAACATTTGCCCTTTTCTGAAAGATAATCAATGCAGCATCAGAGACTTCAGGACGCTCGGATGCCGTGTTTTTTATTGTAATCTTGGCTACAAAGAAGTTTTAAATGACGTATACGAAAAGTATTATCAAAAGATAAAAGATTTAAGTGAGAAATATAATACCCAATGGAAGTACCTGCCTTTTCTCCATCAACTTGCTGAATTTAGAGCAAAAAGCCAGGTGCCTGTTGACATCCTGGCCCGCCGTGTTTTAGCCTTTAAACCCCTGGAAGAAAAAGTTTGACTTGTTTTGCAAAAGTATTATACTTGCGAAATGGAGACTCAGTTTCAATCAATTTGTTGTTCCAGAATTTTAAACGGCAAATCTCCCCCTTAATCCCCTAGGTGGGGGGGTAGACTCCTGTCAAAAAATTTACATTTAGTAAGTTACCGAAGGCCTAATTATAGAACAGGATTGAGCAAAATGTCCGCAGTGGATATAAATACATATAAGGTTGCCTTGGTGGGAAACCCAAATGTCGGAAAAAGTGTGATATTTGGTTTGTTAACTGGAAAATACGTGACTGTCTCGAACTACCCTGGAACAACGGTGGAGATTTCCAAAGGCATTTGCAAAGGGTTGGACGGTGGAATTGAAATCGTCGATACACCTGGGGCAAATAGTCTTATTCCTCTTTCGGAGGATGAGAGCGTTGCAAGAGATATGCTTTTAGAAGAGTACAGGAAGCATATCGTTCAGGTAGCGGATGCAAAGAATCTTCGTCGTAGTTTGCTGATTACTACTCAGCTTGCAGAGATGGGACTCCCCGTTGTGCTGGTGTTAAATATGTGGGATGAACTCCTGGATAGGGGCATGAATATTGATACAGACGCATTGCAGGAAATTTTGAATATACCTGTCGTGAAAACTATTGCCACACACCGGGTAGGAATAAACGCACTTTTTCATGCTATACCAATTGCAAAAGTACCTAATCTTCATATTGATTATGGGCACTTAATAGAAGAAGGCATTTCAAGGATTCAGAAAATATTGCAGGGTAATACGACAGTGAATGAGCGATCGCTGGCTATAATGCTTTTATCAGGCGATGAAACCCTTAAAGAAAGGTTACGGCATAAACTCGCAAAGAATTCACTTGCCGAAATTGGGCGTATTCGAGATGGTATCCAAAGCCATTTTAGCAATCCCTTAGGTTATGTGATCAACATCAAACGGGCAAATTTTGTAGATGCGCTGGTTGACAGGGTAACACTTAGCTTCAGGAGAGAAAAAGAAACCAATCCGGTTCTAAGAGGAATATTTTTTTATTTTCTTGTGCCGCTGGTCTCTTTTTTCATGGGATACAAACTCACGGCATTGTTGATGTATCTTATCTCATCCCGATTTCCTTCCGGTAGTATGCTGATTTATATCACGCCACCTGTCATCGGTGGTATTTCGTCTCTGTGGTTCTCATTGTCCCTCTATCTGAGAGAATACAAGGCAAAGAGTACAATTGCAGAGGTATTGGGGCGCATCACCATGCATCCGTTGGCAGCCTTTCCCCTCCTGATTATTATTTTATGGATTGTTTATAAACTTGTGGGGGAGTTTGGGGCGGGCACATGTGTAGATTTCTTTGAGGAGAAGGTGTTTGGCCGTTCTTTAATACCTTCTGGTGGTTTTGATCTATATGTATACATTCCTTTTGTTAAAAAAACCTATCTGTTTACCCATGTAAACTTCCAGGGGTTTAATTATTATTTTGGACTGCTTGCACAGAAAGTGATAAGCAAGGACAATATTATCTTTGAATTGTTTTTGAACGAACAATCAGGCTTGGTACGAGTGGGGCTTACCTATGCAATTGCCATTGTTTTCCCTATCGTGGGGTTTTTTTTCCTGGCGTTTGGCATTATGGAAGACAGCGGTTATCTTCCGCGTCTTGCCGTTATGGTGGATAAGATATTTAAACGCATTGGGCTGAATGGAAAGGCCGTTCTCCCGATGGTGCTGGGTCTGGGTTGTGATACTATGGCGACACTGACAACCCGCATCCTTAATACCAAAAAGGAGAGGATTATTGCTACCCTGTTACTGGCATTGGCCATCCCGTGTTCTGCCCAACTGGGAGTGATTTCAAGTGTGCTTGGGAGGGTTTCTGGTACATATTTTGCTATATACGTTTTTGTCATTTGCACGCAGCTTATCTTTGTTGGCTATCTATCGTCCAAGGTCTTGCCGGGGGAACCTTCTGATTTCTTGATGGAGATACCGCCATTTCGGATGCCAAAGTTATCGAATATTTTTATCAAGACGTTCTATCGGGTACATTGGTTCTTAAAGGAGGCCGTACCTTTATTCATGCTTGGTACCCTTGCGTTATTTGTGGCTACGAAATTAGGGGTACTCTCTTTTATAGAGAAAATAAGCGCCCCGGTTATCAGGAATTTTTTGGGGCTGCCTGTAGAAACAGTGCAAGGTTTTATCCTGGGATTCCTAAGAAGGGATTATGGTGCAGTGAGTATCTTTAAGGCGTTAGAAGAAAAAGGCGGAAGTGCAGGTATTGACCCCAAGCAATTACTGGTTTCGCTGGTTGTGATTACCTTATTTATTCCGTGTCTTGCCAATTTTTTTGTGATGATCAAAGAGCAGGGGACAAAAAATGCATTTCTCATGTTTGCTTTTATCTTACCATATTCTGTACTTATTGGTGGTATTTTAAGGTTCATTTTACAGCAATTTTAATGGATGCAAATACTGGGGAAGGTAGTATTCATTTCAGGCAGCGTTGCAGAGGTGTGTATTATTAAAGGAAATACCGCATGTGGGAGTTGTGCTGTCTGCCCGAAGAAGATGGGTGTGCACAACATTATAAAAGTGGCCGCAATAGACGGAATTCAGATCGGGCAGGAGGTTGTACTCCACGATACAAAGAATTGGTTCACAAAGCATAAAGTTGTATTTTCACTTCTTGCCTTTGTGTCAGGGTGCATGTTAACAGAATTTATGTCAAAGGTTATATCATTTGGTGCTTATCATAAAGAGATTGATTTGCTTGGCGGTGGTTTGGCAATGACTGTTATGCTGATCGTATTATGGGTCAGGAGGCCACGGTATCTTTTTAGAATAGAGTTGAAAGAAGGGGGAAAGATTGCACTATGACTGAGCCTAGTGAAGAAGAAATTCTGGAGTTAATATGGACAATGGAAGAAGAATGCGGAAAAGTAGAAAAAGATTTATTAATAAAAAAGATACATCTTTCCACAGCGGAAGAGAAACTGAAAGCACTCGCAGATGCAGACTTTATTAAAATAGTAAACAACAGGGTAGAATTTACCAGGAAAGGTCGGGTAGATGCACGATTAATTATCAGAAGACACCGGCTTGCCGAAAGATTGTTGAATGATGTCCTGGATGTGAAAGAAGAAGCTATGGATTCCAGTGCGTGCAAGTTTGAACATATCCTGGATGAGGAGGTTACAGCCAGTATATGTACCTTGTTGGGACATCCGGTAACTTGTCCTCATGGGAAAGCTATACCACCGGGAGAGTGTTGTGAAAAGGCGAATAAAGAGATAAGACCTGTCATAATGCCGTTATCAGACCTGAGGTCAGGGGATACGGCAAAAGTATCCTACATTGTTACAAAATACCATGGACGACTTGACAGACTATCATCTATGGGTTTATTGCCCGGCGTTCTGATCCGTCTTCATCAAAGACAGCCAACGTATGTAATCCAGATGGGCGAGACGCAAATTGCCCTTGACAGTGCTATTGCACGGGACATCTATGTACGTCTTGTGTAATCCTTGACACGGTATGTTATTGTACTCCTTGTAGGTTAAATATACTATTCAACGTATCGTTTAAACATAATTTCTTCTTGATTCATTCCTCTGTGTACTTACCTGTTTAATGGATATTTCATACTATAACCGCTTGTTTGCTGAGGTTTATGGAATATCTATATTACCACCTAACTTTGATTATTTTTGAGATACATAAAGGTTTTGTATAAAATTTCTACAACAGTACAAAAAGCACACAAAACATCTTTTTCCTTTTTATTAATATTTACTGGTAAAAAAATGGGCCGATTTTAAACAGACAGTCGGTACTCAAGATATTTTCATAGTATATTTCATGGATATAGACACTTATCTTCTGAGCATTATGCAGATTGGTTTTTCCTTAAAGAAAACGTGAAATAACGAGGCATATTATTTGCAATTACTATGTTGGAAAATCAACTATAAGAAGATTTTAGTCCTTATACGGTGTCATTCTGAAATTGTTCAGAAGACTTCATAAATGAAACATATTCAATCGCAAAATAGTAATAAGTGAAAAATCGTTATTGTAGGCAACCTTATTTTGCAAGGAGCTTGAAAATATGGATCCCGGTGCGCTGATTGGCCTGATAATTGGTGCTGGATTAATAATGGTAGGTATTGTAATGAGTGGCGGGGTTACTGCTGTGATGGGGTATATCGATATACCTTCGATTATGATTGTAGTGGGGGGTACGGTAGCATCCACAGTTGTAAGATTTCCTATTCCTACTGTGATGGGTGCGATTGGGGTGGCAAAAAAAACTGTTTTTGTAAAGGCGGGTTCGGTGGAGGAAGAGATTAAGCGGTTGGTTGAATATTGTAAGATTAGCCGTCGTGAAGGCCTTTTGGGACTTGAGAAGGAAATTGAAAAGATCAACGATCAATTTCTCATAAAGGCGGTGAGATTACTGGTAGATGGTTCAGACACTGACACTCTTAGGAGTATTTTAGGTACGGAAATTGATAATATCCGCCAAAGACACTCTGCTGGCAAGGGGATTCTTGAGTTTGCGGGCTCGATGGCTCCAGCCTTCGGTATGATAGGAACATTAATTGGGCTTGTTGATATGCTGAAGAAGCTCGACGACCCGTCGAAGATTGGTGCTGGTATGGCGGTAGCGCTTATTACCACATTTTACGGGGTTATTGTGGCAAATCTCGTGTTGTTGCCGCTTGCAGGCAGGCTGGATACCTTAAGCAAAAAAGAACTTTTATTGAAGGAAGTTATTATGGAGGGGGTTGTTTCTATCCAGAAGGGCGATGCCCCCATGATAACAGAAGACAAATTAAAATCATTTCTGCAACCCAAGGTCGCAGATAAAATATCTATGAATCCCACAAAGGAAGGAAAATAATCATAATGAGCGATGAAGGAAAGGGTAATGAAACTCCCCTGTGGTTGCTTACTTACGGTGATATGGTAACGTTGCTTGTTACTTTTTTTGTTATGTTGATTAGCCTTTCTACCATCAACGTAGATAAGTATAAAAAGATCATGTCGGAAGTTCAGAAAACTTTTGTGGGTGACGGCGGAGAATTTTTATTGGAGGATGGCACAAATCCACTGGAAAACCCCTTTGAAAACGAATTGGATACATTGGAAAGTCCTGAAGTGGCAGAGCCGATTGAGGAGTTCGTCGACGCCAAAGAGATGTATCATTATTTATCAAACTTTCTTGAGGAAAACAAACTTGCCAGATATGTCAGTATTGAAGACATAAAGATAGGGTGCAAGATAGAGATTCCCTTGAATTTGTGTTTTGAAAGGGGTGAATCCACAGTAAAAAGGGAGGCATACCCGATTCTTGAGGAATTAGGTACGGCGCTGCGAAATATCAGAGGGAGAATCGTTATTAATACCAATATGGGAACAGCCATAAAGCCTGGTATTGTGGAAACAGATTTATCTGTCGATAGATCAGCCAGCATATGTGATTTTCTCATGACCAAAGAACATATTGAACCGCGAAGAGTTGCAATAGCAGGATATTCCAGCGCTTATGCGAGCAAAGACGATACTATTGGGATTATTATATTAAAAAAATGACCACGGCAGTTTGATTATCGGAGGTTTTTGGAAAGATGTCAGTATGGAATCAAAGGAAAAAAAGGTTTTTTGATTCAAAGCCGCCCGATATGTTTATGTTATCATATGCATCTCTTGCAACGTTGTTACTGGCTTTTTTTATCGTTCTGAATACCTTTACTGAAGAAAAGAAAAAGGAGTTTATTGAGGGTTTTCAAAGATCGATGAAGAAAAGGGAGATAACTTTCGGCATGGGCGGAATACTTTCGGGATGGGGTGACGACGATGAAAAGGAGTCCATCCGTAAAATGAAATATATTTACCCAAGCAGGGGGAAAAAACCAGTGGAAAGCAGTGATAGAGGTGTAGACGAAATCAATCGGGAGGAAGACCACATACCGGCGGCCGTTGTGGTTTCTTTTGAGGAGAATGATATTACTATTCCCATTGAGGGAAGACATTCGCTGGATAATTTGATCGATTTAATCGGAGAAAGGCCCTGTTCGCTAATAATAGAGGGGCACGCGAGAAGAAATTTTATACCTTCCGCAGAGTATAGCAACTGCTGGAAACTTTCTCTGGACCGAGCAAAAGCGGTGGCAGATTATCTTCACAGGAACGGTGATATTTCTTTTAAGCGATTGATTACTGTCGGATACGGAAACAACAGACCCATGGCAAAAGGCATCAGAGGTGACAGACATAACGACCGGGTATCAATAATCATCAATATACTGAAATAGATTGTATTCATTTTGGCTTGACAATACTTTGTCGGTGTGATATTAATTCCCTTTCATGAAAACAATTCAATATTTTCTCGTAATAATTTTTGGAATAAACGCCCTTTCAGTTTTCTTTAAGGCCAATATTACCATATATGCGGGAATACCAGATTTTGAAGTATCTGAAGAAAACAACCAGAAGTTGCCTGTCAGATTAGCAAAAAAAAATGAAGATATAGTCATTTACAAAAAAGATATTATTATTCGTTCAGATGAGCTTAGGTCGGATTCAAAAAAAGAAGTAGAAGAGTTCAAGCCCATCGAAAAACCGGTCTCAAAAAAACAGGAACCCTCTTCTCTGGATATTGCTGACAAATATTTAAAAGAAGGGAAAAAATACGAGGCAAGAAATATTCTGTCTGATTTTTTCATCAATAAAAAAATACCTGGAAAACAAAAAGAGATAAAAGAACTGCTGGACAGACTGAATGAAGAATTGATCTTTTCTCCTGCTCCTTCCCCGGATGCCATAACGTATACAGTTCAACCCGGCGATGTTCTTGCCAGGATAGCCAAACAATTCGATACAAATTATGAATTGATTATGAGGATCAATGGTAAGTCATCTACCCGATTAAACATAGGTGAGCGATTAAAGATATTTACCGGAAAGACTAAGATACTTGTTAGCAAGTCAGACTTTACGCTGACATTAATGTTGAATGGCTATTATGTAAAGCAGTATCGAGTTGCAATAGGAAAGAACGACAAAACACCAGTGGGTACATTTGAAGTAAAAAATAAGATGAAAGAGCCTGTATGGTATTCTCCGGAAGGAGGGGTATTCCCTTACGGACACAAGGAGAACATTCTTGGTACACGGTGGATAGGTTTCAAAGATAAACCAAACCTGTCCGGATATGGAATTCATGGCACAACACAGCCTGAAACAATCGGTACGGCTTCGTCAAATGGTTGTATTAGAATGTTAAATAGCGATGTAGAAGAACTCTATGATTTTGTTACATTAAATACCGAGATAGTTATTCAGGGATGAGGGTTTGTGTATAGAAACGAGCCGCTCGAGAAATATTTGCAAGATGCATCTGCTGGAACATCGGTGCCTGGTGGCGGAAGTGTAGCAGCCTTAGTAGGTGCATTAGCAACTACAATGACCTCAATGTCTGCAAACCTTACTGTGGGAAGGGAAAAGTTTAAGCAGTACGATTCTCAACTGAAAAAGATACTTGAAGCGTCTGAAAAAAGTAGGGAAACCTTATTATCATTGATGGAGGAGGATATTAAAGCCTACAACTGGATCAATAATGCATATAGATTACCGAAGTCGACTGAAGCGGAAAAGATCAAACGGTCTGAGGAAATACAAAAAGCAACCATCTTTGCAATGGAAGTCCCTCTGAAAACAACAATGTGTTGTCTTTATGTATTGAAACAGACGCGGGAATTAGTGGACATTGCGAATCCCAATCTCATTTCTGATGTGGGTGTTGCCTGTTTTCTGGCAGAAGCGTCATTCCAATGCGCAAAATTAAATGTGGAAATAAACCTTGCCACTATCAGGAACCAATGTCTCATTGAAACAGTCCAGAATGAAATAAATTGCGCCGAAAAACAGGCAAAGCAGTTTTCCAAAGAGATAAAAGAGTGTATCCAGGAAAAAATGAAGAGATAGTCTTTAAAAATTCGACTTTTATGATGGAATGGGAGATAAAAAGAAGTTCTAACGGATGCCTTCTCTGTAATAAAGGGTTTGCTGAAGACGAAGAATATTATTCAGCCCTTTTTGATGAAAATGATACCTTTATTCGTAAAGATTTTTGTACCCTATGCTGGTATAAGGGTAAGGAAAGTGGGCCATTTTCATTCTGGAAAACGAAGGTGCCAAAAAAGGATAGACTTGTTCAAGCGCTTGTAAATACCGACATCCTGTTAGATATGTTTATGAGATTGGATGGAAATATTGAATCTCACCAGCGAAATCTCAGGTATGTACTTGCACTGTATCTGATCAGAAAAAAGGTGTTAAGGATAAAATCTTTTAAAAGACAAAACGAAGAAGAAATTATTACGCTTTCTTATCCGAAAGAAGACCGGGAATTTGAGGTGTTTAATCCAAATTTAAAAGAAGAAGAAATTGAAGCCATCACGTCCGAAATGAACCAACTCCTTAACTACCCATATTTGGAACCTGTCTGAAACCTTACTTTGCAAGGATAATATTTCTGATTTCCTATTATCTTGGAAAGACGTGTTGATCTGTAGCTGGTAATAATGCAACCGATAGAATAAAAAATAATTACAGGTGTAAGAATATCCAGAAAAGGGGCAACGATGTGTAGGTCATATTCGGTTATTAATCCAATGAAATTAGTTGCAAAAAAGTTTCTGATAAAGAGAAATACATAAAGCGAAAGACGAATAGCATTATTTGTAGACAGATAACTGCAATAGATGTATGCAAAAACAAGACAGGAACACAATCTTATGGTGTCATTGAAGGTATTTAAAAAGAATGATAAATAATTATTTTTAATAGATAACATCTCTAACCCTATGGATAATATATATTTTGAAAAAAGATACAAACCGAATCCCCCGATAATGCCTGAAAATAATATACCTTTTGTCCATCTGATATAAGCTTTTATCTGTTTGATGGATTCTTGGTGAACCAGAGGAAGGATAGATACCACCCCGGTCTTTTTCATATAATTTTTTAGTTGTTTAATAACTTTCTGGTACCCATCTCCTGTCTCTTCATGACGGTGAATAGATTTGGCACTTAGTGTTTTTTTTGTATCGGCTGAGATAAAGAATAGGTATGCAATAGCAAACACTATAACTGTTATCATATCGCCGTACATATCAGGTATACTTGGTGTATGAATGTCATATCTTAGATACGAATTCTCCGATTGCAGGATGCGAAAAAAGATAAGGGCATTAATGATATGTTCTGTGGCAAATCTCAGATTGATGCCTATAAAGATTAATAATGTGCATATTTTTATTGAATTGAGCATATGGCTGATATTGTTTGATGGAGAAAAAACCTGTCACGGAAAAATATCCATAAAAAACAGTTTCTGAATATCTTATATATCGGGGGATTTTAAAAAAATTTTAGATAGAAATATCAGAATTATTTTTGGAAGCCATTATAAATGGCTTTGTTGAACAAGACTGTTTGACCAAGACGTCGGTTTTGAATAATCCTGGACGATAAAGGATAATTTTATGTGTGGAAGTATTTGTTATCGTGGAGATTATGTGTGATAGTAACGGGCAGGCTGGAAAAAAATACCTTTTAAATTACCTCAGCATGCGCTGAGGTAACTCAAAAAGCATGAAAAAATGAGATTTACATCTCATGCAGCAAGTACCGGTTTTTTATCAGTTAAGTTTCCGCTGTGGGGTTATTAGACAACAGAGTCAGCGGTACTTTTCGCTGTGTTGAATCTGCATGCCTCACAATCCACAGCAATGCCCTTCTTTTTCTTTTCTTTTAATGCAGCCCGAAGCTTTGTTATCTGGTCTGTGTTTGCGGCTTTTTCTCTCTGTAATGCCAGCAATTTGATGCGAATCTGTCTTGTCCGCCTGATGCTAGGGCATTTCGTTTTTATCATGCCTACAGGGCAGATACCTACTATTTTCTTTTTGTTTATTTTCTTAGACATAATTGATAAAACTCCTTTCATAGCATTAAATGTAAGGTTTGTTTTCGTTTTCGGGTATCAAATCAGGGGCAATAAGTTTCATTGTTTCCTTTGCGGCAAATTGCTCTGCTTCCTTTTTGCTTTTACCCCATCCTCTGCCATATTCAATACCTTTTATAATAACGCTTACCTCAAATGACTTTCCATGATCAGGTCCGATTTGTTGCAGAATCCGGTAACTTGGTGTAACGCCATATTCCTTTTGGCTATACTGCTGAAGGATAGATTTATAATTTTTCTCATGCTGATCCTTACATACAATATCAACTTCTTTTTTTAAATGCTTTACAGTAAAATTATAGGCAGGCTCAAGGCCTCCGTCGAGATATATTGCAGCAACAACTGCTTCAAATACATTGGCAAGCAAGGATTTGGGAAGAAAATTCCGGTCATTTAGACCCCTTCCCACGGAAAGAAAATCTTTCAGATGTGCCTCCATACTAACTTTGGCAAGCGTTGTCTGGCTTACCACTACAGATTTTATCTTTGTTAACTCACCCTCGCTGCATTGTGGTAATGTCTTATAAAGGTAGTCAGAAATGACCATACCCAGTATAGCGTCCCCCAAAAATTCTAAACGTTCATTGGAAAAATTATTTTCTAATTTACATGAGGTATGGGTTAATGCCCTTTCAAGTACAACGGTATTCTTAAAGGAATACCCTATTGCCGATTGACACTCGCTGAGTTTTTCAGGATCTATGTGGCTATTCGTTCGGAGTATCATTTTTTTGAAACTTTTTTTCCTTAAATAGCATCGATTCTTCTATAGCAGTGTATTTTGTGGCCGCATTGATAAGCTCAATTGCCGTGCTTCGCCTGAAGGAGACAACCTCTACACGGCATCCATGCGCCTTCAACATTTCTACAAGCGGAGCAAAATCCCCATCTCCACTTACAAGCACAACCGTATCTAACTTTGGCGCAATTGCGATAGAATCAATAGCAATACCCATGTCCCAATCCCCTTTTGCCGTTCCGTCGGGTCTTAAGCGAAGTTCCTTCGATTTAATTTCATATCCTAAGCGGCTTAATGCATCAGTAAAACTGGATTGGTCTACATCAGGTTTTTGTACTACATATGCAATTGCACGAATGAGATTTCTGTCGCCAACGATTTCCAATAAAAGTTTACTATAATCAATTTTTGATTGGTGAAGTGCCTTCGCCGAATAAAACATATTCTGAACATCAACAAATATTCCAATTCTTTGTTGTGACCCTTTGATTCGTCCACCTACCATGTATATCTTCCTTTCTAACAAAGACTTAATAGGATGAAGATTACATAATGAATATAAGTACCTAACTCGAAAAAAATTTGAATAAAAAAATACAAATGTGAAAATTAGGTAGGTTAATTAAAATACCCTATTAGTTCAAAGAACGTAAGGCAGCTATGACAAAATCGTCATAACACACCTTTTTACAAAATATTAGAGCAACAAAAAGACACAATTACCAATTATTTTAACAACCTTTTATTGACTGTCAATTAAAAAATGGAATAACTTAATTTTATTGACTCTTACGACAAATTCTGATAGATTTACCGATAACTATGTAAATCTAAATGCTTTGTAGGCAATAACTAAACATAAAATTAATAGAGAACAGGAATTACCTGAATTTCGCTTATGGATATAGCCCTTTTAAGAAAGGAAATTGATAGACTGGATTCAAAGATTGTAGAATTATTGAATGAAAGGGCAAAAATAGTGTTGAAGATCGGTGAGATTAAAAAACAAAATGGTGCGCAGGTCTACGCCCCCAATAGGGAGCAGGAAGTGTATTCGCGTATTACATCGCAAAATAAAGGACCTTTGACAAACGATTGTTTAATGGCGATATACCGCGAATTAATGGCCGGCTCATTAGTGTTAGAAAAGGCTATAAAAGTGTCATACCTTGGTCCCGAAGGGACATTTAGTTACTTTGCCGCCAGGCAAAAATTTGGTTCATCCGTTGAGTACGTTCCGGTAAGAGGTATTGATGATGTTTTTCGGGATGTTGTAGCAGGTAGAAGCGACTATGGAATAGCACCGGTTGAAAATTCCACGGAGGGCGGGATCAGAGAGACATTAAATCTGTTTGTGGAGTTCGATGTCAAAGTGTGTGCCGAAATTATTTTGCCGATCCACCATAATTTAATGGCGAACTGTTCGAAAGAAGAGATTAGAAAAGTGTACTCGAAGCCACAGATTTTGTCTCAATGCAAGAACTGGCTGGCAAATAATCTGCCGCATGCCGAATTAATCGAAGTCAGTAGCAGTGCTGAGGCTGCCCGCATTGTTGCAGAGGCTGTAAAATCCGGGAAGGAAGGGCGGTATTCTGCAGTAATTGCCCACGCAGAGATTGCTCAACAGTATGGACTGAATATCCTTTTTAAAAATATCGAAGACAATCCAAACAATGTAACAAGGTTCTTTGTTTTGAGCAAAGAATACGGTGCGCCAAGCGAAAAGGACAGGACGGCGGTGATGTGCTATATAAAAAATTGTGCCGGAGCATTATTGGAGATATTGGAACCTTTTAAGGCCTACAATATCAATCTCACAAATATTGAGGCATTACCTACCAGAAAAAAGGCATGGGAGTATTGCTTTTACCTGGACTTTGAGGGGCATGCGTCAAATGAAACAGTAAGGAAAGCCCTTGATGAAGTGTCTAAACGATGTTCTGATATGAAGATTCTGGGGTCGTTTCCAAAGTGTGATTAGGGAATATACTTATCGGATAATGATAAAAAAGCCTTTTATTGCAGGAAATTGGAAGATGAATCTCACGCTCAGGGAAGGAGCAGAATTTGCGAAGTCACTAAGGGATTGCTTGAACGGTAAGAATGAGGTAATTTGTGGGATTTGTCCCTCCTTTGTTTTCCTGAAAGATATTTGTAAGATATTGGAAGGCAGTAGTATCTATGTTGCGGCACAGAATATTCATAGTGAAAGAAATGGCGCTTATACGGGTGAAGTTTCAGCCCCGATGGTAAAGGAAGTCGGTTGCACCCATGTACTTACAGGCCATTCCGAACGGAGGCATATCTTTAACGAGACCAATTCTTTTATCAATGCCAAGGTAAAGGCGGCGTTGTCCGTCGGGCTAAAACCAATTTTTTGTATCGGAGAAACATTAGATGAAAGAGAGGATGGAAGAACAAACTATGTGATTCAAAATCAAATAAAAGAGGGTTTGCAGGGAATTAGTGCCGATTGCATAAAAGACATTATGATTGCTTACGAGCCTGTATGGGCTATCGGTACGGGAAAAACGGCTTTACCTGAGCAGGCCAATGAAGTTCATTCCTTTATCAGAAGTTTATTAACGGGTGAGTACGGTAACGACATTGCAAAGAGCTTATATATTCAATATGGAGGAAGTGTAAAACCGGAGAATGTGAGAGAATTGATGGCACAGCCAGAGATTGATGGGCTTCTGGTGGGTGGCGCAAGTATTCGATTGGAGTCCTTTTTGAAAATTGTTGAGATTGCATCAGTGTATTAATGTTTTTGATATTTTTTGTTGGGAGAGTTACATGGTGAAGGCTGAAAAGGCATTTAAATGGGGAATTGCGATCATTGTTATCTTCGGGATATTAAATGCGTTCTATTTTTTAAATTTAGTTATTGCGTTAAAGGTTGCGTTGCCGATATTATGCGTGTTCCTGATTGGGTCTATCTTATTACAATCGGGCAAAGGCGGTGGATTGGCAGCTATTGGCGGGTTGGGAGACCAGGCTGCCTTTGGCACAAGGACAAGTACCTTTTTAACGAAAGTTACGTACCTTATAGGTGCCGCATTTATTGTTGCCACCGTCTTTTTGTTTAAGTTGTCCATCCCTGCAAAAGTAATAAATACGATGGCTAATCGGGAAATTCCTGAAGCACAGCATACACACCAACATCTTGCCCATCAAGGGCATGAGCATGGTGATGTTCCCCACACAGAAGGAAAGGCTGAAGATACCTCTACGGTTGGGATGCGAAATGTAACAGAAGAAGCGCCGGGCAAGTTGGCACAGGAAGGTCAGCCTCATAAAAAGGAAATGAAGGGTGGGGCATCGGAAGGCCAGTCAATGGGTATGAAACCAGTTCAGGAGAAAGGACAACCGTCAGGCGTTACTGAGAGGGCTGCGACCGAAGAGCGAAAAGAAACAGGTGGGAATTTAAATAAATAGCCGGCTAACGCAAGGGTTTTTGGTGACATTAATGCTTAGAAGTATGACGGGGTTTGGCATAGCTGAATATAAAGATGATGAACGTACGATACGAGTGGAATTGCGTTCGGTCAACAATCGATTCTTGAAGATAGATACGCGGCTTCCGGACATATTGCAAACATTTGAAAGCGAAATCGAACGTTTAATCAGGGAAAAAATCAATCGTGGTACAGTTCTTTTAAATATAAGCTATCAATCGCTTCGACAAGAATCTGAGTACGTCTTGAATAGCGAGAGGTTAAAAGAATATTATCATTTATTGAACGATATTAAAAAAGAGATAGGTTCTAGGGAGAGAATATCCGTTAATTCTTTGATACTGCTTCCGGGCGTACTGCAAAAAGGGAAAAACCACGAGGAGGATGCAGATGCCCTGTTATCCATATGCGTTTCTCTCGTTGACGAGGCCCTGAAAAAGATGCTTGAAATGAGGGCTGTTGAGGGGAGACATCTTGGAAAAGATATTGAACAGAGAAAAGAACTTATCCTTTCGATACTCGATAAAATCGAAACCAGGGCACCTGTTGTAGTCCAGGAATATAACAAGCGTTTACAGAACAGGCTTGCCTCACTGTTGACCGGGACTAATATAGAATTAACCGACAGCAACCTCTGTCGTGAAATTGCCATTTTCGCTGAACGATGTGATATTACCGAAGAAATCAGTCGCCTTAAAAGCCATTTATATCAATTACATGAAGCGATACATTCGGATGAACCAATAGGAAGGAAGCTTGATTTTATTGTTCAGGAAATGTTCCGTGAAACGAATACCATGTGCTCAAAGGCAAACGACAGTGTGATGTTGAAGGATTTGGTGGATATAAAAACCGAAATTGAGAAAATTCGGGAGCAGATATTTAATATCGAATAGAGTGCGTTAAGTTTCTTAAGTTTTTAACGCAGGAATGGGATGGGTAAGATCGTAATTATTTCAGGACCTTCAGGCTCGGGTAAAACAACGGTATGCAAACTGCTTGAAAAAGACCCCCATGTAAAAAAATCAGTATCTGTGACTACACGCCAGCCAAGGCAAAATGAGAAAAACGGCGAGGCCTACCACTTTGTATCGGCTGCTAAATTCGAGGAAATGATCCGAAGGGGTGAACTGGCGGAATATGCAGAGTATTGCGGGTACTATTATGGAACTCCACTGAATGCGTTGAAAGAAGCCCTAACGAAAGAGATTGTTTATTTACTTGAAATAGAGGTACAGGGTGCACTTCAAATCATGGAGAAATTTCCGGAAGCGATATCGATATTTCTCCTGCCGCCAGACAAAAAAACTCTGGGTCAGCGGTTAAAACAAAGAAACGCAAATAAAGAGCAGGATATGGCGCTTCGCTTAAAAATTGCCGATAAAGAATTAGAATATAAGGACAGGTACAACTATTGCGTCGTGAATGACGAACTGGATGTAACGGTAAATACCATCCGTAAAATACTAAACCTGGCGTGATCATGTCCTATCATATTGTTTTGGGGGTTACCGGAAGCATTGCCGCATACAAGGCCGTTGAGGTTGTATCCAGTCTGATTAAACAGGGAAACCGTGTTACCGTAATCATGACGTCTACTGCCCAACGCTTCGTGAATCCCGTGACATTTCAGTCGATTTCAAAAAAACGGGTTATAACCGACCTTTTTGTTGATAGTGAAAATTACGATCCCAACCATGTATCACTAGCTGAACATGCGGATTTGCTGGTGGTTGCGCCGGCTACGGCAAATTTCATCGGAAAGGTTGTATCCGGTATCGCAGATGATGCATTAACGTGCACTGTTATGGCAGCACGATCTCCCGTAATTATTGCGCCGGCAATGAATGATAGTATGTATTTGAATCCCATTGTGCAGGAGAATATAAAGCGGTTAACGAAGCTTGGATACAGAATCATCGAGCCTGAAGAGGGCCGGTTATGTACGGGTCGCGTTGGAATAGGGAGATTAGCCTCCGTTGAGAAGATCGTTGATGTAATCAAAGAAGAACTCAACAAGAAGGGGAGCAAATAAATGAATAAGGTAAAAGTAAAGGTGATGAGAAAACGGGGATGCGAGGATATACCTTTACCCAAATATATGAGTGAAGCAGCCAGCGGTATGGATTTATATGCAGCAGTGAAAGAATCTGTCCGGCTTGAGCGTAATGAAATCAGGTTAATTCCAACGGGTATCCACATTGAATTACCTCCGGGATACGAGGCACAAGTCAGACCGAGAAGCGGTTTGGCATTGAAATACGGGTTGACGCTCGTGAATACTCCGGGTACAATTGACAGCGATTATCGCGGAGAAATTGGGATTATTTTGTGCAATCTTGGGAAAGACAGGTTTACGGTAGAACGGGGGATGCGGATTGCACAACTGGTGATCCAGCCGGTAACCAGAGCGGAATTAATCGAGGTTGAGCGTTTAGAAGAATCCCCGCGCGGGGTGGGTGGTTTTGGTCATACGGGGCATTAATGCTGCCTTTTTACCAGATGAGATTTCTACGGATATATTCAACACACCTTATCCACTTCAAGATACATGCGGGATGGAAAGGGTGACGGTAAGTGAATTCTTTTAAATTCTCAGAAGGAATGATATGGGGATTAAACGTTTTGTTCGTTGTATTATTGCGATTATCCTTATAGCCTTCGCATTGTTTACCTTCTTAAGTTTTCTCAGCTATTCCTCTAATGATCCTCCTTTTGCAGATTATCCCATCAATAATCCTGTTAAAAATTTCTGTGGAATCGCTGGAGCACAAGTTGCCGGATATGCCATAGCAAGTATGGGGAGAACTTCCTATCTGATCGTTATCTTAATAGGTTGGTTAGGGATACAATACCTTTATAAGGAGACTATCGAATATCTCTGGGTAAGGGCGACGGGGGCAGTTTTATTGTTATTTTCGGTCGCCTCTTTGCTGACCTTTGGATGTTATCTGTTTAAAAAGGACTTTCTATCTGCCAACGTTGGTGGGATTTTTGGGATTGTGATTGTTTCAAGGCTCTACGAGTATTTCAATTTAACAGGTACTTTTATTATTTTAGGATTGGGGTTTGTTATATCGATCATGCTCTTGCTAAATGCCACTCCCATCTCACCATTTATAAAAGTACCAAAAGGGAAAGAAGGCATATCAACTCCGGTACGCGATTCTGAAGCAAAAGGCATCGATGTTCCTCGTCACTCAGAAGTAAATGCGCTTGATAATTCAGACATTTTGGTTGATAACCTTACAGAAAACCATTCAGATGCGTATCCTGCGAATGCTACCATGGAAATAGAAGATGAACTATGCAAGTCTGGTGTCAAGGTTAAAAAAGCCCGTGAAGAGTATGATTGTGAACAATATTTGGAAAAGGAAGAGACCGGAGAAGAAATAGGTAATTACGATACTCAGCCTGTTGAAAAAGAGGGATATGCTTATAAACTACCGCCGTTGGATTTATTGGAAAAACCCGTTTTCAAGGAGTATGCGGATGATTGGGATCAGATTACGCAACGTGCCCAGGTTTTGAAAAATACCCTTGAACAGTTTAACGTAAAATCAGAGGTCGTAGAAATCGAACGGGGGCCTGTCATTACCATGTACGAATTAGAGCTGGCGCCGGGGACAAAGGTTGGCAAGGTAGTGGGCCTTTCGGACGATCTGGCCATTGCGTTGAAGGCGCCCAGTGTAAGGGTTGTTGCCCCATTGATGGGCAAGTCGTCAATTGGTATTGAAGTTCCAAATATTCAAAGGAAAATGGTAATATTGAGGGAGTTACTGGAGGCTTCTGAAGAAGTGCGGAAAAAGATGGCCATTCCCCTCTTAATTGGTAAAGATGTGGCGGGGAATCCCGTAATATCGGATTTGGCGGCTATGCCCCACCTGCTCATTGCGGGGACAACGGGTTCTGGAAAATCGGTTTGCCTGAATTCGGTCATATTGAGTATCCTTTTTTTGCGGTATCCCGGTGATGTGCAGCTCTTGTTAGTAGATCCCAAAATGGTTGAATTTTCCTTGTTCCGGGAAATTCCCCATTTGATAAGCCCTGTAGTAACCGATATGAAAAAGGCAGCGGCCGTGCTGGAGTGGGCGGTAAACAAGATGGAAGAGCGATATGCCTTACTGGCCAGCGTGGGTGTAAAACACATCAACGGCTATAACAGGCTGGGAATGCCAGAAATTAAAAGACGCCTGAATCCTGACGGGGATGCCAACCTTGAAGATGTACCCTTTTATCTTCCCCACATTGTTATTGTGGTGGATGAATTAGCCGACCTGATGATGGTGGCATCCAAAGAGGTTGAAGCGTCTGTAATCCGTCTTTCACAAAAGTCACGCGCCGTTGGTATTCACCTTATACTGGCAACACAGCGACCTTCTGTTGATGTGATTACGGGGTTAATTAAATCAAATTTACCTTCGAGGATATCGTTTTACGTTGCTTCAAAAGTGGATTCGAGGACGATCCTGGATCAAAATGGGGCAGAGAAACTCCTTGGGAGCGGGGATATGTTGTTCCTGCCACCGGGGACATCGAAGCTGGTGCGTGTGCAGGGGGCTTATGTAAGCGATGAAGAGGTAAAGAATGTGGTTGAATATCTCAGGAAATGTGCCACGCCACAGTTTAGTCCGGAATTAAAGTGCTGGAAAGGTGCTTCAGACAAGGAGAATAGCGCCAGGGACAATCTTTACAATGAGGCGGTGAGGATTGTCCTTGAAACGCAAAGAGGATCTGTTTCGCTTTTACAGAGAAGATTGGAGATCGGATATTCGCGCGCTGCGAAATTGATTGACCTGATGGCAGAGGATGGAATTGTGGGAGAGTATAAGGGCAGCCAGGCAAGGGAGGTGTTCTTAACGCTGGAAGAATGGGATGCACAAATGGCACGAATGAATCAGGAAGAAATGGATAATGCCTAGTGCTGCGCAGTTGCAAATAAAAGACCACTACTATTTCCCCTCCTTCGCAAGGCAATGTCATTTAATTAGGCTGCCTTTGGCAGCGAGTTTTAAAGCTCCCTCTATCAAGAGTGGCCTGGGGTGTGTTATGACAGATATACGCACCCCTTAATCCCCTCTTTCCAGAGGGGAAATTACCGGTTTGAAATTCCTTAAGCGTTAAATATTATGAAATCAAAAAAGGTTGCTTTAATCAATTTGGGGTGTCCCAAAAACCTGGTAGATGCAGAAGAGATCCTTGGTAGGGTGGCAGAGAGCGGGAGTACAATTTGTCAATATCCTGAGGATGCAGAGGTACTGATTGTCAATACCTGTGGTTTTATCGATGATTCCAAGAAGGAGTCAATTGATACGATCTTCAAAATGGCAAAACTGAAGGAAGACGCAAGATGCAAAAAACTCATTGTGACAGGCTGTCTGGCCCAACGGTATCCCAAAGAATTACAGAAGGAAATCCCAGAAATCGACCACGTGGTAGGATTGAAGGATTTTGATAAACTGACGGATCTCTCTGGTTCTGTCCGTAAAAGGAAAAAGTCTTCCTCCATACAGTGCAGCGACGATTGGCGCAATCGCATCAGATTAACCCCGACTCATTATGCCTATCTCAGGATTTCTGATGGATGTGATAACCGCTGTAGCTATTGCGCTATTCCAGGCATACGGGGAAGGTTCTACAGCCGGACGATAGAGAATATCCTTGAAGAGGCACATCAGATGGCCCGTGAGGGTGTAAAGGAAATTAATATTATTTCACAGGATACAACCTCTTACGGTGTAGACCTGTATGGCAAACGGCAGTTGCATGCATTATTAGAAAAACTTTCAAACATAGAAGGTATTGAATGGATACGGATCCTTTACACCCATCCACGGCATTTTTATCCTGAACTTGTCCGTACAATAGGTCAGTATGATAAAATCTGCAAATATGTCGATATGCCTGTTCAACACATTAATGATTTTATTTTAGAGAAGATGGGACGTGGTGTAACGCACGCCTATGTAGAGAGTCTGATCAATGATTTGCGAACTCACATCCCCAAACTGTTTTTAAGAACCTCTGTTATTGTGGGATTTCCTGGAGAAACAGATGAACATTTTTCAGAGCTTTTAGAATTTGTAAAAAGTACCAAATTTGAAAGATTGGGGGTATTTACGTACTCCAGAGAAGAAGGTACGCCTGCCGCATCCTTCAGAAAACAGATACCCAGTGAGGTAAAGGAACAGCGATTAAAGGAAGTCATGCTCGCTCAACAGAAAATTACTTTGAAAAAACACAAAAATCTGGTGGGAAATACAATCTCCGTTATTGTCGATGAGAAAGGCGAAACGAGTGGGGAATGGTTTGGCAGAACATACGGGGATGCGCCTGACGTGGATAGTAAGGTGATTATCCAAGAAAATCATTTGAAAGTTGGCGATATTAAAAATATGATGATTACTGGTATTGCAGGATATGACCTGATAGGAACACCTGCTCGTTTACCACAAAGGCTTGAAGGCACAAAGGGGGCAAAAAAGATTTAAAGTGATAAAGAATGGAATAAAGAGAATTACTGATAGGAATGGAGCGACAGTGTTGGGAGGACGTGATACACCCATATTTCTTTTCGCTTCTTTAACCCGCTCTTGTCCAAATTAAATTTTCAAGAAGCCAATAGATCCTTATTTTATAAGGTTTCTAGAGAATTCATGCAAATTGATGCTTAGGTTTTTAAGCTGTTGATTGTTCATGAGATACACAACATAATTGGACACCAATGTCTTTAGCCCTTAAAACTTTGCGCTCTTTGAGTCTTTACAGGGGGACGCACTGTTTCAAAACTAGAAAAGAGGACTAAATGGGATCGTTCGAGTTTTCAAGATGTACGGCATTTAATCTGCCCAACCGGTTAACCATGTTGAGGCTCTTGCTGGCTGTTGTATTTTTCATATTCCTGTCGTACAGACATTATAATATTGCCCTTGCTGCATTTTTGTTAGCTTGGCTAACTGATTGGTTGGATGGCTATCTGGCGCGCAAAAAAGGGCTTCTCACAGATTTTGGACGTATTGCGGACCCTTTTGTGGATAAGATCATTGTCTGTGGCGGATTTATATTACTCATCCAGCATGCCCATGATATCATACCACCATGGATGGTGGTAGTAATTGTAGCGAGAGAATTTTTGGTTAACAGTATCAGAAGCTATTCGGAATCGAGAGGGATTGATTTCGGGGCAACCATATGGGGAAAGGCAAAGATGTTTGTCCAATCGCTCACCATCAGCCTCATCTTGCTGTTCTTCGCATATCTCAAGCATTATATAGCCATCAAACAGGGAATTATTATTATGCTCTGGCTTACCGTAATTATTACCCTGGTTTCAGGTATTAAGTATCTGGTAAAAGCGGGTCCCGCAATCCTGGCAAAGTAGCCGTTTGAATTCTGTCATGTCATAAAGAATCCAGCCAGAAATGAAGTTCGTGGGTGATTTGGTCAGGCTTGCCGGTATTGTAGCCAAGCAGGTTTCTCAGATGGGTCATTGTGTCGATATCTGCGTCTAAAAATTTAAATCCCAGATTTTTTTCATTGAGATGAACGAGTTCCGCAGTAAACGTCAGGGCGATATGAGACGCTGGAAGATAGATTTTCAATAAACAACAAGTTCCCGTTTTTAAAGGAATACGAATTTTGGAATGCAATAACGCCCCTCTTAAAGATATATCTGATAATTCCAGTTTGTAGACCCTATTATTCAGTTCAATATGGGCTTGAGTTGCAAATGAGATACGGCTAAAATATCGGTTACCACACATCATTTCGGTCCTGTATAACATTATCACTTCAAAATCATGAATTCAAATGTTCCCATCCATATTTCTAAACAGCATCAATTACAATAGGCGTGATGATACCCCTATCATTACTAAATTACTTCAAAAATACTCTACGGCAGCAACCTCACTTCTTCTTATTATTTTCCGATGATAAGCTCAACATGAGACCGATGTGCCCTTTCTGTTATCTCTGCAAAATTATCCAGCATCAGGCCAAAATTAGGTGAAATTGTGGCTAGCATGCTGAAAATCGGATACGAAAACCTCGATCTTCAGGCCGGGCTTTTCAAACACCAATACCTTGATCTCCTGAGACATTACTTTGTTAAAAAACGTTTGTAAAAAATAATTTTAAGTCATAAGTAGAGTGTGGTCTAACTTATGATTTATCAATGTCTTGCAACTTATTTTATGTTTGGTTTGTTCCTTTACTGGTACTGGTTCGAGAATAAGGCGCAATAAAAAGTGTAAGTATAAATATACTAATATGACACAGCTAGAAAGCCTATTTTCATCATTTCTGGACACCGCTAAAGCAGCATGATGACTGATTGTAATAAGGTTATTTGATAACGATTACCATATCGATATGCCATTGCTATACCTCCTCCTTTGAGGTATTATTATATCACGTCTCTTTTCCCTTGCATTATGATTTTGATATTTTTTAAAACAAATACCCCAATTACGATATGGTCTCTTAGCACTGTGAATAGTAAAAGCTATACTGCAGTATTTACAAAAAGAATCTCCTTCAGTATATTGCGTGGGAATGTTTTAAGATTTGTACTATAGCTGAAGGAGATAGGGATGGAAAAGAGTTTATCACATACGGTATGGGAGTGCAAGTATCATGTGGTTTGGATGCCGGAGAAATAGCGTAAGATAGTCTATGGGAAGCTGTATACTGAGACCATAAATAAGGACAAAAGGGTATTATGTGAATACGGTGGGATTGGATGAGGCGAAGGTACGAAAATATATTCAGTAACAAGAAGAGAGTGAGACGATTGAAGATAAACCCAAAACCCAAAACCCAAGATAGGATTTTTGTGGCGAGAGATTAGCGATAAAATTTGTACTAATTTTCAGTAAAATAGGTTAAAGAAATAATGGTTATCTGATTTTCC
>JABRVT010000125.1:0-25643 GCA_040048245.1 Candidatus Brocadia sp.
GGGTAGCGATAGTGATGAAGGAGATATTCCAGGAGGCAACTCTCCTGATGGTCTTTTATCATCCGGATTGCCAGGTTTTCGTATTCGGTGATTGTGCCTTAATTACTTGCTCTTAATATTTTAGGTAGTCCTGCTGTGTGGTTTGATTTTTCTTGACAAAGAAGAATTAATGTATAAAATATATAGTTTTACACAATAATTGTTTGGGAATTTCATATGGAATGTTTTCTCCCGTTGCTCTTTTTAAATTATTTAGGGATAAAAAACGGCGATTATACAGTTGATTATGGTTTTTGGGTAGAGGCGGGTGTCCATTGAGAAAATATCGGGTGAATTTATAGAAATTTGGGAACTTATTTTATATCATAGGTGTTAACATGAATTATAAAAATATAGACGAACTCGCAAAACAAGTTGGTGGCTCATTGCGGCTTACGGCTTTGATTATAAGCAGGGCAAGACAAATTATAAAAAAGGCACCTGTGTTAGTTGAAGCAGATACAGACGACCCTGTGAGGATTGCCTTTCTGGAATTAATGCAGGGGAGGATTCGGTTAGCTGAAGGCGATGTGCAGCAACCACAAGTCCTGGAATCCAGAAAAAGTGCAAACTCACCGGACGATGCTGAAAAAACGTATGATAATTAGTTTTATGAGTTGCAGGGTTATAGTGGCCGTACCGCTGTTTTTACTGATGGAAGGGGATATGTTACGTTAATTTGGTCATATTTGTGGTTAGACTACAATTCTAATCCGCCTGCCAGGATGTTGCATCAAACCTTGTCTCTTATTCTGGTTCCAAAATTCACCAAGCAAAGAAGTTTTTTAAAGGATAAAAAATATAAAAAAGGAGTTTCATGCATTATGATCAAAGTTGACCATTTGGCAAAACGTTATGCGGATGTTTATGCGGTAGATGATATCTCATTTGAAGTCGAGCAGGGTGAAATTTTAGGGCTGTTGGGACCGAACGGGGCTGGTAAAACTACTACCATGCGTATCCTGACCTGTTACATGCCGGCGACCTCCGGTACAGCCACGGTTGCAGGGTATGATGTCTTCCGTGACTCGATCAATGTGCGCAGGCAAATAGGGTATTTGCCAGAGAGCGTGCCGCTGTATCCTGAAATGAGGGTGAAAGAGTATCTTTCATTCCGCGCAAAGCTGAAGAAGGTGCCCTATCGTGAGCGTAAATCGAAAATCGATGAATGTCTGGAGAAGTGCAGGATTACGGACGTCCAGAATCAGATCATCGGTACCCTGTCCAAGGGTTACCGACAGAGGGTTGGACTGGCAGACACCCTTGTCCATGACCCCAAAATTCTCATTCTTGATGAACCAACAATTGGACTCGATCCCAATCAAATCCGACAGGTCAGACAACTCATAAAGGAGTTAGGCGAAAAACACACCATATTACTTTCTACCCACATCCTTCCAGAAGTCGAAATGATATGCGGTCGTGTTATCATTATCAATAAAGGCAAAATAGTCGCCATGGATACCCCATCCAATCTGGCTGTCCAACTGAGAAGTGGAAATAATATTATATTGGAAGTGCGCGGGGATGGCGAGAAAATCAAGAATGCCCTGTCTGCCATTAAAGGTGTTAAAAAAGTTGTATGGCAGGATAAGGGAGATTTGAATAATTTTGCCGTAGAGGCAGAAAGAGGTATGGATATTCGTGAAGAAGTATTTGCGAACGTTGTAAAAAATAATGGAATTATCCGGGAAATGAAACAAGCCTCTATAACACTGGAAGAAATATTCCATCAGATTACGATGCAGGAACAGGAGGTAACGACTTAAATGACAAGTACAGGTACCATCTTTCAAAGGGAAATTAATGCATATTTCCTATCACCGATTGCATATGTTGTTATTGCCGTATTTACCGTTTTTTCAGGTTATTTCTTTTCCATCATGCTCGGTATCACACAGGAATCTACGTTGCGATATAGCCTGGCCTATACGCAATTTATTCTCTCCATCCTGACACCGGTTATTACCATGAGATTGCTGGCCGAAGAAAACAAGACCGGGACCATTGAACCCCTTATGACAGCTCCTGTTACGGATTTTGAGGTGGTGTTCGGAAAATTTCTTGCGGCCTGGGCACTTTATAGTGTTATGATTGCTCCAACTGCTTTTTATATTATATTTCTGGCATGGGTGGGCAGCCCTGATTATGGAGCGATTATCGCCAGTTACATTGGGCTGATTCTGATGGGTGG
This sequence comes from Candidatus Brocadia sp., assembly GCA_040048245.1. GTDB lineage: Bacteria > Planctomycetota > Brocadiia > Brocadiales > Brocadiaceae > Brocadia. The sequence goes on from JABRVT010000125.1 coordinate 2,234, forward strand.
GCTCTTTATTTCTATTGGACTGCTGGTGTCTGCCATTACAAAAAATCAAATTGTGGCAGCTGTTATAGGAATAGTAGCTCTTCTTATCCTGCTGGTTATTGGTCTGGCAAGCTCCGGAAATGAAGGGTGGTTTTACAGTGCCTTGCGGTATATAGGCACTTACGACCACTGGGACACGTTTACGAAAGGGATTGTGGATACGAGAGACGTGATTTATTATATCAGTTTTACTGCATTACTCATATTTATCGTTGTACGCATTGTTGAGAGCAGGAGATGGAGATGATCACTTTGAATACAAAAAAGAATGATTGGTTTGAACAGTTTGGCGGATATATTATCCTGGCCGGAATCGTTGCTGTTGTGGCAGGATTTGGAATATCAAGGATTTTCAACTCATGGGGGCTGTCTTCCCTTGTTCCGTGCGGTGTTGGAGGATGCGCTATTATTGGATTCAGTACCATTATGGCTATCCGGAAAAATTGGTTTTCAACTGAAGCATCCAAGAGAAAGGCACTCGTTGGTACCAATGTTGCCATTATGTCCGTCTTTGCGGCATGCATTTTTGCAGTTGTTGGTTTTCTCAATAACCGGCATTATGAACGGTTTGACCTCACCCTTACCGGCAAGTATTCCCTTTCGCCAAAGACAAAAAACATACTTAAAAATCTTGACAAACCAGTTGTTGTTACTACCCTCTTCAATCCGGGAGAGATGTTTTATGAACAAATCCTGGATATCCTGAAAGAATATGCCTATCATTCAGACAAAATCAAGGTGGAAAGTGTTGATCCGCTAAGAAACCGTACCAAGGTCGAAGAACTGGCAAGACGCCTTCATATCAGCGATCTTCAGCTGAATACTGTGGTATTTGAATGTGGCGACCAGAGCAAGCATGTGCAGCAAAGTGAAGTGATAGAAAGACAATATCCTTTTAAATTTAAAGGTGAGGAGGCATTTACGGAGGCGATCCTCAGCGTTACTCAGGAGAGACAATCGGCAATTTACTTCGTTACGGGACATGGCGAACGGCAGTTTGAGGATTTTGACCGTGGGGGAGTTTCCGGAATTGCCAATGCGCTTAAGCGGGATAACTATCGTGTTGCACCCCTTGATATTTTGTCTGCCAAGAAAATTCCGGATGATTGTGAAGTACTCGTGATTGCTGGACCAGCCAAGGCATATCTGACGGAAGAGTTAAATATAATCCGAAACTATCTCGAGGGCAGGGGTAAGCTTTTGCTTATGCTGGAACCGGCTCTCAGCCCGAATGCACCTACCGGATTTAAGACACTTTTGCCGGAATACGGCATTGCAGTTCGCGATGATGTTGTTGTATATAACAAAGTTAATATGCCTCTTTTTGGTATACAGACCGTTGCGGAAATTTATGTTGGTAAGGACGACTATGCAGAAGATCACCCGATTACCAATGACCTGAAGAGTTATAATACGATTCTTTTTGGTGTATGCCCTGTTGATGCATCGCCTCCGAATGACCAGATGCCGTATCAGGCAACCGTGCTTATGCGTGCGCCAAGCGGTTCATGGGGAGAAACCGATGTTGCAAATTTACGCCAGAAGAAACCAGAGTATAATATAGACACCGATGTGCAGGGTCCTGTGTCTCTGGCCGTGGCCTCTCAGGTAAAGGAATTGCCCAGGTCTGTTACCCAATCGCATCCTTCCATGGCCAATGATCCTTCGGCCAAACCTCAGGGCGCGCGACTGGTTGTTTTTGGGGATGTGAATTTTGCCACGAATGAGTATATAGAAAACCCGGGAAATGCGGACTTGTTCCGCAATTCAATTAACTGGCTGGCAAGAAAAGAAACACAGCTTGGTATCTCTGCCAAGCCACCCGATTTCCGCAAGGCAACGATTAACCCGATCCAGATGAAAGTTATCTTCTGGGTATCGATTGCAGGAATCCCTGTGGTGCCAATTATTGTTGGCAGTATCATCTGGTGGAAAAGGCGCCGATAAATTTGGAGTTGTAAACTTTACCGGAATTTCGTAATGATGACCGGCGGTTTCAAAATTTTTTTTGGTCTGAGGCTTTGCTTCGGAAAAGATTTGTCGCTGTTTCACTATATATTTATGCTGGAGGAAAGAGTTAAGCTATGAAACTGAAAACAACCATCATCCTTTTAATTGTAGCAGCTATTGGCATTTCATACGTTTTTATTTATGAAAGAAAGCAATTGCCCCATGAGGAATGGGAAAGACTGCAGAAAAAGGTGATCCCCGATTTTAAGGCATCAATGATTAAAAGGATTGAGTTAATCAATGAAAGTGGCAAGGTTGTTCTGGAAAAATCAGAGGATAATTACTGGCATATTGTTGAACCTCTGAAACTTCGTTCCGATAATTCAGAAGTAAACAGCATACTTTCCGAGTTTGAGTTTATGTACAAGATTGGTTCCTTTAAAAAGGAGGGAGATAAACCTTTCGACCTTCAGGATTACGGTCTTGATGACCCGAAGATCTCTATTGCCATGTACACTGGTATTCCGGCGAACCCGAGTAAAATTCAGGTAACAGGGCCAAAAGACAAATATACTGTATTTGTCGGGCAAAAACTTGCCGCCGGTAACAACGTATACATCAGGCTTGATACAAGCGATGAGGTTGTTGTTGTACCGGGTACCCTAGTTGATAAAGTTAGTAAAAACATCCTGGATTTGAGAAGTAAATGGGTGTTTACGTTTGACAAAGAAGCTGTGGATACTGTGCAGATCAAAACAAACGAATACAACCTTGTTTGTAACCGGAAGGGTAATTTCTGGCGACTTGCCGAACCTGTTAGTGATCTGGCAGACCTGGAAAAAATAAAGGATATTCTTGGCAAATTCAAAAATCTGCAGATTGATAGAACAGATTTTATTACAGAAGACTCGGGAGATTTAGTCAAATACGGCCTGGATACCCCACGTTTTACTGTTACCATTAATGAAAAAGGTACCGCTCAGTCTGTTATCTTTGGTCATTCTCTGGACAACAAAGTCTATGCTAAGCGCGTTGATGAACCTACTATATTTTTCCTTAAAGATAGCATTCTAATTGACTTGAGCAAAAAACCAAATGACTTCAGGGACAAGAAAGTGGTTAGGTTTGAATCTATCGGGACCTATGGCATAAACAAACTGGAAATTAAGACGCCAACTGATGTAATTGCTATTGAGAAATCACTGGACCTGGATTGGAAACTTACAAAACCAATCAACATCTATGCCGATCAGGATACTGTCAAAAATTTTATAGAAAAGATAAAATCCCTCGAAATAGAAGATTTCATTTCGGATAAACCTGCCGATTTGTCCATATATGGTTTAAAAGACCCCATATTTGAAGTTTCCGTGACCAAAGAGGAGGGCAGGGAGTTGGCTAAATTTTATGTCGGCCACAAGCTATCTGACGGCACCAAATGTTATGTGAAACGTGTTGGGGAAGACCCTGTCTATACAGCTCCTGCGGCTGAATTTTATGATAAGATCGAAAATCCGCTCCTGAGCTTCAGGGACAGACTGGTATGCGACTTTAACCGTGATATGGCTAAAAAGATTGTTATTGAAAAACCTGACCGTATTTTTGTTTGTGAAGTTACAAATAAAAAAGATGCGGAGGGACAATTCCTGTGGGAACTCTCAAAGCCTGTCCAAACGGTGGCAAACACAAATGCCATTAACCAGATTATCTGGGACTTGTCTTTTTTGAAAGCGGATTGCTATGTTACGGAAGCCCCTAAAGACCTAAGTGTCTTTGGGTTAAATAACCCGAGGATCAAACTTTCTATAACGTATGAAAAAATCCCGGAACAAATGCCGGATGAATCAGACAAAAAGAAAAAAGAGGAAAAATCCGGCTACGGCATGCAACAAAAAGATTCCGTGGAGAAAATATCTGAAACAAGGACACTGCTCGTTGGCAGGAAAGTTAAGGAAGGAGATAAGGTCAGTTCGTATTGTATGTTTAGCGATAGTGATCTTGTATTTGAACTTTCCTGGCCGAAGATAAAAAACCTTGATGCAGAACTTGTACCAACCAAAATACTCAGTTTTAACAGGACGGAAGTGAAAGAACTTACTCTCAGCTATGCCAATAGAAGCATCTTGTTGAAGAAAACGAACAATGTCTGGAAGTTGAAAAACAATGAGCAAAAAGATGTGCAGGGGAGGGAAGTGGATTATTTTGTCCGTAATCTTGACGAACTAACTGGCAGTTACATTGAGCAGTATAAAGCAACCAACCTGACGCAATTTTCCCTGGATAAACCCCAGCTTACTATCACCATAAGTATGGAAGACGGCGATGTTGAGCTCTATATCGGTAAGAAAAAAGATGCTAACAGCTATTACGTGAAAAACAGGGATTCTGACTATATTTATGTCGTTGGTAATGAAGCGATTGCCAACCTGATGAAAAATGAAGATGATTTTACCAGGAGTCTTATCGAATCTTTGGCAAAAGAGGCTGAAGATGCGACGAAGACCACCGGAGGGGAAATACCATTAGGTGTTAAACCGCATGGAAAACCGCCGGGCAGTTCCCCTCACGGAGGATTTCACTAAAAGGTGATATTATTAAACTTTCTTGAAAAAAACACTTATCTTTTTATTAATTTCTGCAACGTTTGTTTGCATTCCGGTAGTATACGATAAGGCGCCGGCCCGTGAAATCAGTTCCAACCGCAGGACTCCTATTGTTATTGCGGTTGAGAAGGTAGGTCCTGCTGTAGCCAATATCAGTACAGAGAGGCTTATTACTCAGCGTCATGTTGATCCGTTTTTTGGATCAAGAAGCGAACTGTTTGATCGGTTTTTTAACGATTTTTTTGGTCCAAGTCAGAAGCAGATGGTCGAAAGGCCGTTGGGTTCCGGCGTTATTATTGATGAAGACGGCTATATTGTTACTAATGAACATGTCGTAAGCCGTGCATCTAAAATCAAGGTTCGGCTATCGGATGGTAGAGACTTCGAGGCAACCATGATCAGCTCTGACCCGATCAGCGACATTGCTGTGTTAAAGATAAATTCTCCCACGCCTTTGCCGTATGTCAAAATGGGTACATCCAGAGACCTTATGATTGGGGAAACAGTAATTGCCCTGGGCAATCCCTTTGGCCTGGAAAACTCCGTTACCACTGGTGTGCTGAGCGCAAAGAACCGTACCATGACATTCAGCAGTGAATATGGAGATATTAAGTATGACGGCCTTATTCAGACCGATGCACTGATCAACCCTGGGAACAGCGGTGGTCCTCTCATTAATATTGACGGAGAACTTATTGGGATTAATGCGGCAATTGTTAATCAGGCACAGGGAATAGGTTTTGCAATACCGGTCGATAAAGTAAGACAGGCCCTCGTCAAACTCTTTAATTTCCGGGAACTCAACAAAATATGGTTTGGTGTACAGGTTGAAGAACAAAATGCTGTTTCAAAAGGCATCATAGTTTCTTCTGTTGAACCCGGTAGCCCTGCCGATAAGGCGCAAATCAAAAACGGGGACTATATTACCAAAATAGACACTAAAGAAATTCAGGATATACTTGACTTTGAAAAATATATACTGAAAAAAAATGCCGGAGACAAACTTTCTATAAACATTAATCGCGGCGGACGTGAATTCAAGGTTGAAGTTACCCTTGAAAAGGCGCCGATTCCTTCTGTTGAAAAACTTGCCCTGGAAAAATTAGGGCTGTTTGTACAGGATTTGACACCGCAGCTTGCAAAACAGCTAAATTTGTGGTGGTTAAAGAGTGGAGTGCTAATTTCGGGGGTACAAAAAAACAGCCCGGCTGCCAGTGTGGGAATTGTGGCTGGGCACGTGCTTGTATACGTTGGTCAGTATCGGATTAATAATATTGAAGAACTTGGTGCCTTGCTGAAAATTATGCAAAAAGGAGACATCTGGGAAGTGGGACTTGTTTGGTCTGATAAATATGGTGACCACCAAGGCTATGCCAGAATAAAGGTTCGGTAATCCCGTCTGCAAGTTAATTTCTGCGCTGAGTAGGGAATGCAAGAGATAGATGTTTCATTGTTTGTTGTATGCCTTTATTCCTGTATGTCCACGGCTAAGTTGCTATCATAATATCTTTTCCCAGATGTTCAAAAACTCTGTTATTTTTTCTGGTCTGCTCTGTCTCTGTAAATTTATCCACTTTTACAAGGTGGCAGATTACTGATTCCCACCTGCAATTGCTGGTACTATGGAGATATAGTCACCGTCTTTTACCGGTGTGTTCAGGTTATTCATGAACCGGATATCCTCGTCGTTGAGATAAAAATTGATAAACCGCCTGATCTGGCCGTCGTTGTCGCAAATCCTTTCTTTTATTCCCTTATAATTCGCTTCAAGATTATCGACAATGTCTTTGATGTTCTTGCCTTCCGCCTTCACCTCATCAGCACCCTTAGTAAGGGTTCTCAGTGGTGTAGGAATGCGTACCGTTACTGGCATATTCATACCCCCTTTCAATTTGTTAAAGGAACCATAGATTTCACAGATTCCACAGGTTGGATTTCACAAAAACAAGAAAATTTATTCATCGGAAATTGAGAAGATTTGAAGGTGTGAAATGATTAATATCTGAACCTCCCGGCCTCTCAAATTCCTATCTTCCATAGTTCAAACATTTTTTAATACCCGGCAAGGCATGGTTGCCAGGCTTACGAAGTTTAATGTACCGCTGCCATCTTTTCTTCCATAATCGCATCAAATTCAGAGAGGGAAGGATTGATGATTTTGGGAATTTCTAGTTTGTCCAGGACCGCCTCCTGGGTTTTTAGCCCATTCCCTGTTACGCTGATTACAATGGACTCGTCCCGCGGGATTTTACCCTGTTCAATAAGTTTTTTGGTCACTGCCACAGTTACACCACCTGCTGTTTCGGTAAAAATGCCTTCTGTCCTGGCGAGCAATTTAATGCCTTCAACAAGTTCGTCATCGGTAACATCCTCTGCCCATCCTCCGGAGACGTTGATAGACTTTACAGAGTAATAACCGTCAGCCGGATTTCCGATTGCTATCGACTGTGCAATGGTCTTTGGCTTTACTGGTTTTATCACATCGGTTTCCTGCTTAACAGCTGTGGTTATTGGTGCGCTTCCGCTTGCTTGAGCGCCATGGAGTTTTGTATTCGCTTTATCAATTAGGCCTAGTTTTACAAATTCTTTGATGGCCTTTTCTATTTTTGTAATCAAAGAGCCTCCTGCCATGGGAACTATAATATGCTGCGGTGCCTTCCATCCAAGCTGTTCCATGATCTCGTATCCATAGGTCTTTGAACCTTCCCCATAGTACGGTCTCAGATTTACATTTACAATTGCCCAGCCATATTTGTCGGCAATCTCAGAGCAAAGTTTGTTTACATTATCATAGTTTCCCCTGACTTTTATTACATTCGTACCGTAAATCAACGTGCCAATAATCTTGCCTTGTTCAAGATCGGCAGGCATGATGATATAACTTTCCAGCCCGGCTTGTACGGCCTGGGCAGCTACTGCATTACCCAGATTCCCAGTTGTGGCGCAGCCGACCGTTTTGTACCCGAATTCCTTTGCCTTCGTCAGGGCAGTCGAAACGACTCTATCCTTGAAAGAGAACGTGGGATAATTTACGGAATCGTTTTTCACATACAGTTCTTTTACCCCAAGTATTCTGGCAAGATTGTTTGCCTTGACAAGGGGTGTAAAGCCAACCTGTGCACCCACCATTGGTTCACCGTCAACCGGGAGCAGTTCCTGGTAACGCCACATTGTCTTGCCACGGGATTCGATCAGTTTTCTCGTTAAAACTTTTTTAATCCCGTCGTAATCATAATCAACTTCCAGTGGACCAAAACAAAAGCTGCAGACGTGCAGCGGCTCTTTTGGATATGGTTTTCCACACTCCCGGCATTTTAGACCTTTTACAAATCCCATCTATCGCCTCCGTTCATTTGATTAGGACTCAGATTTTCGCAGATGTACACAGACAAATACGGGTTTAACCTTTTTAAATCCTGATAATCGTTCGACTGATCTAACGCCGAAGTCTGTGTTAATCTGTGTCCAAACTCTCCAGCAAATAAAAAAGCCTCTTTCTCTATACAAATAAGATAGGAAGAGGCTTTTTCATGCACCTATCTTATCTTTTCCCAAAACACGAGACAGGAATTAGCACCAGCATCCTGCCCAGGTAATTTGCTGGACAAAACCGGTTGCTGTGGCTTCACAGGGCCAGTCCCTCTGCCACTCTCGATAAGATCGATTAAAATTTTATAAATTGTAACGGAAAAAACAAACGCTGTCAATGAATTATTTTCAGTATCCCTTTATAGAGTGGTTATATTACTGCATGTGCATGTACGCAGGCTAAAGCCATGAGGCTGCAAATTTATATCATTTTTTTATAGCTTAGATTGAATTCAGGCTGTTTATTACAATGCCTGTGATTAACTTCGGATAAAAATATGTCGATTTGGGTGGCATGACCTTACGCGCCATGGCAATTTCTTTTACCTGTTCAATACGGGTTGGGTTAAGAAAGAATGCCAGTTGATACTGGCCGGAGCGTACGAGCGATACGGCCTCTGCCTCGTCCTTCACATATTTTACGTAATCCTTTAAGGTTACATCGTTAGAAGTTATACCCAATATTTTGTCGATAATCATGCCATGAAGAATACCTGCATCCAGGTGTTTCCATTCGGGATGATTATTGGCAAATACCATATCTAATAATTTTTCATTGCTGAGCCGCAATTTATAATAGGAATCTTCCTGACCAACGTACATAATAAAAGCATGGCCTTGGGTTTCGTTATTGAGGCTCGACATAAAATCCTCTGCCGTACACCCTTTGCCCAATGGTTCAACCGTGAAAGCCTCCCGTATTGATTGAAGAATCCGGTCGGGGCGGTAATTTTTTATATTCCTTATAAGCCGATGTGCCGGCAATATCTTCAATCCCTTATTGTTCATCGATACACACACCATCATTACGTAATCTGAAGGCAAGTCATTTCCTGGCTGGCTACTTTCTTTATGCATTTGCTCTTTGTAAACCAATGCAGTTTCATACCGGTGATGTCCATCGGCAATAAAAAGGGGTTTTTCTTTCATGAGGGTGACCAATGTGTCAATGGTCTGTTTTCCCTTTATTACCCATAGCCTATTTTTCACTCCCGTATCGTCTGTAAAATCTACCTCAGGCCTTGCGTCGGTTGTCGTTGACAAATAGGTATCGATTCCATTATCCTCGTCAGGGAAAAGGGCAAAAATAGAACTGAGATTGGCCCGGCACGACTGGGTAAGTTTCAAGCGGTCTGCCTTCGGGCCGGGGAGTGTTTGCTCATGTGGATAGATATATCCTTTATCAAATGGTTCAAGCTTCACCAGTGCAATAAAACCCCTTCGTGCCAGCCATCTATTGCCAGACAAAAATTCCTGTTCGTAAATATAGATCGCCGGGGCATCTTCTTGTTTAAGAATGCCGTTTTTTCTCCAGCTCCTGAGGAATTCAGCAGCGCGGGTATATTTGTTGACTTCTTCTGTATCACCTGGAAGATCCTTTCCCAAATCCAGACGAATGATATTATTGGGATGAATCTGATAATAGCGCTCTTGGTCCTGAGGTGAGATTACATCGTAGGGCGGTGTCACAACGGACGAAATATCTCCGATGATGTCCTGATTGTACCGTAACCCCCGAAACGGTTTTATGATAGCCATGTAAAATTTACAATTTAAGATTTGTGATTTATGATTTTGTATCTCACATCTAAAATCGCGTGTCGGAAAATAAGAGATTCTTCACTTCGCTCAGAATAACTGCTTTATGTACCTTCCTCCCAGGAAGCAAGATATTTTTCTTGCTCTTTTGTCAAGGTATCAATAGCAATTCCCATAGATTTTAACTTCAGGCTGGCTACCCACTGATCGATTTCTTTGGGTACTTCGTAAACCCTGGATGATAATTTACCTTTGTTTTTTACCACATATTCCGTAGTCAGCGCCTGGGTGGCAAAGCTCATATCCATCACACACGCCGGATGGCCTTCCGCTGCAGCAAGATTAATGAGACGGCCTTCCCCCAAGAGATAAATGGACCTTCCGTTTTTCAATACATACTGGTCTACAAAATTACGGACTGATTTATTTACCTTTGCAGCGATAGATTCTAGAGCGGCAATATCGATCTCTACGTTAAAATGGCCTGAATTGCAGACCATGGCCCCATTCTTCATGACTTCAAAGTGTTCTTTCCGGATCACATGGATATTCCCCGTCAAGGTACAGAACAGATCACCAATTTTAGCCGCTTCACTCATAGGCATTACCATAAAACCATCCATGGCTGCTTCTAAGGACTTAATCGGGTCGATTTCCGTAATCACGACGTTCGCACCCATACCCTTTGCCCGCATGGCTAATCCCTTTCCACACCATCCGTAACCAGCAATAACAAATATCTTGCCAGCCAGCAGGATATCTGTTGCCCGGATAATTCCATCAATCGTGGATTGTCCTGTCCCATAACGGTTATCGAAGAGATGTTTTGTATCGGCGTCATTTACAGCAATGACGGGTATCTTCAGTGACCCATCTTTTTCCATGGCCTTCAGCCTTATTACACCTGTGGTGGTTTCTTCCATGCTCCCCAGAATTTGTGGAATGAGTTCCTTACGTTCCTTATGGATGGCAGAAACAAGGTCTGCACCGTCGTCCATCGTAATAGTTGGTTTGTGATCCAGTGCCGAGGTAATATGTTTATAATATGTCCTGTTATCTTCACCTTTGATAGCAAAGACAGGGATACCGAAATCCTTTACCAGAGAGGCGGCAACGTCATCCTGAGTGGATAAAGGATTAGAGGCACAAAGCACAATATCAGCCCCGCCGGCCTTGAGTGTTCTGGCCAGATTTGCGGTCTCGGCCGTTACATGCAGGCATGCCGACATCTTCATCCCTTTTAATGGCTTTTCGTTTTCAAACCTCTCCTTTACTTGCGCCAGAACAGGCATATCATTACTTGCCCATTCAATGCGTTTCTTGCCGCCCAACGCAAGATTTACATCTTTAATATCATAGTTCATATATTCTCCTTTTCTTTACCAAAATTTCCACTACTCGAATTTATCGATAAATTCTCTGGTAGCCTTAAGGGCTTCTTTCACTAAAGCCGAGTTATGGATAAGTCATCTATAATATCCAGTAATATGCAAAGTACCATGCAGGTACTCAAATCCACGCGCAAGCTTCCCATTGTGTGTAGCAAAATACTTCTGCAATGTCTTTCTGTATCCATCGATGGATTTGGGCAAATCTTTTTTAGTTACCCCCTTTTTCAATTGTAAATAAAATAACAACAAATGAATCTTTTTAAAAAAGCAACGCCTATCCATTCAGCTTGAAAAAATCAAGGATGGTATCATAACCTTATTTTTATCTTGGTTGTTTTCAAAATAAACACCAATATCGATACTTTCAGAAAACCGATCGGAAAGAATAGAACCAAATAAAAATAGATGCTTATTGAGTTTAATCCGAAAAACAAAATAGCGATGCTTTATACGGTAAATATTAACGTTCCACCGCAATATATTGTACTTTTCGGAGAGAACTCAATAACCATTTAAAAATATTATATCGGCTCCGATAGGATACATGAGTTTTTTATAATCTTTGTTTTTGTTAAGGATGACATCCTTTGTTAACATTGTTGTAAATAGTAAGGGGCACGTTGTAACGTGCCCCTTACCTTATTCCAGCTAATTAAACACTTGCAGCCTTCCGCAGGGCATCTACCATGTCTGTTTTTTCCCATGTAAACGTGTCTTCTGAACGACCGAAATGGCCGTGACGGGCTGTAATCCTGTATATAGGCCTTCTGAGTTTTAACCGTTCGATAATACCATTAGGCGTCATATCGAAAACCTTTTCGCAAATTTGGGTAAGTTTTTCATCAGGGATCTTGCCCGTACCTTCCGTAGTTATATGAATGGCAAGTGGTTTTGCTACACCAATGGCATAGGCTACCTGTGCTTCACACCGGTCAGCCAGACCGGAAGCCACCACATTCTTTGCGATATGTCGGGCCGCGTAGCAGGCGCTTCGGTCAACCTTCGTTGGGTCTTTTCCAGAAAAAGCACCGCCACCGTGACGTCCCCATCCGCCATACGTATCTACGATAATCTTTCGCCCCGTCAGGCCGCAGTCTCCCTGTGGACCACCTATTACAAAACGTCCCGTCGGATTTATATGATAAATCGTTTTGCTATCCAGTAGGTTTGTCGGAATTACCTGCTTCACAACCTTTTCAATCATATCATCTTTTATAGCCTGGTATTTTACATCCGGGGCATGTTGGGTAGAGACAACTACAGTATGCACCCTGACGGGCGTATGGTCCTGATACTCAACGGTAACCTGAGATTTTGCATCCGGGCGCAAATATTTCAACGTCCCGCTTTGCCTCAATTCGGCAAGTTTTATAATAATCCTGTGTGCCAGCATGATAGGAAGTGGCATCAACTCAGGAGTGTCATTGCAGGCGTACCCAAACATCATTCCCTGGTCGCCGGCTCCATGTTCCTTGTAGAGACCTTCGCCACTTACACCTTGGGAGATGTCCGGAGATTGTTTGCCAATGCTGGTAAGGACTGCACAGGTATTATAATCAAATCCCATTGAAGCGTCGTTGTAACCTATTTCTTTTATGGTATTTCTTACAATGTCAGGAATATTTACATTGGCCTTTGTTGTAAATTCACCCGCTACAAAAGCTACTCCTGTTGTTACCAGCGTCTCACACGCTACCCTGCTCATCGGGTCCTGCTCAAGCATTGCATCCAGCACGGCGTCGGATATCTGATCAGCGACCTTATCAGGGTGTCCCATGGATACTGATTCTGAGGTAAATACATGCCTTCCTTTCTTCATACTAATACTGCCCTTTCCTTCAATAAAATTTTCTTTAATACTTTTACATTACGATCGGTAGCACCCTTTTGTTTTATTACAACAGATTGCGCCCTTTTACCCATTTCCCTGGCTTTATCAGGATGCTCCAGCAAATACATCATTTTGTTCAACAGTGCCGATTCATCCTGAATAATTTCGATGGCATCGGCTTCTTTTAATAACTGGACCTCTTCGTGAAAATTAAACGTGTGAGGACCAACAATAATTGGTTTGGCAAGCCCGGCAGGTTCCAGCATGTTTTGTCCACCTTGCGGTACAAGGCTTTTCCCGACGAAGACACAATCGGCAATGCTGTATGTTGTAAGCAATTCCCCGACGGTATCGACAAGGATAATTGTTTCGTATTTCTGTTCACCTATTTTATTTCCCCCATCGAGCGAGGTCTTCCTTATCCATCTGAGTCCTGCAGATTCGATCAGTTTACTCAAATCAGGTGTCCTTTCAATGTGCCGCGGCGCCAAAACCAGTCGTACCTGTTTTAATTTTTCCTTAACCTGCCTGAAGATTTTCAGGAGAATTACTTCTTCGCCTTCGTGTGTGCTGCCACAGACAATTACTATGTCATCTTTGTTAATCTCAAAAAGGTCTGACAATCGTTTTTTTACGTCTTCCGGGACATCAGTTAAAATATTATCAAATTTCATATTACCTGTAATAAGAACTTGTGTTCTGGATATACCTAAATTCATAAGACGGGTTGCATCTGTCCCAGTCCTCGCGCAGAAGACATTTTCTTTACTTGTCAGGCTCTCAAAGAACCCCTTTGAAAGCTTACTGGCTGCACGGTACCATTTTAACGACCTCTCGGATATCCTGGCATTCAGTAAAATTACAGGGATACGTCTTTTTGCTGCCACTATGAGAAAATTAGGCCATATTTCCAGTTCAATCAATATTATGCAGCAGGGTTGAATAGTACCCAGCGCCTTTTCAGCTATCCAGCTCAAATCTAGAGGGAAATAAAAGATATTCCTGCTATCAAAATATCGTTCTGCAACGGATAATCCCGTGTTGGTGTTGGTAGAGACGATAATATTCAGATAATTAAACTCTTTTCCGATAGATTTTACAAGTGATTTTATCATTAAAACCTCTCCTACGGAGGCGCAGTGAATCCATACACATGGCTTTTTGTTCTTTTTTATGTTAATCCAGCCCAGACGCTGTGACAAACCAGAACGATACCGTTTGCTGGTTATGAATTTCAGAAAAAAATATGGCGAACAAAAGGCGAGCGCTGTTATATAAACAGCATCAAAGACTGTCGACATGCAGGATGAGATTGGTTTTCAAGTTATTTATATGTCTTTCGTGCGTATTATTTAAAATGGGAAAATAAAAATTAACTTACTCTGCCGCAACACTGTTTGAACTTTCTACCACTGCCGCACGGACAAGGCTGATTTCTACCCACTTTGATTCCGACTTTGATAGGTTCCATCTTTCGAGCAACTTGTTCTTCTGAGCTTACACTAGTGCCTGAAGCGGCAGCGGCGATGGGCGATTCATGAATTGCTTCCAGTCCTGAGACTTCCTGATGAACATACTGGCTGGGGTGCCATACCTCTTTTTTCTCTGCCTCTTTGCCTATTTGTAACTTGAATATAAGATCGGTTACCTCATCCCGGATCGACAGATTCATATTTTCAAACATAGCCAATGCTTCTCTCTTATATTCTATTTTTGGATCAACCTGGGCATATCCGCGGAGACCTATGCCAGACCTGAGGTGGTCCATAGCATAGAGATGGTCTTTCCACTTTGTATCGATCTTTTCCAGCAAGAGGATTTGAGCAATTTTTTCCATTTCTTCTTTGCCAATGGCGCTTTCCTTTGATTCATATGCCTCTTCTGCTTTCTTCATCAGAAAATCTTCCACATTCTGGCGTGTCTTCTCTTCAACCTCATTGAGGTCAACAGACAAACCAAATTTCTGCTTAAACCAATCTTCAAGACGAAAGGGCTCTTCTTCAGCCATTTCGCTCTTGGTATCAAAAGCAAACGCAGTTACTTCCTTAATGCTATCCTCTATCATCTGGAAAATATAACCACGGATATTTTTCCCTTCAAGTACATCCTGTCTAAGAGAATAAATCGTTTTTCTCTGCTGGTCCATGACCTCATCGTATTCGAGCAGGTGTTTCCGTATCTCGAAGTTGTGTTCCTCAACCTTTTTTTGCGCCCGTTCAATGGATTTTGTGACCATCGAGTGCTCAATTGCCATTCCTTCTTCCATTCCAAAGGTCTTCAGGAGCGAGCTGACGCGCTCAGAGGCGAAAATACGCATTAAATCGTCTTGAAGCGACACGTAGAAACGGGAGGAGCCAGGGTCCCCCTGGCGACCGGCACGTCCGCGAAGCTGGTTGTCAATACGCCGTGCCTCATGTCTTTCCGTGCCTATGATATGAAGACCACCAAGTTCTGCAATACCTTCACCAAGAACGATATCTGTACCCCTTCCTGCCATATTCGTTGCGATTGTGACATTTCCATGCTGCCCCGCCTTTGCGATGATATGCGCTTCCCTTTCATGCTGCTTGGCATTTAACACCTCATGTTCAATACCTTCCCTTACGAGTTTCTCACTCAGCAATTCTGATTTTTCGATGGAGACTGTTCCGACCAGTATGGGCCTCCCTGTTTTGTGTACCTCTACAATCTCTTTAATGATGGCATCAAATTTTTCTTTTTCTGTACGGTAAACCCGATCGGGGAAATTTGTACGACGCATTGGTTTATTGGTAGGAATCGCAACGACTTCCAGTTTATATATCTTGTCAAACTCTGCCGCCTCGGTCATTGCTGTTCCTGTCATTCCGGCAAGTTTTTTATATAATCGGAAAAAATTTTGAAGGGTGATGGTGGCCAGTGTCTGGTTTTCCTCTTTGATGCGCTGATGTTCCTTCGCCTGAACGGCCTGATGCAGCCCGTCGCTCCATACACGACCTTCCATTAATCGGCCGGTAAATTCGTCAACAATGATTACCTCGCCGCCTTTGACGATATAGTCTCTGTCGTTTTTAAAAAGATGATGAGCGCGAAGGGCCTGTTCTATATAATGTGGCCATTCCATATTCCTGTCCGTGTAGATGCTGTCAACATTCAGCAGTTTTTCGACTTCTTCGATACCCTCCTCGGTAAGATGTGCCATGCGTTCTTTTTCTTTTATCTCAAAGTGCTTCCCAGCTTTTAAACGTCTGGCGACTTTGTCCGCTATGTAATATTTTTCTGTGGATTCTTCCGCCGGACCGGAAATGATTAATGGGGTACGTGCCTCATCTATTAATATGCTGTCAACTTCATCAACAATGGCATAATTCAGACCGCGGCTAATCTGCACCTGTTCTTCAGTCCTGACTCTCATGTTGTCGCGGAGGTAATCGAATCCAAATTCATTGTTTGTTCCGTAGGTGATATCACAGAGATAAGCAGCCTTCTTCTCTTCGTATGGCTGATTTGACTGGATGGCTCCTGCCTTTAAACCCAAAAATTCATATAAAGGACTCATCCAATCCTTATCGCGCCTTGCCAGATAATCATTGACTGTAACAATATGAACACCTTTTCCAGAGAGTGCATTTAAGTAAGCAGGCAAGGTAGCGACAAGAGTCTTACCTTCACCGGTTGCCATTTCGGCAATCTTTCCCTGATGTAAAACAACGCCGCCAATGAGCTGAACGTCAAAGTGTCGCATTGTGCGATTGGGGCTATCGGGGTTGGGGGCAACAAGTACCCTTCGGCTTGCTTCTCTTACTACTGCAAATGCCTCTGGCAGGAGGTCGTCCATTGTCTCGCCATGGGATAACCTTTCTTTAAACTCGCCCGTTTTCTGACGGAGTTCGGAATCTGTTAATGACATCATCCCTGGTTCAAGTGCATTTATACGCTCAACAATGGGTGTTATTTTCCTGAGTGTCCTCTCGTTTGATGTTCCAAATATTTTCGTTAGAAAACTCATAGTTAAATCAAAATTTTAAAGTGGAATTCTAATTAAGTTACGTAATTATTGTAAGCGAATGTGGATATATATGTCAAGGTAATGTTTGGGAACAAGAGCAGCAAAAATAAGAAAGGCTGCCGAACCGTATTTGTTCAACAGCCTTCTGAAGAAAAGTCGGTTGGTGGTTAAAATAACCCCTTTACCTTTCCGGTATTTATATCGACATCCACACGCCGGAACGCGGGATCAGAACTTGTTCCAGGCATGAGCTTAACGTCTCCGGCTATCGGTACCACAAATCCGGCTCCTTTGAAGGTTAAAATGTCACGGACCCGTAATCTCCACCCTTTTGGGGCACCCTTTAATTGTGGATTATCAGTAACAGAAAGATGGGTTTTCACCATGCATGTCCCCATTTTTGAGATATCGGGATCATTATCCAATGCCTTGATTTTTGTCAAAGCCTCCGGAGTAAAGTCAACCCCATCCGCACCGTAAACTTCTTTGGCAATGAGTTCAATACGTGTCTTTAAAGGAGTACTTAATTCATAAAGAAACTTAAAGTTCGTGGGATGGTTACATGCGTCAATTACAGCGTCAGCAAGCTCCAAAGCTCCCTCGCCCCCTTTGAGCCAGTGCTGAGATACGGCAACGCGTGCTCCAGCCGCATCTGCTATTTTGCGGATTACTTTAATTTCGGCTTCTGTATCAGTATGAAAATGATTGATGCAAACCACAGGATTAATTCCGGCTTTCCTTACTGTCTCAATGTGATGGACAAGATTTTCTGTCCCTTTTTCCACCCATGCGACATTTTCTTCTTTATACGCAGGATCCAGTGGGCGTCCTGGTACCGGAATAGGAGCGCCACCATGGCATTTCATACCACGAACAGTTGTAACTATGACAGCGGCATTTGGGCGATGCCCGGAATAACGGCACTTTAAGTTCCAGAACTTTTCAAATCCAATATCGGCCCCGAATCCCGATTCGGTTACATGGTAATCACCCAACTTTAAGCCAATCCTGTCGGCTATAACTGATGATTGACCAATGGCAATATTAGCAAAAGGCCCTGCATGGACAAAAACCGGTTGTCCTTCGATGGTCTGCATGAGGTTCGGATTAATGGTTTCAACCATCCATGCGGTCATGGCGCCGGCCACTTCGAGATCTGTAGTCGTTATTGGCTTGCCTTTTTTATCATAGGCAACGACCATCCTGCCTATCCGTTCTCTTACATCTTTCAAATCTTTTGCTACGGAAAGAATCGCCATAAGTTCGGAGGACACTGCTATAGCAAATCCGGACTCCATCATAAAACCATCCATCCTGCCGCCGATGCCGATTATTATCTTCCTCAGTGCCTGGGCGCAAAAGTCCATAACCCACTTAAGTTCGACCCTGTCAGGGTCGATATCAAGGCGTTTTAAATTGCTTTTTGCCAGCCTTTCGTCATCATAATTAAATTCATGTTGTATCCTGGAGGTAATGGCTACCATAGCCAGGTTATGGGCATTAATAATGGCATTAATGTCGCCTGTCAAACCAAGTGAAAAAGGAGTTAAGGGAATGCACTGGGAAAGGCCTCCACCTGCGGCAGACCCCTTGATATTCATCGTTGGCCCCCCAGAGGGCTGACGAATAGCCCCGATAACCTTTTTGTTTCTTTTCCCCAAGCCTTGCACCAGCCCCATAGTAGTAGTGGATTTTCCCTCACCCAGAGGAGTTGGGGTTATAGCGGTGACGTCAATAAATTTTCCGTCAGGTTTTTTCTCAACCCGTTTTAAAACCTTGTTAAAATCAACTTTTGCTACATAATGTCCATGGGGGAGCAACTCTTCTTTCTCAAGGCCTAATTCTTCAGCTAATTGATATACTGTCTTCATTCTGGTCTCTGCATCTTCTGCTATTTCCCAGTCTGCGTGCTTGGTGGGATCCAGCGCCATTATTGTTCCTCCTTTAAAGTAGTTTGTAATTTAAATTACAATCCGGATGCATCATAAAAATAGTTGATTGTCATTAACAGATAAAGTATGTAGTTTGTTCCAGAATAATTTGAATTTATCAATTATACTAATAAAATTCCCAAGGTCAAGAAAAATGATTCATGGTTGCTAAGTTTCTTTATCAATTTTTAGGATTTTTGTTGACAAGAATCTTTATAAATATACAATGTCATGATATATTAAAGTACCTTTAATTAAATCAGACTGTCTTATATCATCCACTTTCACTGTCAAATTCCTGACGGTGGAAAGCGTTTCCGAAGGTTGTTTTTCAGTACACATTCGAAAATACACATTTATATAACTCGGACAAGTTAGAGTTGATATCGTTCTAAGTTTTTGTTCTCTTTATATTTTTGTCTTAATTGTTCTGATATTTTCTACGTTGTCACCATACTTTAATAATAATGAATTTTTCATTTGTGCCGATATATAATGGGTAGGTATATTTTTTTGCTCTTAACAAGTGGGGGAGGAGAAAGGGGGAGACGCCTATATCTGGATTAACTATTTATATATATCATCAAGTATGGTTGAACTGGTTGATTTTTATTTTCCATGATACGAATGGAAAGCCAGAATCGGGTAAAGTTTATGCTAGATACTTAATTGATTATTGATTAAGGAAAGGAGGAAGTTCTAAATGAAGAATGTAAGTAGTTGGGGATTGGCAGGTATATTGTTTAGCGTGCTGACAGGTTTTGTTGCACCGGCTTTTGCAGAAGAAGCTGCGCCTGAGCCAGTAGCAATGGTTCCAGCTGAAGAAGGTAAGATAGCCAGTTTTTTTAAAAGCATAGAGATAAGCGGGTTTATCGATACCTACTATAGTTATAATTTTTCAAAGCCAAATGACCAGAGGGGATCAACACCAAATTTCGTCAGAGATGGAGGTCAGGGAGACTGGGTAGATGTGAGGGCGTTTGACAGGGAAAATAATTCTTTTACATTAGATAATATTGAGATATCTGTCTTCAAACCATCTACAGAAAAAGACCCAATCGGTTTTGGCTTTACAACAAACTATGGTGAAATTGCCCAGAGGATTACCTTCATCAACAGTGATGGCAGGGTCGATGATGATGATTTTACCGTGAGTCAGGGATTTGTAACATACAAGGCACCCGTCGGAAAGGGAATAGACTTTAAGTTTGGTAAATTTGCTACCTGGATTGGTGCAGAACTCTGGGAGAGCGTAGATAATCCAAACTGGTCACGTTCGCTTCTCTATCAGAATGCGATCCCGTTTACCAATACAGGTCTGGCCGTTAGCTACCCTGTATTTGATTGGTTGACTACGACAGGATATCTTGTAAATGGATGGGATACTTTTGTGGACAATAATGATAGCAAAACCTTTGGATACCAGTTCAACTTCAAGGTAAGTGAAAATGCCAACTTTATTGTTAATGGTAGCCATGGGGCAGAGCAAGATGAAGACGTGGTTCCTGGGGCCGATAACAACCTGCGCCACTTCTGGGATCTTATCTTTGCTATAAAATTATTAGAAAGGACATCTTTCAACCTCAATTTTGATTTTGGCACAGAAGCGCATGGAAGAATGCTTGCTACTGAATCAGGTGTTGGTAAATGGTGGGGTTTCTCCGGCATCATTAATCAGGATATTACGGACTATTTTGGGCTTGCCCTGAGGGGTGAATATTTTGATGACAGTGACGGCGCCAGGTTGGGTGTTGCTCGTCTTGATATCTGGGAAATTACACTTACAGCCAATTGTAAGATAAGAGAAAATTTGTTTATCAGGCCAGAAATCCGTTATGACGATGCAAATGAAGATATATTTAATGGTCGTGATAATGAACTTACCACAGCGATTAGTGTTGCATATTTGTTCTGATAAATTTATTGTTTAGGACAGGAAGTGCATGCACGATAAACACGCATGCTGTAGGTTATGAATCCCCCTATACCCCCTTTAACAATGGCAGGTATAGGGGGATTTGTATTTAAGGAATGACTTTTTAATCTATTCTCTGCCTTTGCAAAATAATAAAAAATTAAGTATTCTAAAGTAGTGAAAAACATATCGATTTACAAGGGAAAACAGTTTTTTGTATTTACTCTCACCCTCATATCAGCTTTTTCCGTTTTACTTTATTTAAATGCAACGCACGGCAAATTCGTTTACGATGATTTTAAAATTATTGTAGATAATTCCTTCATTAAGGAATGGAGGTATTTCCCCAAAATCTTTTCGAACGATTACTTTTTTATCTCGGGAGAGATGAGCTACCGTCCCTTGGTTACCATCTCGTATTTCGCTGATTATGCCGTCTGGGGTCTAAACCCCTTCGGATTTCACCTCACCAACGTCTTTTTGCATACAATAAATGCGATACTTTTTTATCTTTTACTCCGTGCAGTTTTGCACAATGATCTGGTTATTGTACTTTCGGCTTTTTTCTTTGTTACACACCCAATACTTGTGGAAACCGTTAATGCCATAGGTTATCGGGAAGACCTCCTGTCTGCAGCTTTTTTCCTTATCTCTCTTATTTATTTTATAAAATCCGATACCCTTTTCCTCTTGGAAAGTTCTCCCAAGAGCCGATTTGTCGTTTCTTATGCGATTTCTCTTATTGCATATTTGTGCGCCCTCTTTTCAAAAGAGATGGCAATAACCTTACCCATCATCTTACTAGTGTTTATGGTATTTTCATCTCATCAAAAGCCATTGTTGTGTCTTGTAAAAAGATTTAAAGGTGTCTTCATAGGGTATATTGCCATTTCCCTGTTCTACATCATAATGAGATTCTTGGTATTCAGTAATCCGGCATTAAAAATTGCCCATCAACCAGGTGGCATACTGGTCAATGTTTTTACCATGATTAAGATACTGACATCCTATATCAAACTGTCGTTTTTTCCGCTTAATCTTAATGCGGACTACGTAGTTTCATCGGTAACACATCCGCTGGAAGTTCCATCTGTTCTTTCTGTAACCTTCCTGATATCAATTTTTGTTATATTTGCGGTATTGTTCAAAGCCAGGGATATGCTTGCCTGCTGGATAGCTTGGTTCTTTTTTACCCTGTTACCTGTCATGAATATCATTCCAATCGGCAATATCATGGCTGAGAGGTATCTTTATATTCCGGTAATGGGATTTTGCGTGGCAAAAGGGATTCTGATTTATCGCATTACAGATACTACCCTTTCTCCACGGGCCATCCCATTGAGGCGGATAGTACAATTGGTCCTAGTGACCTTAATGATCGGGGGATATGGGGTTTCTATTATCTGGAAGAATGGCATCTGGCGGGATGAACTGACATTGTGGACTAAAACCAGTGTACAATCACCAGATAGCTATCGCGCCCATTGTAATTTGGGAAATGTCTACATAGAAAGTGGCCTTATAGAAAGGGCGCAAAAGGAATATCAAACGGCGTTAAGTATCAACCCAAAAGATGCCAGCATTCATAGTAATCTTGGTAACGTTTATACCAAGCAGGGACTTATCGATAGAGCCTTTCTGGAGTACCAGGAGGCAATTCGACTGGATAGAAATTATGCGCTGCCTCATAATAATCTTGGCAATATCTATTTTAATCGAGGTGATATCGATAAGGCAAAACTGGAATATGAAGAGGCATTGAAGATAAAGCCCGATTATGCACTGGCCCATAACGGACTTGGCAATATTTATAACAGAATAGGAGACCTTGACAGGGCTATGGAAGCATTTAAAAAATCTCTTTATTACGATAGCAGGTGCATACCCGCCATGATTAATTTAGGCGTAAATTACGCCAAAAGAGGACGGCTGGAAGAAGCTATTTTTGAATTCAAAAGAGCTATTGAATTGGATGCAAGTCAATCGTTAGCCCATTACAACTTGGGCATTGCCTATGAAAAATTGGGGAAGCACACTGATGCCATTAGTGAATACAATGTAGTTATTCAATTAGACCCCAACAACCTTAATGCTTACTATGCACTGGGGAGTTTATACCGTGGATTGGGCCTGGCGCATAAGGCTATAGACGTATTCCAGAAAATTCTTATACTTAGCCCCAGCATTCCAAATGTTTACAAAGATCTCGTTTTTTTATACCTCGACAGCAAAAATGATGTGGAGATGTCCCGGTATTATCTGAAAGAATTGTTGAAGTTAGACCCCTCTCAGGCGCAAAGAGCGGACATCAAACAGGTCCTGGAACGTTTAAAACTATCAGGGACCTGATGTCTAAAAGGCCTTTTTCACTATATCTTTTGCATTAACTGCTTTTATGATGCCTTTTATATCCCGTATGTTTGTTTTTTGACAACCGGCTTTTCCATTTTAAGAGCAAAAGCTATTTCTGAAAGTGTTCAGTATTCACCACCAACTGCAACTATGACATCCGTAGTGTGAATAATGATAAGGTTTCTTCTCTCTCCGAATCCGGTTGCAATAGGGATATCAATGTATGAGAGGAAAGTAGTAAGCCAGTTTAATGGAGGTCGAATAACAACCGACGCCAGTGGAC
>JABRVT010000126.1:0-4797 GCA_040048245.1 Candidatus Brocadia sp.
AATCGCCACAAACAGGAACTCTTTACGTTTCTGGAACATGAAGGTATAAGTCCCTACAATAACCATGCCGAGCAACAGATGCGAAAGCCGGTATTGACCCGAGATGTCTCACAACAAAATCGTTCTGATCAAGGTGCAAATGCCCAGGCTATCCCCATGACTTTGCTTCGCCCGGCAGTGTTACAAGGAGCTAATCCTGTGGAAAACCTTCCGGTAAATGCCAAAAACGCTCTTACGGTAAAAATGCCTTCTGGCTCGAGACGTTGGAAGTCAGTGTCCCGATCATAAGCGAAAAGGCTATTATGCCGTGGTATCCAAAACAGATACAGTATGAGTACGACACAGGGAAGGCCATATATTTGTATGTTACCAGCGTATCAATACTTAAAAATGTCTTGTAATTTCAAGGTAATGAATTATAATGACAAAAATTATTGTTTTGAAGTTGTTATCTGGCTAAAAGGTTATTGACACTTTCTCTGTAATAAAAAAGATGACGGTTTTAAAGAAGATATTTTTTATTGTTACTCTTATTTCTCTGCTATCTTTTTCTGCCACATCAATAATATCTGCACAACCATCAACCTTCCTCATTCCCCCCACAGAGTTCAAGGCCTTTGATACGCCAAACGATGCCGGAGAAGCCATATCACTGACGTGGTCTGCATCTCCCAGTGATGCATCTGATGTTTTCTATGTAATTTACATCGATAAGGACACAAATGGCACCTTTGAAAGAGAAGCTATTCGTATAAAGTCAAATACCAGCTATCGGACAAGTGCTCCTGAAATTTACGGCTACAAAAAAGGGAACGGAGACTACCACTATGTACAGATATTCCCCAGTAAAATTTTTAATAGAGAAGCTCCCGGCCAGAAGCAGGTTTATTATTTCAAACTGGCGATGGTGACGGATGATACGAAAATTACTCTGGATACTATTGCCTCGGCCTCGGCCAGGGGTAATTGGTTACACACAAAAAAAATAAATAATTTTGTAATTATGATCATGCTCTCGACCATTATTCTCTATTTCATCGTGCATGCACGGCGAAATCCCAATATGTTCCTGAGGAGGATTGGGGGGCTGGACGCCGTGGATGACGCCCTAGGACGTGCAACGGAGATGGGTAAACCGGTACTTTTTGTTCACGGGTTGACCGGCATGGGAAGTATCTCAACCATCGCAGCAACGAGTATTCTGGGCAGAATTGCTCGAAGGATCGCTGACTATGATGCCAACTTAAAGGTTGTGAATAACGATCCCATCGTGATGTCTGTAAGTCAGGAGGTGGTGAAAGAATCCTATCTGGAGGCGGGACGTCCGGATGCCTATAATCCCGATAATGTCTTTCTAGTGGCTTCAGAACAGTTTCCCTACGTTGCGGCTGTGGGAGGTATTATGACCCGTGAAAAACCGGCTGCCAATTTTTTCATAGGATACTTCTATGCCGAAGCCCTTATCCTTGCTGAGACAGGTGCATCCACAGGCGCAATCCAGATTGCCGGCACTGACGCTTATACCCAGTTGCCCTTCTTTATTACCACCTGTGATTATACCCTGATTGGAGAAGAACTTTATGCGGCCAGTGCTTATTTATCAAGGGAACCGATGCTCTTGGGAACGCTCAGGGCACAGGATGTTGGCAAGGGACTCCTTATTGTGATATTAATATTAGGTACCATACTGGCCAGTTTTGGAGTGGAATATATTACCCATCTCTTTGAGGCCTTTTAAAATGGAACAAAAAATTTCAAAATTGAGAAGGATTTTTTTTATTATTCAGGATAATTCCGTGAAAATCTGTGGTGAAAAAATATGAATTTTCTAAAACGTACTGTTCCACTCTTCATTGCCTTTGTCATGGGTGTACTTATGGCCATGCAGTATTATGTCCCTCATAAACTCTCACAGGACCTGCTGGAGGTGATAACCAGATGGGACAGGATTATTGCAGGTTTTGCTGTATTTATCGGGGCGTATAGCCTGTTCCATCTCCACTGGACGAGGATCAAAAGGAAGATAGAAGGCTGGGGATACAGCGTCTTTGTCTTCTTCGGGGCAACAATTACCCTGATATTTGGCTTGTTGAATGGCGGAAAATTTTTCTGGAATGACAAGCAGGATGGTACGATGTTTGATTGGCTTTATTACTATGTACAGGTTCCAGCGGGAGCTACGATCTTTTCTATTCTGGCCTTTTTTATTGCCTCTGCAGCCTATCGTACTTTTCGTGCGCGCACAAAGGAATCAACGGTATTATTAATCGCAGCTATTATTGTGATGTTTGGAAGGGTGCCTATCGGGAACTATATTTCCCAGTACATCCCTGCCGTAGCCGATTGGATTATGGCAGTCCCTAATCTTGCTGCCAAACGCGGCATCCTTTTAGGTGTAAGCCTTGGTGCAATTGCAACCTCTCTTAAAATCATATTTGGCATCGAACGATCATATCTGGGCGGGGGTGATTAGTGGAAAAATATTTACGGATAGACCGCCGCATTATCTTTGCAATCATCGCCGTGGCAGTCATTGTTTCTCTCGTCCTGCGGTTTGAGTTACCGATACCAGCATCAGAGCCTGTGCAGGGAATTTATGAAAAGATAGAATCACTGCCCAAAGGTTCTCATGTTATGATAGCCTTTGATTATGATCCATCCTCTAAAGAAGAACTCCAGCCCATGGCTATTGCATTCCTCCATCATTGCTTCAGTAGGGGTTTGAAAGTTATTGGTATGACACATTATCCGGGTGCGCCTGGACTTGCGGAACAGGCACTGACCTCAGTAGCCAGCCAATACCAGAAAAAATATGGTGAGGACTATGCTTTTCTGGGATATAAACCAGGAGGGGCATCTCTCATTATCAACATGGGAGAAAATCTTTATTCAGCCTTCCCCAAAGATTTTTATGGGAATAATACGATGACTCTCCCCGTTTTACAGAATGTTGATTCCTTAAGGAAAGTCGATTACTTATTTGATCTTGCAGCTGGCACAACTATTGAAACGTGGATAGCCTTTGGAAAGGAAAAATACAGATTTGAACTTGGAGCGGGATGTACCGCTGTAATGGGGCCTGATATGTACCCCTTCCTCCAATCAAAACAGCTTACCGGACTGCTCGGCGGCCTCAAGGGTGCAGCCGAATATGAGGCATTGGTAAAGAAAAAGGCCAGTGCCGTAAGCGGGATGCGTCCGCAAAGCGTAGTACATGTGATTATCATTCTATTTGTCATATTTGGCAACGTCGTCTATTTTCTATCAAAAAGGTAATGCATGCGTAAGGATTCTGACTTTTTAATCCTGACTGTTACGATCGGTTTGTTTGTTTGTATCAATATTTTTTTAATGGCATCAGGAAAACTCCCTTTTTCCTCCGATGGGTTTGGGATCATCCTCGGCGCTGGTCTTACGCTGGCCATTTACAGCTTTCTTTACAAGGATAATCCCGCCTTCAAAATTGCAGAGAATCTTTATGTCGGTGTTTCTCTGGGTTATACCATCATTATTACCTGGTTTAATTTCCTGAAGCCGGATTTATACGATCCCCTCATAGTACCAATGTTTATAAAGGCCGCAACAAAGACCCCTCAGTATACATTACTCATACCCTCCCTGTTGGGCATTTTTATGCTGCTCAGGTTTTCTAGGAAATTATCGTGGCTGAGCCGCTGGACCTTTGCATTCGTGGTAGGTCTTGGGGCCGGGATTAGCATCCCGCGTGTCATCTCAGCATTTATCCTGGAACAGATAAAACCTTCCTTAAACCCTGTCTTTGCTGGAGGAGAAACCATCCTTTCCAGTATCAACACATTACTGATCTTGCTTGGGGTTATCTCAGTGCTTGTTTACTTTATCTTTTCGGTTGAGCATAAGGGTGCTATAGGGAAGGTATCAGTGATTGGGATATGGTTTCTCATGATCTCCTTTGGTGCATCCTTTGGTTACACAGTCATGGGTAGATTGTCGTTGCTTATAGGCCGGATTCAGTTTTTATTGAGGGACTGGCTGGGTATTTTGCAATAACGTCATAATCCGTATACCTAGGGACGAAGCCTTTGCCATTGTAATCAAAAATGATATTTAACATTAGAGTTGGCAAATGCTTCGTCCCTACCACATTGTTGATAAGGTTAATTCATGCCACGTATCTTCGATAATGATAATTAATATAGAACGACAACTTCTTCCTGCATTATAAGAAACACTTCAATTATCCAACAGTGCAGACTTTTGTGTGGGCTATTTCAATCTGCGCCGCTGGAAGCAGATTGACAAATACATCGAACAATGGAACGGCGATAATGAAAATTGTTGCCGGCTTCTTCTTGCATGCAGAATTACCCCATAATGAACTTCATTCTTCATTATTATTAAGTCTTGCTAATAATAAAAATAGCTTAGATAACCAAATAGCGCTTCGGTTTAAAAAAACTTGCTAAAGAATTCAGCGGGCAATTATCACGGGAATGCCCATAAATGAAGACGAGGCTGGCCTTCGGAAATTAGCAGTTATCTTGGCAGCAGTAATCTTACTCTTTGCCGGGCTTGCCATATAGGGTGAACTCAATATCGATGTCCTTGACCATGACACATGCCAAAAACTGGCAAACTGGTTTGAAAACCACCGGAACGTTCGCTGGTGTATTGATATATCGAAGAAACTTGCCGATATTATTGATGCAAGCTGGGCACGCGTTGACCAATATTTTACTGGTATTCATTTTATAATGTACCCCAAAAACTGGACAGATAGATAAGATAAAATATCCTGAGAGGGAATTGTAAGTATGG
>JABRVT010000127.1:0-17532 GCA_040048245.1 Candidatus Brocadia sp.
TAAAAAAATTACTCATTCGTACAGATTTATCTTACCTCTCCTGGACGACAGGTCATTGCTGCCGGACTTAAACTGAAAGAGCTTTTTATCATCCCTCAACCGGCTACTCATGGATAATTCTTTTCTGCTAAATTCGTGAAATATTTTTGTTAATGAAATATTGAGAACCGAAGGATATTCGATCAAGAACAAATCTTTTCGGTATTCGCCATAATCAGTCCGTTTTTATAATGCTCAGGATTCAGGTTGTATTTTTTAATTAATTTATAAATATCCGCCCGATACCGTTTCGCCATTTTCGAGGCAGTTGAAACATTCCCCTTGCTGATTTTCAAAAGATTTTCAATGTATTCACGTTCAAATCTTTCCTTGGCATCTTTGTATGAATTAAAGGTGTTTTTCAGAATATTTGTATCAGTAAAGATATCCTCTGTTGCAATAACATTTTTATCAGTCATGATGACGGCGTGCTCGATCTTATTTTGTAACTCGCGTACATTGCCAGGCCAATCATAAAGGATCATCCTTTGAATAGCGGCAGGGGTAAACCCGATGATATCTTTTTTGAGTACCTTGCAAAATCCTGTCAGAAAGTACGTGGCTAATAAAGGGATATCG
This sequence comes from Candidatus Brocadia sp., assembly GCA_040048245.1. Lineage (GTDB taxonomy): Bacteria > Planctomycetota > Brocadiia > Brocadiales > Brocadiaceae > Brocadia. Next base: position 619 of record JABRVT010000127.1, read on the forward strand.
TTCCTCCTGTCTCTTAAAGGAGGGATATAAATGGGTACAACGTGAATTTTGTAAAATAAATCTTTACGGAACGTTCCTTCATTCACCGCCTTTTGCAGATCCGCAGTTGAAGCAACAATAACACGAACATTGACCTTCATGCTCTTTGTACCATCTAATGGCTTAATTACTCCTTCTTGTAATACCCCCAAAAGCTTTGTCTGCAAGGAAGGTGAGATAGTACCGATCTCATCAAGGAAAAGAGTACCTCCATCTGCTTGTATGAAAAGCCCTTCTTTTTTTTCATGAGCATCCTTATAGTCACGTATGTGTCCAAAGAGTTCATATTCCAATATCTCTTCCGGAACAGTTCCACAATTTATAGTTATAAAAGGGCCTTTAGAGCGATTACTGTTATGATGGATAGCCCTTGCAATGAGTTCCTTCCCTGTACCGCTCTCACCATAAACTGAGACAATACAGTCAGTTTTAGCTATCCTGGTAATCCGTTCGAGGATTTCCTGCATTCGCCCGTCTTTGCCAATAATATTCTTAAAATCGTGCCGTTTATCAAGCTGACTTCTGAGATGTTCGATTTCTTTGGTTAGATAGTGCTTTTCAAGGGCATTTTTAATATGAAGAGATAAGTCTTCGTTATTAAATGGTTTGGTTATGTAACTGTATGCCCCCCTTTTCATGGCTTCAACGGCGCTTTCGATACTTCCGTGAGCCGTCAGGATAATAACGGGAATATTGGGATAACACCGTATGATTTCTTCCATAAGTTCAATGCCATTTTCTTCAGACAGCCGTAAATCGATGATGACAAGATTAAAGGAGGCAGTAGATAATGCATCCTTCGCTTCATGACCGTCCCTGGCAGTTGTAACAAAATAGCCCCATGCTCTTAAGCGCATCTGGATAACTTCCAGGATATTTATGTCGTCGTCTATGACTAATATCTTCTCACCGCGCATGATTTTATACACCATAAAATTATCTGTTTCCTGGCTCTTCTATAGTTACCGATTCGGTTCCTGAAGTTATCTCAGGCATGTTTGCAGGAATCGTTTCTTCAATACTATTGTTAATATTAACCTCTTCCTTCTTCTCTTCTACCTGCATATCCACTTCACGGAGTTTTTCTATATCGCTTTTGAGGTCCCGAATCGTTGCCCTAGCTGCCCTAAGTTCATCGGTAAGTTTTCCAATTTCCTGATCTTTCTGAGAAAGACGATCTAAAAGCTCTGTAATAGTTTTTTCTTTGAGTTGAAGGTCGAGCCCAATGGTTTTGATTTCTTCATTTTTAGCACAAAATTCTTTATGGGTCATACAGACGCAACCAGTACACTGAATAAGTAAAGAAAGAAAAAGGAATGAAAAAAAGTAGTTTTTTTTCATAGTGAACATCCACTATTTTTGCTTCTCATATAAAATAATTTTCCTAACACTGTAAGGCATAGTCATATCGGCAGGGAAGCGTAAAATAAAAAGTACTACCATTCCCAGGATTACTTTCTACCCAAATATCACCCCCGTGATCAAGGATAATATGCTTGGCAATAGAAAGTCCCAGCCCCGTTCCTTTCATGCCACATCTCCCCTTATTATTGACCTGCTGAAATTTGTCAAATATCTTTTTATGGCATCCGGCAGGGATCCCAATGCCTGTATCTGAGATGCTGACCCTAATAAAAGAATGAACGTTATTCAGCCGATTTTTTCCTGCAAAGAAATGTGGGACGTTACCAGACTCCACTTCATCTGCGCGTATGGTAACAGAACCTCCGGATGATGTAAATTTAATGGCATTGCTTAAAAGATTATCCATTACCTGGGCAATTTTGTCAGTATCGAGCAGGATTTTCGGCAAAAAACCACTGCTTGCACAGTGAATATGGATATTTTTACTTTCCGCTAAAAATTGTATCGCATACACACTCTTCTGGATAATATCCTGTATGTTTGAATATTGGAAATTATACCTCATCATTCCTGCTTCGATCCGTGAAATATCAAGCAGGTCATTAATCATCATCGTAAGCCGCAGGGTTTCTTCTTTGGTAATGTTCAGAAGTTTCATCTGCGACTCATTTATTGGACCGGCAATCTTTTCCAACAATAGATCGTTGGCCTCACGGATCACCGTTAAAGGAGTTTTCAGATTATGGGACACGTTGGAAATGAATTCTGTTTTCAATCGGTCCATTTCTTCGAGCCTGTCGCACATCTGATTAAAGGCCATTCCCAGAGTACCAATTTCATCGTCAGATACAACTTCGATCCGATGATCCAAATCTCCCTGTGCAACACGCTCTGTGGCATTCCTCAGAATCCCTATAGGAACACACACGCTGCGTGTAAATAAATAGGCACAAATCGCTCCGAAGAGGACGGCAAAAAGAATAATGACAAGGGATATCCTGGCTGACTTGTACCCTGTTCTTTGAAGAAGTTCTATTTTTTTTACCAATTCCACCCGGGTGGTAAGGGTTAATCTGTTAATAGATTCAGTAAGCCGGTCAAGCGTTTTTTTCTTTTCTTCTTCATAACGGGTATCAGGGGAAAAAATCCCTTCGTTGTCCACCAGGATAATTTCTTTGGAAACCATGGAAAGATATTTCTTATGCAGTTCCTTTATATAGTTTATCAATTCACCCTTTTCCCGGCTAGCTATCGATTCTTCCAACAAATTAAGCCTTTCCTGGAATTCTTTTTTCTTCTTGTCAAAGAGATCTAAAAAGGCGTTGTCGTTGGTAATGACGTATTTTTTCTCATTTCTCACCTGCTCAAGGAGGCTATCCATAAGCCTCTCCCCATTTTCAATGGAAGGGATATCAGCCTTTATAATTGAGTCTACAACCTTATTGAGGTAGTTCAGGCGAAAGATTAAATAAAAACTCATTGCTAGCATAAACACTGCAATGGCAATGTAACCAAAGAATATCCGTTTCCAAAGACTATTTTTTATCATATTAATATATGCAGTCACAATAATTACGCCTGTACAGTATCTATAAATTTTAAGTTTTAAAACAGCTGACTCAGCCACGTACCATGCAAATACAACAATATGTACAAGTCAAATTTGTCATATCATATACTGTTTACAATTTCGAAGATTTGCACATCTTCTTGCTTCTGTAAGATTCTAACCGCTCTTTGATAACCCTATCAAAACCATTATCCGTTGGCTTGTAATACTCCCTGCCCTTCAGTTCATCAGGCAGATAAACCTGTTCTATATATCCTCCAAAACTATGAGGATACTTGTAACCCATACCGTACCCAAGGTCTTTCATTAACTTAGTGGGGACATTACGGATATGAAAGGGTACAGACAAGGCACCTTTCTCTTTCACATCTCTCAATGCCTCTAAGTATGCCATATAGGAGGCATTGCTCTTTGGTGCACAGGCAAGATAGGTAACACACTGCGCCAGAGGTATCCATCCCTCCGGCAGTCCCACAAAATGAAAGGCATCCTTCGTTGCCACGGCCAACTGGAGGGCCGATGGATCAGCGTTTCCAATATCTTCTGAGGCAAAGATAATCATCCGGCGAGCAATAAAGAGCGGGTCCTCCCCCGCATCCAACATGCGTGCCAGCCAATAAAGGGCTGCATCAGGATCACTTCCCCGCATGGATTTAATGAAGGCAGAAACTACATTGTAATGCTCTTCCCCGCCTTTATCATAAAGGAGTGCCTTCCTTTGCATGGCTTCACGGGCAATTTCTAATGTTACAATACTTTTCCCCTGCTGATCCGGCTTTACCAGCATGACCGCTGCCTCAAGAGTATTTAATCCAACACGTGCATCTCCATGAGAAAGACCTGCAATAAGGGCAAAGGCATCATCATGAATTTCCACATTCAGACCGCCAAGACCTCGCTCCTTATCCAGCACAGCGTTTGTCATAATGGTCTTAATGTGATCTTCGGTAAGTTGTTCCAGCACCAACACCTTACACCGTGACAGGAGGGGGGCATTAACCTCGAAGGAAGGATTCTCTGTAGTAGCACCAATCAGAGTAATCGTGCCATCCTCTACCTGATGCAGGAAGGCATCTTGCTGTGCCTTGTTGAACCTGTGAATCTCATCCACGAAGAGGATGGTTTTTTTCCCATGATATTTCAGTTGATTCCCGGCATCCTCAATGACCTCTCGAATGTCCTTAACCCCCGACAATACCGCCGAAAATGCGACAAAATGGGCATGTGTCGCCCGGGCGACGATTGATGCAAGTGTTGTCTTTCCGACCCCCGGAGGTCCCCAGAAGATTAGAGAAATCAATTCCTTATTATCCACCAATCTCCGCAATATTTTACCGGGTCCAACAAGGTGCTCCTGACCCACAAACTCCTCCAGGTTCCGTGGTCTCATACGATCGGCAAGGGGAGGCTTTTTTATCATATTTGCCCTTGCATCAAACAAATCCCTTTGTAGTTGTTTTCTAGCTGTCACCCAAACTCCCTTTATAATAATTTAAATAGTATTTTATAACTGCATAATCTGTGAAACCTATGGTTTCACGCACCCTTTTCATCTGTCTGGTGTCCGGTCATTTGTGACCTAGCCGCCAGCATCTCTGCCATTTTGTTAATAGCACCCGCAAGTTCACCAATCTCGTCATTTGAACTATAAATTACCCTTGTGTTGTAACTACCGCTGGCAATTGCTTTGGCTATCTCTGTAATGCGATAAAGTGGTGCAGAAACTCTTTTGCTCAAAAAAAAGGCCACAATAATAACACCCATCGCAACTATCCCGAAGATAAACAGGACATAGTTACGCAATTCGTAAAGTTTTCCGTAGCCCTCATTGACGTCAACCTCAGCAATCACGCCCCATCCGTAATCTGGCATCCATTTCCAAAATCCCAATACCTTTACGCCCCTGTAGTCTGTATAGCCATCGGCATCAAACCCTTCCGACCCTTTCAGGCATTCACGAACTCCCCTGGTTAAATTATTTGTGCCTGGATCGGTAACCTTTAATTCCAGAGCAGACCGTTTTTTTACACGCTGCTGGCTTTTCAAATCTTCAATAAACCGGGACTCCGTCAGCATGTATCCATGTCCATTAATCAGATAGGTTTCTCCGGTTACCCCGATATGGATATTCTGCATCATCTTGTCGATCTCAGAGATGTCTATTCTGAGCGTCACCGTTCCCACAACAAAATTAGACTTATCTTTTACCGGTGCAGAAACCAGCATGGTGGGCACACCGACTTCTAGCATACCGGCCTCATTTTCAACTGGAACATCAGAAGGTAAAATGCTGGAAGTAAAAAAAGCCCCGTTCATGGCAGACCGGAAATAGTCCTTTGCTGAAATATTCATTCCCACGAAATCTTTTCCGGATGCAATCCTTACAAAACCTTCACGATCTGCAATAAATACCTCCTTAGCCCCATACTCCTTCCAAAGATAATCAAAATATTTGATTGTGTCCAGATATTTGAATACTTCTGCGGAACCGGTATTACCATCGGTAAGCGATTGGATAGCAAGAAGAACAAAGGGATTACTCGCAATAAGCCGGGCATCAGCTACCCGTTCCTCCACCCATTTGGTTATCAACTCTGTTTGTTTTTGCACGGTAACATCCAGGTTTTTGATAATTTCATCTTTTAAGGCCTGAAAAGTAATGGGATAGACTACCAACCGCATGACAAGTAAAGGGAGAAATGTTAAGAACAGGAAAAAAACACTCAATTTACTCTTTGTGGGCTTGAACATGTTTATTCATGGCACTATTGTAAAAGTAAAAAGTATTTCCCGATGCCTGCTTTGAGCAGTACATTGCCTTGTCTGCCATTTTAATCAGGTTATCTATATTGTGCGAATCAAGAGGATAAATACTTATGCCTATGCTGGCAGAGGTATGTATTTTATGCTCTTCAATCAGATAGGGTTTGTCTATAACATCGAGGATTTTCTGTGCAACAACAGCCGCATTCAGCACCTGGGTAAGATCCGGCAGGATAATCGAAAATTCATCGCCACCGGTACGTGCAACCGTGTCACTTCCACGAACACACCTTGTCAATCTTTCTGCAACCATCTTAAGCAAAATGTCTCCTATATGATGCCCCAGAGAATCATTAATAGTTTTGAATGTATCAAGATCGAGGACTACAACAGCTAGCATCCTCCCGCCACGCTTTGCTTGCATAATGCCGATTTGCAGGCGATCTATAAACAAAAGGCGATTGGGCAGGTTGGTGAGGGGATCGTGGTATGCCATATGCCTGATAAGAGACTCGGACTGCTTTCGTATGATTGCACTTCCCATAATCTCGCCAATCATGTGAAGCAGGGTTATGTTATCTTCATGCAAATCATCAATGGCTACGACATTGTCAAAGCTGATAAATCCTAATAATTTCTCTTCAACCTGTACTGGTATGATCAGGAGCGATTTTACCCTCAGCTTTTCCAGTAACTCCTTCTCAGAAGCAATTCCCTGGGTAACCCCGGAATCGTCGGTAATATAAACCATAGTTCCTTTATTGAGATTTTCCATTATCCACGAATACCTTGCAGAATACATATCCTGTAAATTCCTGATATCTGATGCAACGCCTTCATCACACCATTCATACGCCTTGCCTATTTTTCTGGGAACACCGTCTCCATCATGATGAAACTGGAAGAGACATACCCTGGTCGCCTTGCATAATCTCCCCATATCCGCCAGTGAGATGGAAATCTCATTGCCAAAATCCAAGGTATTAACAAATCTCGTTGAAATCTTTGCAACGATCTTTTCAAAATCTATTTTACGTCTTAAAGTTTCCTCGGTTTGTTTTAACTTAATAAACTGGCCGATCTGAATACTGATTATATTAAATACCCCGAACAATTCTTCGTCCGGATTTCCAGCTTTATTACCGAACAATACGATAACACCAAACACTTCACTCTCACTTCTTGCAAAGAAACTGGTGGCGCCATGCCATCCGGACTCATTAGCAGCCGATTCCAGAAGTACGTTCACAGCAGACGCCGCTATAAGAGGGAATCCAACGGCATATCTTAACCCTGCAGCGTCAGCAATTTTTGCCCTGATAAAATCTGAATCAGAAACAATATCCACTGTCCAGCCGGGTTTCCCGCTTTCCCAGACCCTGCCCGGCAATCCTTCTCCCGGTGAAAAGGTAATGTGCCGGCCCTGAGCAACAAACTCTGATATCTTTTCAGACAATTTATACCACGCTTCTGCAAAACGCAATTTATTGGTTCCCCTGTCCACTATCCAAAATTCAGCCAGACTACACCGCAGGCTTTCGCCCAGAGTTTTCAGGATTTTTGGCGCAGCATCTTCAAAGGTATCAGATGCTGCCAGTATAAGCGTTATTGCGTACTGTATATTTCTGTATAGTTCAAATTGTTTCCGAACGTCTTCCATAGACCCGCATTCATTTATTTTTAGGCACCTTCTCCCAATCTGCCAGGAATCGCTTAACACCATCATCCGTGAGCGGATGCTGAACAAGCAAGTCAAATACATTAAAAGGAATGGTGGCAACATCTGCTCCCATCAAAGCTGCATCACGAACATGAACGGGATTCCGAACGCTGGCAACAATGATTTCTGTCTGGAAATCATAGTTGTCATATATAGTACGAATCTCCTGAATCAGGTCCATACCCGCCTGCCCCCTGTCGTCTAATCTTCCCACAAAGGGACTGACATAGGTACCGCCGGCCTTCGCAGCCAAAAGTGCCTGATTGGAAGAGAAACAGAGCGTGACATTGGTTTTAATGCCCTCTTCCGCCAATCTCTTTACCGCTTTTAAGCCATTTTTTACTAAGGGAATCTTTACCACAATATTGTCAGCAATTTTTGCAAGTTCTCTAGCTTCCTTGAGCATACCATCCGTATCAAGGCTCACCACCTCGGCACTGACGGGACCCTTCACAATTGAACAAATCTCCTCAATCGTTTCACGAAAAGGCCGGCCAGTCTTGGCCACCAAAGAAGGGTTTGTCGTCACCCCGTCCAGAATGCCCAAACTGTGCGCTTCCCTGATTTCTTTTACATCCGCCGTATCAATAAAAAATTTCATTTCATTTCCTTTCTAAAAAGCACTTTGTTTCAAATATGCATTATAGTAAGCGACTTAATCAGGCTGCCTTTGACAGCGACTTTTGAAACTCTACTCTATCAAAAGGGACCGGGGTGTGCACACCTGCCATAACACACCCCCTTAATCCCCCCTTGATAAAGGGGAAATTATCGGTTTTGAAATTCCTTGTATAACTTGTATAATAAGTTGGATTTCAAAAGACAAAACTCAACGACCTTCTTGTTCTGAAGAACACCCTCACTTTGTTCAGTGTAAACTCATCGAGGAATTTTGGCGTCATAAGATTTCTCTTTGCAATGATGACAGGCAGGATGCCTGATCCCACAAGATCAGCTTGTGTAGTGATAGGAGCAGAAAAAGCTTTTGCCTCCCTTCCGAACCGGACAGGCGAGTCTCCCGCATACGGCTCTCCAGTCAGTGGTTACCCCTTGTGGATTAACTGATGAGAATATAAATGCAGATACTTGAATAGCCCATACCTCATAATGATGGCGTCGACCCTCATCACTTGTCCCCTCTGTAGACCGTCAACAGGTAATTCGCTATAAGTAAGGTTCAATTCTGTACTCCGAATTGTTCCAATTTGTTTAAGAATAATTGCCACTCACCCTGGTTTGTCTTCCTAAACTTATCCACTTCATACCTCCACCTTCCTTGCCTGTCTACCTTCGTTCCACATACGTTACGATTGTCTCTTCGCTACTATGAGAGCTCTGTCCCCTGATACAGTCTCTCCCTCTATCAGGTATCCCTGATTCATGCGCCTTGCCTTCCTGCCATTCCATCTTCAAAACCACCCATTGCTCCCTATCATCGCTTTATTACGCACCCCTTTAGCTTACGAGGCTTTCTTCTTATCTCGAAGGTCTGGGCTTTGCCATTCCCTGGCAGACATGCCGTTACAACAGGCCAAATCGATTTTATTAATTTACGGACTAACTTTTCATCTCCAGTTGCTCTCCACCCCATCTCACGATGATGCAGTTACAGTCGGTTACAGGTTTGGAAGGCGTTTTCCATGAAGGAGACCTTCGTCCCCTGACATTGCGCACACTACTATGACTGGTGGACGTCCATCAACCCTCAAGTAAACATTACCGGCCAAGTATCTTAAGACCAGCCACACCCATGAGAATGAGTAGAATGCAACAAATACGACCCCAGTCACGAGGCTCATGAAACAGACATATTCCCGCTATTACTGTTCCAAAGGTGCCAATACCAGTCCATACCGCATAAGAAGTCCCGACAGGAAGGTCACGCGCTGCTATGCCTAAGAACACAAAACTCATTATCATGGCAAATGCAACCACTATTGACGGGAATAGTTTTGTAAAACCATTTGTATATTTCAGCCCAACTGCCCAGATAACTTCAAAGATACCTGCTATAAACAGAATAATCCAGCTCATGATTTTACAATTATCCAATGTCCCAGTTCCAGAAGATATTAATGGTAAAACATTGCACTAATTGACAACTTTAATAAAGACACCAGCCTTCAGGCTGTTTATATACTGGTTCTTTAATCTGTTAATTTCTTCACGATAAATTTTCTTGTATATTTCCTCCTGCACCTCCTCAAATTCCTGAACCTTTTCAGGTTTGATCAGTTCCATCTTGAAGATATGGTATCCGACAGGTGATTCGAGAATTTTGCTGCATTCGTTATCCTTTAAACTATAAGCGGCTTCCCGGAGGTCTTTCCTTAATTCGTTGACTTCCTCAAAAGTCCATAGACCACCGTTTTCTGCATTGGGATCGTCCGAATATTGCCTGGCAAGGGCTGAAAAATCCTCACCCTTTTCAATTCGCTTCATTACATTCTGTGCTAGAGAAAACGTCTCTTTTTTATTATTGTTATGAGCGGAAAACTTAATCATAATGTGACGGAGGCTCACTTCTTTTTTCTGCCGGAATTCATCGAGATTCTCTGTATAATATCGCCTCAGTAATTTGGGTTGAATTTTAACCTTGTTGTAGACATTCTCCTTCATAATCCTGTCTATCATAATGTCTTCTTTGAGTTCGTTTTTCTTTTCGATAGGGTTTATCCCCTGAGATTCAGCAATTTCATAATATTTTGATAAAGACCCCACATTCTTAACGGCACCTTTCATGAAGGAGTCGAGGTCCTTTTCCACCTCTTTCATTTGCATCATATCCGTACCAAATACCCGCTGAGCCTCTTTAATCAGAACCTTTCTGTTAATCAATTCGTCCAGCGTGTCCTTCAATATTTCATCGACTTTCGTAAGAAACTCCTTTTCTGTATACCTCTCCTGCGCCTCTCTAATGGCAACGGATGCACGTCTGACAACGTCTCCATGTGTAATTATCTCGTCACCTACAATAGCCTTAATAGAATTAATGCTGTTTCCGCTCTGACCGCTCGCAGCTACGTAGGAAATGGCTGAGGCAATTATGATTATCGATAAAAACGATACGCTATATTGTATAAACACTTTCAATAGAGATCCTTTGTTAAAAGATTCTTAAGTCTGCGTTCACAACAGAGTTTAGAAACAAGTTGAATTTAATAAGTATCCTTTTTAAATTTTAATGCATTTTTTCATAAAGTCCAGTAAATCCTCTGGAGGCATCTCTTTTCGGGGGAGTCTTACATGTATGGTATTTTCATTAATAACCCGTATATGTTTTTTCAGTTTGAACAAACTTGTCTCCGCTTTTTTCAAATCGGCAACCTGCATAATTACAACACCATCTACTCGCACCATGGAGCAAATTTTCGCCTGCTGGGCAATGATTCTTAATTCGCTCTCAGAAAGGAGATTTCTTACCGGACGAGGTAGACTACCAAAACGGTCTGTTATTTCTTCGGCAATAGACCTTACCTCCTCAAAAGTAACGGAACGATTCAGTCTCCGGTAAATATCCATTTTTAACGCATCCTCCCGGATGTAATTATTGGGAATAAAGGATTCCAGATTGAGATCAATGGAAACATCCAGGGACTCGTTTATCGGTTCATGCCTTGCCTTTCTTACTGCCAATTCCAGTAACCGGCAGTACATCTCATACCCTACCGCTGCAATATGGCCGTGCTGTTCCGTTCCCAGGATGTTTCCGGCGCCACGGATTTCCAGGTCACGCATAGCAATCCGAAACCCTGCACCCAGTTCGGCAAATTCCTCTATAGCCTTCAGGCGTTTTTCCGCTTCGGAGGTGATCGGACGGTCAATGGGTAATATGATATAGGCATAAGCACGGTGCTTGTATCGACCCACCCTTCCCCGCAACTGATGCAGATCAGCGAGACCGAACGTATCGGCACAATTGATAAATATCGTGTTGACATTGGGAATGTCCAGACCTGATTCAATAATAGTCGTGGACACCAGGACATCTGCACGACCTTCTACAAATTCGCGCATTCTTCGTTCCATAAGCTTCTCATCCATCTGACCATGGATCGTCATGATCCTTGCCTCAGGCACGATCTCAGATAGAGTCCTGGCAACACGCTCGATATTATACACACGGTTATGAACAAAATACACCTGACCATCACGGCTAAGCTCCAGTCTGATGGCATGGCGGATACGCTCGGGATCGAACCGAATAATTTGTGTATGAACCGCCTGTCTTCCTAATGGCGGTGTATTAAGCGAGGAGATATCTTTAATACCCATCAGTGACATATGGAGGGTTCTTGGAATTGGCGTAGCTGTCAAAGTAAGCACATCTACCATCTGCCGCAATTTCTTAAGCCGTTCCTTATGCTCTACCCCAAATCGCTGTTCTTCGTCAATAATCACAAGGCCCAGGTCTTTAAAATAGACGTCTTTCTGTAAAAGCCTATGGGTGCCAATAAGAATATCAATAGAACCGGCGGCCGTTTTCTCCAGGGTCTCCTTTTGCTCCCGACGCGTCTTAAATCTGCTTAACACGCCTATCTTAACAGGATAATCGGCCATGCGTTCTGAAAAAGTAACATAGTGCTGCTGCGCAAGAATCGTCGTGGGAATCAGCACGGCCACCTGCTTCCCAGACATTACTGCCTTAAAGGCCGCTCGCATGGCAAGCTCCGTTTTGCCGTATCCGACATCGCCACAGATGAGCCGATCCATAGGCATCTTCGATTCCATATCGCGCTTAATGTCTTCTATGGCTTGAAGCTGATCGGGAGTTTCTTCATAGATAAACGATTCCTCAAATTCCTTCTGCCACTCCGTATCTTTTGGATATGCAATACCCTCCTTCGCCTTCCGCAACGCCTGCATATGCAGTAAATCGCTGGCAATATCGGCAACGGCATTCTCTGCCTTTTTCTTTCGGACTTCCCAATATTTGGAACCAATCCTGTCGAGCCTCGGTCTGTGATCTGAATATCCGATATACTTCTGTACCAGCTCAATTTTTATTGCAGGCACGTATATCTTTGTTCCCTCATCAAATTCCAGTACAAGATACTCTCTCTTATGCCCTTCATCTTCCAGCGTTTCCATCCCCAGAAAACGTCCAATGCCGTGGCTTACGTGCACCACATAATCCCCTTTTTTCAGGTCAAGAAAGGAATCTATTACCCTGGTATGGACAGGTTTTTTTGCCTCACGACGCTGTTGATAACGATGAAAGATTTCGTGATGCGCAAGAAAGGCAATTTGGATATCAGAAAACTGGAACCCGCTGCTGAGTCGACCTATACTCAGCACTAATCGGCCATCATCTTTCATACCTGAACCGTCGATAATCTCCCGAAACCGCTGTTCCTCTGCTTTGTTGTTACAAAATACAACCGTCCGGTCATTGGCCTCGATCACCCTGCCAAGTTCTGACGTGATCTCCTGAATATGTTTTGGGAAATTGTCTGCAGATTTAACACGAAATGTATAATCCCCGCTGCTTGATGCCAGGGGCAGTTTCGATAAGGCTATCTTTCTGAAAGTGCTGAACTGACGAAAGATTTCATCTATTTTGAATAGCGACTCATTGTCATCCATACAGCTCAGTACTTTCTCTGCCCGGTCTTCTATACTCACAGGTTCCTTAAGGACAATCCAGGTATCTTTACTAAGGTAGGTCAAAAGAGATGTCTTTTCTGATTCTGATCGAACAGTGGCAGTATCATCCCCGCCAAAATCTCCTTTTCCGGTGAATCTTTCATCTCCACCTCCCTCCCCCTCGCAAGGGAGGCAACCAGGCAGGGGAATTCCACCACGGCTTGTTAAGCCGCAAATCTTATCCAGAGAAAGTATCTGGCAAGCATCTAATTCCAGGTCGGAGAGCTGAGATTCAACATGAAATCTGCGAATGGATTCAATTTCATCTCCAAAATATTCGATACGACAAGGAGCGTCTGAGGCAAAAGGGAAAATATCGATAATACCTCCTCGCAAGGCATATTCCCCTGCATTTTCGACCTGGCTGGCCAACCGATAGTGATGCTCCTGCAACCATGCAATGAGTTTTTCCAGCGAATATTCACGATGTTTCTCTATTTTCAGAACATTCCTTGAAACGGAACCGGGGGATGGCACGGGCTGGAGAAGCGCCTGGATGGGCGCTATAATAATATCCAGTCTATTACCGGCATTAATGTCGCCATGAAGTATCTGGTTGAGAATTTGAAGCCTTCGCGCCGGTGTATCATCCCCATCTTCAAGGTCATCCATAAAAATGCTTTCGATGGCGGGAAAAAGGCTTGCATGACCATCGAAAAAGGTATGCAAGTCTTCTATGTCTTCCTCAGCCTCTTCAATACCGGATACAACAAGAAGTAATTTCGGTACAGCACGGGTTATCCTTACTCGTTCACTGACAATCGCCGCTATAAAGAAAGATGCAGACGATCCCCATAATCCATTGACAGAACAATCCTTCCCTTCCTGAAGATGACACACAATCTCCCTGAATTGTTTATTTTTTTGTAACTTGGCGATAAGACCGACCATAGAGAGAATACCACAAAAAGCAAAACATCTAAATTATCAGCAGAAATTATACTATAAAATTATGGTATTTTGGAGAAAAAGATAGTGGTAGGAAAGGCTTTCACCCACTCCGGACCATACTCTATCGTTACCCACATCTTTAGCCTATGAGGACTATTGATAGTAGGTGGGCAATAAATTGCCGCCTATTGTCACATCCAGCCTGGAGACAGACAGGTCGTCCCCTGACGGGATTTAAAAAGATGTGGGAATGATACGCCAAACCGTACATGGGATCTCCCACATACGAACCGCCTGTCAGTGGTTACTCATTCAGGATTGACAGGCTAACTCACGGACTTTGCAGGTTCAAGCGTTCCTGATTAAGCCGATACATTTGACACAAGTCCTTATCACATCAGAAACAGATTTTAAAACTGTCTCTACTTAGAGTGCCATTCAAACTTATGGTTCAATCTGCAAGATTGAACTAACCCGGGGACATTAAATTAGGCTGCCTTTGGCAGCGCCTTCGAGTAGCGCAGGCTTCTAGCCTGCAATGAGAAACACAGGATAGGAGCAAAAGATTTTTTGCCCCTACTACCTACCGGGTTTACGGGGAAGACCCATTGCTGTCCAAATTAGCAGAGAAGTCCAAGTATATACCTTGAATTTATTGGCATTTTGGACAAGTTTTCGCTGTTTTTAAAACCAGGTTGCCATAAATGCTGTCCGAATTAAGTAAAGTTAAAACTCAATTGTCTCGGTTCGTAAGGGACAGGTGGTATTTCAAACGGCTTATCGAGCCATGCCCAAATATCCCGGTGAGTAAAGAGGTTCATACGTAAGAGAGCCGCCAAATTGGAAAGAGACCATGCGAACTTTGAGCTCAGCTGGAGGTACTTCAGGATCGCCATGGCGATGAGTGCTGTCCAAATTTGAATTTTCACCGCGTTGGCACTGGTTCACACAAAGGTCTTTATCTTGAGGTTCTGTTTGAGTGCCTTAAAAAACAGTTCAATTTGCCAGCGATCCTTATATATGGCAGCAATAGTCGTAGCACTAAACTTCATGTTATTGGTAAGAAATACAAGAATTTCGCCTTTCTCAGGATTATAAACCTCTATCCGCCGGAGAGGATGAGGACACTTTTCATCAGCTTTCGTTCCCGTAAGGCGAATAATCTCATCTTTGAGAATATGGCCGTTCTTGGGAATTTCCTGTTCTTTGACAACCTCGTAAAGGGTGTTATTCTTCATTCGAGTGACAAAATAGACGCCTTGATCCGTCCACTTGCCAAAGAGGCTGTAATCATTATAGCCTCTATCATCTACCACAATGGTACCAGGGTCAAATGGTAGCTGATGTGCCACCTTCACATCTGAAACATTGCCTTCTGTGATAAACAGCAAAGGAAGGAAGATAGCCATCATGATCCAGAATAAGATGTAATTTAACAGCCCCTTTCGTACGCCGAAATTTTGCCCAGTCAAAAAGTGATAGGGACAGGTCTATTGTAGAGGAATCCAGGCTGACCAACTTATTCTTAAACCTGAATTTTTTCTTTCCGGAAAATTTATCACGGCATTGATTCAACAGATTCAAGAAGACCTTTTGGTAAAGTTTCCACGGACGATGTTCATTGACATACGCAAGCGTGGAACGGCTCGGTGCAGTAATTCCCAAATGTGTCAACTTACCCTCACAACTCCTGAGACCGCCCGTAATTTCCCTCAAAGAATGTGTTCGACCCAATTGACAAAAAAGCATAGAAACAAACTGCTCCCAGCAAGAAAACCCTCTGGCATGATATTCAGCATTAGTCTCTTTTACTGCACGATAAAACTCTGAACGAGGAAACAATTGCAACAACTGACTAAATATGCTACAAAATCTATTCATCCATGAGCCCTCCTTTGGTTAATGAGTTTTACATACCAACTCTCTTATACCAAATCAGGGCTCATCTTTAAAAACTTAATTTGGACAAGAGTGATAATAGTTATTTCCCCATGTCCAAATGGTGCCATCCGATGATCATATGGCGAGACTGTGGTCTCCGCCACAGGCAATGGCTGAGATGTTCAAAAGGCTATTGACCTGGATCGGCACTTCTGAAGCACCCACGATGGTCTCGTTTCCTAAATTGCCCACTCCAGTTGCTCCCCCACGCCCAGATGGTGCCGTCCGATCTTAATGCCAAGTTATGGAGATAGCCACCAGCGATTGCCACAACGTCTGTGAGGTTTTTTACCTACACTGGTGTTTTTCTATTTTTGAAAGTTCCATCGCCAAGCTGTCCATAGTTGTTTCGTCCCCATGTCCACACGGTGCCGTCTGATTTCAGGGCAAGGCTGTGATAGCCTCCTCCGGAAATCATTGGAGGCGATGCCTGGAGACTGCCTGAAATGAATAAGAGTATGGAGAAAATGAAGGCATTGAAATACTGCATGTGCGCCTTTCCCTTTTTCATGGGCTTGGTGGTATATGACCAAAAACAATTTTGATATTCCCTGCTCAAAACATACAGGAACAAGTTTTAGCAAAAATTGACGACAGACGAAAAACGACGGACGTCCCACGCCATTTCGCCCATCGTCTGTCGTCTAAAAAACTTGTCTCTTCCGACTCGTTCTGGTTACTCGTTCGGGTTAGTCATCATGCCGCTTCAGCGGCACCCAGAAATGATGAAAATGTGACTGGAACTTGAATAATCATTTTTACCATATTATACTCCTCTTTTATTTTGCAGCGGAATAAAGTCGATTTTTCAGTGGGGTGTAGAGCTCGAGAACCAGTCTGACTTGGACATTGCGTGGAACCCGAAACTGTAGCCAGCCGTGGCAGGAATTCTTTGGTGAAGCAAAGAGCACGCGAGTCAGAATCAAAACAGGAGCAATGTCTTCCGCTTGAAAGGACACAAGAAAGGAGGATGTGATGG
>JABRVT010000128.1:0-4810 GCA_040048245.1 Candidatus Brocadia sp.
CATAATGATAAATACTGTTTGCCATATAACTTTAATAGTATCTATTCAATCCCAGCATCTCGTTTAATTTTGGGGTTAATGTGGTACGGATGTTTTTTGCAATAGTGTCCAGGGTATAATCAATCTCAAAATGTTCAGTCTTTAAAACAAAACCACCCTTTATAGTAATGGTATTAAGTGTATGAAGGTTGATCCTTGCCTTTCTCTTCTTATTAATATTGTCGATAAAGGTAGCGGTTATTCGTTTTAAATCCCTTGCATTAACAAACAACTCGCCTTTCAGATGGTCGGGTATGTTTGCCAACCATCTTCCTATCAATGCCAGATAGTCTTCATCAGGAAGTGATTGTATGTGTTCTATTGCACGTGTCAGAACATTATCAATTACACTGTTTTTCACTTCCAGCAGCTTCATTTTGTATTCCCTTTTTAATGTAATCAGGTTGTTTTTCATATCTTCCCGAAGGCGTTTTTCTTCGTTTTGCAACTTTTCCTGATATTCTTTCAGGAAAAAGCGTTTTGCAGCTTCAATCTGGGCACAGAATTGTTCTTCAGCCGTTTTGATGATTTGTTTAGCCTCTTTTTGTGCATTTTCTAGGATATAGTTTCTGATGCGTTCGAGGGACATGAATAAAAATTTAGAATTGTAGGGGCGAGGTGACCTCGCCCCTGCGTGTGTTTATATATCGTAACAGGTTAGTTTTTTTTGTTTTTTGATCAAACATTCTATTAAAAACTAGATACAACCTATGCTGGCGGTGCGAAAGAAAAACCACCTTCCTTGGTCAGCCAAGTGATTAATAAGATGGAAATTAATAGGGCAATAACTGCGTAGGTTTCAACAAGGGCGGGGATCAGGATGGCACGTCCCCCTTCTTCCGGCTGTTTTCCTGTAAGGTTGATGGCGGAGGCTGCGGCCCTGCCTTGCATGATCGCAGTTATATATTCTACAATGCCAGTGCATATCGCTATAAGGAAAATCGACATGTCGACCGCTGGAGATATATTCATATTTCCAGCAATAACTCCGGTACGCAGGGCAATCATAATGGCGCAGATAAAACCATAAAAACCTTGTGTACCAGGCAGTGCCATAAGTACAAGCATCTTTCCAAAGAGTTCCGGTTTTTCAGACAGGATCCCGGCTGCCTGGGATGAGGCAATCCATATTCCCTTTGCAGAACCCATACAACTTAGAGTGACTACAATAATAGCGCCAATAACAACCCATCCAAAACCAGTTTGCACAAAATACAATTTTAGCAATTCTGCCATAGTACACTCCTGTGATATTCATTCCGAATCACTTTCTATAATATTGATCCGCCGGTTATGAAAACCATAAGGCTGGAATCGGGGGGCGCCGTTTTCATAAAACCTTCCGAAAAATTCCAGAAAGATGAGCCGTGCAGGATGAACAAAGGCTCCAATTATACTCATAACAAAATTAAACATGTGACCGGTAACCAGCGTAATGACAAAAAGTGCTGTACCAATGAATGTTCCTGTTTTGAATAACACCGCCACGATATTAAATGACATGCCGATAATTGTAGTAGTCAGACTGATGGCCAGGATGCGGGTGTAGGAGAGAATATCGCCAATAAAACTTGTACACCCATAGGTGCCCACAATTCCATATAAACTGACAATTCCTGTAAAAATTTTACCGAACAAACTATTTTCATTGCGCCCCTGTGTTGAGGCTAATCCAATGGCACCAATAATGGCCATGTATTTCCCGATACTGATGATGTTATCAGGTATTTTTAGAAAAATAGCAGATATCAGGACCAAAAAACCCGGCAGCATAATAAGCCATAATAGACCGTCGCAGATTGCATTCAGAAAATTCTTTTTTCTTAATTCTCCGTACATCCTGAGTACGATACCGTAAAACTGGTTCAATACACCCAGTCCTATGGTAAATAAAAGCGCTATAATGGGTTTTGAGAGTGGGTCCAATAATGCAAGACTTTCTTTTGCCTTTAATAGAAAGTTGTTTTCGCCTAAATATACCGGCTTGTACAGGTCTCCCGCCCAACCGCCGGTAATGGCGCCAAAAATCATTGTACTGATGCCAGCATAGAGAAAGAGTTTCAGGAAGTTGAAGAGTGCCTCAGATGATTGATATTTCCTCATCATCCATGCGGAAAAGGTTGTTAAAAACGTCCCATAAAACACGTCGCCAAAGCAAAGGCCAAATAGGATAAGGAATGATGTCATAATGAAAGGAGTCGGGTCAAAGGTAAAATAATTGGGCAATCCAAACATGTTTATTAATAACTGGGCAGGTTTGAAGAATCTATTCAGCGAAATGGAGACAGGTACTCTGTCGGCCTCTGAAGGCTCTTCGTAAACAACCGACGCCTGTGGAAATTTACCGCGGAGTAACGCGTCGAGCCTGAATCTGTCTCTTGTCCTGATATAACCAGTTAACACGAAGATCCTTTTTGATATTGCGCACCTGTGCCTGGCAAGGATATTATTTCTTTCGTTTTCCCAGTATTCCAGAAGTATCTCCAGAGAACGCCATTCCTCCGATAACTCAAGGATACGATAGCGAATTTGTTCCTGCTCCTGGATTATACGGGATATTTCCAGCGCTAATCCGTCACAGCGGTCATTTATGCCACACAGTAGGGAGGGAAATGGTATCTCCTTAAAACTGAATTTCTCAAGAACCCTGAGAGCGTAGTCTTTATCCTTATTTAAGTATGCGAAAAGGATATTCAGTTTTCCTTCGTCCTTCGAAACAATCTGCCACGTGAGAAATTCACTGGTTGACGTGTCTCTTAAAAACCAGTTCCATCGGCCCTCAGATATCCGACAGTAAGAAAAGGAGACATGCTTAATAATTCTGAGTTTGACAAATTCAATTGACAGGGAAAAAAAAGCCGTAAGTTTATCCAGTTCTTCCTTTAGTTGTTTCTGTCTCTTTTTCAGGCTTAAGTATCTTTCGTATCGACTACGACATTCTTCAAAGAGGGATTCAATGTCTATACGGGAAAGCGTTTGATCCAATTCCTTACGGGTAATTTGCAGTGGAATGGGAAAGATACCTTCAATAAAGCCTTTCTTTTTTTTGACGAAAATTTTCAGGATGGAAAAAATTGTATTAAGTCTCTGAATATTCTTCTCTACATCGTTGAGAATAACGGGGAACCTCTGAAAGGATGGAACAGTCGAATTATCGGGCTGAGTAAAAGTGTCCGTAATATGAACAATATTCAGATAATAGAGTTGGTTGAGAAACCGCTGCGAATTCTTTTCAGGGAGTAGAATGGTCGCTTTATTAACCTTTTCGATAGCCATACTAACTCTCGTAAATGTGTTTTATTATCCAATTGACGGCATCTTCCATGATCTTACTGTTTCTGTGCAGGAGGTTCTCTTTTAACAATTCAAATTCGTTTCTCAACCGTTCTTCTTCTGACTTTTGCAAATCGGCTATTTCCGCCCTTAATATCTCAAGCCTCTGATAGTACTCCTTTTCAATATTTGTTTTGATAGATTTAATTTCATCGTGAATATTAGCGATAATCTTTTCGGCCTTTTGTTTACCATCATTTACAATGGTATCAGCTTCCATCTCGATCTTCAGGACATCTGCAATAAGATGATTACTCATAGAGAGAATATTGGGAAAATAAAGTTAGACTATTACCATGTGGATTATTGTTTATGTTACGCTGAAACATGTATCGTTTCAAGGAAAAACTAACTGTAGAGAAGTATGGATAGTTTAAAATTATTTGCTATTCTCAGAACTGGTTTTTAGAATGAATCGGAAGGTTTGAAGTTAATATCTTAGAATGTTCTCATTTCTGGCACGAGTTTAAACGTTGAGGGTACCGTTTAAATATATGGTTCAATCGTTCGACTGAGCCTCACGACGAAGTCTGCAGGATTGAACAAGCCTTGCAGGGGATTGTTATATTGTGGAGAATATATCATTTCAGGAATTAGCGATATTGATATCGAAATACCTGGATGCAGAAAAGTTGATCAGGGAAAATCCTTCAGTTAGGATGGAGGTGATCGACATGTTCTTCCAGGAAATCTTAAAAATGAAAAAGGTAAAAGAACCCATCGATACCGGTTTGTCATGCTGGGACATTCCGCATCAAGGGCAAAAAGGCATAAGCGAACTTATTATCCATACCGATGGAGCATCGAGGGGGAATCCGGGTAAGGCAGGCATTGGTGTAGCCATATTCGATGTGGATTATCATCTTATTGAAGAGGTATGCAGATTTATCGGAGAATCTACAAATAATATTGCTGAATATCAGGCCATGATACTTGCAGCACGGAAGGCAATTGCCTATAATGCCAAAAAAGTAATCTTTAAGACTGACAGTGAACTTCTGGTTCGTCAGCTTAACGGTGAATACCGTGTAAAAAGTCCAAACATTCTCCCCCTTTATAATGACCTTATGAAACTTCTGAGTAAAATACCCACCTGGAAGATTCAACATGTGCGCAGGGAGGAAAATGTCATTGCCGATACCCTGGCCAATCGGGGCATCGATTCATTTGCGTAGTTTAGCGTCAAATAAATAATTGACCGATCGAAGCAAGAGAGAATACCGCAAATATGTTTTGAATGCATCTCTGTTAAGAGTTTCATGAGATACCTCGCAATAGCATTTAAAATACTGTATCAGTACTAACCCGAACGACTCGGGATGGAATATTAATGTAAAAATAGTATACAAACAGGGGAAACGTTACTAAAGTAAAAACTCTTCCGACTCGTTCGGGTTAGTCGTCATGTTAGTGAAGGCAACACCCAGAAACGATGAAA
>JABRVT010000129.1:0-2183 GCA_040048245.1 Candidatus Brocadia sp.
GATCATAGGAAATACCCTATACGGCGTAGATGTCATGCCCTGGGCGGTTCATTCGGCGGAACTCCGGCTGTGGTTACAGCTTATCATTGAAGAGGATATTCCCTATGAACAAAGAAAGTTGCATCCCCTCCTGCCAAATCTGGATTTGAGGTTGCGCGTGGGCGATTCCCTTGTTCAACAAATTGAGGGATTAAGCCTCCGCATAAAGGATATGGAAATCTCTCCTTCTTTAAAAAGAAAGCTATCGTCTCTTAAGACCGAAAAAGAGAAATATTACAACAATGACCCTACCGCCAAATTCAAAGGCCCAAAATCATTCCTTCAGGAAGAACTCAGGATTTTTACGGAAATACTGGATGAGAAAATCGTTATCCTCCAAAAGAATATTCAGACACTTGAAACTGAAAAGAGACCTGTGCAGCGCAGGTTATTAAAAGAGGCGGAAAGGGAAGAACCTGAACAAAAAGGGCTTTTTGAAGAGCAAGTAAAGATTTTAAGACAAAAAATAGAAGAGATAAAAGAGGTGAAAAGAAAGATCAAGGAACCCGGACACAAACCCTTTGTATGGGACATTGACTTTGCCGAGATCTTTGGAGACAAGGGAGGTTTTGATATCGTCATCGGCAACCCGCCGTATGTGCGGCAGGAAAAGATAGCGCCTCCCAATAAATTAAAGCGGAGGTAACGCCGGAAGACAAAAGAGATTACAAGGAAAGGCTTTTTAACTCCGTTCATGCCCATTTCCCATGCATACAAAGGATTGACAAAAAAGCGACTACTACATCTACTTTTACTTCCATGGCCTGGCGCTTCTGAACGACAAAGGCACGTTCTGTTTCATCACATCCAATTCATGGCTTGACGTGGGCTACGGTAAAGACCTTCAGGAATTTCTCTTAAAATACTGTCACATAAAAGCCATCTACGATAATCAATCAAAGCGAAGCTTTGAGCATGCCGATGTGAACACCATCATTGCCCTTTTTGGCGCGCCGAATGCCAACCCACATGTAGGGGCAATTCATGAATTGCCCCTACAAAATACCGCGAAATTCGTCATGTTCAAAAGACCTTTTGAGGAGGTAATAAACACAAAAAACCTCCTCGAAATAGAAAAGGCAAAGGACATCGTAAAGACTGAGGCATACAGGGTCTTTCCCGTAAAACAGGAGACCCTTTTGGAAGAGGGATGGGAGTATCCGGAAAATGTAAATGCAATTCATGAATTACCAAAATTTGTAGAGGCAGTTCATGAACTGCCCAAAAATGGAAGGGCGATTCATGAATTGCCCCTGCAAAAACCGAAACAGAAGTCCCTCATAAAAGATAAATTTTTGACAGGCAAATATGAAGGAAACAAATGGGGTGGTAAATATCTCAGGGCTCCGGATATATTCTTTACCATCCTTGAAAAAGGCAAAGGGAAGCTTGTAAGGCTTGGAGATATTGCAGAGGTCAGGCGTGGAATTACAACTGGGTGCAATGAGTTTTTTATCTTGATAACGAAAGGATTAAAGAATGGTGTATTGAAGAGGAGTTTTTAAAGCCTGCGATCAAGAGCCCGAGGGAATGCAAAAGCATTCTGGTCAAGCCAGAAGACTTAAAATACAAGGTCTTTATGTGTCATAAGGATAAGAAAGAATTGAAAAGTACTCATGCCTTGAAATATATTGAGTGGGGCGAAAAACAGGGGTTTCACAAAAGACCGTCATGCAGTGGAAGGCAAAGGTGGTGGGAATGTCCAGATGAAAAAGGTAATCTGTTTTGGGGAAAAGAGATACTGGAAAGAATAGCAGTATTTTTTTCAAATGACACGATGTATGCTGACTGCAGGCTATATTTCGCAAAGGCTGATGATTTGGTTGGTACTACATTAAATTCCACTTTGACAGCCTTTATCTCTGAGGTAACAGCAAGAAATTTAGGTGGCGGAGGGGGACCAAGAAGTATGATGGTATATGAGGTACAGAATCTGCTAACCTTGACTCATGAAAGTTTGGCAGCAAAAAAGAGTCTACTGCCAGACAGATTTTGTGTTTTGGCAAGCAGAGAAATACAATCCATTTTTATCGAACTAGGTGTCAATCCAAACATACCCATCTATGAACAAACACCCATTCCGTTACCCGACCGCAAGGCGCTGGATGACATCGTATTTGACATCCTCGGCCTGACTCAGGATG
>JABRVT010000130.1:0-12177 GCA_040048245.1 Candidatus Brocadia sp.
GACCAGTGTAAGCTAAGACCTCGATTTTTAAGTTATTTATTCCAATAGTGATGAGAGGCCTTATTGGACACCACTGATATTGTATAGGAGTTTTCATTTTATTTGAGCGGGTTTGGGGTAGATTGAGTTAAGCGATAGCGAATCCATCCTTTCCGGAAATAGTATTGGTAGATTCGGCGTAAAAACAACGCCTTAATTCATCCTACTCAAATTGATCTTCGATTACTCTTTTTTCTCTCCTTAACAATTTTTTAACTAGTTTGTTAGCCTTCCTCAGGTATATTCATGAGTATGCGCATATTCTTCGGATATGGGTTCGTCATATTCATCTCTTATGAGTTGACGACCTTCTATGAGTTTACCGCATATGTAATACAATCCCGGAATAACGATTACCCCAAAAACGGTTCCAATAAGCATACCCCCAAGAGAGGATGAACCTATAGTACGATTACCAATGGCACCAGGACCGGTGGCGATAACCAGGGGTATCAATCCCGCACAAAAAGCAAAGGAAGTCATCAGGATCGGTCGAAAGCGCACCCTGGCGCCTTCTATGGCCGCATCGAGTATGGTCGCTCCCTGCCTATGGTTCTGAACGGCAAATTCCACGATCAGCACAGCATTCTTAGCCAGCAGGCCAACTAACATGATCATTCCCACCTGGGCATAAACATCGTTGGCCAATCCCATGAGCTTGAGCAGTGAAAACGAACCAAATACTCCGATCGGCAGGGAAAGGATTACTGCTAAAGGCAAGACGAAGCTCTCGTACTGTGCAGCAAGCACCAAATAGATAAAAATGAGCACGATAGTAAAGATATAAAGCGCTTCATTTCCCCGTGCTGCTTCATCAAACGAAAGGCCTTCCCATGCGATGTCATATCCCGTGGGCAAAGTTTCCTTAGCTACCTCCCGTATCGTTTTTATAGCATCGCCAGTGGTGTAACCCGATGCGGGCGCTCCCCTGATGGATGCCGAATTGTATAAGTTGTAACGGGTAATTTCATTGGGTCCCTGTGTTTTTCTGATCTTCATGAATGATGAATAAGGCACCATCTCGCCATGTTCATTTTTCACATACAGGTTCTTAATATCCGATGGGAACCTTCGGTATTCCGGAACTGCCTGTGTGTAAACTTTGAAAAACCGTCCAAATCGAATAAACCCTTGCTCATAAGTACTCCCTATCAAAATATTGAGATTTTCCATTGCTTTTCCGATAGACACTCCTTTTTGCATAGCAATTTTGTTGTCTATTTCCAACTCATATTGAGGATAATTGGCTGCATAAAAGGTAAATAAACCGGACAGCTCTTTTCGCTTGCGCAAGGCGTCCATGAATTCACCATTTATTTTATCAAATTCGTGGTAATCCGTAGAATTGGTTTTATCAAGCAAGCGCAGGGAAAAACCGCCAGAAGAACCAAATCCCGGCACAGCAGGTGGTTCAAAAAACTCTATGATGGCTCCAATATCCTTCGATTTTTCTTCCAATTCCTCTATAATCTCATGAACCGAACGTTCACGCTCCGACCAGTCCTTCAGGTTGACCAGGCAAGTCCCCGCATTAGAGCCTCGTCCTTCTGTCATGATCTCATAACCGGCCAATGAAACAACCGATTCAACACCATCAATTTCTTTACAAATTTTTTGCAGTTCTTGGGCTATCTGATTGGTTCTTTCCAGAGTGGAGCCCGGAGGGGTTTGTATAATGGCATAGATTGTCCCCTGGTCTTCACTGGGAACAAATCCAGACGGAACAACTTTATTCTCCATGAATATCCCTACACCAAATGCCAGCAATATCCCGAAAGTGACCAATCTTCTGTTTACTATTAATTTTAGTAATCCTACGTATCTTCCTGTTAGCTTTTCAAACCACCTGTTAAAATAGCCGAGCAACCACTTGATCGGTGATTTTTTTCTCGGTTTACCGTGCGGATTCTTCAATATGATGGCGCACAGCACCGGTGTAAGCGTAAGTGCAACAATACCAGAAATAACAATGGAAGTGGCCATCGTAATGGAGAACTGCCGGTAGAATACACCTACCGGTCCCGACATGAATGCAACAGGGATAAATACCGCTGTCATCACCAGTGTAATAGCAATAATAGCGCCGCTGATCTCCCCCATCACTTGTTTGGTGGCATTGTATGGCGACAGGTTTTCTTCTTCCATTTTGGCATGTACGGCCTCTACCACCACAATGGCGTTGTCCACTACAATACCAATGGCCAGCACAAGGGCAAACAAGGTGACCAGGTTGATGGAAAGTCCGAAAAGCTGCATGAAAAAGAAGGCACCGATCAGGGATACCGGAACGGCCAGTGTTGGAATCAATGTGGAGCGCCAATCGCCGAGAAAGATAAATACGACTAAAGCTACCAATATAAACGCGTCTCGTAAAGTATGCATCACTTGTTCAATAGAGGCACCCAAAAATTTCGATACATCATAACTGATCTTATAATCCATTCCCGGTGGGAAATCCGCTTTTAATTCTTCCAGTTTGGCCTTTATCCGCTTAATTACATCAGTGGCATTACTGCCTACTGTTTGGTTTAAAACAATGGATGCCGCAGGATGACCGTCAAGGTTGCAATAGATGTCAAAAAATTCGCTTCCCAACTCTACCTTGGCTATATCTTTCAGGTAGAGTATTTCGCCTTTTTCATTGGCACGAATGATAACATTCTCATATTGTTCCGGCTTATTATACCTTCCCTGGTATGTCAGCACATATTCTATCGATTGTGCATATATTCCTGAACTTTGCCCTAATCTTCCCGGCCTGCCTATGATGCTTTGCTCCGCCAGTGCCTTCATTACTTCTTCTGCCGAGATGTTATATGCCCGCATCCGATCGGGTTTCAACCAGATGCGCATGGCATATTTACGGCTCCCCAGTATTTGCGCTCTCGCCAGACCATTAATTCGTTGTATTTCCGGTATAATTTTGGTATAAGCGTAATTGTAAAGGAACTTTTCATCGGTATTTTTATCTTCACTGTATAGGTTCACATACATCAACATGCTGGGTTGTATCGGTGTGATGATAACTCCTTCCATTTGAACCAGCAGTGGAAGATTGGGCATTACCTGATCCACCCTTGTTTTCACATTTATAACCGCTTGATTAGGATCAGTACCGGGTTCAAATATTATCCGGATGGTAGCTTCACCGGCACTGGTAGCGTCAGATACTATGTACCTCATGCCCTGAACACCATTGATAGCTGTTTCCAATGGAATAAGGGTGGACTGAACCAACACATCGGCACTGGAGCCAGGATAAGCGATAAAAATATTTACCGTCGTGGGGGCAATTTCCGGAAACTGTGATTTTGGTAACTGTGTTATGGCTAATAAACCCATGAAAACAATGACGAGTGATATGACAACTGAGAAGATGGGCCTATGAAGAATTTTTCTGAACATATTTCTTGCCTTTCTTAATACTTACATTATTCTGCATATAATTCCAGATGTGACATTACCGAATCGGGATCCAGAAATTCATAGGTTATTTCATCCTTATCTCTTACTTTGCGCAAGCCTTCTAAAAGTATCTTGTCGTTTTCAGTCAAACCTTCTTTTACCACAAATAGGTGTGGCATTTCCTCTCCTACGATAATTTGCCTTGTTCTTACTACATTGTTTTCATCTATCACAAAAACATATTTCCTGTCCATAATCTCAAAAGTGGCTTTCTGCGGGATAAGCAGTGCATTTATGAGCGGTTCGGTTATTAAGATATTACCTGTTTCTCCATGCCTTAACAGCCGTTCCGGATTGTGGAATGTTGCCCTGAAAGCAATATTGCCTGTTTCGTTGTTAAAATCAGCTTCAATGGTGGTAACTATTCCGGGGTATTCAAAAATCTGATTATTTGCCATTTGTAACTTTACTTGTATCGGGCTGTCATTTTTTATCCTTGTTTTATAATCTAAATATTCCGCTTCCGGTACATTGAAATACGCCCACATTTCACTGTTGTCTGACAAGGTGGTAAGCAGTTCGCCTTCTTCCAAAAGACTTCCAAGCCTTACTTGGAAGCGACCCACCAAACCATCAAAGGGGGCTCTGATCTCCGTAAACATTAAGTGTGTCCGAGCCAATTTCTGTTCAGCCTTTGCTTTATCAAATCTGGCCTTAGCCATTGCCAATTCATTAGGAGATACTACATTGTCGTCCGCAAGCAACTTTGTATTTAAGTATTCAATTTCTGCCACCTTTGCTTCAGCCCGTGCTTTCTTCAATTCGGCATGATATATGATAGGCATGATCTGGAACATAAGCTGCCCTTTCTTTACCAATTGCCCTTCATCCACAAAAATCTTCTTTAAGTAGCCTCTTTCGAGCGCTCTTAGTTCAATATGTTGTATGGCATGGATTTGACATACGTACTCCCTGGTGATGTAAGTGTCTTTTTTCACCGGGCTGGTAACCTTAAATTTGACTTCCTCTTTTTTATGTTCTCCGTGTACTGTTTCATCACAGCCTGTATGGCATAACAAAGCAATCAGGCTTACGATTATGAGCATTCTTTTCATCAATATTTCGGACATTTTAAATGTTTATTATTAAAAAATTAGAAAATTAAAACGGGTATATTTCCTGCTGAGTTGGTAAGCAAAAATGGCTGACAGGGCCCCAATCTGAAAACCTGCTTATATCATCGATGCGTCCATACACTAATGAAGCGCTTTAAGCAGTAGCGTAAATTGATTAAACAAGCCAGGCAGCAAAGGCTACCTATTCAGAAAAGGATCAAATGAGGAATACTTCAAAAAGAAGGTAAAAGGGAGGATGGTAAAGGTGGCAAGTCGATAAAAGGACAGACCGTGACGGCGACGCATTTACATGATTTGTTAATTGCAACCCGTTGGAATAATATCCCGGAAGAATCTCCAGTTTCTTTTTAACAGCTTCTTCATCATTCTGTTCTTCTTCCAGAAAAGGTGTGAAATGGAGGTTCAGAGGATCACTGTAATCACCAACAATGATACAGGAAAAACCATCCTGATGTGAATCAATCGAAGTCTCAACTTGTTGATGATTTGACTGAGTATTAAAGGTAAAAGGCTCTCCAAATCCAGGAAAGCAGAGGATGCTACTTATAAAAATTAATGAAAGAATTAATTTTGAGAATCGTTTAACCATAAATAAGCAATAGCGCCTTTTACCAAAAAATATAACCTAAATTCTGCAAATGATTCTCGCTATGCAAAAATCGACCTTCTATAACACCTTTGCCGAACAAAAATCAATAACAAGCTTCAGTTTTTAATCATTTTTGGAGTTGTCCAGTGCCAATGCGAGCAAAAATACTGGAAAATTGCTCACCTAAATCCTGCAAACAAAGCTTCGCCCTGCTGTAGGATTTATGTATAATTATTTATTTAAATATAGTGAAATATTCCTATAATTCAACTATTTTTTTTGAAAATTATGCTCGGTAATGAAACTGAGATTTTCATCTCTCGTAACAGTTCGCCCACTAGTGTGAAAGAGACAAAATTATAGGGGTATTTTTTGGCTTTAAACCGTTTCAATTGTTATCCACGCAGTCACAGAAACAAAGATGGCAACCCTAAGTCGTCAGATGGGTATTGGTAAGGATATGTGGTGGAAGCAAGGACGGCATAGTAAGGTTCAAGCGGTGAGAGTGGATTGCTTGACGAAAGAAGTCGAGGGCATTTTTTTGTTGCATGCGGCAGGATTGCCAGACGGTAAGCAAGCGCGCCCGAACAAGCTGTCCTTTGTCGCTCAGGGTACAATAACTTATTTTTCGGGACTGTACAGCCGGACGAATTGAACATTCGGCGAGGTTATTGGTGGGCTCAACTCCGCAGTGGGAGAGAAAGACAAAAAGATACCCCCCACTTTTTCAGGAGTTAGCTGGAAAACTTTGAGACGGCCGGTGAAGGCGCATTCCAGTTGTTTTCCAGAAAGGAGCGCATCTCCAGAAATATTGGTTGTGTCGAGGCGAGGAGTTGTTCACGCGACAGGGTATTGCGTTTATGGGCGTACCATAGGCAGAATACAACGCTAATGCGCTGACGCATGAGGGGTGAGAAGTGTTTTGACGAACCATGAGCAAGTTCAGCGCCGAGCGATGAGTCCAGGAAGGTAGCTTGCCAGATGGGGAACACGCACCCAGGGAAGGATAAGAAACCGCAGGTTATTGGCGATGAGGTGAAGGTATTGTTGCCTCTCCAGTATATCCCAACCGATGAATGAATCACGGGGCTCAACTTTCCAGGCGGGAGAGCCAAAGTGGCGGCAGGCAATGGGATTGGCGCTATGGTCAAAGACGAATATACTTCACATTTTCACCCGCCATTCTAAGGAAGCCAGATAATGATAAAGCGCCAGCAGGGTATAAAAGAGCGCATTGTGTTCATCTTTTCGAATACATTCGATACGGAGTGGCAAAAGGACTTTTAACTGGGTATGGATTGGAGATTGTTGGTGAGGAACAGGATGAACCAACCGGTTTCGAAGGGAGTTATAAGCCTCGACACGGCATGGTGGCAAAGCAATAAGGCAGCGCTCTTCCAGTTTGAGAAAGAGGCCGCGGCAAGCTATATCTTTGTATGACTATTGGGGGCTTTCCAATTCCGGGCACGACAGAGTTCCTGGGAGAGTTTTGACCTATGCTAGTGGGGGGTTCTCACCCATGAGGCATTGGATAAATTGGATGCCTGAGTCCGAGATGCTACGTCCCCTATATTGTCATGGTTGTTTCCATGACTGGGATTATAACAATTGAAACGGTTCGAAGCCGGAAAAAAATGCCCCTATGATTTTATCTCTTTCACACCAGGGGGTGAACTGTTACTCGTTTTGAAATCTATCCTGGGTTTTGGGCGCAATATTCCAGGGATGCCTTTATAAATTCCTTAAATAACGGATGTGGATTTGTAGGCTTCGACTTGAATTCCGGGTGAAACTGTACGCAAATAAACCAGGGATGGTCTCTGAGTTCCATGATTTCTACTAATTGATCGTTAGTCGTATACCCACTAAATGTCATACCATTGGCTTCAAACATTTCCGTGTATCTATTGTTGAATTCATACCGATGCCGGTGTCGTTCCGAGATCTCCCGGCTCCCGTATGCCTTAAATGCCTTTGTGCCTGCCTGAAGGATGCAAGACTGCGCCCCCAGTCTCATCGTCCCGCCTTTCCCAGACACCGTTCGTTGTTCTTCAAGCAAACTGATTACAGGATGCGGGGTATTCATGTCAAATTCCGTGCTGTTCGCGCCTTTCAGTTTACATACGTTCCTTGCAAACTCGATCGCAGCGCACTGCATTCCGAGGCAAACACCAAAGAATGGTATCTTGTTTTCCCGTGCATACCGTATCGCCTCTATCTTCCCCTCGATGCCGCGCACGCCAAATCCCCCCGGCACAAGGATACCCTTCACACCTTCAAGATATGCCGTGGCCCCATTTTTCTCTATATCCTCAGATTCTACCCTGCGCATCCGCACCCGTGCATTGTTGCCTATTCCACCATGAATAAGGGCTTCATAAATCGACTCGTAGGCTGATTGATGCGCAATATATTTCCCAACAATCGCAATCTCTGTTGCCTGACTCGGATTTTTTAATATTTCCAATATTGACAACCACTTATCAAGAGCGTTACCGTTTGTCTTCAGCCGTAATTTCTGGACGATAAATGTATCCAGCCCCTGATCGACCAGGATCAACGGTATCTCATAGAGATAAGGCTTTACATCCCGCTCTTCAATAATCGCATTTTTATCCACATTACAAAACAGTGACAATTTTTCCTTCACCTCTGCACTAAGATGCTTTTCCGTCCTGCATATGATTATATCGGGCTGAATACCAGCCTGCCGCAACATACCAACGCTATGTTGCGTAGGTTTCGTCTTTATCTCTTCCGCCGCGCTTAAGTAAGGAACAAGGGTAAGATGAATATACAGCACATTTTCTCGTCCCACCTTTTGACCAAACTGCCTGATCGCTTCAAGAAATGGCTGGTTTTCTATGTCTCCCACAATGCCCCCAATTTCGGATATGACCACATCCGTATCTGGCCCGTCCAGTTTCTGGATACATTCCATGATTTCATTGGTTATATGGGGAATTACCTGCACCGTCTTGCCTAGATACTCCCCTTTGCGTTCCTTCATAATGACAGAATAATAAATTGATCCCGTCGTAAAATTACAGTATCTGTTCGTTTTGCTATTGGTAAAGCGCTCATAATGTCCCAGATCCAGGTCTGTCTCAGCGCCGTCATCCGTTACATATACTTCACCATGCTCGTAGGGACTCATCGTCCCCGGATCGATATTTACATAGGGATCAAACTTTTGCAGTCTTACTTTCAGCCCCCTGCTTTCTAATAACATCCCGATGGAGGCAGAATTGAGACCTTTACCGAGAGAAGAAACCACACCACCCGTAACAAATATGTGTTTAGTCATGTTTGTATCTTTCCAAAAATGCTATCAAATCATCCCTTGTATCAATACCCCTGGAAGTATACTGCGTAATCGCCACCTTTATCTTATATCCGTTAGAGAGCGCCCTGAGTTGTTCCAGCTTTTCACTATGTTCCAAAGGCGATGCCGGAAGCCAGGAGTATTTCAATAAAAAATCCCTCCGATACGCATAAATCCCCAAATGCCTCAAAAAAGTAATCCCCGGTTCATTGATGGGGTCTTTGCTATCACGCACGTAAGGAATCTGCGAGCGGGAAAAATAGAGTGCATATCCACCATTATCCAGCACAACCTTTACCACATTCGGATTGGCTAATTCTGAGGCATCTTTTATCTTGTGTGCAAGGGTTGCCATTACAGCAGCCCTGTCTTCCGCCAAGGTATCTATGACCTGATCGACCATATCCGCATTCATCTCAGGTTCGTCCCCTTGCACATTCACTACGACATCAGCATCTAATCTCCCTGCAACCTCTGCAATGCGGTCCGTCCCCGAGGTATGCGACACGGAAGTCATCTCCACCTCACCGCCAAACCCTTTCACAATATTGTAGATAAGCTGGCTATCCGTGGCAACAATTACCTTATGAATTCGTCTTGCCTGCTTTACGTTTTGATAGACGTGCTCTACGATATACCTTCCCGTAATGGACTTGACTTCTGGCAGGATTAATTTGCAAGGTAGTCTGGTTGATGCATACCTTGCGGGGATTACGACAACTGCCTTCATACGACACATCCAGACATGGAATTACTCAATCTCATTTTGTCGCAAAACTCGTGGAAAAAATTCAGGATAACATAATAAATTTGTTGTTCAAAAAAACGTAACAGTTTAGTCTTTTGAAAACACTGAAAGTCGTAGAAAGTCGTAAACGTCTTAGCGGTAATTATAAAGCGGCAATTCATGAATTGCCGCTACATCTGCAGCACACGACAAGCGCATCATTACTGGAATTTTTCAAAAAACTAATTTTATTGAACAAATCCTTCGCATTCAAATATCTTTTGAAATAATCCGATTTTAAGAAAATCCAAAGTTACGGCCATAGTGCAAAGAGACCCTTTGCTCTACACTGAAAAATTGCCGGAGTCATAAAATTTAAACGTAATTATTACCTGGATATTTCCATAGAAATATCCAACGCCCTTGCCGAATGGGTGACGGCGCCAACAGAAATCCTG
Source organism: Candidatus Brocadia sp. (assembly GCA_040048245.1). Classification (GTDB taxonomy): domain Bacteria; phylum Planctomycetota; class Brocadiia; order Brocadiales; family Brocadiaceae; genus Brocadia. The sequence goes on from JABRVT010000130.1 coordinate 9,680, forward strand.
TCCACCCCCGCTTGTGCTACAATATGCACATTTTCCAGGGTAATATTTCCCGATGCCTCCGAAAGTGGTTGTCGTACACCTTCACCATATTTCCACTCTTTAACTAACCTTACCGCCTCCTTTAACTGCTGGATGTCCATATTGTCAAACAGTATAATATCAACGCCTGCCTTGAGGGCGCTCTTTACCTCTTCCAGCGTCCTTGTTTCTACCTCAATCAAAATACCCTTTTTTATTTTTTGTCGCAGTAAAGAGACGGCCTTTTCAATAATACTGACATGGGGAGAAACGTCATAGAATAATTTGTTTTTCATGATATCCAGATGGTTATCCTTTATGAGCACCTGGTCATAAAGTCCCATCCTGTGGTTGACCCCACCACCTACTGCTACTGCATATTTTTCCAGATATCGCCATCCTGGGATGGTCTTTCTCGTATCCATAATGGAGGTTTTTAGCGGTTTTATACGCTCAACAAATTGTGCTGTCAGAGTCGCAATCCCCGAAAGTCTTTGAAGAAAGTTTAAGGCAATCCGTTCGCCGGAGAGTAAGACCTTTGCGCTACCGTGTATGGTGGCGATAATTTCACCTTTATGAACAAAAACCCCTTCCTTAACCCAATGCTTAAAAAAAATGTTCTTATCTAGTTTTGAAAAAAAGTATTCAACAATTGGTAACCCGGCAATAACCCCCCTTTCCTTAGCAATAAATGCTCCTTCTACAATCAAATTTTCCGGAATAAGATTTTCAGTCGTAATATCCCCGGTAAAGATGTCCTCCTGAATAGCTAATTGAATAAGGGCGTCTATCTTCTCAGGATCGAAATTGATTTTCATATTCATAACTCAAAGTAACTACCCATCTTTTATCTTTTGCCTTTTTATTTGCCAACACCTCGCTAGCCCCTATTTTACCCCTATTATATTAGTGTTTCAAAGAGAACTCAATACCATAATTATTTTCGTTTTTTTCTTGACATCCAACAATGACTGTGTCATTATTAGCAAAAAATTACGATGATGATTTTTACCGAAAAAGAAAAATAAGTGAAGTAATGAAAAACATACGATAAAGGCAAACTCCGGGCAATCGGAGGACGCAAAGTAAAGGGTCTTTCAACGCACAGGGAAGTGAGTTACATAAGATAGCTTTACTGCATAGGAAAAAGACAGCCTTACTGCCGAAGATGTTTACATGAATATCTTTGCAGTAAGGCTTTTTTATTTTATGAGTTAAAAACGATTGTGACCTAAAAATTATGTATTATACGCCCATTTGGGCGTATAATAAGCCACCGGCAAGAGTATTATATGTACTAATAGCCGTAAACTAAGACGGCTTTTAGTACGGCTAATTCATGTTAGGCTCATCTTGGAGGAGGGAAAACTATGTCAATAAGACCTGATAATTCGGCTACTCGTACAGGGAACCCGAACGATCCAAAAGAGGACCACTGCGACGACACTGAAGTCACGCCGAAACCAAATCCGTGTGCTCCGCCTCAGGACAAGAATAAGGAATGTGGCTGTGCGAAGCCGCCCGGGAACATTCCAGATCAACCGCGTCATCCGAGGCAACCCAGACGCCCTTCGGATGACTGTTGTGAGCAACTCATCGGGATATTGCAGCAGATACCTGGACTCAAAATCCCAACCCCGCACAAGCCAAAGCAAAAGCCGGCACGGAAGGCCCAGCGGCTGTGCGAGACGCTTGGCATTGCCGACGCAATCGTTCCTTGGCTGAACGTTCTCTGGAAACGTTTCGAGGATGGTAAACCCGGCCGCAATGAGTTTGAACGGACTGTTCTGGCCGAGTTCACGGCATTCGATCAGCGCGAGCGCGATGGCATGCGCACTGCCTTCACTGGTTATCGCAAATCCAGGAGCAGCGGAAAGGTCGAATGCCTATTCAACGATTGCCTGGCAGACGCTGCTGAGGATGAACCTGTACCGATGGCATGGATCGCCGATGAGCTGCTTCGAGAAGGAATGGCGTTGATCACTACGACCTTCTACAAGGGCTCAGGTGGTCCCCTGACTCCGGGGCAAGTTCGTCCTTGGGATAACGTGGTTCAGGAACCTGACATGAAAACGCGAACCTACACGGGTCCATGGCCATGGCTTACGGCCCTTTGCCCCGATGTCTCTAGCTACGAGGAGTACGGCAACCGCTTCAGCTATCGCCCGATTCCGCCAGCAACCTCGCACATATTCAGAGAGGGTTATCAATACGCGCAGACGTGCGAGCTCCAGACTGATGCTTCCGGTAAGGTCTTCGCTATATGCCATCGGGTGACCCCCCCGGCACCTCCTCCCGGTTCCTTCAGTTTTGCCCTCTGCGAAGAAGGTGGCGATGACTACACCGTCGGGAACGAGTGTCTGAGTATTCCATCGTTGCGCGCCGGGGGATCGATAAAACTGCGAGGTTTCAACTTCATCACTCCCTCGGTCACCGTTCGCATGGTGAAGCAGGATGATCCTTCTGTAAGGGTGGAGCAG
>JABRVT010000131.1:0-4210 GCA_040048245.1 Candidatus Brocadia sp.
GACAGGGAAAGCACGTGGTGGAATGGCAGGGAAACTCCGTTCCGCTACGCTCCACTCCGTTTCCATGCCATTCTATTTAATATCATATATTTAGATAAAATAAATTTTATCTTATTTTTATCAAATTATTGTCTTGACAATGGGGTATATCTCAATAAAAATACTATTATTGCAAAAATACCTTGTAATTTTGCAATAATAATGATAGACTATTTTAGTGAATTTCTTAACGAGAGACATAGCCGATATCATACTTTCAAGAATAGGTAAGGACAGCCTGATTGTCATAACCGGGGCGCGGCAGACGGGTAAGACGACATTGTGCGAAAACATACTTCCTGAGATGCTCGGTGTCCAGGCAACTTATATTACTTTTGACGACCCTGATGAAAGGCTTCGCTTCCAGAGGGCTGCGATATCCATCCTGGAGTCTATAGAGACGCCTCTTGTTGTCCTTGATGAGGTGCAAAAAATTCCATCCCTATTTGATCCTTTAAAATATGTGGTGGATAAACAAAAAAAAGCCAATATTAAAAAAATTTTCATTCTTACAGGTTCATCCCAACTGCTTTTAATGAAAAGGATAAAGGAGACCCTTTCAGGCAGGGCTGCGCTTTTTCATCTTTATCCATTCTCCTTCAGAGAAGTGCTTGGAACGAATAATATCCCTTTGCTTACGCAAATCTGGCAGGAGAGGGCTATAACTAATAAACACCTTAAGCAGTTCAATGCTGTTCCATCAGGGGCAATTCGCCATGCCATAAACATACGGGATGAGCACCAGACATGGGGAGGATATCCGCCTGTATGGATGAAAAAAACCGAAGAGGATAAAATAAATTGGCTGAAGGATTACCGGAAGACATACCTTGACAGGGATATCTTTGATGTAGGGCAGGTTGCTGATATAGATACCTTTGCCGCAGCCCAGAAGATGCTTTGCTCTCGGACAGGGCAGATATTAAAAATCAGCGAAGTGGCAAGAGACCTTTCATTGTCTGTGAATACTATAAAAAGATATGTCCATCTCCTTTCCATGTCCTTCCACTGTTATGCGCTGCCGCCTTATTACGAAAACACAGGCAAGCGGTTTATCAAGAGCCCAAAAATATTTTTTCCTGATATGGGGCTGAACAGGGCTATACTCGGAGATGCCGCAATAAGCGGCGGGGCATCCTATGAAACATGGGTTTTCTTTGAACTGATTAAATGGAAGCAGCTGCAGGCTATGGAGCCCGATATATTTTTCTATCGCACCGCTGCAGGATTAGAAATAGACTTTTTGATATGCGGAGAGGGGATAATAGCGCCTGTTGAGGTAAAGTTTTCAGAGAAAGCGGGCTATGCGGACGCACGGCATCTGGAGGTTTTCATGAGGGAGCATAAAAGGATTGCGCCATTTGGCATTATTATTTATCGCGGTAAGGAATTTAAAGAAATCAGGCCAAATATATGGGCAGTGCCTGATTGGTACCTTTTTGGAGCCATATAAGTAAGAATGGAAGCGTCAGTCAAACAGGGCGTGGTAACAAATATGGATTGGATGACGATATGACAGAAATGAATATGATGCTGTGCAAAACTTGCTGGCAGATTCGGATAAAAGAAGGAGTATGGGCTTAAAAGGTAAAGCATTGGTTGACGGAAACGGAGCTAAGAGAGTTGTAGAAAAGATTAAATGCTTATTGAGTTTAATCCGAAAATCAAAATAGCGATGCTTTATACGGTAAATATTAACGTCCCACCGCAATATATTGCACTTTTCGGAGAGGACTCAATAACCATTAAAGACAATATCGTTTCTATCAAGGCCTTTCAAAGGGCGGGTTTTGAGGAAAGTCATGTGATTTATGTTTTAGATGTAAAGAATGAACGGGCAGTAAACTTTTATAAAAGTCAGGATTTTCAGAAGAATGACGATTAAAGGAGTTTTGTGTTTAAAGATAAAAAGATAGGAATTTTTGGTTCCTACGTCAGAGGAAGTGTTTGTGGTAAATAGTATATGTCAATGATAAATGATATAATCTGTAATGAATTGCAGGCGTGTGATTTTATTGATTTTGCTGTGCTTTTTGGCTCTGTGGTGGCAAATAAGACGACACCTGTGAGCGATGTGGACATCGGAATTTATACCAGCAGAAACATTTCACTTGTAGAGCTTGGATTGTTGGTATACCGCATAGAGGTAATCATTAAAAGGAAGATTGATATTGTTGTAATGAATGATATATACAAAAAAAGACCTGCATTTGCATACGAGATAGTTAAAAATGGGGTGGTTTTATTCTGTAAAGACCCCGAAGGATTTATTGAATTTAAGAAAAAGGCAATCTTATATTATCTTGACAATAAGTATTTAACAGATGAGATTGACAGGAGATTCAAAGAGAGATTAAAAAGCGGTAGATTTGGTGAAAGAAATTATGTTGGAGCGGTTTAAGCTGTTTGAAGGAAATATTGGCGAGCTATTAGAGTTCAAAAAAAGATTTAGCCTTGAAGATGTCAGGTCTGATAAAGCAAAACAGTGGGCGTTGAGATATGGTTTTCTTGAGACTATACAAATAGTAATAGACATTTCATGCCATCTGGTCAGTAAGTACAATTTGGGAAATCCTGCCACTTATTCTGAATGTATTGAATTATTAGAAAAGTACAAATACATTGATAAAGACTTGGCCGATAGACTTTTAGGAATGGTTGGTTTACGAAATATTCTTGTTCATGAGTATATTATAGTTGATATTGATAAATTGTATGGGTTGCTTGAAAGAGTAAAGGATTTCAAGGAATTTGCAGAAAAAATGAGGGAATATTTTTAAGCAATTAAGCAGTATGGAAATTAGAATTGCAGATAGAAAAATAGTATCCTCTAAAAAATATTTTGGCATTTTTAGCAAGAATATAAACAAGGTTAACCCTGACAGGGTTTTAAACCCTGACAGGGTTAATCTTGATATTAAGGAATTTCAAAGTTAAAAGGGTGGCACGGACAAACGAGTTTGTCCGTGCTTAATTTATTCATATTTTTGCTAAAAATGTTAAAAATTTGGTAGAGTAGAAAAAAGGAGGCCTGAATAGAAAAAGCCCTCCAATTTTTGCAAGTTTTTCTTCGTGTCCTCAGTGGTTAAACCATTTCTGATTGTGGCTGCGCTGCGCCGGGTATAGGCGACTTTATTGTAAGCAAATATTAGTCGTTTTCTTAAGCAAGATATTTTGATATTTTTAGCAGAAAGGGTAATAGATACCTTGCACTCACAACGTGAACTGCAAAACATATTGGAAAACTATTTTAAAGAAGTCGCTGATACTTACAAAATCGAAATGGCCTTTCTCTATGGCTCATGGGCAAGAGGCTATCCGAGAAAATCTTCAGATGTAGATATTGCTATTGTCTTTTCTGAGATAGATGGCGAAGATAAGGTCTTTGAGAAGATAACAGATATCACACTTTCTTTAATGGGAAAAATAAAGTTAGAAGTAAATATCATCCCCGTCTTTTTGGATTTTAGAAAACCTATGCTTTATTATAACGCAACGGTCTTTGGGATACCCGTATTTATCAGAGATCAAAGCAGGTACGTAGCCTTACTCAACGAGGCGATATTTCAGATGGAAGATTTTAGTATGTTTGGCACCGGATGGCAATTGGCGGTTGCGGAGAAAAATATAAAGGAGCTAATACGTGCCTGATTTCAGATACGCAAGGGGCAGAATAGAGGATTCGGTTCAATTTTTAACGGAGGAGATAAAGGAATTCCAATCCGATTATGCAGACAAGACACTCAGTGATTATCAGGAAGACAAAAAACTCCAGAAATTGATGGATAGAACGGTAGAAAATATCCTCACCGCATTAATTGAAGCCTGTGGGACCGTACTTGCAGAGGAAGGAATAAGGGCAGAAAATTATGGAGAGGTATTGGGAAAGTGCGGTAAATTCATGGGGTTGTCGGAAAGCGAACAAAAAATCCTGTCTGGATTAGCCATCCAGAGGAATCGTCTTGCACACAGGTATCTCAACTTTCGCTGGCAGGCCATAAAGATGTATAAAGACAATAAAGATGCTGTTATGAAATTAGTCCAGGCGGTATTGGAACGAGAAAAGAAGAAGCGATAACATGAAGGGGTAACAGTTTAGTTTTTTGAAAAATTCCAATAATGACGTGGTTGTATGCACGGTAGCGGCAATTCATGAATTGCCACATACTCC
>JABRVT010000132.1:0-28501 GCA_040048245.1 Candidatus Brocadia sp.
AATGGATTGGTATAGCAGGTATGTGGTATCCTGGTAAACTAAATACCCGGGTTGGAGGCAGATGGATGTCAAAATGTATGGGCGAAGCATTTGAGTTGCTGCACAAATTGGGCATAGATTATGACGCGGCAAATGCTTTACACTACAACAAATGCACTTAACCAGGAATTTTATGAAAATGTGTAGAGACAAATGAGTGGACAATCTCAGTATCCTTCAGAAAAAATCCTTAGCTTTGTTCGGTCAAAATGTCCCGGCAATATTATTTTGCAACGGAGTTCACCCCAGGGTGAACATCCGATGTGTTAATGCTGCAAAACCCACGTTCTTGCGGACATTTTAAAAGATACTCTGGTAAATGAAGCGTAACCAAGCAATATGGTAGCGGTACCCGCATCAACTGTGTTTTAAAAATACCTTGACAATGAAAAGAGATTTACGCTATAAATTAATGTGATTCAGTCAACATAATTCTCACCTGAAAAAATTAAAAAAGAATGAAAAAAGTTACTCTTCCTGGTACCCTTTAGCTGATGTCAAGGGACAAAAGATTCCAGGTTATAGTTTGCACCCCTAAGATAAACCCAGTAATCTTCCAAATTTTATTTTAATAAAATCATTACAAGGGGTATACAAAACCCGTTACCATATTTGAAAATCGGCCAATTCCCTCTCAGAATGGCTATTCTTGTCGTTTTGTTGCAAAACACGAAAGTATCAGCATAATCCAGGAAAAGACTGTTATGTCTCATATTTTCAAGATACAATCAACTGAAGTAAAAAAATTTAATAGCTTTAAGTAAAGGAAGGTGATAGGGTGGTAAGATCCGTAAGAACATTTCTGGAAATTTTATCCGGGGGCAAGTGTGTTCACTGTCGAAACTGAATGAGTTGGGCTAAACCTGGCCAACAATACTCAATCTGAAAGGAGATTTATTTGAATATCTATGTAGGTAATTTGTCACGTGAGGTAACTGAGGAAGATCTGCAACATGCATTCGAGCCGTTTGGTCAGGTCAAATCGGCTACTCTTATAAAGGATCTGTTCAGTGGTGAATCAAAAGGATTTGGTTTTGTGGAGATGCCCGCAAAGGCCGAGGCCCAGTCCGCAATCAACGGCTTGAACGGCAAGGAATTAAAGGGGAGAGCCCTTGTTGTTAATGAGGCCCGCCCTCGTCCTGAAGGGCGTCGTAGTGGTAGAAGACCGGGCGGGGGAAGACAAGGCGGTGGGCGACGTTTCTAGGGAATTCCGTTGTAGTTAAATCAGGCAACAATCCTGTTCAGATCCCGGCGGAAAGTTTCGGCAATGAAATCATGTTTCAACTGATAAGGGCGAACGGTCGTTCGCCCTTATACTTCTTGCACAGACATAAGCTTTCTGAATAACTCCGGATTGTTGTCTGGTGCATTTTTTCTAGTGTAATAACAGTAAACTATGAAGGAGGAAAAACAATGACAGAGGCAAGATATGGCGATGTTGTTAGAGTTCATTATACGGGAAGACTGGATGACGGTACTGTGTTTGATTCCTCGGTGGGCCGCGACCCTTTACAATTTACCATAGGCAACGGAGAAATTATCCCTGGTTTTGAACAGGCCGTAATTGGAATGAAACCAGGCGAAACAAAAACCGTTAAAATCATGTCGGATGAAGCGTATGGTCCGCATAATGAGGAAATGGTCCTGGAGATAGACCGGAATCAGTTTCCAGCAGATTTGAATCTGCGGGTAGGCTTGCATTTGCAAATGCACCAGGAAAACGGCAGATCGATTCCGGTCATGGTGGTCGATATTTCTGAAACGTGTGTTACTCTAGATGCCAACCATCCTCTGGCTGGTAAAGACCTGACTTTTGATATTAAGCTTGTATAACGCCTTTGATAACAGCAGCCACTAATTAGGAGAGATTTTGTGGAAAAATGTCAGAAAAAGGGAACCGTGCTGTTTCCTAATGGCGAATAACAATATATGAGAAAGGATAAATAAACAAATAGGTATGAACAACGATCAATATAGCAGGCACCTTCTTGCCGCCCTTCTTGCTGCAAAGCGTGCCGGCGAAGCAGTCCTTGCGGTATATAACTCAGATTTTGCCGTTGAGCATAAAAAGGATGAATCTCCCCTGACACTTGCAGACCAGCAATCCCATGAGATTATTATGAATAATCTTAAAAAATCAATAACCGGGAATAATAGTGAATATATAATGGATAACCTTTCGCTGCCGGTATTAAGTGAAGAAGGAAAAGACATCCCCTTTGATGAAAGGAAAAGATGGGAGTATTTCTGGCTCGTTGACCCACTTGACGGAACAAAGGAATTTATCAAAAGAAACGGAGAATTTACCGTAAATATTGCGCTCATCCATAAAGACAGGCCAGTTCTTGGATGTATTTATATACCTGTAAGGGATACATTCTACTTTGCCTCTGTAAATCTGGGAGCTTATAAGCTGGTGAACGGAAAAACGGTTACTGACAGTTTATCACTAAAAGAGTTGCTCAACTCATCACAAAAACTGCCGTTAAGTATCAATAATGCGAAATTCTCTTCCCTTAATAACCAATCTGCGCCAATGGGAAAAACATCTCTTACCATTATTGGCAGCCGTTCTCATGCGACAAAGGAACTTTCTGAGTTTGTAGAACGGGCGAAAAAGAGGTATGTAGAAGTTGAGTTTGTATCTGCGGGAAGTTCTCTGAAATTTTGTCTTGTGGCGGAGGGCGGGGCCGACATCTACCCGAGATTTGGCCCTACAATGGAGTGGGATACTGCTGCAGGGCAGGCAATTGTCGAGCAGGCTGAAGGAAGTGTTTTGGATACGCAGACCAAGAAGCCATTGAAGTATAATAAAAACAATCTGGTAAACCCCTTTTTTATTGTAAGCGGGAAAGGGCTTCCATCCTCTCTGCTTGAGTATCAGTGATAATTACTTAAAATACGGGATAAGTACCTGATAACAGACAAATCCCAACGGAACAGGATTCAAAAATCAGGAATAAAAGATTTCTCGTATATAATGGCTGATAACTGCTCACTTCTCAAAGGAGGCACGATATGCAATATGAACATCATGACCTCGTCCATGAATTCCCGGAGTACCGCGAAAAAATTCACAATCTTAAGATGACCAACGAACATTTCCGGGAGCTTTTTTATGCATACCATAAACTCGACCGGGAGGTTTTCCGGGTTGAAAATAATATTGAACCAAGGTCAGACGTTGCGCTGGAGGAACTTAAGAAACGGAGACTTGCCATAAAGGACGAGCTTTTCCAGATGTTAAGGCAGAGTTAGTTCCGTATGGATATCAGGGATTTTGGAGTGTACTTTTAGATTTATCCGGAATTGCAAAACTGCATACTGTAGTGTTTTAAATACAGGAGACATTCGGCTTTATTCTGAAATCAATATGAAGGCAGTGGTATTGAATGAGATTTGTAAACTCGAGGAGAATAAAAATCCGCTTGAACTGATTGACCTGCCGGATCCGGTTCCTGGAGAAAAAGGAATTTTGGTGAAAGTTTCTGCCTGCGGGATTTGCCAGAAGTGAAAAAGGAAAGATTGTTTGCGAAAGAGCTTGGCGCAGTTTGGATGGGTGATACCGAAGATGAATCACCTGAAAAACTGGACTGTATCATTGATACCACACCGGTATGGAAACCCATAGTAGAAACCTTAAAGAATCAGGAAAGAGTCGGGATGCTGGTAATAAATACCATTCGTAAGGGAGATGTGTATAAGGAATGCCTCCTGAGATTAAGATATCCTGCACATCTCTGGCTGGAAAAGGAAATAAAGAGCGTCGCTAACGTAAGCAGGAGTGACGTCAGTGAATTTCTGAAGTTGGCAGCCGAAATTCACATGAAGCCGGAAATCCATGAGTTTACACTGAAAGAAGCCAATAAGGCTTGGATTGGGCTTAAAGAGGGGAAAATTAGTGGAGAGAAGGTTTTGAGGATTGATTGAATGCAGACTTTTACCATTTTTGTATTTATATGCCTTTTATGTAAAAATAGCTTTAGTACCTACCCTTTTATGGAGCAAACCTCGGTTTGCAGGCCTGCGACATGAATGTAGCGATGCGTGTTCCGGCTCGTTCGTTTTATAGTACAAAGAACACAAGTTGTGTTTGTTTTAGAAACTGTGAGTTTTATACAAAAACAAAACAAGGAGATCCAGATTATGCCAGTAAAATATTTCTCTTGTCTAGTTGTTATCGTTTTAAGTATTGCCTTTGTAACTGGAACGGCCGCAGGAGAACATGGGACGACAGAGGCTACAGGCACACGCGTGCCGCTTATTGGAGAAGAAGCGCCTGCCTTCACGGCGGAAACAACAGAAGGTACTATTAATTTCCCAGGCGACTACAAGGGGAAGTGGGTTATTTTCTTTAGCCACCCCGCAGATTTTACACCTGTGTGCACAACGGAATTTATGGTCTTTGCGTCTATGATGCCTGAGTTCGAGGCGCTCAATTGCAAGTTGCTGGGATTATCCATCGACAGCGTTTACAGTCACATTGCATGGTTGCGCACCATCAGGGAAAAACTCGAATTTAAGGAAATGAAAAACGTTGATATAACCTTCCCAATCATTGCTGACCTTAAGATGGAGGTTGCAAAAAAGTACGGCATGCTGCAGCCAGCGGCCAGTGACACGAAGGCTGTCCGTGCGGTGTTCTTTATCGATCCAAGCGGCAAAATCAGGGCACTGATTTACTATCCGCTCTCAAATGGACGAAACTTCCAGGAGATCAAAAGGCTTTTAATTGCCATGCAGACTACCGATGCAAAGAATATTGCTACACCAGCGGACTGGCAGCCTGGCGATGATGTAATTATCCCTCCTCCAGGTTCATGTGGTGTTGCCAAAGACCGCATGGAAAAACAGGATAAGGATGTGAAATGCTTCGACTGGTTTTTTTGCTTCAAAAAACTACCAAAAGAACTGGCCCCTCCTGCCTTAAAAAAATAATTTTGACAAATAAAATAAGAGAGACAATCATGCAAAGACACGGAGCCCCAAAAACTATAATTAAGAGAGAATATCGAAGGCTAGGCAAGTATAAAGTTCAGGGTTAACCATTGAACCACTGTGTCTGGAACTTTTATTAATAAAACTCCGGTGGTTTTGTGTCCCGGCAACTTTGTGTGAGAAAATAAAAAGACCTTTTCTTCCGGCTCGTTCGGTCAGGATGGATGCAAAAATTTCATTTTAAGATACTATACCATGTACTTATGATACTGGCTGGTCTTAACATGGTACTCAGCGGATGTGCCACTTCAGTCGGACAATTGCCTGTGTATACCGGAGAACCAGACAATTTTACTATGAATAAACACGGCAAAAACTCTGTCATCGTTCAGTATCTTGGGGTAGGTGGATACTTATTCCGGTACGGCAAGAATGCCATTATGACGGCGCCGTCGATTACCAATCCGAGTTTATTGAAAATAGCAACGCTGACTCGCTTAAAAACAGACGAAGAACTTGTAGATCGTGTACTTCCCCCAGTTGAAGATGTGGAAATGATCCTGGTAGGACATACCCATTATGACCACTTATTGGATGTCCCCTATGTGATGCAAAGACATGCAAAAAGGGCGGTAGTTTATGGTTCCAAAACCATGGGTCACATCATGGCCGCAGCGGTTGACAAATCCCGTATCGTGACAGTTGATCAGTATGCCGCAAAGGGCAAAATGGCCGGGCAATGGATATATAACCAGGGACGGACTATCCGTTTTATGGCCATTGAGTCGGGGCATGCACCTCATTTTGCAGGCATCAAACTATTGCCTGAGGGTCCATACAATAAGGATCTTAAACGCCTTCCACGCACGGTGTTTGGGTGGGTGGAAGGTCAAACTTATGCCTATCTGATCGACTTTCTTAACGAACAGGGGGGCATTGTATTTCGCATACATTACCAGGATGCAGCAAGTACTCCTCCCCTTGGATTGGTACCGGCTCTTCAGGCAAATGATCAGAAACGGGTAGATCTGGCCATCCTGTGCGTGGCATCCTTTACGCAGGTGAAAGAATATCCTGAAGGGGCCATCAGAAAAATTCAGCCAAAAAACATCATCCTGGGACACTGGGAAGATTTTTTCAGAAATCAGAAAAGACCCCCAAAGGTTTCGCGAACCACAAACGTACGCAGTTTCATCGAACGGCTGGAATCCGTTATGCCCAGGGATTCGCGATGGTTACTGCCGGAGCCATTTGCCCTGATGCATTTTCCACTGATCGATGAAAGTTAAACAATTTGAAAATCTAAATAAATGGATTTCTGGTCTAAAATTCTTGATAGAAGCAGGTATCAAAGGGAATATACTTACCTGAGATTGTTTTTGTAATAACCTGATACTATTAGAATTAGGATATATTTGTGTTTTGGCTTTAAAGGTTGAGTGTTTGGTATAATAATTGATAATGGGTACAAATAAAAGTGACCTGGATAAAGTTAAGGAATATTGATTCTTATAACTGGGAAAGGAAAGCTATTCAATGAACAAAGACATAGAGAATCTCAAATTAGCGCTACAAAAGAAGGAACTCAGTATCGAACGCTACAGCGATCAGATTAAGGTGTTGAGTGATCCAAAAATCAATGCCCTGCTTGAGGGTATCTTGCATAATGAGGTACGACACAAGACAGAATTAGAAGACCATATAAAGAGATTGTCCTGAAACCGAAGGAGAGCAATATGAGAGAGGGATATAAGTCTGTACTGGAATTCCTGGAAGCGGATTTTGAGATAGAAGAAGAACAGGAACATTTGTATAACCAGTTAGCAGCTGTCTCTGCCGATGTGAAGGTAAAAGAGACATTTCAGCATCTGGCGAGGGCTGCCAAGGGACACAAGGATGCACTTGGAAGAATTATCAGGGATATTGAATCAGATAATCATGACGTAAGTTTTTACTGCCTCATGTGTGGGTGGGAGATTAGTTTCGGAAAAATGCCCTCTGTGGGAAATGAAGAACGCTGTTCATTATGTTGCCAGAAATTTGCACTGGTAGACGTGGATAATGATTACGAGATAAAGCCTCTTCCGCAATAGTAACTTAATTGTGGTATGAAATTCTGAAATAAAGAAACTTTGATCTACAGAAATACAAAATGGGTGAGACTTTGCAGAATATAAAATCAGTTGCAATCAGGATGGAAATGGATGGAATTAAGTTTTACAGCGACCTGGCAGGCAGGATACTTCATCCTATGGGAAAGGCCATGTTCAGATCTTTTGTGGAGGATGAAAAATCGCATGTTAGAAGGCTTAGGGCACTGCTGTCTATGCGGAGAGAAGAAAATCACGCAAAAGAAAAGGAAGCCATAAATCCCAAAGAAAGATTGGTTACTATCTTCCAAAAGATGGGAGAAGCGTTAAAGAAAAAGGTTGATGTAAATATGAATGATATAGAGGCTGTCAGGCTTGCAATGGGACTCGAGGAGAAAGGAATTGAGTTCTATGAACAGGCCGCCCGTGAGTCAAGTGATAGAAAGGATAGCGAGACCTATCTTTTCCTTGCCGGCGAGGAAAAAGCGCATTTTAACATCCTGAAGAACACCCTAGAATTTCTGGAAAAGACCGAATTATGGGAGGCCGAAAACGAGGACCGTATCTACGATGTGTGGATGAGTATGGTTAATAAGAATCTATAAGAGCATATGCGAAATTCTTTTCTAATAATATTTTCCAAAAATAATTTTTACATCTTTGCAAAAACAATTTAGCGCCAACCATTGTGTAGGGAGGGGATAATCCCGTACTTACATTTCGCAGAGCAGTGACATAAATGTCGTGCTACATATTCCGACTTGTTCAGGTCAGATTTTAACATAGTCCATTTGTTATATCTCAATAGTTTGACAGACATGGTATTTCGGATAATGAACGATAAAAAGATAGAGAGCTTTCGCATAGAAAGGGATTATCTGGGTGAGATGAAGGTTCCTGCAGATGCATACTACGGGATTCAAACTGCCAGAGCCATTGAGAATTTTCCCATCAGTGGTCAAACGTCCATGCCCGAGTTCACTACGGCTATAGTCTCCATAAAAAAGGCTGCTGCTATGGCCAATGTAGAACTCGGTTGCCTCGATAGCAGGATTGGAAACATGATTATTCTGGCATGTGATCGGATATTGAACGGTGAATTTCAGGATCAGTTCCTTGTAGATGTATATCAGGCAGGCGCCGGAACATCCCATCATATGAATGTAAATGAAGTTATCGCCAACATCGCAATTGAGATGCTGGGCGGAATAAAAGGAGATTATTCCGTTGTCCACCCGAACGACCATGTCAATTATGGGCAGTCTACAAATGACGTCTATCCAACTGCCATGCGTATTGCGGCGCTGCAGTTATCTAAAAAATTTATAAAAAATTTATATGACCTTGTGGAAACATTCAGGCAAAAGGCAAAATCCCTGGATTCAATTGTAAAAGCAGGCCGGACGCATCTTCAAGATGCCGTACCCATTCGTGTAGGTCAGGAGTTTTCCGGCTATACGGATGCTTTGCTGAAGACAACCAGAGGAATTGAAAAGGCTACCGAATCGTTAAAAGAGTTGGGGATAGGAGGAAGCGCCGTTGGTACAGGGATTAATACCAGACAAGAATATGCAGGCAGGGTTATTGAAAAACTGAAAAAGATCGTAAACTTGGATATTAAAGAGTCTAAAAACCGATTTGAAGCCATGCAAAGCAATGCACCTTTTGTCGAACTCTCCGGAGCTATCCGCACGTTGGCTGTGGAAATTATTCGCATTGCCAACGATATAAGACTGATGAATTCCGGACCAAATACCGGTTTAGCTGAGATCGACCTTCCAGCAGTCCAGCCGGGGTCTTCCATCATGCCCGGTAAGGTGAATCCCGTTATTCCTGAGATGGTGAATATGGTATGTTTTTCAGTTCTGGGCAATGACCTGTCAATAGCGCTGGCTGCTCAGGCTGGACAGTTTGAGCTTAATGTTATGATGCCTTTGATTCAGCATAAACTGCTTGATTCTGTCGTAATCCTTACCAACGCAGTAAAGATATTTAATGAGAAATGTATCCGTGGCCTTACGGTAAATGAGAAACGGTGTCAGGATTATGCTATGCGGAGTCTTGGAATCGTTACTGTTTTGAATCCTATTATAGGCTATTCAAAGGCATCAGAGATTGTTATGGAGTCGATGAAGACCGGTAAATCTGTGAGGGATATTATCCTGGAACAAAACATACTTCCTGCCGATCAGTTAGACCATGTATTGTCTCCCGCTTCCATGACTGAGCCCCGGTCAGGAGATTTTACTGTATAACGTTGTACCTTATATAATTTATTTTTATGCGTCTAAACTAAAAAGGAAAGGAGGTGTAGTAATATTACGCTATGAAGGTTTAAAACTTATGTGGTTTATTACTATATTCTGAAAGGAGATTTGTATGAAAGTGTCATTGGTTTTAGGTATGGGTTTATTAGGTTTGGCAGGTTTCGCGGGTTCGTTAAATTTAGTTTCTACCTCTCAGGTTCTTGCATCCGAAGGAAGGGCTATTATAGCTCATGAACATGAAAAAGTCACATTACCGACCAAGAGGTTGATGATCGAAATTGAGAAGAGGATGTATAACATGCTCGAAGGAATATTGATAGGTAACTTCAACTATGTAAAACAGGAAGCAAGTGCTGTTTCGGCGGAAAGTAAAAAGATATTGGAGAATTTCTTTCCACGAAACCCCGACATAGATCATTGGTATATGCGATCGAAAGATCTTGATCCAAAGAACATAGAGGCAATTACCAAATTAAAAGAAGAATTTAGCTCCTACATGAGAAGGATAGATACGGGTGTCCAGGAAATTCAAAAGGCAGCGGACTCAGGCGACACGGAAGCAACGTTCCAGGCATACAGCGGCCTGTTAACAAAGGCGTGCTTCGAGTGTCACAGGCGGCTCCGCGATACAAGATAACTGTTAAAAACCAATATCTATGAATGTGCTTTCAAATCCCGGAGATTATATTAAAGAAAGTGCGGATTGCTTAATTGTCTGCACTTTCTTTTGTTTTGGAGTTTGACATTTTATCTTCGTATCTGTTGAAGTAAATATTTTTGCATAAAAAGACACTACAGGTGAGAATTTTTGCCATTAGTGACTTGTTTTATACGGGTTTTTAAGAAAGGGATGTAACAATGAAAAGGACCATATTTTTCATAGCGGGTTTGCTTAGCATAAGTCTTGCTGGATTAACAGATAACTTTTCTCCGTGTACGGTTGTTGCGGCTGAAGAAGGAACCGTGCCGCACGAAGGTGTTGCGGAACCTACCAGGATATTGATGAATGATATAGCAAGACGGATGGACAATATATTTAATGGGATACTGGCTGGTAGTTTCAAATATGTTGAACAAGAGGCTGGAGCTATTGTAGACCACAGTTACATGATCAATAACACATTCTTTCCGGTTGATCCCAAGGAAAACAAATGGTTTAAACGTGCCAAAATAGACCCGAATGATTCTGAAAAGATTACAAAGCTAAAAGAGGAATTTAATGTCTATCTTAAAGGAATAGCTTCGTCGGCCATGGAAATTAAAAAAGCGGCCGGTTCAAGTGATCAGAAGGCCACATTCAAAGCCTTTGTCAATATGGTCGAAAAGACCTGTTTTGAATGTCACGAAGAGATTCGTGATAAAATGATACCCATTGAAAACCGTTAGGTTTTTCAATTGTTTCTGATGAGCAAAAGAAAGTGCGGCATTTAAATATGCCGCACTTTCTTTTATATTTTAAAGGTTGATTACGCTATGGGAAGTAGTGTAAAATACAGTTGGCATTTTTTTAATGAAAGAACGTAAAAAAGAAAAACAAGCTATAGGGCTGCAAATTGATTTTATCTGTCCTTTTTGTCATAAAAGAATTAAAGGCTTTAACCTGAATGCCAATACAATCGATATTAAAGGATGCGGCACCTGTGGCGGAGATGTGCAATGTTCTATTACATGCCCCCTATGCGATTACGAGATAGAATTAATGGTCTATGAATAAAATTTCTGAGGAGACACTGTTATGCCAAAATGGGAATGTCGGGTATGCGGCTATATATACGATCCTGAAAAGGGTGATCCGGACAATGGTGTAAAACCCGGAACGCCTTTTGAAAGTTTACCGGAGGATTGGGTCTGTCCTTCCTGTGGCGCAAGTAAGGATTTATTTGATAAACTTGGTTAAGAGCATCCGTACAAATTTTGAGGAAATAATCTTGTGTTAAAATTGCAGCAGCAGTACATGAAGTCCGGTGTGTTTATTCTGTTGTGTATGATGTCCTTCTGTTTTGGAGGCATTGCCACGGCGAATACAGAACAAGCGGGAAAAGGCACACCGGGTGTTACCTATTCCAATCCTTACTTTAAAGGCACAAAGGAGGAGAGAGAGGTACAGATCAGAAGGATGACGTCTCTTTTCGGGGTCGAATGTGATTTTTGCCATAATGAGGATTTGACGGTCTTTACAGAAGAGGGGGAAAAATCAAAGGAGATGATGAAGGCTTCTGTTGCCCTGGGTGTTGAATGTGATTACTGCCATATTGACCGGAAACGTTATAAAGAAAATGAACAGCAGGCGAGGAAAATGTTCGAACTTTCCGAAATCATGGGAACGGAATGTAATTTCTGTCATGCGGGGAAGGGCAAGCTTACCCCCAAAGGAGAAAGGTCTAAAACTGCTTTTGTAACCCGTGCATGGGCTACAGAAGGAACAAAACAGTGTCTCGAATGTCATATTGAGAAAAAGCAGTTTGCCTTAAATTTTTATGGATGGCAGGTCCTGAATGCTATAAAAGGATTAAAGGGAATGTGAATAGAGATTTATGAATAAAGACTATGATGTGATTATTGTTGGAGGAGGGCCTGCTGGCCTTGCAGCGGCTATTTATACCTGCCGTGCTTTACTGAAGACAGTAATCTTTGAAAAAAAGTATTTGGGCGGGCAGTTAGTCGGTACCGAATTGATAGAGAATTATCCGGGGTTTCCTAAGGTTATTAGCGGTGTTGATCTGACACAACGAATGGAGGCACAGGCAAAACGGTTTGGTGCAGAGGTCCGTTATGAAGAAGTCCTGAAATTAGAAGTAAAAAACGGCTTAAAGATTGTAACAACTGATACAAATACGTATGCATCCCATGTGGTCATCGTGGCTGCCGGAGCCGACCCTAAAAAACTGGATGTGCCAGGAGAAAAAGAGTTTTATGGCAAGGGTGTTAGTTACTGTGCGACCTGTGATGGGGCCTTTTTTAAGGATAACGATGTGGTTGTGGTTGGAGGAGGCGATTCTGCTATAACCGAAGGTATCTTTCTGACAAAATACGCCAGAACAGTACAAATAATACACAGAAGAAATGAATTCAGAGCCACAAAAATTTATCTGGATGAAGCCTTCTCAAATCCAAAGATAAAAATAATACTCAATACGGTAATTGAAAGTATCCACGGGAAGGAAAAAGTCGAGGGCGTTGTTACTCAAAATATATTGACAAAGGAAAAAAAAGATATCCCCTGCCAAGGAGTTTTTATATTCATCGGAAGTGTACCGAATACCGGGTTTTTAGGTAATTTGTTATGTGTGGATGCGGGGTGCCATATTGAGACAAATATCCATATGGAGACTGCTATCGATGGGTTGTATGCAGTTGGTGATATTCGGAAAAATTCTTACCGGCAAATAGCAACTGCGGTTGGAGAAGGAGTTACTGCTGCTATTGCAGCAGAACACAAGCTTTCCGAACTGAAGGCCTCAGGTAAAATAAAAACATGAACCAGGTTATTTAAAGGGATATGTTTGAAGATTTTTTACAATTACTGTAGTCGGGTCTCGATAATACATTAAATAGGGAAGGAGAGGTTAATGGCGACAATGGATTTAAATGAAATCATTAAACAGGCCGCGCAACAGGAAGATAAGGCTTATAAATTTTATATGGACGCATTGAAATATGTAAAAGATGAGCCATCAAGGATCTGGTTAAAGGAACTTGCCGATGAAGAGTTGAAACATAAGGCATTACTTGAGAATTTGGACCTGTCCAGGATCAAAAGATTTAAACCAGACAAGATTCAAGACCTTCATATTGCGGAGTACCTGGTTGACAAAGATATCTCAGAAATCAAAAGTTTTCAGGATGTACTAATCGTTGCCATGAAGAAAGAACAAAAGTCCTATAATTTTTATGTGAGTATGGCCAAGTCTGCAGATAATCCGGATATGAAAAAACTGTGCAAAATGCTAGCCCAGGAAGAACTGAAACACAAACACAAGATCGAACTGTGTTACGATGATAACGTGTATCAGTGGGACTAACGAAAGATTGGGCAGGAAATGAGCGAAACCCAGCACAAACCTTTCGGAGTGGGTAGGGTAAGTCAAATAAATTAAGACCACACCACGTTAAAAGTGTATTGCTTTGTCTAGTCCACCCAGTTTACCAGGCAAATTGGTGGAAATCACCAAGAACCTGAGCCCTATCCTGCTGTTTTCCATGTAACTCATTCCTGAAGATCACTTCATATGACGTACGGAAATATGGGAATCCTTGCGGACTTAGTTTACAAATCCGCAAGAGGTTTGGTTTGAAATTGATGTTCGTCAGGAAATTATTTGATAACTTCAAATTTAAATTTTACAGTGTTTTTTGATGTGGATTTCTTTGCTTTTACTGTTACATTGCAAAGATACAACCCCCTTGACTTCTCCCTGTCCGCTTTTACGGGCATGTTGTGCGCTCTATTTTTATGAATTACCAGGAGCGTTACGGATAGTCATGACTTTACTCCAGTACTGATCGACCATCTCCTGTATCCTCCTGATGACATTTTCCTGTCGCACCGGCTTGAAGAGATGTGAAAATCTCCCCTGTTCTTTCAGGTATTCTTCGACGGGTTTAAATTTCCCAGGAATAACCGTATGTGTTACATCGCCATAAACTGCCTCTTTCAATGCCCAGATACCCGTATTCACTGCAAGCTTTGCCAGCCTCGCAGAATGGGCAGGATCGGTTGTCCATCCTGGAGGACATGGAGAAAGGTTTATAAAAAGTTTAGGGCCTTTGTACCGTTCTGCCTTTTTAAATTTGTTGACCAGGTCAACAGGGTGAGCAGGAGAAATAGTGGCAAGATAAGGTGGTTTATGACTTCTCCATATTTCGAAGAGGTCCTTTTTGTGGAGTGAAGCCCCGCTTGGACTTGTCTTCCCTATTGGTGTCGTTCCAGTCTTTGACGCAAAGGGAGTTGCACCTGATGATTGGAATCCAGTATTTCCATACGCCTCGTTGTCTGAGCAGATGTAATAGAAGTCAAGATTGCGATGGATAGCCCCGGATGTGGATGAAAGGCCAATATCATAAGCAACCCCGTCGCCCGTCAGCACAACAACCTTCAAATCTTCTTCGGAATCAAGCCTACCTTTTCTGATCAATATGTCCAGGGCATCTCTTATACCCTGCGCCCCGGCCGGGGCGCAGGCCATCGCAGTATAAAGCCAGGAATTCTTAAAGGGCGTAAATGGATAGACGGAAAGCAGAGTAAAACAACCGGCTGCATTAACAATTACAGTCTTTTTCCCCAAAGCCTTCAGACAGTGTCTCAATGACAAGAGACCCCCGCAGCCCGCACAAGTAGGAGTACCCGGGAAAAGATTCTCTTCTGCTGGAAGGTCTTTGATGGATTTTATAATGGGCAATTCCATACCGAGGTTCAATATAAATTAAAAAGCAAAGATAAAAAGTCAAAATACATGTAAAAATGCAAAAATCAAGGCTTCTTCGTATTTCAAATTTTTCCTGCAATCGTTTTCAATCTCTCCATTTCCTTCCATTCACTTTCTGTGTAAAGGAGTCTAGGTGCCTCAATTTTCCCTGTCTCGCCGGCCTCAATCATGGCATCAAAGATAAAATCAAACTCCTGAACGCTTATGTTTTTTCCCCCGAGTCCTCCAATAAAAGACAATAAGAGAGGTCTTTCTTTCTCATGATACAACACACTGACAATCTCCTGGTACAAAATGCCTCCCTTCCCCACACTTATATTCTGGTCAAGGACAGCCACCGACTTCTTTCCTTTCAGCGCCTCCTTTATATCTGCTGCTGGAAATGGCCTTAAGAGCCTCAGTTTCAAAAGTCCTGCTTTCACACCATTTGCCCGTGCCTTCTCAACAGCGGCCTTTCCTAGGGTTGCAAAGGAATTAGACATGACCAGGATATATTCAGCATCGTCAGTCATGTATCCTTCGATAGCTTCATAACTACGACCAAATATCTTTTCAAATTCCCCGGCAACCTCTTTGTAAATATCAAGCGCCATCATGCTAGCCAGGTGCATCTGATATTTAAAATAAGAATAGAATGAACCCCCAACGACTGCCAGACCCTGCGCCATTGGCTGGCTTGCCTTGAAAAATGCATGTTTCGGTTGATATAATGGCAGAAATTTTCTAACGTCGGCCAGATCGGGTATCTCTACAGGTTCCCTTGTAAAGGAGAGATGAAACCCGTCCATATTCACAAAGACCGGGAGGAGGACACGACAGTCCTCTGCCAGGCGATATGCCATCAGGACTGAGTCTAGTGCCTCCTGGCAGGTTTCGCAGTGAATCTGTAAAAAGCCAGAATCCCTTGCGGCAAGAATGTCATTATGGTCAGGTTCCAGCGTTATCGGGGCTGATAATCCCCTTGATACGTTTACCATAACAAGGGGTACACGCCACCCGGCTACGGTATAAAGCATCTCAAAACCATACAAAAGTCCCTGACTTGACGTTGCAGTAAAAACCCTTGCTCCTGTAGCTGATGCAGCCCCAGCTGCGGCGATCATGGAATGTTCTGAATCAAGAGAGACAAACCTGGCATCCATAGTTCCGTCAGAAATCCACCTGGCCAGTGTTTCGATAATCTCTGTCTGTGGTGTTATAGGGTACATTGGTATATAATCAACCTCTGCCAGTCGTACACCCCATGCCACTGATGCATTACCCGTGAGCATTTCTCTTGTCATTCCTGCAACGCCTTCCTTTCAAACGTTATTTCCGATATATTCGCATGCATCCATGTGTAAGCATATTAACCGAAAGTGATTAGTGATTATTGTATAATTTTTATTACCTAAAATCAGCATAATTTTGAATAAATTACACACGCTCTATCAATTTTTCCTTCATATATACCTTATATAACCGACTGTAAAGACCCCTTGCACGTAGGAGTTCTTCATGGCTGCCCTCTTCTATTTTTTCTCCTTTGCTTAGGACAATAATCTTATCGCACTGAAGAATGGTAGATAACCGATGGGCAATAAAGATGGACGTCCTGCCCCTGGTTACCCTGTGAATGGCATTCTGGATCAGGATTTCGGAAATGGGGTCCATGCTGGACGTTGCTTCATCAAGAATTATCACGCGTGGGTCATAGACAATGATTCTGGACAGAGAGATAAATTGTCGTTCACCCACGGAAAGATTAGCACCACGCTCGGCAATCTCCGTATCAAGCCTTTTTGTCATGCGGTCGATAAAAGGCATCAATCCCAACGCCTCAATGGTCCCCAGGAGCTTTGAATCTGATAAGGGTCTAAACAGGGTGATGTTATCCCTTAAGGTACCCGCAAATAAAAAGACGTCCTGGCTGACTAATCCAATGACGTACCGCAGTCCTGTCTTTTCTATCTTCCGTATATCAATCTGGTCCAGCTTTATCGTGCCCTTCTGTATTTCATAAAGCCGCGTGAGTACACTTGCAATCGAAGTCTTCCCGCTCCCTGTAACACCTACCAGTGCAACAGTTTGTCCGGGTGCTATATGAAAAGAGATATCTTTTAATACATAATTCCTGCCATTATAAGCAAACCAGACATTTTCAAATTGTATTTCCCCCTGAAAATCTTTTTTAGAAACCTCTCTGGCGGGATTGGAGATGATATAATCCACCTCGGATGGTTCGCCCATAAGCCCAAATACGCGTTCAGACGACGCCATGGCGCCCTGGAAAATATTGTACTTTTCCACGATATCCCGTATGGGATCAAAGAGGTCGTGAAGATAAGCCAGGAATGCCACAAGGACCCCAAGTGTGAGAAAACCGTGCATATACCTTACTGCACCATACCAGAGCACCAAACCAACGGCCAGTGCACTCACCATATTAATTGCAGGCTGGAATACTGCGAAATAGCGAATATATTTGACCTGTTCTGTCAAATAGTCTTCATTAATTTCGTCAAATTTAAGATAATTCTTTTTTTCCCGGTTGAAGAGCTGGATAACCTTCATCCCCGTGATGTTTTCATTGAGATAAGCATTGATACGTGCCAGTTTACGCCGTATCTCCCGGAATGAGTTCTTCATACGGCTGCCAAACCAGAGGGAGATTACCGCAATAATCGGGAAGACGGAGAGCGTGATGATTGCAAGTTTCGGGTTTAGCATAAACATAGCTACGAATATGCCGATGATGATAAAGATGTCTCCGATTACCACAATGACACCGGCTGAAAAGAGTTCTCCAATGGCTGCAATGTCATTGGTCAGACGCGTGACCACCCTCCCAACGGGATTTTTATCAAAAAAAGACACTGGTAGTGACTGGATGTGACGAAAAAGCTCCATGCGCATGTCCAGCATAACCTTTTGTCCGATGGCCTGGATATTATAACTTTGCACTACTATAAGCAACAGCCGCAATGTTTCAATACCCAGTATGGTAAATGCTGTCCTGTATATTAAAGCCTTATTCCCTTTGGTAATACCATGATCAATTGCATAGCCGAAGAGGTACGGACCGAGCAAAAACAAAACAGTAGTGATAAGTACCATACAAAGGGAGAGCAAACCAGATGCTTTATAGCGAAGAACATATGACAAAAGTTTTTTAACAACCGTTCTGTCATATAACCTGCCAGCTAAAATATCCTCACTGAAAAATTCTTCTTTGTCCATGGTTGTAGTTACGTTGTATATCCGCCTTTCAAAATGGATGATTCATAAACAACTGAGTGCAAGGTTCAACACGGGGTAAATAAAGGTAGGACAACCGTCCCCGCTTGTCATTATGATGTCAACCGGGGATGGTTGACCTACCCTTGCCGGAGCTACCCTATAAAATTCACATTTTACGGGTATTTTGAGCACAAATACGGCGAAAAGAGGTGCCCCGTAAGCCTGATTTTTTTGGATATTTTTATGTACTAAAAATTGCAGAATGGCGAAAATTACCTGCTAATTGTATCTTTGCGAATGATGGGTTTTTGATCGGCATCTCTCAGCTTTTTGCTGTTGATGTCTTTAAAGTCTGTCAATCTGTGTTCACTGGTAGGAAAGTTATCACCTAAATAGGATTGGCGTGCAACAGGGTTATTTAAGATTTCCTGTGTGGTGCCTCTGGCAACAACCGTACCTTCACTTATAATGTATGAATGAGTTGTAATGCTGAGGGCCTCGCGGACATTGTGGTCTGTGATAAGGAGACCAATCCCCCTGTTTTTAAGTCTCAGGAGGATATCCTGCACCTCATTAACGGCAATGGGGTCAACGCCTGTAAATGGCTCATCAAGGAGTATCATGGTTGGGGAACTGGCAAGCGCCCGGGCAATTTCGAGTCGCCGCCTTTCTCCACCGGAAAGGTTAAATGCCTTGTTTTTTGCCAGATGTTTTAAGTTAAATTCAGTGAGCAACTCGATCAGGCGTTTGTATTTTTCTTCGGAATTGTACCGGTGCGTCTCCAGGATAGCAAGGATATTTTCCTCAACAGTCAGACGCTGAAAGACGGACGGCTCCTGGCACAGATAACCCATCCCTTTTCGTGCACGCATGTAGATGGGGAGTTTTGTAATATCTTCATTCTGAAAGATTACACGGCCGCTGTCTGGCCGAACAACGCCAATAATCATGTTGAAGGAGGTGCTTTTACCGGCTCCGTTCTGACCGAGCAAACCCACAATCTCTCCATCATTAACCTCAAAACTGACGTTATTTACAACGGTGCGTCTGCCGAACGATTTTGTTAGCCCCTCTGCCTTCAGTAAATTCATAATACAAACTCCCTTATAACCAAACGAGATGGGTCATGTAGCGTTACATTTATGCCGCTATCCTGCATAATAGTTGACGCTAAATTACTTTTGACAAAAATGTTAAAGAATAATGAACAGTTCACGGAGTATGTATAACAACCTTATCAATTTCTTTTAGAAAAGAGGGTAGTGGGTATGTTCTGCGCACTTTACTGATACGCCTGTACACTGGTTGAACCGTTACCAATTATCTTATAAACTTTATTGTATTCAATGGCCAGAACACAAAGAATGCCTTCCCTACAAGATTTTCTTCCGGGACAAACTTCCATACGCGGCTGTCGTTACTGTTTCTGCTATTATCACCGAGCATAAAATAATCCCTTTCACCCAGTTGGATAGCTTTTGTTGTACCCCAAGTACCGACAGAGAGACTGGTATAGTAAATATCGTGGAAAATTCTGATATTTTCAAAAGTTCCATGTATGCGGGTACCGCCAAAACGAATTTTGCAGGTATCAAACGGGCGCGGTTCAGGCAGCTCCCCGTCATCATAATCAAATACAAAAACCTTGTTATTGTCTATGGAAAGGGATACTACCCGATCTACGTTTGAAAAACCGATCTTGTGTGGCTTGCCGGTTTGCAACCGGATACTTTTTTCCAGGACAACGTTCCCGTCCTTCATGAGACAGCCTTTTGCGTCTGTATCGTCCGCAGGGATGATAGCAGTAAATACATTGTTGTTTTTTTCAAGGACTAATTTCAGATATTGTGAACCTTTTAAGAGCGTCACATCAAAGCCAAGCTTTACGTCGCCCATTTCATTGCTGCCGGACCTGTTATTGTAACCGTTATGGTCAGAAATGTTTCTCCCGAACGTTACAAGAGACGTATCAGGATTGCTGCCTTGTGACAGATTGTCCAGAACAAGTGACTTTTCATGAATTTCCCATGCCATGCTGTCGGTTATCCATACCGGATCATCGGTTTCCTTTGGCGGGTAATGACTGTTGTAAACCGGCAGCCACAATGTATCCTGCACAGGATCAGGCTTTCTCTGTATCCTGTCGTTGATATAAATATCACCATTAACTATCTGAAGCCTTTCGCCGGGCAAACCAACGAGCCGTTTGATATAATTCTTTTTTTTCTTTGAGAATCTTGCAGAGTTGCAGCGGGGGCAGCGGAAACCCTCACGCCATTCCGTTTCAGGAAGTTTTATGGCGCAATTCTTACAGGTGAGGTCGTATAACGGGTAGACAAACACTACTACGTCCCATCGCCGGGGATTTTTAAATTTATACCAGAATTTATTGACCACAATCCTGTTTCCACCATGAATTATTCGGTTTGACAGGTCTGACCAGGCTACTGTTGTTTTGCAGCTCGGGCAGGAACCTTTTCTCCATATCCATGCCGGCCAATTATAGCGGATCCTGTTGTTGCAAATATCGCAATAAGCAGAAAGTCCTATTATGAACTGGCAATTGGGACACGTGGCACTTTCACTCTGCCGGTCGGCATAAAAAAACCAGTTGCAATTCGGACATTTTACATTCTTATGTTCACCCAGTAATGTAGGCGCCATCGAGCCTGTGGGGATTTTAAATGCCTCCACCACAAAATAGCGGATAGCAAAGGCCACTGCGACTGCTATGGCTACCGCTTCAATATTCTCGCGCAGTTTGCTTTTACGTTTTTTCGTTTTGTCATTTACATTGGTGATTATTTGTCGCTCTTTTATGTCAGCCATCCTGCACCTCATTCATCAACGGACAATACAGACAAGAACGCCTTCTGCGGGATTTCCACGTTTCCGATGGACTTCATTCGCCTTTTGCCTTCTTTCTGTTTTTCCAAAAGTTTTCGTTTTCGCGTAATATCGCCGCCATAACACTTTGCTGTGACATTTTTTGCAATGGGACGGATCGTTTCTCTTGCAATAACTCTGCTTCCAATTGCCGCCTGCAGTACCACCTCAAAAAGGTGTCGTGCAATTTCATTCTTGAGCTTTTTAACCAGTCTTCGGCCTTTCACCTCAGCATCTTTCCTGTGTACGATGGTTGAAAGGGCATCTACGCGCTTACCTGACACAAGGATATCCAATTTTACAAGGTCCGCAGGCTCATACCCGATAAAATCGTAGTCCAGCGTTCCGTAACCCCGGGTAGCTGATTTCATCTTGTCAAAAAAGTCAAAGATAATCTCAGCCAGGGGCAGTTCATAGGTAAGTATCGCACGCTTTTCGCTGAGATATTCGGTACTCTTGTATCTTCCCCTGCGTCCTTCGGCTAACTGCATAATTGCCCCTAGGTACTCCGTCGGCAAAACAAAGCTTGCGCGTACCATCGGTTCCCGAAATTCCTCAATTTCATATACAGGGGGAACTTTTTCCGGGTTGTCGACTTTAACAATTTCCTTAGTTGTTTTTAACACCTCGTACGTAACGTTGGGAGCAGTCTGTACAATACTGATATTGCTCTCGCGTTCCAGCCGTTCCTGAACGATTTCCATGTGAAGGAGTCCCAGGAATCCGCACCGGAAACCGAATCCAAGAGCCTGTGAGGTCTCCGGTTCAAAGGTAAACGATGAATCGTTCAGACTCAGCCGTTCCAATGCCTCACGTAATACATGAAAATCGGCATTATCTGCCGGATAGACACCGCAATATACCATGGGCATGGGCGCCCGATAACCGGGCAACGCCTCTTTGGTACGTTCCTTATTATGGGTAACCGTATCTCCAACCTTAACGTCATGAATGGATTTGATATTGGCAATACAGTAACCTACCTCGCCTGCCGAGAGACAGTCCTTCACTGCCATTTTCGGTTTAAATACACCGACCTCTTCTACCCTGAAAGAGCGGTTTGTCTTCATCATATATATCTCGTCGCCCACCTTAAGAGATCCGTCAAAAATACGCAAGTACACAATAACGCCGCGGTATTCGTCATAGACCGAATCAAAGATCAGGGATTTTAACGGTGCATTGGGATTACCTTCCGGCGGTGGTATACGGGTGATAATAGCCCCAAAGATTTCATCAACACCTTCACCGGTTTTTGCACTGACCATCAACGCATCGGCGGGGTCAATACCCAGGGTTTTTTCCATTTCGGTAAGCACATCATAAGGACGTGATTGCGGCAGGTCAATCTTGCTAATAACAGGAATAATGGCTAGATTGTGTTCCATGGCAAGATAGGCATTGGCGACTGTCTGCGCCTCGACACCCTGTGAGGCATCTACCAGCAACAGTGCGCCTTCACAGGCGCCCAGGCTCCTGGAAACCTCGTAGCTGAAGTCTACATGACCTGGCGTATCTATCAAATTGAGGTTGTATTCCCTGCCATCCCGTACCAGTTTCAGTGCAACTGCACTGGCTTTGATGGTGATACCGCGTTCCCGCTCCAGATCCATATCGTCCAGCATCTGGTTACGAAACTCTCTAGATGTGACGGTATTCGTCTTTTCCAGCAACCGATCTGCCAGAGTAGACTTCCCGTGGTCAATATGTGCAATTATGCAAAAATTTCTAATTCTGTCAGTAGACATCCTGCTGCTCCTATAATCCCCGCATCGTTACCAAGCTGCGAAAACACGATTTTCGTATCCTTATACGATGCCTCAAACGCCCTCTGCTGAGTAACCTGTCTTATGGGATTCATCAATAATTCGCCGGCACCAATCATGCCGCCTGCAAGCACAATCATCTCCGGATTTAATACATGCATAATATTGATAAGGGCGATACCAAGGTAACGCCCTGTCTCTTCGATGATATCCAGCGATGCCCTGTCGCCCTGAAGTGCGGCTTCGTTGATCATCTTTGCCGTAATTTCATCAGAAATTTTCAATGACGATGACGCACCGCTCCTTAATAACTCTTTAAAACGGCGTACCATGCCAGTGGCCGATGCATACACCTCAACACATCCGCGGTTGCCGCAGTTGCATTGAGGTCCGTCCATCCGGATCACCATGTGACCAATCTCCGCTGCCACGTTATTGGCGCCACGCCATAATTTATTATTGATAACAATACCGCCCCCAATTCCTGTGCCCAGAGTCAGCATTACCATGGAACTAACTTCCTTCCCTGCCCCTGCCCATTTCTCACCCCATGCCGCCGCATTGGCATCGTTTTCCAGTACACAGGGCATAGAAAACCGCTCTGCTACTATGCGTTTGACAGGAACATTTCGCCAATGCGGTAGATTAGGAGAAAAGAGAATCGTTTCGCCTTTTTTATCGACAAGACCAGGCGACCCAAGCCCGATACCGATTATATCAGACTCTTTTAACCGGGCGCTCTGTATGATTTCATTAATCAGTGAAAGGATTTGACCGGATATGGCCTGCGAATCGGCATGAGAATTGGTTTTTATGGAAAGGCGATGGAGGATTTTCCCATTCGTATCAACGATACCTGCCTTCAGATTTGTGCCTCCCAGGTCTATACCAATTACATACTTACCCAAATTTTGTGAATCCTTACCCAGCATAAAGTCTGCAATTTATTTACATAAACACAAAATTTTAACAGAAGTCTTATTCCAAGTCAACTTATATGCACACTATGCGCATGACTATGGAAGAGATAAACACCTAGTTTATAACCGCCCGGATCTCAGCACCCCTATTGCCAGCCCCAATCCGAGAATACCCGCAAAGACGAATCCCAGGATGCCCAGCACCGGAAAGCCGTACACCATTGGCCCCCTGTTTGCCATGATAATAAGAGAAGAGCCGATAATCAGTGCAGAGATAACGAGGCTGAATGAAATCCGGTTGCTGGATTTGTCCATTTCAGAGATGAATTTTGACAGCCCTTGATGCTCAAATTCGATCTTCAGGGTGCCCATCTTTATCTTTTTTATAATTTCGTAGGTATCTTTTGGGATTATTTTAAGGATGTCCAGTAATTCTGAAGAGTAAAGAGTCATTTCCTGAAATATACGTTTCGGATCGTGTCTTTCACGTACAAGCCTTTCCACTAAAGGTCTGGTATGGGCTATGGTATTAAATTCCGGGTCTAACTGTCTGGCAACACCGTCCATAGTAGCAATGGCCTTGAACAGAATATGAAATTGTGAAGGTATCTTTAGTTTATGTCGCGTCATCAAATCAACGGCCTGAGGCAGTATCGTGGATATTTCTACTTGTTTTAACGGGACATCGGCATACCGTTCAATAAAATCGCTAATATCATGTTTGAAATCACGTACGGATACCTCCTCAGCGAAGGCGCCGAGCATTTCCAATGCCCTTACAACACCATTTATATTTCTTTTGGACACGGCAATCAAAAGGTTTACAATGGCATCCCGCGCCTCTTCATCAAGCCTGCCGACAATCCCAAAATCTATAAAAGCGGCTGCATTGTTGGGCAGAATAAAAATATTTCCGGGGTGAGGGTCTGCATGGAAGAATCCGTCAACGAATATTTGCTGCAGGACAGCATTGGCGCCATTTGCCGCAACGGCTTTTTTTTCTTCGGTTGTATGGGGCTGGTTGATGTAATCGTTCAGCCGGATGCCGATGATTTCTTCCGTGGTAATGACCTTTGGTCTGGTGTAATCCCAATAGACACGCGGAATATGAACGGTGGTGCTGTCCCTGAAGTTTTTGCGGAATCTGTCGATGTTGTGGGCCTCGTGGGTAAAATCAATTTCCTTCATAATAGTCTTTGAAAATTCATTTACAATGCTGACAGGATCGTAGACCCTGATTTCTTCCATATACCGGCTGGCTAATTGGGCAAGGGTGTAAAGGATATCGATATCGGTTTCGATCGTTTTACGGATATCAGGACGCTGCACTTTCACAACCACTTCTTCACCCGTCTTGAGACGTGCACGGTGCGCCTGCCCTAATGACGCTGAAGCGAAAGGAGTCGAGACAAACTCTGAAAATAACTCTTCAGGATACCTTCCAAAGGAATCCTTTATCTGCTTTCTGACATCTTCATAACCGAACGGGGGAACACGGTCCTGGAGTTTGCTCAGTTCGTTACAAAGATCTAAAGGAATCAGGTCAGGGCGGACGCTCAGGATTTGTCCGAATTTTATGAATGTGGGACCGAGTTCTTCCAGTACCTTTCTGAGCCTGACGGCACGAGATTCCTGGGGCTCTGTAAAACGGTGTAATACCCGGGTTTTGATAATACCCCTTCCGATGACATGATTCTCCAGATGAAGCTGCTGAATGACAAAACCAAAACCGTGTTTGGTTAATATCCTGAGAATTTGATTGAAACGGCGGATATCCCGGATCCTCTGGCCTATTTTTCTGAATTGCATGGATTATTTGGGATTTATTTGTTTTTTTGTCGCTTATTATTTGATGCCTTGTCGCTACGTCTGGTCTTCTCTCGATTCCAGCCTCTTTATAATCTCCTCAAGTTTTTTCTGCATCTGCTGGAGTTCATTTCGCGTTGGTATATCCAGCTTGTGGAGCACATTTTCTACAATCTTTTCAATCATAGATACAATTTCCTGCTTGCTGGATGAAACCTTTTTCAGAAGCTCATTCACCTGTGCTTTTGCCTCTTCCTTCCTGATTTCTCCCTTTTTTACCATTTCATCAATAAGCTCCTCAACATTCTCCTTCGTTACTATCAATGCTCCAAAACCGAGGTTGATTACCTTGCTGATGATATCTGTTATCATATATTTTCCCCTCCGTAATTACATCTATTCCAGTAAAATCATGCCGTATATATTGACCTCTTCACTGCTGTTTTTAAGGGTCTCTATTTTTAAATTATGATTTCTTACGGTCTGATAGACGTCGATACCGCATGCCTCCATAGAAGGCCTGGCTTCCATAGTGCGGATACAGGTCGTTGTGGTTACACAGTTTTCGCACAATTTGCATGGACCTGCTCCGAGTCCAAAGGCCTTATAAAATCCTATAGAAAATGCCATCTTTTCGATCTCGGCGGTAATATACCGCATCTGCCAGCTCAGGTGTCCGTGAAGAAGCAGCGCCTTGCTATACTCCCCGAGAATTTCCCTCATCTCTTCATGCGACGGAGAGTGTGGCGGGCAGGTGAGTTTCTTACCGTATTCTTCGCATCCGTATTTGCATTTCAATTGGACCCATCGTCCAACGGCAATTGTGCTGGTGTGAATAATAATTGCCTGTTTACAGCCAAGTTCAACAGCCTTTTTGATTAGCGAGTTACACAAATTATCGGCGTGCTGAGATGAAGTAAGAACGGTCTGGATTTCGGACATTGTCAGGTCCCGCCTTTGCATAGATAGATCCTCCTGATGATTGTTCTTGTTTCCGATGCTACTATAAACAAGGCAGGATGTTTAATCAAATATTTTTTATAGAAAGTGGGCGCAGGGACATTTTATTGACAGTGGCAATTCATACGGTATAATCCTGACTCAACGGAGTCGGAAGAAAAACTCTTTGGTTTTTCTCGCTCAAAGACACCAGGATACAAAATAGATACATAAAAAATTTAATAATGACTATCGAACAAGGAATTTTGAATCATAAGTTTTCCTGATAAAAAAAATTCCGGGTTCCACGTTTTACAGTCCAACGGTTAACCCTCTGCTTGTTTATCCTTTGGCATTCGTTATTCCTTGTTCAATATTTTCTTTCTCAAAACAGGTGGGTCGAATGGTGTGTCATACACACAACGAGAATTGTTACTTAGCGCCGGGAAACGGTTATGAAGGAAGAAAAGAAACATCCTACGATCAAACAACTTCCTGCACACGAAAGGCCGCGGGAAAGACTCATTCAAAGTGGCGACGAGCACCTGACAGATGCGGAACTCCTGGGAATTATCATCCGCGACGGTACGACAAATTACAGCGCGGTTGATTTAGCCAAAAAGCTGCTCTCGGAATACGGAGATCTCCAAAGACTGAGTCTGGCTTCCGTCGGTGAACTGTGCCGGATAAAGGGAATAGGCCCGGCACGGGCCGCACAAATAAAGGCTGCCCTGTCGCTTGCCAAAAGGGTTTCTGGGGCTTCCATCAGGCTACAACAGCAGTTCAAATGCAGCAATGACATTTTCAGACATTTCCACGAACAATTACGCGGAAAGAAACAGGAGGTTTTCCTAGTGGTTTTGCTGGACAACAAAAACCGTATTATCAAGGTTGAAACAGAAGTAACAAAGGGAAGCCTGACTTCCAGCATTGTCCATCCCCGGGAGGCATTTAAGGCAGCGATCAGAGAGTCAGCCGCATCGGTTATCTTTGTACACAATCATCCCTCAGGCGACCCGGAACCAAGCAGAGAAGACATCCAAATAACCCAACGGTTGGTCGAGGCAGGGGATATTGTTGGCATAAGGGTTTTGGACCATATCATCATTGGAAACGGGCGTTTTGTGAGTTTTAAGGACAAGGGGATTGTGCCGTAAGGTCGCTTCTCAAGTTTTTGGTGAATTTTTCAACTTGTTAAACGTAAAAGAGTCTTTTATTACTACACTTGCCTCTCATATCATCCTAACCCGAACGAGTCGGAAGAGATTATTCATGCCCATGACAGTTCCTTATCGTTTCGGCAAAGATATATTTTTTATCCCCATTACTCGATTCATTTGATAGAGTTCGGGTTAGTAATCCAAAAACTTTTTAAAAAGTTCGCATCTCTCCGAATGAGCTTGCGAGCCTTGTATTACAGGCTAATGTGCTTAACTATTACCTGGTTAAAGCGAACAAGCCCTTTAACAACCGACAAACAAGGTTATCATCCGTATAATGTTAAACGCGTTGCTACAATTGATATCTCCGCTTGGGTACCTTCTCTTCCACGTAAAAGAAAGTTCGTCATTCCCCAGATTCCTCTTGATGTGACCAAACGGATGCTCCACCCGTTCCTTGCGTCTGGCATATATCTCCTGAGACCCCGGCGCTCATACTGCCGCTCAAGATTCTCCCTGAACCTCTTCCTGCGATAACCGAATAATCTTTCGCCCCCTCTGAGAACTTGTACATTTGCCATAATGTCTGCATTTTTGCAGATACCTCCATCCGTTATCCGGTATGCCACCTTTTGCCCTCGTCTTGTTTGCCTTCATAGACAAGCTTGCGCACCCCGGACAATAAATAACAGTCGTGTCCCTCGTCATAGACAAATTTGTCCTTCCGAAACAGCTTTTCCTCCTTGCTGTGCAATGCCTGTCGTTGCGATGGCACGACAACCTTTGTTGTTCCCTCTTCCGTCTACCTTCCCAAGTTCTTCATCAGCATAGCCCGCATCGGCACATCCCACCTCACATTCCTTTTCCGTAACCATCTCTGTATGGGTTATCTGACCAGAAAATAAGTCCGCAAAGACGGCATATGTGGTGTACCTTCGCACCATCCGCATCGGGAAGTACAATGGTCACCACTTGATGTGTCTGTAATATCTGTTTGACGGTATGCCAACTTCTCGTGTCCTGTTTTGATCGTAAGCTATATTCA
>JABRVT010000133.1:0-1615 GCA_040048245.1 Candidatus Brocadia sp.
CACGGATGGTAAAGTTATATTGTTCAAGAAAATTGAAGACCTCTTCAAAGAGGTTGTCGCTGATTTTAAAAGGTAGATCGTCCAGCTCGTTTCTATGAAAGAGACCTCCATTAAGATATGGGGCATTGGCAAGTATTGAGTTTACATCTTTAGGGTGAAAGTGCGGGTGACTATATTGGTTGTTGAACGCTTCCAGAAAAAGTATCCTTAGCCAATTTTCGTAAAAGGTGTCTTCTTTTGCCTTACCGTTTCTCTTTTCCTCTTTATATCTATGCCAGTACCACTTGATGAACTTAGGGTCATTATTGAGCCATCTCTTTTTAGAGACAAAGTAGAAGAACATGAGCCTGTTCAGAAATTGTTGAGAAAGTTCATGGGCGTCCTTAATAGGTATTTTCTGGTTTTCGAAGGTTTCCCTGAGTCTGAAAAATGCCTTTTTGTACTCATCAAAAAACCTATCGGTAACCTTCTCAACGCTGAAGGCTTCTTTCCATTTAAGCCTGATATCTCTCCAATTCTCTTCTTCACCGGTAAGCGCAAGGTTGGAAATGGTAAGAAGGTCTGTATGATAGGTATTTTCCCTGTCAAGGATAAGCCTGATTATCTTAAGTTTGTGTTTGCCTATCTCTTTATGTTCAAATTCAGGAAAGACAAAATTATACTTTTTGTAATCAGAGGTTAATATAAGAAGGAAATTCAAATATCTGTCTGAAAGACGTTTTGCGAGGTATCGTATCAGAGGGTTTGAAAGGATTTTCGTTTCTATCAGGAATACCTGGAGTTTGCCGTCATAGTTAAAGACGGTAAAGACGTTCTTAACCTTTTCCTGCTCATCCCTGGCAAAATCGAACTCTTCTATCTTTCTTTTATAGGTAGGGTCAAGCAACTTACCATCAGGGTATCCGAGTATCCGAAAAAGCCCATAGACTTTTTCTGGAGAATCCATTTCGGGAACAAATCCCTGAACGGTATCTTTTATGGTCGCCATGTTCTTCTCCGGGATTTTATGGCGTCCTCGATTGCACCTGTATTGCTGGCGTAAGAAGGCTTGAATTATTCTGCAAGGTATAAGGTATTTAAACGTTCATTTCAATGTGAGGATTTAGTGGCAATACTGAGTAGTTAATGCCTTTTTCAATAGCGCTTCCTTATCTCTCTCGATTTGTGTCTTTAATTCTTCCGCCGTTTGAAATGGTATTTCATCCCTTATCTTAAAAAGGAATTGAACTTCAAGGGTTTGCCCGTACAGAGACCCTTGAAAATCAAGGATATGCACTTCGATCTCAAGCGTTTCTTCTTCACCTGTAAACGGTTCCTGAACAAATGTGGGCCTCAGGCCTATATTAGTTAGCGCTAGATGTACTTGCTCAGCCCAACGAACCTTTGTTCCATAAACGCCACGGGGTGGCCTGACCTCATGGTGCAACTCCAGGTTGGCCGTAGGATACCCCAGAATTCTTCCCCTGCCAGACTTCTTTACTACGGTACCGAGGACAGAAACGGGTCTGCCAAGCATTGCTTCAGCCTTTTCCAGTTCCCCTTCGAGAATAGCCTTTCGAATGGCGGTACTGCTAATGACCTGGCCTCGATATATCAGCGGGGGGCATCCGTATAC
>JABRVT010000134.1:0-1896 GCA_040048245.1 Candidatus Brocadia sp.
TATCTGTGATGTGAGCGAGGAAGACCAACCAGCGCTCCATGTAATGGAAACCATCTTCAGTAACAGGCTCGCTTTCAACCTGCGTGAAAAGCAAGGTCTCGCTTATAGTATTGGCGTTTCCTTTAATAAATATAAAGATGTTCAGTGGTATCGTATATCGATGGGCACACGGCCGGAAAACATAGAACGAGCCATCAACGGTATTCGCAATGAGATTCACTCCATGCGTGAAGCGAAGATCGAAGAACAGGAAGTGCAAAAAACCATAAATGCCATTTTGGGACGCCGGGGCATGCGGCGGCTGGACCGGGTAAGCCAGGCATACTATATAAGCATGAAAGTACTTGACGGCTATGGGCCTGAGGCGGATGATCAGGAGGCTGAAAGATTGAAAAAGGTTACGGTGCAGGATGTGGAACGACTGGCACGTCAAGTCTTCCAAAAAGACAACTATTTAATCGTAATTGTGGAATAAGGTTTCTTTTAGCCTCAAATTTACACGAATAAAACGAAGTTATATTTTACAGGTTTTGCATTAGGAGGCAGGGTGTGTGTGTGTTTATTTTCGTTTTTGCAGGGATAAACATGTAAAATATGATAAATCTTTAATTACCGTAAGGGTGGCACGGACAGACTTGTTTATCCGTGATTAATTAATTTTTATTTACTCAGTTTTTTTCTTTCTATACATCACATCTCAATATTTTTCTCTGGAGGAAAGAATGAATGGTAACGCCCCACAGCCTGTTTCCGTAAACAAGGAGCTTCATATCTGCCCCAATTGTGGGTATGAAGATGGTTTTCATACTTCATTTGTACGGATAACAGAAGAAACCTGCAAGATCATCCTCATCTGTCCACGCTGTCACGCCAGATACGATCCTGATTGGATAGCTAAACTATGTATTTCACCACAAAGGGCACGGAAAACACAGAGAAAAGATCCGTAAGGTTGGGCTGAGTAACGAAAACTGGAGTTCACCGATGCTATACACTGAATGCCATTTGGGTATAAAACTTAATATTCTGGTATTTCAAAAAGCGAAATAGTTACAATACCTATACAAATGCCATGATAAAAAAAGTTTGTGTTATGCAATTCAGGAATTTATAATTTGTTAATATTGTTTTAAAAATGGTAACAATTTAGTTTTTTGAAAAATTCCAGTAATGATGCGGTTGCCATGTGCTGTAGAGGCAATTCATGAATTGCCTCTACATAATTACCGGTAAGACGTTTACAACTTTCAACGTTTCCAAAAAACTAAATTGTTACTAAAAATGATTATTATTTAAAAGGAGGCGTATTATCGAACACATTCATAGTATCGATTATTATCACATGACAGACGAACATGGGCACAAACATGAATACCGCGCTCATGAACGAAAGAGGCTTATTCTGGCCAGTGTTATCACTGGCAGTATTTTTATTGTAGAAGTGATTGGGGGAATCATCACTAATAGCCTTGCCTTGATTAGTGATGCCGGCCATATGCTTACCCATCTGTTTGCACTTTTAATAAGTCTGTTTGCATTATTCTTTGCCGCAAAACCTCCCACTGAGAAAAAGACTTACGGTTTTTATCGTTTGGAGATATTAGCAGCCTTGTTTAACGGCATTACCCTCTTTATGATTACCCTGTGGATATTTTATGAGGCTTACCACCGCTTTATGCATCCAGAAACCATATCGAGCGGCAAGATGTTTATCGTGGCAATGATGGGATTAATCGCCAACATAGCCTGTGTTTACATCCTGAAGGGGGACGGACATGAACACGGGCACAGTTTGAATGTCAGGGCGGCATTTCTGCACATGTTAGGCGATACTGTGTCTTCTTTCGGCGTCATAATCGGAGCGATTATCATTCATTATACCAAATGGTTTATTAT
>JABRVT010000135.1:0-26352 GCA_040048245.1 Candidatus Brocadia sp.
TTACTTTAGAGCCATTAAAGGAGGTTGCTTAACAATGCCCTATCTTGCTTTCACATGAATAGTTATACAAATATTAATAATTAAATTTTCGAGTCAGGTATACATTGTGACTGGTACACTAATGTGATACCAATATACCATGAATGTATGACGAACGTGTTTGGCAATGCAGAGACAATCCATGGAAGGGGTTATTAAATTATGAAATCAATTGGATAAACGGATAAAAAATTTACCACAAACTTCTTACAAAACAATGCAGAAATTTATATTTACCCGTGAAGACGACATACACACGTTACTTAGCTTTATTGCCCGAAAACTGACCGTATCCAAAAAAAAGGCGAAACAACTCCTGGATGAACGATTGGTTTTTGTGAATAAGAGACGCGTCTGGGTCGCTTCCTACAAGCTACGCAAAGGGGACGTGATTGAAATCCTTACGAAAAAAACCACGCTCCAAAAATTTCAAAAAAAAGCTATTCTCTATAAAGATAACCATTACCTGATCGTTTCAAAACCCCCTGGCATTATAACAAATGGTCCTAAAAGTCTTGAAAGCAATCTGAGGGGGTACTTTAGAGACGACCATATTCAGGCTGTTCACCGGCTGGACAAGGATACCTCGGGTGCCGTTATCTTTGCAATGAACAGGGATGCCTTTGATCGTATGAAGGAATTATTTAAAAAAACCCTTATGGAAAAGGTCTACAGGGTGATTGTAAGGTATAGTGTAAGTAAAAAAACCTTTACCATAGATACCCCAATCCATGGACAAAAGGCAGTTACACATGTGAAGCTCTTAAAGAGGGGAAAAGATGCCTCTTATCTGGAGGTGAATACCGAAACGGGCAGGAAGCATCAGATCAGGATCCACCTTGCCTCAGCAGGACATCCTGTCATTGGGGAAGCAGAATATGACCGCAGACCTGTAGAATACCCGTTATTAAGGCGAATCCAGAGGCAGATGCTCCATGCTTATCAAATATCTTTTACCCATCCGTACACTCAAAAAATAGTGTCTGTTGTAGCCGAGATTCCTGATGATTTTAACCGATGCCTTAAGACGCTGGGGCTTGTGGAGTAGGTTAAAACTCCGGGTGCTAACAGTCGGCAACATTATTTATCATACTTTTATAGCAAGGGTGTCTCCTTTATAAGTCCAGTGAAAAGGTTGGACTTTTTTGTTATAGAGTTTAATGATTCAATGGTTTTTGCAACCAGACCGTTTTTTAAAACTCCTACCACGCATGCACCTCACGCACCTTTTTTATCGCCTTTAAAGGACACTCTTCCGCACAAATCATACATCCCTTGCAATTATTGTAATCGGTATAGGGGAAGCCGTCTTCATTTACAGCAATGCAACCGTCAGGACACCTGGCAACACAGGTCATACACTTAGTACATGTCTCGTAATTCCAGACGGGCTTAAATACCCGCCAGTTACCCGTCTTGCGCAAAGGGGTATTTCCTGTGGTATTTATGGTGGGACTTGAAACCAGGGCCGGTTCGAATGGCACATCAATGACAGGACTTCCCTTTTGAACGGTTCCCCTAGTTTTTACTTCTACCAGATGTATTGCACAGAAACAATGAAGTGCAGCCTCTATATTTTT
This sequence comes from Candidatus Brocadia sp., assembly GCA_040048245.1. Taxonomy (GTDB): domain Bacteria; phylum Planctomycetota; class Brocadiia; order Brocadiales; family Brocadiaceae; genus Brocadia. Next base: position 1,620 of record JABRVT010000135.1, read on the forward strand.
TGTGATAAGTACTTTATCGGTTAGTATCTCAGATGCCTCCTTCTCGACTGCCTTTCTTAAAGAATCGTCCCTGATCCCGGCAATCCTTGATGCAACGCCACCGGCCAGGGTGCTTAAAACAGGCAATCCCAACATATCAAGGCTGATTCTCGTTATATCCAAAGTAATAACCTGTGCAGAAATCTTATACTTGTTCTTTGCCTCCTGTGGGCTATGTGTGGTATTTGTAAAGACAATACCACCTTCTTTTAGTCCTGATAACGGATTTGCCATGGGATCATCCAGAAGGGTCTCGTCCATCACTATTACAATGTCCGGACTGGAAATTACCCCCCGTTCCAGGATTGGTTCTTTAGATATGCGGGTAAAGGCCGCTATCGGCGCACCCCTCCTCTCGGCGCCGTAAAGTGGAAAGTCCTGCGCATAGTAGCCTTCAAGAAAGGCGGCGGTACCGAGTACCCTGCTTGCCACCTTTGCCCCCTGGCCGCCCCTACCATGAAACCTTACCCTGAGCATAAATTAACTTCCGAAAGCTACAAAGCAAACTATAAAAATATCCCCCCTCTGTCCTTAATGATGCGGACCACCTTGATATAAGGTATTTCGGAAGGAAAAATTAAATACATTGAAAATTATTGTACTACAATGAATAGTAAAGAAGCAAGGTTTGTTCTCATTAATTGTCGCTGGTTCAACCAATGCAAGGGCATCAAACGAGGATGTATGGTTGTTTATGTACAGTATCATAAAGAATATTTCTGTTGACTCTGAAAAAATATTGTGTTATAGGTCTTATGTGCATTTTTAATCTATCCTGCCGCATTTTGAAAAAGGAGGATGGTCATGTTAAAATATGTATTGCCATGTCTTATTTTATTAGTGGCACCCCTCGCAGTAACACTTGCTGCAGACACTAAAAACACACCTCCCGCGATTGTGTGGGAAAAAACATTTGACGATGCGGTTACAAAGGCAAAAAAAGCGGGAAACCCAATCTTGTTAGACTTCTTTGCACCCACTTGAACAGGTTGCAAAACGTTGGGTACCGTGACGTACCCTGATGCCGCAGTAACAGACTTTATTAGCAAAAATTTCATCCCTTTACAAATTAACGTACAAAGCGATTCTGACCTTCCTGGCAAATATCGGGCATTTTGGACGCCAACCATCGTTATTCTGGATTCTATGGGAACCGAGTATTACCGCTTCTATGGTTTTTTACCTCCTGATGAATTTATACCGCAGTTGCAGTTCGGATTGGGTTTTATGTCGCTGCAAAAGCAGGATTACAAAAGTGCCGGCAACCAACTGAAATTGGTGGTAGAGAAATATTTCAAAAGCGATGTTGCCCCGGAGGCCCAATATTGGCTGGGTGTGGCTGAATACAAGGCAAGTCGCAATGTGGATTCCTTATTGAATGCATGGAGGAAGTTGAAAAAAGATTATCCCAACAACATCTGGGCTAAGAAGGTATCTTTTGTAAAGGACTGATTGGTTGGTAGATTTTTGATAACGGCTCAGTTTACCTGTTTAAGTGGACAGTAGGCAGTGGCAACTTGTTTTTCCTCAAATTTTTGCCGACTGCTTACTGTCAGCAATATCCTTCTGGTATGGACATGCTCTCAGCAGGGTTCTTTTACGTTTCTTTCCAATCAATTAATTGAGGAACTCTGTATAAGGGTTTACGGCGGATGAGTTCCGACAATAGTTCTTCGGGGTCATGAGAAGTTATGATGAGTTGGTGATGTTTTGTCTGTATAAAACGTTCCTGTAATACATGATTTATAAATGCCAGTAATAAATCAAAATACCCTTGCACATTGAGTAACCCGATTGGTTTTGTGTGCAGTCCCAGTTGTGCCCAGGTAAGAATCTCGAAGAATTCATCAAAGGTGCCGAAGCCACCCGGCATTGCAATAAAGGCATCGGATAATTCCGCCATCATGGCCTTTCGTTCATGCATGCTCGATACCATTCTGAGTTCTGTAAGGCCAGGATGTGCAAACTCTTTAGAAGCAAGGGCATGGGGAATTACGCCTATCACCTCCCCTTTTTCTTTTAAAACAGCATCTGCAATAACTCCCATCAGACCAATACTTCCTCCCCCATAAACAAGTCCCATTCCATGTGCTACGATTGCTCTACCCAATTGTTGAGCGAAGTGTGTATATACTGAATGAGCACCGAGATGGGAACCACAAAATACACAGATACGTTTTATGGGGTTATTATCCGTCATGCATTGCCTGACCTGAATGAGTTGAAAGTGTAAAATAAAAAAACGAAAAAATGCAAATTGCAACGCAGGGGCGGACTCACTCGCCATTACTTTCCTGTGCTGTCAGGGTTCTCCCTGACAGCTTGTATCCATCTTGTTCATTAAATAGATGTTTGTCTTTAAATCTTGTTTTTAACAATTTCCATCTTCAGATGGGCAATAGAACCACTCGGATTCAGGTCCCGTGGACATACCTCCTGACAATTGAATACCGTATGGCAACGCCACACCCCATGTTCGTCGTTTATAATTGCCAGACGTTCCCCCTTTGCTCCATCCCGTGAGTCTGATACGAACCTGTCTATATTGAGTAAAGCCATAGGGCCGGAATACTTTTCATGTGATGCCGTAACGGGACACGAGGAATGACAGCAGGCACAAAGAATGCAATCAGTCAGGATATCAATCTTTGCCCTTTCTTCCTGGCTCTGTATCTGTTCTCCTGTTGCTGGTAATGGTTTACCCGGCATCAGGTATGGCTTGATATGCTCGTATTTCTCCCAGAAGGACTTCATATCAACGAAGAGGTCTTTGAGTACAGGCATATGGGCAAGCGGACGAAGCGTAATGGTATTTGATTTAAAACCGGAAACTAGGGTATTACATGCCAGACGGTACTTTCCATTGATATGCATGGCACAAGAACCACAAATAGCTTCCCTGCAGGAAGACCGAAAGGCCAGGGAGTTATCCAGTCGTTGCTGGATATAATTAAGCCCCTCAAGCACTGTCAGATCTTTCCGAACAAAAGGAATTTCAAATTTCTGGAAAAATGGCTTTTCATCCGTATCAGGATTAAAGCGAAATATGTGAAAAAAAACCTTATCGTCTATCATTTATTGACTGAAGTTAAAACGTGGACTACCGCAGAGAACGCCGAGATCGTAAAGCTTAAAAGAAAATTATACAGATTTTTTTGTTTTCTTTGCATTCTCAGTGTTTTCCTGCTGTAAAGTATAGTGTACTATTCAAACAAGGCATCCACAAAAGCATCGGGATTAAATTTCTCTATATCATCAGCCTTTTCTCCCAGCCCAACATATTTTACAGGGATGTTTATTTCATTGCGCATACCAAGCACGAAACCGCCCTTTGCCGTACCGTCTAGCTTTGCCAAAAATATTCCGGTGACGTCCACTGCCTGTTTAAACATCTTTGCCTGGGAGATGGCATTTTGTCCGGTTGTAGCGTCTAGTACCATCAGGACTTCATGTGGGGCGCCGGAAATTCTCCTGGAGATAACCCGTTTAATCTTGCCCAGTTCGTTCATAAGATTTTCGTGGGTGTGAAGGCGTCCGGCTGTATCCACGATGACTACGTCAATACCCCTTGCGATACTTGCTTCCAGTGCATCGTATGCTACTGCTGCAGGGTCAGAACCGGTTTGATGCTTTACAATTTCTGCCCCGATGCGTTTGCTCCAGATATCCAACTGATCAACGGCAGCCGCCCGAAAGGTGTCGCCTGCTGCAACCATGACCTTTTTGCCATCCTTAATGAAGGTGTTTGCGAGTTTTGCTATGGCCGTGGTCTTGCCGACCCCATTTACTCCAACAACCATGATAACCGTAGGGGGGGTAGGGGCATAATTGATATCGACCTGAAGAGACCGCAGGCCTTCTTTGAGTCTGTCCTTTATAAAATCGTGTATCTGGGAGGTTTCCGTTATTGTTCTGGATTTCCATGCTTCATGTAATTCATGCACTAATTTTTGAACGGACCTTACACCAATATCCGCTCCAATCAGGATATCCTCCAGTTCTTCAAGTACAGATTCATCAATCTTTCTCCTGAAAGAAAAGAGCATTTTTAGCCGGGACCAAAAACGAGTCCGTGTCTTTTCTAAACCCTTCCTGAGCTTTTCTGACGAAACAGGAATTTCCTCTTCAACAACGGCAGTTTCCGCTAAAACAGAAACAGCCTCTGCAGGTGGAACCGAAGTTTGACTTTCGGTTTCCTCTTTACCAGCGATGGTTTCCTGTGCGACCGAAACCGGCATTTCAGCAGGAATTGAAATCTGGCTTTCAGTGGTTTCTTCAATAACAGCAGTTTTCGGCTGGAGTGGAACAAGCTTTGTCGTGTCACCTTCCACAACAACAGTTTTCGGCGCTTCTACTGTAAAATTTTTTAGCCGAGACCAAAAACCGCCATGGCTTCTTCCTGCGTCGTTCTTTTGGTCTCCGGATTGCCTTTTCATGTTTTCTTTTCTATGATCGGCTTCCGGTATTCCCCCTTTCTTTTCACCAGATGTATTTGTGTCTTTCTTTAAAGGCTGTGTCATTAGGTTATTATCTCCTGTAAATTATTGACAAAACAAGCTTTTTCGCGCGGGACATTTTTGTCTAAGCTTGCTAACGATAGCACCCGGCACGGTTACTTTAGCAATGGGGCTGTCTATTTTTCTTTCACCATGGAAATCTGAGCCGCCAGTTATGGCCAGGTTGTATTTTTTCGCTATCTTGAGATACTTTTCGATAGCCTGGGGGGTATGAGTAGGATAATATACCTCGATCCCCTTCAGGCCGTATTTTACAAGATCTTCAATAACATTATCTCTCTGGGTTAGTCCCGGATGGGCAAGAACCGGTACTCCCCCAGCATCGGTGATTAATTCGATAGCCTGTTGTGGGGTTAATGTTTTTTTAGGGACATATGCAGGTTGATTATCGCCTATGTATTTTGAAAATGATTCTATAATGGAATTACAATAACCATGTTTCCATATCATTTCTGCTACATGCATACGCCCTGGGGAACCTTTTCCAGCAAGCGTCAAAATTTCCTGTGGATCGACATCGACCTGGAGCTTACGTAATTTTTCTACCATGGCATAAATACGGTTTATGCGATCCTCGCGGGATTGTTTTATTACTTTTTGTAAAAGATTGTTATTCACATCAATAAAATATCCCAGGATATGGATCTCCGAAGGACTGAGATATGAAGAAAACTCTATACCCGGTATGATATGGAGATTTCTACCATGTCCGTAAGAACAGGCTACTATGACACCATCAACAGTATCGTGGTCAGTGATTGCAATCGTAGAAACACCGAGACGGACAGCTTCATCAACAACCTCTTCCGGTGTCATTGTACCATCAGAATAGTTTGTGTGTACGTGCAGGTCTGAGTTTCCATAGTCTGTTTCTGATATGCCTGTATCCTGAAGTATGGAATCATATTTATTATCTTTTAATTTTCCATTTCCAAACTGGGTATAAATTTTGTCTAAAATTCCATTTACAAATGTTCCTGAATTTTTAGTGCTAAATTTTTTTGCAAGCTCTATAGCCTCGTTGATTGATACCTTTGGCGGGATATCACTTCTATACAGTAATTCGTAAACTCCTAAACGTAAAATATTTTTGTCAATGATGGCCATGCGGCGTAATTCCCAGTGTTCTGTAACACTTGAGATCTTTTCATCTATTTCTTTGATGTGTGATCGGCATCCATTGACAAGCGCAATGGCAAACTGGTATATATCTTGCTTTCCCGTGCTTTTTTTGCAAAAGGTATCAATCTCGTTGATAATTTCGTCACCACGCAGGTCAAGTTGGTAAAGGGCTTGAAGGGCAAGTTCACGAGCAATCGTTCTGTTGCGCATGGGATATTTGGTTTTTAATAAGGGCAATTTTGAAATACGTGATTACACGAAAGATGGGCAAAATACCGTCAGCAGATTAACGTCTTTTGATTGTTTTTACACCGGATTGCATTTGTTCAAAAAGATTTACCATCTCTATGGCAGCTACAGAAGCCTCTGTACCTTTATTCCCGGTCTTTGCGCCAGCACGGTCAATAGCCTGTTCCAGGGTCTCTGTTGTAATGATGCCGTAAATAGTTGGAATTCCTGTAGTTAATCCTACGTGTGCAATGCCCTTGGCTGATTCATTTGCAACATAGTCAAAATGAGGTGTTTCACCACGAATAATCGCCCCTAAACAAATTATCGCATCGTATTTACCGCTCTGCGCTGCCTTAAGGGCCGCAACCGGTATCTCGCAGGCACCGGGTACCCAGAAAATATCAACATCCTCTTCTTTTACGCCGTGTCTGATAAGTCCATCTATTGCACCATCCAATAAACGTTTTGTTATAAAATTATTGTATCGGCTGATGATGATTCCAAAAACCTTCCCCGCCCCAATTAAATTTCCCTGAAATTCAATACACATAACATAAATCCTTTTCCGGATTTACCAACAGGATATGATTATTCTTTTGCTCAGTAAAAACGTCTTATTTTTTGTACGTTTTTTCACACATTTATCAAATCCCCCTTCATCACCTCTTCTAAAGGCGGATTGAGGGATATTGTAGAATTGCGGCTTGCAGCGCTACAGAAATTTCCCTACAATAAAAAAGCAATAATAGCATAAGCCTGTAAATCTTTCAAGGCTTTTATACAGGCTTTTCTGTCGGAATTTCTACCCGGAACAACGCCCATGTGGCTCATTTTGGTTAGTTAGTCTTCCAAAAGATAAGTTTAAAACAATGATATTTATACTATGACTAAGGAACCTTTAAGGTTTATTGCTGATGCTATGCTTGGCAAGCTCGCACGATGGTTGCGCATAATAGGATATGACGTGGTGTACGAATCTTCCATCTCTGATGATGACCTAATTGCAAGGGCCATTCAAGAACACCGCATTATCTTAACAATGGACAGGAAGTTGACTGAACGTGAATCCGCAAAGAACTCTTTGCTTATTAGGAGCCCCAATTATAAAGCACAGCTCAAGCAGGTTATCACCCATTACAACATCGATTATAAGTCGGGTATTTTTACTCGATGTTTGCTATGCAATAGACAGTTGGATTCAGTCGAGAAGGAAAAAATAAAAGACAGAGTGCCGCCGTATGTTTATTCGACACAGGATGAATTTGATGTTTGCCGGCAATGTAGTCGCGTGTACTGGTCAGGCACACACAGGGTGAAAATGCTGGAAATGCTGGATAAAATAGTGAAGTAGATCTTTTAAGAAAATAATAAATTCGCTTCTTTGATGGAAAACCTGATTGGTTCGCCTATTCTATAAAATTTTTGATTGTAGAATTTAATTTCACCTTTAGGAATCTCGATATAATATCTGTACCTTCCTCCTATAAATTCCCGTTTAATAATTACCCCTTCATAAAAACCATTTTGCTCAATCTGTACCTGATGTGGTCTAAAAAAAAGAAAGGCCTCTCCCCTCTCATGCCCCTTTGTCCTGCATACCAACTCACCCCATGGGGTGACAACTTTATCCCTGTCTACTATTCTTACCCGTATAGCGTTCGATTCTCCGATAAAATTAGCCACAAAAAGTGATCCAGGAAAAAAATAAATCTCCTCGGGATTATCGATCTGTTCCACTACTCCTGCATTCATTACGGCTATCTTGTCTGCTAACAGAAATGCATCTTCCTGGTCGTGAGTTACATAAACTGTGGTAATCTCCGTCTCCTGCTGAATACGTTTTATTTCCTTTCTAATATCATCACGCAGTTGCGCATCAATATTTGATAAGGGCTCGTCCATGAGGAGTAACTTTGGTTCTGTAGCAATAGCCCTTGCAATGGCAATGAGCTGTTGTTGCCCCCCTGAAAGTCTTGCAGGGTACTCGTTGGCATATTTTTGCATATTAACCTTATCGAAAACAGCCTTAATCCTTTTTTGTCTCTCAGCCCTTGTAAGCCCAGTTGCCTTTAATCCAAACTCTATGTTTTTATATACCGTCATATGCGGCCAGAGGGCGAGGTCTTGAAATACCATTCCGATATGACGTTCTTTTTGGGCCATCACTACCTTTTGGCCGCTACTTGCAAGTGCCCCATCTATCCAAATCTCACCATAATCGGGTACTTCTAAGCCTGCAATCATTCTTAACGTCGTCGTCTTTCCACATCCGGAAGGGCCTAAGAGGGCCAGGAGTTGCCCTCTTTCTACCTCAAAGGAAACACCTCTTACAACCTCCTTTTTGCCAAGGATTTTTATTACGTGTTTTACTTCAAGCACATTCATAATAAACCTATTGTCATAAAGATCGTATTACCGTAGAACTCTGCTACCCTTTGCTTTCATTGTCAGGAAATATCTTGAAGTCGCAAGGAAAATGCCGAGAGGTAATAATGTCATTGCCACAATGATAAGAGAAAGCGCTGAAACGATGTTTGCCGGACTGTTTACCATCACTGTGAATAGTGTTATCGGAAGCGTTTCGTGTCCTGGTGGATACACCAATATCGTCGTCCCCAATTCTCCAACACAAAACATGAAGGAAATCAACCATGCAGCGACTATCCCATGCCCCTGTAAAGGTACAATAATTTTCTTTAAGATACGGAACCATGAGGCGCCCATTACTATGCCTGCTTCCTCTGTTGAATTGGAAACCTGCTTAAAATAATTTGCCATAATACGGCTCGATAATGGTAAAAAACGTGCACCGTATCCCAAAATAATGATCCATAAGGAACCATAGATAAACTGGAATATACCTTCAGGCCTATTGCAGACCTTAATAAGTCCGATGCCTATCACCGTTGCAGGCACTGCAAAGAATAACCAAATAAACGGTGCAATACTGTTTTTCAATTTTGATCGGACTTTTTCTGAAAGATAACCCAAAAAGAAGCCCACAACGGTAAGAAATGTAGCTCCTAGAGAACCGTAAAGGATAGTATTTTTGATACCATTCTTCGCTAAACGAAATGCATCATAATATGCCGACACTGTTTTACTGTTTACCATAAGGGTAATAAGAGGAACAATAACACAGAGAATGAAAATAAAGGTACAGAAGAGTGTACCTGCCACAGTAAGCCATCTTTCTTGATAGTGTATAGTCTCGTTTGAAGCCCTTCTTCCCAATATCTCAAACGACTTTCCCCGGAAATAAACCTGCTCTAATATCATAAGCATGATGGTAATTACAATGAGCGGAAAGGCAATTGCCGTTGCAGCCTTCTCGTTATAAAAGGCACTAAATTGGGTAAATATCTGGGTGGTAAGTACATTAACCTGCAATAACGACGGTATCCCAAACTCAGAAAGCGACAGTATAAAAACAATCATCATGCTGGAAAGAATGGCAGGGGCAACTAAGGGTAATGTAATTTGTCGTACTACCTGAAAAATACCCCCTGCTATAAGACCGCTCTCTTCAAGCCGTGGATTTACATTTTTTAGGGCGTATTCGGTCATTAACATTATGACAGGAAAGAGATTTATCGAAAGGATAAATGAAGCACCATATAAGCTATACATAAAATTTGAGATTGATTCAGGGGAGAGCGTCGTATATTGAGACAGGAGGGTATTTAAAAATCCTGTCCTTCCTAATAAATTTGCCCACGCAATACCTACTATATAAGATGGAATAATAAATGGGATAAGAAAACATATTTTAAAGACATTTTTCAGTGGGAGGTTTGTTTTCGACAAAAAAAATCCTGCGGGAACGCCTGCAAGCAAAGCCAACGCGGTTGTGATAGAGGCAAGGATAAGGCTATTAAGGATAACCTTTACATACCTTTGTGTAAAAAAAATATCCCTGTAATAAACAAATGAAAACCTACCATCCTCATAGAGAGAGCTTCCAAACATCCACACAATTGGTATGAATGTGGTACAGATAAACAACGTAAAGAAAAAACCCAATGTCAATCTTTTTTGCATCTTTCAATAGTATCTTCCAAAATTTATGAACTTATTCCGTTTAAGTCCTCCTTAATAAAGGGGGGGATTCAGGGGATTGTGTTTTTTTCTGGGCTATTTTACAACCCCCTAGCCCCCTTTTCTAAGTGGGATTTTTTTGCTTCTGCGTCCCAAAAACCGCATAAGTAAAATGAAAATTCCTATACAATTAAATTAGGCCCTTGGCAACTAAATATTCCCCTCCCTTTGATGGGAGGGGTAAGGCGAGGGTGATCATTCTTCTTTTCGCCCCCACCTAACCTCCCCATCAAGGGGGAGGAACTCTTGGTTTAAAATTCCTTAGCGTTAAATTATGCCTCCGGAGACTTAAAACACGCAAAGGAAGGAGCCGTCTCCTGACGGCGATTGGCAATGCTCCACGGTGTGCACGTGACGGTCGCCAACGGGAGTTGGCTCCTACCCACAACTTTGGAAATTTCTTTACATTAAATCAGTACCCCGCCCATTGCTTGAGAAATTCTCCGATCTCCTCTAACTTCTTTGCAACGTCATGATAATTAACATTCATACCTTTTACAGCGTCGATGGTTAACACGTCAGCTGGGATTCTCACATCATACCTTAGAGGCATTTGCGCGCATGCCGCCCATGCGAGACTCTTTTCAACTTCCTTGCTGACAAGATAATCAATCAGTTTCTTTCCATTTTCCTGGTTAGGACTGTTTTTGATGAGGCAAACCATGTTCGGCATAATAAGGGTACCTATACTAGTTTGGTCAGGAAATACGACCTTTACCGGGCTTCCCTCCTTAATAGCCACATTGGCATCATCTGTATCGGTAATACCCATTTTCACTTCACCCCGTGCAACGAGTCGTTTTACCTCCCCATTCGAGGAAACGATCTTTACTCCATTTGCCTTCAAGTCATTCAGAAACTTTTTGGCCTTTTCATCTCCCAAAATAATAAATAAGGCTGCCATATGTATTGAGGTGGTACCAAATAATGGGTTTGCAATTGCTACTTGGCCTCTCCACTTTGGTTTTGTAAGATCAAAGAGAGACAACGGTTTCTCATCTGTGTTTACAAGATTTGTATTATAAAGAATAATGCGTGCCCGTGCGGAAAACCCTGTCCAATGACCATCCTCATCCTTGTATATCTTTGGAACATCCGCCGCAGCACTTGAAATATAAGGCGTAGTTATGCCTCTAATCTCAAGCAAAGCAGGACGAACAGGGTCGCCACTCCAGAATACATCGGCCTGTGGATTATCCTTTTCAGCAATCAGGCGGTTAACCAAACCGGTACTCTTTGTTTCTTCCGTATCATAGATAGCGCGAACCTTTATCCCCGTCTTTTTCTCAAACTGTTGAAGAACAGGTTCCGAGAAGACCTTATCTTCTGAGGTATAAACAACGACCTCTCCTCCAGGGCATATTCTTGCCAGGAGTGATGGAACTAAAATTAGCAAGGTAATAAATCTCATAATTTCACCTCTTTTTTTCCGGTACTTTCAGCGCAAAAATAAATGACGATACTATCAACAAAAGGGCAATAATAACAAACGAATATTGATAACTCAGACGCGATAAAAGGAATCCGGCTAAAATAGGGCCTGTGGCATGACCAATATCAAAGATACTTCCAAACGTCCCCATAGCAGCCCCATAGTTCTGCTCCTTGCAGAAATCAGCGACCATAGCAGCCGAAGAAGAGGTCACAAATGCCTCACCAACACCAAAGATGGCAGCTAAAAGGATCAAGAAATAAAAATTTTTCGTCAAAGGGATACACGCTAAAGAAACAGCACATATCCACATTCCGGAGAAGATTATAGGCTTTCTCCCGTATCGATCGGAGAACCTCCCCATAACCGGTTTTGCAAGGATTGTTGTAACCACCTGTGCGCTCCACAGAATTCCGGCCAGAAATGGGTTTAATTTTGCCACAGTAACAGCATAAATAGGCAAAAAAGCCTCCAGGGCACCAACCGACAGATTCTGTATACCTTCCATATTACTGGTGATGATAATCCGATAGTCGCTGATGACCTCCCTGATGCCTTTCAAGAACTTCCGCAATACTTCACTCAGGGGATTTTTGATGTGTATGGTTTCTGGTCTTCCTGAATTCATCAGTTTTACGGTAAAACCAAAAGAAATCAGGCCTATAATTCCACAGACGAGATATGCGCTATGAAAATGGCGTACAGAATTGCTTCCGTCGCCAGCCAGATACTTGAGGATATATCCGCCAAGCGGTGCGCCAATAAGATTTCCGATAATGGTAATAGATGAAAATATCGAAAGCCTTTCCCCCTTTTTTTCCCCGGCAATATCAGCGATTGTCGCCATGGCAACCGGTCCATAGATCGATGTGGCCAATCCGTGGAAAAACCTGAGAGAAACGAGCTGCCAGTAACTTGTTACCAGATAGTAAGTAAAAGGGGTAAATGCAAAAACCAGGACGCTGAGAAACAGCATCCTGTATCTGCCGTAGATATCGGAAAGTGTGCCTGCTGGTAACTTGAAAAAGATCCCTGTTATGGTGGAAGCGCCAACGACAAAGCCAATTGCCTCCGGGCCTGCGCCTAATGATAACGCAAAGAGGGGTAAGAGAGGGGTTCTTGCCATAGCATAACTCATCCTTGCAAAGAACCCCACCGTGCAAAGGGCAATGAATGGGGATAATACTCTGGTATTGTTTGTCATCTGAAAAGCCCGAAGTATTGCAGATTTTCCTTTAATCTATGTTCCAGGTCTTCTTTTATATGAAGCACAAACTCCTGAACCGCTGCTTCTCCCCATCTTTCACGGACGTATGCTATATTTTCATGAATTTTTGCAAGGTCGTGGATTTCCTGGGCTTTTGTCTTATTATCATCAATCCAGTGATGAAGTTCCTCGCAAGCATTTCCTGTTCTTTCCTTGCTATTTTTAAAATGATCATCAAGTGGCGGCATTTTAACTACCTCCTTTCGTTTCTGTGGCGTAATAGTGATAGAGGGCATCAAAGATCTCCACACCCTTCTCCAATAACTTATTATCGTTATTGAGTTTTTTGCTAAGACCCATGATAATTTGACCTATTCCATCGGCCTCTTTGCGATTATATTTATTATCTTTCAAATCTATATCATGCACAATTTCTGCAATTGGCCGTAAGGCAGGGTCTTTTAAATCAAACACACTGATTAACGTTTCAAAGGTGCAATCATCGCCATGATGGGTAAATTCTGCGCAGTACATATCGAAAGGTATGGTATTTTTGGGTAATTTATTTTCTCCTTTGGATATAAAGACAAACTTTGCATTTGGATCGATAAATCTTCTGATAAGCCAGGCAGACGCTAAACGGTCGATATGAATATCTTTTCGCGTTACCCATTTTTTACCCAGGAAGTCCTTTTTTCGATAAACTTTATTGACCACGGGTACTTCTTCTTTCATTTTTTTAGGCCATTTTTCTATCTTCTGGCGTACAGATTCAATTTTTTTCAGGAGTACTTCTCTCTGTGGGGCATGGAAAAAATCGATCTTTGCTACCTCATCAGCGCCTTTTATTATCTCGCTTAATTTCCTTTTCAAATCTTCTACAAAACGGTCTGTTACACCTTCTGTCCCTTCTAACTGTTCTATCTGTTTTAGCACATCATTGCATTGATCAACGAGTGGAAGATACTCCTTATTACAGGATTCTTGAAAGATTTTGATGATCTCATCATTGTGCTTTTCGTCCATTGATTCAGTAATAAAGAGTGATGCATCACTTCCACTGTCTCTAATTTGTTTACAAATCCACTGCATACTCTCCTCATGCTCCTTCGTATAAGGGAGTAAATATACGGCATTTTTGAAGAGTACGGCTCCCAATTTTTTCAGATGCCGCCAGACCTTTACTCTAAGGTTTGGTGCATCTTGTGCTATTTGATGTGTTAGAAGTATCCATTTAGTCATAGTTATTATTAAATGCTGCTGACTTTGGCAGCGACTTTTTAGATATACGACACATGCCGGTTAAACAACCTCTTGCCCTGGGAGTTCAAATTTGTAACCTGAATCAAGAATTTGGAATATTTCCATGGTACTTAGATTATGAAGCGATATGAGTTATCGACCGTGCAAATTATATGGGTTCAATTTACAAACCTGAACCCACCCATAGCAAGTACTTACGTCTTACCTCCTCCGCTTTTTTTACCAATAAAAAATGTTATACCCATTGTTATGCCCCAATCCACGCTTTCGCTGTTTAAACCTGCAAACCCTGCAATATCATAATCTATATTGAGAGGCCCTTCCCATACCACCCCACCCAACAGTTGATGATCCAGGATAGCATTTTCTACCTTTTCTCCACTGTATTCTAATACAAGATGAAGTTTTTTATACCAGGGCGAAAGTACGTCTAATATAATACCGTAGATAAAAAGACCTCGCGCGCTATGCCCAAAAGCCCCTTTTTTTGTACCTCCACCAAGGGTGAGGTGGCATGTTAATTTCTCCAAATACCATGAGAAGATACCGGTACTTTCAAAATCCAATCCTGAGGTCCCCTTTTCTGTAGGAAACACAAAACCTGTCTCTGTAGCAAAATTAGGTATCCAGCCACCGTTCTCGCCACTACGCCACCAGACCTTTTTGTAAAAGGCTGCCGTATCAGCAAATTGTTTCTCTTTTACGCCCAGCGTTCCTATATATTCGCTATCTATTAATTCACCTACAGTCTCAAGCACGATTTCGCTATCCCATGGCAACCCATAGTTAAAACGTATGCTTGGTACGTCTAATACGAATTCGTCAGGACCCGGTTGCTTTTGCTCATGCAATCCAAATATTCCCAATTCTATCTCTGCAATATTAGGTTCAACTACGTCAGCATCTGTTGTAACGAAAGGCCGCAATGCCAGGACATTATTAGGTGCAACAATTCCTCCTGAAGCGCAGAGTATTATCAACCATAATATTTTTTTATTTAACTTGTCCACTTGTAAAAAATTTATCTCTTTATATGGTGATTCAGATAACTATGTATCGGTAAGCGTTAGATTATCAAAATATGTCCGTGCATCGGCCTTTGTCCATAAACCACTCTTGCCATCCGTTGGAAAAGTTGGATCTTTTGCCTCTGAACAAAGACAATTTAATATATGTTATAAACATAACATAATGTTATTATCATAACAACACCATCTTTCATGTCAACAAACTTTTATGGTAACAGTTCACCCACTGGTGTGAACTGTTACAAAAACTTGATAAAAAAGGTGGGTATTTTCGGAAGAATACTATAAATCAAACATGGTAATTCAAACAAATACATATCCCTCCCGCAGGTAGGTATCATTATCAATAGTGGCAATATAAGCCCGGTTGCGGATGGCACGGAATGTAGCGACCGCAGCGACGGCGCTATCAAGGGCGTCCCCGTAATTGTCGTCTAAGAATGTCAGCCGGGCTGTTCCTGGAAGTGGTATACCGCATGCTTCTTCTAGCCAGTTAAGGATACGCGTCCTGGCTGAATAATGTGACCTGGAATTGCCTTTATAGGGGGAATAGAGTCCCGCTTGTTTTAAGGTCGAAGCAGGGCATACTTCCAGCAGCCATGTTTTGCCTGGTAGGGCTCTTTGCATGGGAAGCACGCATACAAGATGGTTCCGAATTAAGGGGGAAAGTACTTCGCAAATGCCAAAGTAGGTTTGACGATAGAGCCGGAGGTTGTAAGGAGAAAAGGGCGTCTGGCATTCTCTGTCAGTGACTCGCTTGAGTTCGTATCCTCCAGAGGATATGTATAAACTTTTTCTGAACTCTTCGGCATTGGGGTATTTTTGAGGAAAGGACAATACAAATGCCTCCCAGTCTTTCTCTTTTATCAGACTCTGAGGCAATCCAAAAGGGAAATCGATGCCGAAGGCACTCGGACGTTCTTTCACGATGAAATTCCGAAGCGCCGCCATACACTCGTTACACTTACTCCCGGAGCCAGGGAGGGCCTCTGCCCGGAAACAGTCTTTAATTCGCAGCGCCCTCTTTTTTATTATTCCACTCGTAATCCATATCTTTTTACCGGCATTTGCAGCGCCGCTGAAGTCAATACCGTAGACAAATTGCGGGTAATTTAAAGAACGCTGTTTAGGTCTTCTTCCGTTGAAGTTATTCTTTATTCTTTTTTCCTTCTTCTAAAGTGGATAGGTACTCTTTTAAATGGTTTATTCTGGAGTTAATTATTTCCGCAGAGGAGCTAAGACCTGCCAATCCAAACATATTTTTGCGAATCATGAGACTGAGATGCCTTTCCAGAAAGTCCAACAGGCCGTTGGGGTTAAATCCTGCTTTATAAGCATATAAAACACCCGTTGTATCAGCATCCTGTTCAAACTCTTCGAGGTGACTGTTTAATAGTAATAAACTCTCAGGTGAATAAGTCTCGTTATCCTGACGGGAAAGTATTTCCATAACCTCGTGATACAATTTTGAAGCGTGATGCAGGGACGCATGCGCTACTTCATGACCGACGATTCCAGCCACCTCATCCTCTGTTTTTGCAAATTTTAGTAATCCGTAGGTCAGGTATATATGTCCACCCGGGGCGGAAAATGCATTGACCGAAGCTGATTGAAGGATGGTGCAGGTGAATGGAAGTGTGTTTCTGTCAGATACCGTTACAAGTTTTTGCGTAATGTTGCTAACAACCCTGTTGAGGTCTGGATCATTTTCCAGGTAAAACTGATGCCGTATGAACTCATCAACTCGCTTCCCCAACTCAATCTCTTCCGCATCGCTCATTTCTGCCGGAGTATCGTCCAGTTGCCAATTGTCATCAGCTATGCTATGCAGTCTATTGGTAAGGAGGATAAGCACGGAAACAAAGATAATACAGGATAGTTTCCTTTGCAATACCATAGTAGAATTACCTGTTATTAATGATTATTTATCACACGGTAACACCACCTGTAAAGAAAACGTTCTCCGTAGCACCCTGTAGAATAAAAAAAGCCTTACTGCAAAGATACCTGTCCAAATATCATCGGCAGTAAGGCCGTCTTTTCATAAGCCGTTTAAACGGCTAGCAAGACCCTTTACTTTGCATCCCTTGATCGCTCATAGTTTGTCTTTATCGGTTTGATTATCGTTAATTATCAGGAGTTTGGTATTGGATGTCAATCAAAAATTTGGGATGCTTTCAAACCACTTTTACATATGTGGCTTGTGGTCCTTTTTCACCCATCTCTTCTGCAAAACGCACCTCCATACCGATCTCCAGTTGCTTGAATTTGTGGTTCTGCACGCTATTCTCATGAAAATAAATTTCCCGACCGTCCAATGTGGTAAGGAAACCATAGCCCCTGTCATGGAAGAGGGCGCTTATTCGGGCATGGGGTGATTCCTCATGGCGCTTTACGTCACCTCGCTGCCTTCTGGCAAAATCTTCCAGCTTACGGCGCGCATCATGAAAGGCGTCTCTTATTGCAATATAGAGGTCTGAATTCGGGTCAAGTTTTACTACAAGTTCCGAACCAGGGACTGTCATATCGATACGGACATTGTACAACGATCTGTTGGGAAGCGCCTCTACAGCGACCCGGCAACTCATAATCCGGCTGTAATATTTATCCAGGTTTTCAGCATGCTCACGGATTTTCGCTTTAATCGCTTCAGTGAGTTCTAAATTGCGGGATGTAATCTGCAATGGTAGTATCATTGTATTTCTCCATAAAATCTAATGCTTTCCTAACAATATCAATGGCGCTATTGTAGCAATCAATTGAGTCTGTGTCAACGTAAAGCGCTATTTTCTCATCTTTCCAGTATCCCGGCGGAAAATGAGCTTTCTAACTTGTTTTAAAAATTCCAGCAGGTTTTATTGAAAAGAATTTCTTAGGATAATTGATTGTCAGAATAAATCTGCTCAAAAGATTATTAATACCTAACAAAACGATGGGCAGGTTGTGTAAAAAATCTGCAGGGGTATCCGGAATAGTATAGAGAAGTTTCCCTGATATGGGATGATAGATTTCAAGTTTGGTTGTGTTTCCATACACTACGGCTTTTCCGCTTCCGGTGATAGCCGGTTTGTGTGTCAAAGTATGAAGTCTGTAACCTAACGCCTTCGCAATAAAAGCCGGAATTACGCATTCATCTGCGCCCGTGGTGATAAGACCAAAGGTTTTATAACTTTTATCAGTATGAGGGTTAATTATCCTTAAAGGGAGATAAGGACGACAAATGCCATTTTTGAAGTCTGTGAAGGGATAATTGTTCATAGCATCCTCCAGAAATATTTAGCACTCTCTGTTTGAGTAGGACATCGAGATAAATGTCGCGCTACATGCTCCGGCTTGTTTGAGTTAGTAAATTTGAATTACCCCCTTTTCTGGAACATAAAAAACCACTGGCTCATCTATCCCAAGTTTCTTCGCTTCATTGAATACTTTTACAGGGTCACCGCCATGGCCTATCACTTCTCTATCTGTAAAGGACCTTGTTGCAACATACTCTCCACTATATTTTTCAGCGTCTTTTAATAAACTTATCGATTCCATTTTGACGCCCTCTCTTAAATTTTTTCATTAAAACGGATTCCGAAATTTTGGGTCCGAGTCCAAAACATCTTGTTGTAACGCATTTAACACTCTTAGCAGCAATCTTTTAGCTTATCACCTCCTCTAGGAGGAGGTAAAAAGTTTGTCTATGTAGTACTGCACTTCCGCTGTATGGTGTTTTATCGGCATTTCTTTCGGAAATGTTAATCTTTTTTGCCTGGAAAAGGAAAATCTGAGGTGAAAGTAAGCGATTAGTTTTAGGATGGAGCGGGCGAGGGGAATCGAACCCCCATACCCAGCTTGGGAAGCTGGTATTCTACCACTGAATTACGCCCGCTTTATGTTTCTATGGTATGCAATTTCGGCTCTTCGGAAACTTGTCCCTGTACGTTTTGGACAGGAAACGGAATCGAGTGATTCATCGCAGGTACCAACGTGTTATACCGTGAGCCTTGCCAGGTGCCTCTGCGTTCCAATTCCCGTGTTATTCCATAAGTGATCTCGGCCTTACTGGCCTTCCATATTGGCGATATAAGGAAATTGCCATGTGTATCGCCTACAAGTCTTTGTACGGTGACATCCGATGGAATACGCTCTAAAAAATCGGCGGTTAGCTGGATATAGGTATTCATATCCAGCGTCTGTACCTTACCCTGAAAATACTCCTCGGCCAATACCGTATTTTTAGCCACATATAAGTGGTGAAGCTTTATACCCTGTATGCCCAGGGTTGATACGGCCTCGGCGGTTTCCATCATGTCTTCCCTCGTCTCGCCAGGGAGACCTAAGATAACATGAACACATATATTGATGCAAGTTTTTTTTGTGCGATTTATGGCATCCAAAAATGTCTTGTAATCATGTCCTCGATTAACTCTTTCCAGGGTCCTGTCATGAATAGATTGTAGCCCATATTCGATCCAAACGTGATATTTTTTTGTATACCTGTCGATGAGGTTTAAAATATCGTCGCTGATGCAATCGGGTCGTGTACCAATAGAAATTCCAACAACATCTTTATCATTCAGGGCCTCTTCATAGCAAGATTTTAAAGTCTCAAGATCTGCGTAAGTATTGGTAAAGGACTGGAAATAAGCGATAAATTTTTCTGCACCATATCTCTTTTTGTGGAATGCCTTGCCTCTTTCAACTTGCTCCTTAATAGAAAGAGAAGGCCCATTGACATTTGGACTAAAGCTTTCATTGATGCAATAAGTACACCCCCCCACCCCAACATGACCATCACGGTTCGGGCAGGTAAAACCCGCATGAAGGGGGATTTTGTGCACTTTATAAGGAAAATGTTCTTTCAGATATTCGCGAAAAGGATAAAACCGATGTTTTACAAGATAAGGCTTTTGTTGAAACGGTGACGGTAGATTCTTCATAAAATAAATTTAGCACGAATATGAGAAATTATCAAATACAAATTGGTGATAAAGAAGTAGTCCGATAACTGCTTTATATTATTTTTGCACTTATCCATATTCAAAAGTCCAAATCCGGGTCAGATTAAAAAATCACCGGTAACCTACTTCGGTTTAAATATGTTATTCATATCGGATTTGTAAAAACGGTAGGTATTTTTCCCGCGTGCCTTGGACAGGTACATGGCGATGTCAGCCTTTTTGATCAAGTCTTCTTTGTCATCCGCGTCGAGTGGATAAAGACTGATGCCAATGCTCGTAGTGGTGTGGATTTCGTGGCCTTCGAGCCGAAAGGGCTGGTTTAGTGCATCGATAATTTTACTTGCAACAATGATAGTATTGAGTGCATGAACAAGATCAGGGAGGATGATTGTAAATTCATCGCCACCCGTGCGAGCGATCGTGTCACCCTCGCGGACACATCGTGTCAGCCTCTCGGCGACCGCCTTAAGCAGCAAATCGCCTATGTGATGCCCCAGGGAGTCATTGATGGTTTTGAAGTGGTCCAGGTCAAGGATCATAACAGCCACCATTCTTCCGTTACGCCTTGCCTGAACTATTGCTACTTTCAGACGGTCGTGGAATAAGTTGCGGTTGGGCAGGTTGGTTAGGGTATCGTGATAGGCCATATAGGTGATACGGGCTTCCGACTGCCTGCGTGCAATTGCATTCCCTATAATCTCAGCCATAATGCGCAGTAATGCAATATCTTCCTCATGCCATGGGTCGATAGCCACTACGTTGTCAAAGCCAACAAACCCGGCCAATTCCTTTTCTGCATATACCGGCAGGATCAGGATTGCCTTAATACTTTGCCTCCTAAATTCCTCTTTTTCGGCTGCTGCCTCAGGCGGCATTTTGGAAACATCGGCAATATGAATTACCCTGCCGGCATACAAGTTCTCCATCAGCCATGGAAACATTGCGGCAGGAAGATTTTGAAGACGTTGGATTTCCGGTGGTACCCCTTCATCGCACCATTCGTGGGTGTTGTCTATGATTTTGCCGTTGTCTCGAAACTGAAATAGATATGCTCTGCCGGCCTCACTCAATCGTCCTGCATCGGCCAATGATTTAAAAACGGCATTGTTAAAATCTGAAAGGGTAACAAATCTCGTGGAAATATTAGCAATGGTTTTTTCAAATTCTGTTCTGCGTCTGAGGGCTTCTTCTGATTGTTTTCGCTCAATGAACTGCCCAATCTGGCCTCCTATTGACGTCATCATTCCAAGCAGGTCTTCATCCGGTGGTTGTATCTCATTGCTAAAAAATTCAGTTACTCCCAGCACGTTGTTTCCAACCAAAACGGGAAAACCAAATGCCCCGTACAGCCCCTCTTTCGCAGCGACTGGAGCACGGGGAAAGTTTGCATCAGAAACAACATTGGTAATCCAGAGTGGCTTCTTGCTGGCATAAACAGTACCTGGTAATCCTGTACCGGGTGAAAAACTGATCTGCCGGGTAATTGCTTCAAACTCAGGAACTTTCACTGACGGGTTGTGCCAGATTTCAGCACAACGAAGTATGCCGCTTTTTCTGTCAGCGGTCCAGAATACGCCTACTTCCCATTCCAGGCTTTCGCATATAGCCTGAAGAATTTTTGGAATAGCTTCTTTAAAAGTGGCAGCGTCTGCCAATACCTGTGTGGTAGCATACAATACGCTTTTACGTCGTTTAATCCGTTTGAACTCTGTAATGTCAGTCAATGTTACGATGCAGCCTGTCACCACATTCACTGAGTTACGCAACGGCGAAGCATTGACAAGCAAATTGAATGTTCTTACACAATCCGGACGGGAAGTGTGGGAGTACTCGAGGCTTGCTTCTTTTTCCAGAAAAACTTCGCCACGCAAAATGTCTGCAATCCGGAAATTCCTGTGATTCTGTTTTCCTCTCTTGAATCGGATTGGGAAAACAGCTTCAAATGGTTGCTGTAAAGGTTCTCTATCACAAAGGATACGGGCTGTTTTACTGATACAAAGTATACGCCCTTTTTTGTCACATATCACAATGGCTTCCATTGCCTGTTCGAGGATTGCATGTGTCAGACATTCGGCGGTTATGGTTTTTTCTGGCTGCGGTTCCTTTTTTGTTTTATCATGATTACTCATATGGTCCAATTACATTGTTTATGCTTCAGTTGTTGTTTTCTCTAGCCAGTGAGCCTTCCGTTAACGGCACAGATACAAAAGGTGCTAAAAAGAAAATAGTCAGTATATGTGGTAATTTCAGGAATGGATTCACCGAAGTAATGTTTAAAAACATGAAATTCGATTTCATGCCCTTGGATGTGCCCTGTCATACACCTGTTTCAGCCGTTCTGTGGTTATGTGGGTATAAATCTGGGTTGTGGAAAGGTTGGCATGTCCCAGAAGCTCCTGCACTGACCGCAAATCGGCTCCGCGGTTCAGCAGGTGGGTTGCAAAGCTGTGCCGAAATGTATGTGGGGAGATATTAAGACTCAGGCCTGCCTTTTTAACATACTTCTCCAGCATCCTTGCTACACTGCGTTCGGTAAGACGTCCACCCCGGTTGTTTAAAAAGAGGGCGCTGTTATCTGAATTCCTTTTGTCCATATACAGTCGTATGGCATCTAGGGCATAATTCCCGATAGGTTGCAAACGTTCCTTTTTCCCCTTTCCTCTTACTTTAACAACTTCATTGAAAAAGTCCACATCTGTAACATCGATTCCTACCAGTTCGCTTACCCTCATTCCAGTACTATATAGGGTTTCCATAATAGCCTTATCGCGGATGCCCAACGGTGTATTCAAACCCGGCAGATTTAACAGGGTTTCAGCTTCATTAATACTCATAAATCCCGGAAGTCTTTTCTCCAGCTTGGGTGCACAAACATTCTCTAAGGGATTG
The DNA here is from genome assembly GCA_040048245.1 of Candidatus Brocadia sp. Taxonomy (GTDB): domain Bacteria; phylum Planctomycetota; class Brocadiia; order Brocadiales; family Brocadiaceae; genus Brocadia. Next base: position 24,392 of record JABRVT010000135.1, read on the forward strand.
AATTTTAAAATACCCTCACGGCACAGAAATTTGTACAGGGATCTGATAGAAACCAATTTCCTGGCAATCGTAGTTTTAGAATAATTTTGCTTTTTCAGGAAGGCGAAAAATTTTCTCAGGAATAAGCGGGTAACACTTCCAAGGCTACAACCTTCGGCAGTGAGAAATGAAAGGTATTGGTGTAAGTCATAGCGGTAAGCCCTTACGGTCTGCGATGAAAAATTTCTGTTATGCTCAATATGGGACAGATATTTTTCTACATAATCCTGCATAATTTCAGACCTTCAACCAGAGTTTGCAGGAGAAAATAAAGTGGACGTGTTTGTCAAGACCATTTTATGCTAATATTTAGATGCATTAATTTATCAATAACAGTGCGCAGAAGGGTAACTGGAGTTACCCTTCTGCGCACTCCGCAACTTTTCGCCACCCCCTCGCCGCTTTTTCCTCATTCGTTCCCGTAAGAAACTCCAAAATGAACTTCGTACGGTGTTTTATACTCCAGTGATTGATGATGCCTACGATTGTTATAAAATAAAAATACTTCTCCAACCCCTCACGCGCATCACGACAAATCTCATAATCTTTTAGGTACACTTCCTCATATTTTACGCTCTTCCAAAGCCGTTCCATAAAAATGTTATCAAATGTACGACCCCGACCATCCATACTGATTGCTATCTCTTTGCTTAAAAGTATTCCCGTAAAATCATTACTCGTAAACTGAGAACCTTTATCACTATTGAATATCTCCGGACATCCATTTCCAAAGGCTTCCTCCATGACCTTTCCGCAAAAAGAAACATCCATTGCATTGCTTATACGCCACAACAACACATAGCGACTATACCAATCCATATCGCCACAAGGTACACAAATCCTCGCTTCAGCCTCAGATACATTATATCGCTTGCCCATACCTGATTGGGGCGGGTGATCTCTCTACGTCTGACAAAAGATAAGGGTATATCCTGCGTTCAGGATGTCTCTTACTCATATCCCCTCTCGGATATATGGCTCGCTACCCATCTGCCTCATGCACCCCCGGACACGTTCTCGACCAACCCCAGTACCCTCACGCCTTAATGCCTCTTGGAGAGGCCGACTCCCGTAAAATGGATATTCCGTAAATATCTCATCTACCCGTCTCACCCGATACCTCTGCCAGTGTATGGTACCAGTTTGATCTCGTCAGCCCTACCAGCTCACATTGCCTCCGAATGCTTAATTTATTATTCTGACTCGAAAATAAGTCCACAAAAACGACACAAGTAACTGTGTCACAATATGATATGAATAAATAGTTCTATTTTCATCGTTTCTGGGTGCCGCTAATGCGGCATGATGACTAACCCGAACGAGTCGGAAGAGATTATTCATGCCCATGACAGTTCCTTATCGTTTCGGCAAAGATACGTTTTTTATCTCCATCACGCGATTCATTTGATAAAGTTCGGGTTAGTAATCCAAAAACTTTTTAAAAAGTTCGCATCTCTCCGAATGAGTTTGCGAGCCTTGTATTACAGGCTAATCCAACGAGTAATAAAAATATTTTTGCCAAAAATGTAAAAATATTTTTTATAAGATACTATTACCCCCTTTTTCTCCTCAAGGCTCAATCTGGCTAGATTTTTTTAAGCCATTCGTTCTCCACCTTCAATTGACCTATTTGTCTATACAAATCATCTATTACCTTCCCCGATCTACCCCCTTCCCCTGAAATATTTCCGCCAAGCCCTCTAACGCCCGTCTTCGCCACTTTGTTATTTGTGCCCGGTGTACCTCGTACTGCGACGATAACTCTGCTATCGTCTTTTCCTCCTTGATCGCTTCCAATGCTAGCTTCGCCGTGAACCCTGTGTCAAATCTCTTTCTCGTTTTTCAGACCACTCCTTATCATCCCACTCTATCTTACCAAAAATGCATCTTAACTACTGGTCTGAAAATGCCAGTCCATTATA
>JABRVT010000136.1:0-22960 GCA_040048245.1 Candidatus Brocadia sp.
GGCCTCCTATGGGTTATTCCCTCTCTTTGCCCTTAAATATAAGCCTTTCATGGCATTTTTCAATTAATATTTTAAATTTATCGCTGGATTAAGGTTGATATTTAAACGCATTAATTTATTGATAACAACAGTGTGCAGAAGGGTAACTGGAGTTACCCTTCTGCACGCTCTGCAACTTTTCGCCACTCCTCGCCGCTTTTTCCTCATTCGTTCCCGTAAGAAACTCCAAAATGAACTTCATACGGTGTTCTATACTCCGGTGATTGATGATACCTCCGATTGTTATAAAATGAAAAATACTTCTCCAATTCTTCCCGCGCATCACGACAAACCTCGTAATTTTTTTACATATTAAACCCCCATTATGCAAATTAATTTTATCGGCGATTTAATTTGAAATATCTACTGTTGTACGCTAATATTACCGCAATTTTTATTTTACTTTTTGTCATCAATTTCAGATTTTCGGTATAACTGCTATGAAATATGATCCGTCAAATAATATTAGGGAATTTGTTAGCAAATACATGCGGAATGAAGAAAAAGAGATCGTCGACCTTACCTGCAAATTAATCAACGCAAAGACCGAGAACCCTCCCGGCAATGAAATCCTTGCGGTACGCATTGTTGAGGATTTCTTTCAATCATTGCAGATTCCCTATAAGATCTTTGAAAAAGCAAAGAGCAGGGCAAATATCGTTGGATACATAGGCCGTAAGGACGAACAGCAGCTCGCCCCTACATTGCTGGTTGCATGCCATTTGGACGTTGTACCGGCGGGCGACGACTGGAAGAGAAACCCCTTTGAGGCATGGATAGAAAACGGACGCATCTATGGAAGGGGCGCCTCTGACAATAAGGGACAAATGGCCTCCATGATGGCCGTTGCGCGATTTCTCAAAGAGAGTGAATCTCAATTAAAAGGGCAATTTCTATTAATCGGTGTTGCTGATGAGGAACGGGGTTCCACACTTGGTCTGGAATATTTGCTAAATGAATGTGGAATCAAAGCTGATTATGCTATTATTCCCGACATTGCACATAATATGCAGTTGATCGATGTAACGGAAAAAGGGGCATTATTTTTAGAAATCACGTCACATGGCAAACAGGCACACGGCTCAAGACCAGAAATGGGAATAAATGCCATATGGCATATGATCCCCTTGCTGGAACGTATAAAACAATTGAAGTTCCAAAAAACCTCACATCCACTTCATACCCCACCTACTCTGAATCTAGGATCTATTCACAGTGGAACGGCACCCAATATAGTGCCTGCCCTCTGCAGGGCACAACTGGATATTCGGTATCTACCCGATGATTCAGCCGAAGCCATTATCGGTAGTATTCGAAACATTATTAAAGAGGTGGAAACACAATATCCGGCAAAATTTGACTTAAGAGTCATTTCCAATCAGCCCCCGACAGCCGTCCCTATCGATAATCCTTTGGTAGAGTTGATTTCAAAACACACTCTAACCATTCTGGGAACCAAGCCACAACCGAAAGGGATGTCCGGTGCAACAGTAACAAAACAACTTATTCAAAATGGCATAATGGCTGTTGGATTCGGCCCGGGCGACGAGACCGAGGCACATGCCACAAACGAATCGATCAGTATCAAGGAATTAGTTGATTTTGCACAAATTATGGCATTAATAAGCCTTGACCTGTTAACGTAACCGATTATTTTTATCTGCGAGCTATCTCATAATCGAAGTTTAAAAATACTAATTACATATTACAAATGATATAAAGTGGTAAAATTAAAAAGTAAAGATAAAATATCAACATGACAATTTAAAATCCAAAAATTCCAAGATAAGTCGAATGAAAAGGCTTAGAAGAAATTTTACATTTTGATTTGTATTTTTGTTTTTTTTACCTTTGATTTTTAATTTATTCCTCTCTTGTGGCATGACAGCCATGGCATGGGTTTTTTCATGAAAACATACGTAATGATCCCAACTTACAATGAACGGGAAAATATAGGAAATTTAATCCGTGAAATTTTGAACCTGAACATCCAGGATCTTCATATTGTTATTGTGGATGACAACTCACCTGACGGTACATCTGAGGTAGTAAGAAATCTATCAGGAAAACACCCGGAGGTGGAACTGCTCCTCAGAACAACCGAAAGGGGCCGGGGTTCGGCCGGTATCGCCGGATTCAAATACGCCCTGGCTCACGGAGCCGACTCCGTGATCGAAATGGATGCAGATTTCTCTCATCACCCCAAATACATTCCGCACTTATTAGAAGAACTCCACAACGCCGATATGGTCATAGGTTCCCGATTTGTAGGAGGAGGTAAAGATGTTAACCGGGGCATTGCGCGCAGGATTATCACACTCCTGGCCGGCATCTATGTAAGAGTTCTCCTGGGATTAAAAATCAAAGATGTTTCTTCAGGTTACCGGTGCTTTAAACGGAAGGTATTAGAGGCAATCGGGCTGGATTCCATGATTTCAACTGGCCCATCCATTGTGTCTGAGGTATTCTATCGGGCACATCTGAAAGGGTTCTCAATCAAAGAAATTCCCATCAAATTTGAAGACCGCATCCACGGTCAGACGAAACTGAACTACAAGATACTCATTAAAACCCTGCTTATGGTCCTACAATTCAAACGGTTGAATAAAAAAGGACTCTTGTTTAAGCATCATGAAAGTAATGCGGTTTAATAACCCATTGGCTCGCAAGGAAGGGAGGTGAAAACGTATAAGAAAAAGAAATTTTCGCACCGATACGATAATGCATTGGCTTTCGTATGACAGATGAAAATTATCGTAAACGTTTAAGTAGATTACCATTGCGATGGTGTTAACGTATGCATCCATGAAAGAGGACTGTCTCAGTTCGCAGAATAAAGGCAAGTGCTATAACAATTAATTGTTAACGGCAAAGTAGGATTGGACAATTTGTGGACCTCATAACCCTTACCGTGGTACTTCCAAGGATCATCTCCTGGAGTCTGGAGTGTCCATAGGCACCCATAACCAGGATATCAAATTTTTCGTCTTCGTCATTACAGAGTTCCAGGATACCTTTTGCGTGGTCGCTTCCTTCTTTTGCGACGGTATTGACGGTAAGGTTGTAACTTTCAAGAAAGGTCTTTGCCTTTGACAGTGTCTCTGATGCTTCTTCTTTTTTTCCTGCCACGAAGACCACTGTTACGGGCAATTTCATGGGTCGTGCTATTTCAGCGCCACTCCGCAGTGACTTATCAGCAAATGAGCTTCCATCGTAGGCAATTAACATTTTGGTAAAAGGTTTGAATTCGGATGGCGCAATGAGTACCGGTTTATGTGTCTGCCGCACTACAAACTCAACATTGGTGCCTAAAAAGACGTCACGCCATTCAGCATGAGCCCCCATCTTTCCCATAGAAATCAGGTCGCAGTCATCGGCAGATTTTATGATCTCTCGGCTCACAACCCCTTCTCTTATTTCCCGGCGAAAAGGTATTCCCGCCTGGCTGCATTTTCCCTCTATCAGGTTCAAGGCTGCGTCAGCCTGCGATTCCATCATTTCCCTTACGGTTTGATTAAATGTTCCGTAAGGGACCATTCCGCCGATGCTTGTCCCAATGTCATGGATCAGGGGGCCAGTCAATACCTTGACATCTTTAACGAACAATCCCTTGATACCGGCGTTAAACAGTCGTGCTATGTTTATTGCATAATCGGCTGCAGTAAAGCTGTTCTCAGAACCATCTGTAGGGACAAGTATTTGCTTTATCATAAAATGCATAACCTCCTATTGTCTGGTTTTTGAAAAATGAATGCTAAAACAGAAGTCTCGTTCTTCTTAAGTTATTAACCATTGAAAATCGATGCGATTATTACCCAACAGGAATGTTCTTTAAATTCATTCTTCTAAAAACAGATCAATATAACTTAACTTTTTTCATATAAAAAAGATTGACATAGAATATCTACCGACTAGGGGATAATTCTAACAAAGAAGAATAAAGTTCATCTTCTTTTGTCACATATGCTTTTTCTGCGTATTCTTTAATATCGGTTTCTGAAGGATTTCCCACGTTCAAATCGGGTAAATTAAAAACTTTTACTTCGCGCTTACGTGCCCATGTTTGCCCGGCAACACCTTCGGCTTCTTCATGGCGCTCTTTTGATGCCCAAAAACACTGGATTTTTGTTTTTGTTGTCGAACCATAACGAGCAACCGGCACTAACCATCCAGACCAAGGCCATCTTACTAACGCCATTTAGAATGCTTAAACAATGTCACCCGGTGAAGATGTTCAGCATCTTTTTTTGTGTTTTTATCGTTATCAAAAATCTCTTCTCGGTATTTATCAAGAAACTGAAGATATAAAAGGTATATTATCTGGTACATTTACCTTTAAAAAAGTGCTTACAATTAAAACAATAACTCCAGACGCATATTTAACTTTTTGTATAAAAGAATATACCTTTTCAGAGAGTTCTTGTCTCAGCATTCATAAGTCTTAACGTTCAGTTAAGCCTAAATATAAGACAATTCCTGATTTTTGCTTGTTTTTTAAGCTACACTATACCCAATATACTCATTAAAAATCAACTATGATTTGATTTTTAACTTTTAAAATTTCTAGATTACCCACTTAATTCTTCCTAAAACAAAATTCCCCTCCGGGATATCTTTTTGAAAATACTGTATTGTAGCAAATGCTTCGTCTCTACGCCGAAGTGATAACAGCAGATTCATTAGAAAATATTTAGTATTGCTAAATTATTTATGTTAAATTATTTTATTGATCTGCCGATAATATTAAAGGCGAAAATTAATAATTGGAGGTAATAATTAATGAAGATTACACTTAACGCGAAGATTATAACGCTCTTTGTAATTGCAGGCTTACTGCCTTTTATCATCACAGGGATGTTGAGTTACCGGATAGCAAGCAAGTCTCTTTCCGAGCAAACCTTTAACCATTTGCTTTCTGTGAGGGATATAAAAAAAAGAGAAATAGAGGGATATTTTGAGAGGATACGATTAGATATATCTGCATTATCGGAGGATCCTACGATCCGCAGCGCCATGCAAGAGATGAAACGGGCATTCAAGGAGATAGGTGCAGAAAAAGCCCATGATCTTTACGTCACAAAAAATCCATTTCGTAAAGAGAAAAAAATAGACTACCTCAACGCAACTGATGGAAGTGAGTATAGCAGTTTACACGCCGCATATCATCCTTATTTCAAAGGCCTACTAGAAAAATGCGGTTATTATGACATTTTTTTAATCGATTCTGAAACCGGCAATGTAATATATACTGCCTTTAAAGAACCGGATTTTGGTTCTAATCTTTTACACGGTCTGTATGCGAACACAAATATTGCCAGGCTTTATACGGAAGTAAACAACGCAGACGGACACAATCTTGTAAAGATGATCGACTTTGAGTCGTATGCGCCTTCCAACTTTGAACCTGCTTCATTTATTGCAGCTCCCATCTATGCAGGATTTAATAAAACAGGGGTCTTGATAATTCAGATACCCATCGATCAGATCAACTCTATTATGACTGAAAGGGCTGGTCTGGGAGAAACTGGTGAGACCTACCTTGTAGGGAGTGACAAGTTTATGAGGTCTGATTCCAGATTTTCTGATAAGAGGACTATATTGGTAAATAAGATAGACACGGAGGCAACCAAAGATGCATTATCAGGTAAGAGTGATTGCAGGATAATAAAAGATTACAGGGGTTCGGAAGTACTCAGCGCATATGCGCCCCTTGATATAAAGGATATGAAATGGGCAATTATTGCAGAAATTGACAAAAAGGAAGCCTTTAAAGCAGCGACATTATTAAAAAACTGGAATTTTATCATTGGCATAGCTGCAGTGCTTTTTGTAATAGGGTTGGGGTGGGTTGTGCTGAAGATTACCGGAAAGATTTCTGGACTCTTTAAGATGCTGCTGACCGATCTCACGGAAGGATCTTCCCAGGTTGCCGCTGCTGCAGAACAAATCTCCGAATCCAGCCAGAATCTGGCAGAGGGATCTTCGAAACAAGCGGCTTCAATTGAGGAGACATCCTCATCTATGGAAGAGATTTCGGCAATGACCAGGCAAAATGCCGACAATGCTAAAGAGGCTGCCTGTCTGGCCAATTTGTGTAATGCATCAGCAGAACAGGGTGATCATGCTATGGGGATGCTTAATACGGCAATAAACGAAATCAGTGATAGCAGTAAGAAGATAGCAAATATTATTAAGGTAATTGACGAAATTGCATTCCAGACCAATCTACTTGCCTTGAATGCGGCTGTAGAAGCGGCGAGGGCTGGTGAGCATGGGAAGGGATTTGCTGTGGTTGCGGAAGAGGTAAGAAACCTGGCACAACGCAGCGCCAGCGCGGCAAAGGAGACAGCCAGGCTGATCGAAGACAGCGTAAAGAAGGTAGATGTTGGTGTGGAATTAACAAATAAGGTGGGAGTATCCCTCAAAGAAATTGTAAAAAATGTAAAGAAGGTAACTGATCTGGTAAATGAAATTGCCAATGCATCACAGGAACAGTCCGAAGGCGTTAGTCAGGTAGGAAAAGCCATAACCCAGATGGATCAGGTTATACAGCAAAATGCTGCAAATGCCGAAGAAACGGCATCGGCAAGCGAAGAGTTGTCTGCGCAGGCAAACAGCCTGCTCTCTCTGGTGGATAAAATTGCCAAAGAGGCGGGGAACAAGGAAGTAGAGACACATGAAGATAAACACCGGGCAGTAAATAAACCTGATATAGCAAAAGAACCGGTAAATAGAACTGTGGCAAGAGATAAAAGGGTATCAAACAACAGGCGTGATAGTGAGCATATCATGCGTGGCAAAGGAAACAGGAATGGGGAAGAGCGGGGACTTGCTAAAAGACATTCGACAGGGTTAGATGCAGATGCAATTATTCCAATGGATGAAGATTCATTTAAGGATTTCTAAGATTAACGGGATGGATATATCTGAAATGTGTTGATAGTCTGTGGGGTTTAGAACCTCCCGTCTCATACCTCAAAGACTATCAATGCATTTTGGACTGACTTACAAAGTACATCTATAGAATAAAATACAGTGCAAGCAACGCAAGAGCGCCTCCGAGAAAATATTGGGAAACATCTTTAATAATATTTTTCTTTCTGATCCCGATAATATTTTTGTGCGTTTCAAGAACATGCTCGAAGATATGCCTGAGTTCGTTGCCTGTGGCGTCATGCTGATAGGTCCCGCCTACCATTTCTGCAATTTCCCTTAAAAATACCGGGTTAGGTTTGGTGTAAATAGTCTCTCCCTCTTCCGTTATTTCGTAACCTGTTACGTTCCCTTCTTTATCTCTTTTGGGTATCGGCGATGCCTTCTTAGGGTCTCCAATCCCAACGACGTAAATAGCGATATCTTTCCTCTCCAACAAAAGTTTTACAGCCTCCGCTACCTGGCTGCGGGTAATGATTTGTTCTTCACCGTCGGTAAGGAGGATCATTACCTTCTTTGTATTCTCTTTGCTGAACGTATTCATTGCCAGGATAAACGCATTGCCAATATTCGTCCCGTAAGGTACAAATCGCACATAATTTTCATTAATCATATTCAATATGCGCAGGAACACCCTTTCATAGTCATTTGTGGGATACGGAAGAAGTGAAAACGCACGGGCTGCAAACACCACTAAGCCAACACGGTCGCCTTCCAGTCCCTGCACAAGGTGGGTTATCTCCATCTTTGCACGTTGCAATCGGTTGGGTTTTACATCTTCTGCAAGCATGCTAATTGAGACATCAAGCACAAAAACAATCTCCAGTCCCTCTTTTTCATAATGATCCTGCGTTGTTTGCCATTTGGGTTGTAATATCACCATCCCAAGGATACAGCAGGCCGCACTCATACAGGTGCCTTTCAGGAGGTTTTTGTGGATTTTTGGAATTTTACTAAACCTGTTGATTAAACCTCTTTGGCCAAAGGCCTTTAACCAGGCCGACTTTCTTCGATAAAGGAACAAATATAAGATAAAGATCAGACCAGCGAGGGCGTAAACAAGGATTGTATAATCTTCGTGATTAAAAAATAACATATTTAAAATGCATTATAAAAACCAGAAATTTTAAGATAAGATTTGATAATTTACGCATCCCTTCCGTTCTTTGTGTCTTTGTGGTTTTCCATATTAAGCTACCACCTTATCTTTTGTTCTCCGCTATATTTATATTTTGTACCCCATGGAATAAGTTTCAGGGCCTCGATCCTGTCTTCCCGCTCCTGTTGTTCCGGGCTAAACATGGTATTAAACTGCTGTTCCCCCAATCTCATCCTTTCCAGATTTTTTTTTGCCTGGAAGTCATTGGAATCAATCTTCAATACCTCAGCATATTGCATTGCAGCAGTAGAAAAATCCATATCCATTGCAATGATGTTTGCATTGTTATAAATTGCCCTTGCCTTTAATATCGGATCACTCGTTTCCATGGCTTTTCGGTATTCTGCGCTCGCCTTTTTCTTATTTTCCATAAGGGTATACAATACTCCTTTATTGTAAGCAATCGCCGGGTCTTCTTTTCCTAATTTCTCCAGGATGCGGATTATTGCAGAATTTTGCAGCTCCTGGATAGATGCCAGGGCATCTTTATATTTTCCCATCTTAATCTTCCCCTCAAGTAGTGCCAAAGTGTTGTATTTTTTATAATAGCCATAGCTATATAATACGAGTAAACAAGCAAGTGCCAGAAGAAATAGCTTTACAAGATTTTTTCCAGACATAGCATTCTCCTTTAAGACTCAGCCATAAACAACAAAACATAAAGCATATAGAAAGTATCTTCCAAAATAATTTTGATATTTTTGCCGAAAATTTTATAGGAAATAGTAGAGGTAAACCTGCCTTACTTTTGTATTTTCCAGTTTTTATTTTGCACTTCCAACTCGTTCAGGTTACACCTTGGTTTTATTATTGAAGGGGTAACTGTTCAGTTTCCTGTGGTTGCATTATCTCTTCGTTTGGCTGTTCCCGTTCTCCCTGACCTGACCTGGCCTTTTGTTCTGCTTCTGCCTTTGCCCGCGCAGCCTCTGCCTCACGCTGTTTTTGTAAGCGTTTTTTCTCCGCTTCTCTTACGTCATATTCAAGTTCTTTGTTTAGCTTATCCGGATCTGTTTTTGTGTCATCAACGTAAATTTGCCGGGAAGTCTTAAATTCAATATTTACCCGGTCACTGCCACAACTGAAAAGTAACAAAGGGATACTGCTTAATACTACGTATCGCAAATAACCATAGAGACACATGAAAACCTCGCTTTAAGAAATAGTTGTTCCCAGGAGATGTTTTATGTTCTCAGCAGAAGGTTTTGTAATCACTCCCTTTTCGGTAATGATGGCCGTAATATTTTTTGCTGGAGTAACATCAAAGGCAGGATTGAAGACCCTGACCCCTTCGGGGGCGGTTTTCCTGCCAAATCCCTGGGTGATTTCTTCAGGTGAACGCTCTTCGATGGGGATATCATCTCCTGATTTTATGCTCAAATCAAAGGTCGAAACAGGGGCTGCAACATAAAAAGGAATTTCATGTTCCTTTGCTAAAATGGAGACGCCGTACGTACCAATCTTATTGGCGGTATCACCGTTGGCTGCAATTCTGTCGGCACCTACGATTACGCATTGCACCCTTCCCAGCTTCATTACATGTGCAGCCATACTGTCGCATATCAGGGTAACATCAATTCCCGCATGTAGTAGTTCCCATGCCGTCAGTCTCGCGCCCTGCAGCAGTGGACGGGTTTCATCTGCATAGACCTTGATATGTTTACCTTGTTCCTTTGCTTTAAACAGGACGGCTAACGCGGTACCGTAATCAGCTGTGGCCAAACCACCGGCATTACAATGGGTTAAAATACTGTTGCCGTCCTTAATTAGTCCTGCACCATTTTCCCCGATCTGCCTGCAAATGACCTTATCCTCATTTTGTATTTTAATCGCCTCGCGGAGAAGTGCCTCTTTTATTTCCTGAACGGATCTGTCCTTGTTTTCCAGCGCAACACGCTCCATACGGGCAATTCCCCAGAAGAGATTGATCGCTGTTGGCCGTGCGGTACTCAAATAGGATGTAACATGTCTGAATTCCTTTAAGAATGCGTCCGCATCTTTTACATGGATATCTTTTGTACCCAGGACAACGCCCATGGCGGCTGCAATACCAATAGCCGGAGCGCCCCTCACCATGAGTGTTTTAATTGCATGCCAGATGCTTTTTATATCCTCACAGTAAACAAACTTTAATTCGGTGGGCAATAAAGTTTGATCAATCAGACGGATACGACCATTAATATCACCTTCCCATTCTATGGTTGGTAACGGCATTTCATCTCCCTTGTATAATATTTAGAGTGTTCATATTCTTGCGAACATGCACCTTTTACAGAAAATTATTAAGCTATGATAATCCAAGCTCAACCCTCACTTCTTTGTCCTTTTTTGCAACATCATCCGCAAGTTTCTTTTTGTACTGAACCATTTTTTGTCTTAATTTTGGATCTGACAGGCTTGCTATCTGGATTGCTAATATTGCGGCATTAATAGCGCCGGATTTCCCAATACCCATGGTAGGTACAGGAATACCAGATGGCATCTGCACCATGGAAAGAAGTGAATCCAGTCCACCAAGCCCGGGCGTTGGCATGGGTACACCAATGACAGGAACGGAGGTTAAACTTGCAACAACCCCTGCTAGGTGTGCAGCTCCTCCAGCACCTGCTATGACTACATTGTATTTCTTTTCCGCCTCTGTTGCATACGAATGAGCCCTTTCCGGTGAACGATGGGCTGAAATGATATTCACATCAAAATCCACGTCAAATTCCTTCAATATATTCATGGCCTCCTTCATTATCGTGAGGTCAGAATCACTACCCATTACAATCCCAATCTTTTTATTTGTCATAATTCACCCTCTAAATGGCTTTTATATTAACAAAGAATTATATATTTGTGTAATAAAATTTGGGAAGAATATCGATAAGGTATTTGTGGCAGACCTGGTCTGTCTGCGAAGACGGTTCAGGTATGGAATACGGTGCGGTTTCTTCAATACATAGCACACGGTGGCCGGTATATTGACATCTCCACCTGCGGTTACCATATCTTCGTAAATTTCCAGCTCCTCATCAGCACCATCAGAAATAGCACGCACAACGACAAAAGGAATTCCCATGGCATTGGCCCGTTCTCCTATTGCAAACGATTCCATGTCCACGGCTATTGCAGAAGTTTGGAACCCAATACGTTTTTTTGCTGATACTTGCCTGATTATCTTATTAACTGACATAATATCTCCGTAATGTGACTTGAGATTGTCCGCTTTGCTTACAGTAGCAGCAAGTTCAGCAATTGATGCATCGCAGGAGAGGGTTGAATCAATTTTGATTATTCCATCCGGGGTTTCCTGTGTAGAATACAGGACATGTTTTCCGATAATTAAATCCCCGATGCCAACCTCATGGCTTACACTGCCTGCAAAACCGGAAGAAATCATCAACTGTATCCTGAAACACCTTGATAAGTAGTGGATTATATCCGATATATTTTTCCCTATACCTGTTTGAACAAGGGTTATCGGAAAACCATGAAATTCTACCTGATAGAATACGGCATGGGCATATCGAATCTTTTTGACAATATTTACCTGTGATTTTAGAGAAGCCATTTCCTGGCTTAATGCAAAAAATATCGATATCATAAATCTTCTCGCTTAAGTAAGAAACGTATAAATGGAATCAAATTTAATTGGAATTTTCAATACAATTATTTATGAAAAATACGTGCCTGGTTAATCACCATATCCAGATTACGGAAAATGAATAGTAACCATTCTTTAAATAATACTTGACAGTATTATTTATTTGCTATAGCATTCTGTGTTTGTAGTTTATACGGATTATTTTTGCTCTTATTATAAAACGGAGTTTTCCCTGTTATGAGGGTATCATTATCATTAAGTTCTTCTCTGACAAAATATCTGATTAAGAACAAATTTTTATCAAGAGAACGATTTCCGCTGGTATTAATGCTGGAGGTTACTCATCTGTGCAACCTTGCCTGCGAAGGTTGTGGCCGTATACGGGAATATAAAGAAACTATGCGGGAGATGTTAAGTACAGAAGAGTGTATCCAGGCAGTCTATGAATGTCCAGCACCGGTTGTCTCCGTTACAGGCGGTGAACCCCTGATGCACCCTGAGATTGATAAAATTATCAGCGGTATTCTGGATAAAAAAAGGCATATCTATTTGTGTACCAATGGAATTTTACTGGTAGAAGCTATAAAGAAATTCAAACCAAACAAATATTTTAATATCAATGTTCACATTGACGGCCTCGCAGAAACTCACGATGCGATTGCGGGAAGAGGCGTCTTTGATCGTGCAATCAGGGCTATACGGGAAGCAAAACGCGCAGGATTTAATGTTTGTACAAATACTACCATATATAAAAATACCAGTGAAGAGGAGCTAGAGGAATTGTTTTCATTTCTTGAGGGGTTGGGTGTTGATGGCATGCTTGTCTCTCCTGGTTTTAGTTTTGAACACAACGAGAACGAGGTATTCCTTTGCCGGAATGAAATACAGGAGCGATTTGGATTTATTTATGGAATTTCAAAGAAATATAAGATACTAAATTCTCCACTGTATTTAAAGTTTTTAAAGGGAGAAAGGTATCTCAAGTGCACACCGTGGGGAAATCCAACCAGAAACTATTTGGGCTGGAAGAGCCCTTGTTACCTTATTACAGACACCCACTATAAAACCTTTGACGAGTATATGGAAAACACTGATTGGGAAAAGTATCAGCAAGGAAACGACCCGCGTTGTGAAAATTGCATGATGCACTGCGGTTTTGAGCCTACCGTAGTGTTAGAAGGCGGGAAACGATTATCAGATATCATTGAAATGGCCAGATGGAGTTTCAGTTAGAAAAAAAGGAAGAAACTGCTGAAAGACAAACTACAAGTCATCATACGGCTGAAAATGCGGATTGACCATTGCAAGTTTCTGGTTTTGGGCTGTAGTTTTATAACTTTAACTCCAAAATCCATCCGCTAACTCGCACTCTATTCCATTCCCACCTTACCTTTTTTCCATCTATCTTCTGATACACGCAAGGACGTTTTTTAGTGGTCTTTTCTTCAGATACGCATGGTGAGTTAGGTGAAGCGAACCTACCCGGTTAAACTGGAACACAGTTGTAATAATAGCAGCAAGCCGCCATTAAGCGGTCCGAATTGCAGGAAAGGACACAAGGCGAGGGGGCTACCGGAAGGTGGGTTGGCAAAAAGACCGTATGGATGTTACGCTCGAAAAGGCAGACAAGCCTGATAAGGTAGAAATAATAAAGGTTAACCGGAGGAGGTTGCCGGATGGGAACTATACGGGACACCTATCTGGTGTTGTTATCCTCTTAATGGAGTATCCCAAGACGCCATTCACGCCATTAGCAGGATCAACCGATGTAAGATTTAAGTTTTCTCTCCAACATAGACATTGCCTTAGTTTAGGGCTTTCAAGTATATCCTGCAAGACAATAAACCTGTTGTACGGATTCCCTTGTACGCCTGAGAATTGTGTAAGCCTCTTGATTTGACGTCAGCTTCGGATTATTTTTTCTCATAAATCTTACCCCTTTCTGCGTAAAATGTACGCCTTACATGCAGATAAAAACCTGCCACATGCAGCAGTATTGGAATTCCCTTGAAAGCCTTAAAAATACTGGTAAAATCAAAACATGATACATCAAAACATATAAAAATCAGGTACAAAAAGCCATGAATGATTTGGATAAAATATTTTCTGAATTTTGCATTGGGAAATAAGATGGTGAAGAGGCCATCATGGGATGAATATTTTTTGCAAATTACCAGAGAGGTAGCTAAACGCTCCACATGCCTACGGAGGCAGGTGGGGGCACTGCTGGTGATGGATAAACACATCCTGACAACGGGTTACAACGGGGCACCGAGCGGACTTCAACACTGCCTAGAGATTGGCTGTTTACGGGAACAGCTCAAGGTGCCACCCGGAGAACGGCATGAACTTTGCCGTGGCCTCCACGCCGAGATGAATGCCCTGCTCCAGGCGGCACATTATGGCATAAAAATTTCTGGTGCGACATTGTACAGCACTACCTATCCTTGCTCTCTCTGCGCCAAGATGCTGGTTAATGCAGGCATTAAACGCATTGTCACCCTTACCGATTATCCCGACGCCCTTGCCAAAGAGATACTTTCCATGGCAAATATTAAGGTAGAAATTGTAATGCTTGATAAAGAATAATCCTATAAAACAGGTTTTTAGAAAAATCTTGTTTGTTAATTTATAAATACTACTGTTGGAAACGGCTGAATTATGAGGTTTTTCCTGCCTTTTGAAGAATCTGCTTGACAGACTACATCTTGTATGATATATAGGCTAATTATCAATATATAGAATACTTCTTGATAATTTTTCTCCATTGTCTCCCATGCAATGCCTGTTCTGTAAAGTAGATAACGACAAGGTTATCAACTCCCGCACGTCGGTGGATGGTTTGAGCATTAAACGCAGGCGGGAATGCCTGAGCTGCGGTCGCCGATATACGACCTATGAGCGGATTGAAGAAAGTCCTTTGCGTGTGGTTAAGAAAGATGGAACGCGGGAGGCGTTTGATCGCAGGAAGATCCTAAGTGGGCTATTGAAGGCATGTGAAAAAAGACCGGTTTCAACTGACACCCTGGAAAATATTGTAAATGAAATTGAACGGGAAATTTATAATAAATTCGATCGGGAAGTAACCTCAAATTTTATAGGGTCGCTGGTGATGCAAAAATTGAAGATTCTTGATGCAGTGGCCTATGTGCGATTCGCATCGGTGTACAGGGAATTCAAGGATATCTCTGAATTCATTGATGAACTGAAACCATTAATGACAACTGAAAAGAAGAAGAAAAAAGATGGGAGTAGCGACTCCCGGAGTATGTCTCTTCAACACTAAACCGAAGGGAAAAGGAAAAGGGAAAATGAACACAACTGCAACAATAGAGTATGTAGTAAAACGCGATGGAAGATTAGTGCCTTTTAACGGGAAAAAGATCGCCGACGCCATCTTCAAGGCGGCACAGGCGGTCGGGGGCGAGGACCGTGCCCTGGCAGACGAGCTGGCGGTTGTTGTTACCATGTTTCTGGAAAAAAAATACGCCGGGCAGCTACCTGGTATTGAAGATATCCAGGACATGGTGGAAAAGGTACTCATCGAAACAGGGCATGCCAAAACGGCAAAGGCCTACATACTCTATCGCGATAAAAGAGCAAGGATTCGTGAATCTCTCCGCGTCCGGAAACAGACCAGGAAACGGGCTGATACAACTGATGTTTCTCTTTTAGTCAATACGGAGACAAAAGACGAAACATTTCCATGGGATAAAAGAAAGATTGCAGATGCCTTGATAAAGGAAGCCGATTTTTCTGAAGAGGTTGCTTCTGAAATCGCCGGTGCAGTTGAAGAAAGGGTCTTTGCGTCTGGATTAAACCGTATCTCTACGGCATTAATACGCGAATTGGTAGATAACGAACTCTTTGAGAGGGGTTACAATAAGAAGCTCGAAAAACAGGTTATGATTGGTATGCCCAAGTATGACCTCGAAGAGTTGATCATGTCAAAAAACAAGGAAAACAGTAATATTGCCACGAATAACCCCGAAGCGATTAATCTTGCAATTGCAGAAAACACATTGAAACAGTTTGCCCTTCAGGAGGTATTTTCAAAGGATGTTGCAGACGCCCACCTGAGCGGGATGGTACACATCCATGACTTGGGTTATCCGACCAGGGTATATTGTTCATCTCACTCCCTTGAATATCTGAAAAAGTATGGCTTGTCGCTTCAAAACCTGGATACAGAGTCTGCACCTGCAAAACATGCGCGTACCCTGACAGGACACTTAAATACATTTCTGGCCTCTATGCAGGCTTACTATGCAGGGGCGCTTGGTGTGGGGTATGTCAATATTATGTATGCCCCTTACCTGGAAGGAATGAGCTATAAGGAAATGAAGCAGGAGGCGCAGCATCTTATCTTCAGTTGTTCCCAGAGTGCCTTTTCCCGAGGTGGGCAGACCCTGTTTCTGGATTTTAATGTCCACACTGGTATTCCCAGGTATTTAAGGAATATTCCTGCTATCGGCCCTGGAGGAAAACATACGGGGAAGACCTACGGTGATTATGAGGAGACGGCCAGTCGGTTTACCTTAGCCATGCTGGATGTATGGCGTGAAGGAGACTGTTATGGACACGTCTTTGCTTTTCCGAAGTGCGATTTTCATATTAACGAAGACACCTTTAATGACCCTAAACAATACGAGCTTCTGGAATATGCCTGCCAGATTGCCAGTGAGAATGGTGTTCCCTATTTCATCTTTGACAGGGACGAGATCACCCTCTCGGCCTGCTGCCGTTTACGCACCACGATAGATGATAATTATATGATCAAACATCCGGAAAGTATGCGTTTCTGCGGGTTTCAGAATATTACGGTCAACCTTCCACAGGCGTCGTACCGGGCAGGCAGAGGCAATTGGGATGCACTATACAAAGAGATCGACAGGGCCATCGAGATCGCAGTAAAGGCGCATCTTCAGAAAAAGGCGTTTGTGGGGAAATTAATGTCCAGCCCTGAAATGCCCCTTTGGGAGATTGGCAAGAAGGCGAAGGACGGGCGTCCTTATGTGGATCTGGAAACATCAACGTATATTGTCGGTATTTTAGGTTTAAATGAGTGTCTGCAATTTATGACAGGGCGGGAATTGCATGAAGGTGAGGATATGATCAAGCAGGGATTACGGGTCATTTCTCACATGTATATGCGCGTTAAGGAGGCGGGAAGGAAGTACAAGTTAAAATTCTCTTTGGAAGAATCTCCAGCCGAAAGTGCCAGCAGGCGGCTTGCCAAGGTGGATGTAAGAAATTATCCGGAAGCGGCTGATATGGTTAAAGGAAACCTTGAAAGGGATGAATTTTACTATACCAACAGCGTGCATCTGCGTCCAGATGCCCCTGTGGACATGATTACCAGGATATTCCTTCAGAGCAAGTTCCACACGATGATTGAATCGGGGGCCATTATCCATGCATTTGTAGGTGAGGAAAGGCCACCAGCATCCAGTATTATGAATCTGGTCAAAAAGACCTTTAAAAATACGCAGGCTGCCCAGGTTACCATCTCCCCGGAATTTACGATTTGCAATGATTGCAAGAAGGTTACCCAAAAACTCACCGATATCTGCGGATACTGCGGTTCCAGGAATGTCTATGGTATTTCACGGATTGTCGGGTATTTTAGTCGTATAAACAACTGGAACAAGTCCAAGATCGGTGAACTGGCAGACAGGCACAAGGGTAATTATAGTGTAACTGATTTCCTGCCCAAAAAGGAGTCGGTATCTGCTGAATCGTATGTAACAAAGTGCTAAGATTCCATTACAGCGAGGTATGGGTTGTCTCTTACCTGAAACTTTGAAATTGAAGAAAATAAAACCTTACCTTAGCCTTCGACTCAACAATGGTTCGTCGTTGCATATGCGAATCTATCAACACAACATGTTATGTCATATTGATGAACACGATCCTTCGTGCGCACCTTTTTAAGCATTTACTTAATGACACAGACGCGAAGAAAGGACTAGTATACGGTTCTATACTAGGTTTTTTATTTGGTTGCAATGTAAAATAATTCCTTACAATAATGGAAATTATTCCTGGTATTGCAGTCCTAAATACAAAATTTTCTAATAATATTTACGCTTTTAGACAATCATATGATACTTTTCTTAGTATTTTTGTTTGGTGAAGCGGGACGCACCCCAACAAATGGTTTAAACTGTTTGAACAGTTTAAACGACTTAGGATGGTGTAAGCTCGCTTCGTTTAATCCATCCTGCTTTAAAATTACATTATAGCGTGACTGTACCAATTAAAGGATTTATAGAAAATAGTCTTATCGAATGGGAAGGGAAGATTGTCTCTATAATTTTTTTACCAGCCTGTAACCTTCGATGCCCTTATTGTCATGCCCCCCATCTGGTTCAAACACCGAATGAACTGGAATCCATTCCTGTCGGCACCATAATTAACAGGGTACGACAGAATTCTGGCTGGGTGGACGGGGTTGTAGTCACAGGCGGCGAGCCAACCACACACAAACATCTCGATGTATTCCTCAAATCATTAAAAGGCACAGGGATTCTGGTACGTCTGGATACAAATGGTACGCATCCTTATGTGCTTAAAGATTTAATAGACAGGGGGCTTCTGGATTGTGTGGCTATGGATATCAAGGCCCCCCTCCTGAAAGAAAAATATGAATTGATTTCAGGCGTGCCCTGTAACATCGAAGACATCAAAAGGAGTATTTGTATTATCATGGAAAGCGGCATTGAGTATGAATTCCGCACTACCGTTTGTCCATCACAGTTAAATGGAGACGATATTGAAAGCATAGCTAGAACCATTCAGGGCGCCGGACGATATATACTGCAGTCATTCAGACCGGGTCATTGCCTGGATACAGGGATGCTGAACATCGAACCGTATCCTGCTGAAATACTCAGGGATTTTGCTGCAAGTGCCGGAAAATATGTTGGCTACTGCTGTGTGCGTGGTGAAGAGGGTAAGGTTTTCCAGAGAAATTGGTAATTTCATTATACCGTTTGGTCTCATTTACAGCCGGAGAAAGGGGGTGATTAAACATGGCGATGAAGAAATGTGGAACTTCAGGAAAGACATCTAAGGAAGTAGGAAAGAAGGCAGCAAAAAAACCAGCAAAAAAATAACGAATGGTGTTTATCAACCGAAAAGCATCTTAAATGAGTTTTAAGATATTTTTACGGGTGAAAGGTTTACTTAATGGATATTTTAGTTACAATTAGGATTTTGTATGCTGAGTGTATCTATCGAGAATACTTAATGGTTATTTTATAAAGCGACCTGTATATTTCATCTAAGAGACCAAATGCTCTGTGTATAATGAAAAGGGGGTGTTTCGCTCAAACGAAATACCCCCTTTAGTGATTAGTGAATCGCTTGTAATTTTTGAAATTCAAATTATGAAACTCAAAAAACTAGAATTATTTGGATTCAAGTCCTTTGCTGAAAAGACAGAAATTGTCTTTGAGGATGGAATAACTGTCATTGTAGGACCCAATGGATGCGGGAAGAGCAATGTCATTGACGCCATTAAATGGGTACTTGGCGAACAAAGTGTGAAATCGTTAAGGGGTAATGAAATGGCTGATGTGATCTTTAACGGCACGGACAAGCGTCCATCCCTGGGCTATGCTGAGGTATCCCTGACCATCCAGAACAACAAAGGGCTATTACCGCTTGAATACTCAGAGGTATGCATAACCCGCCGTTTATACACTTCAGGTGAATCGGAATACCTTATCAATAAACAAGTAAGCAGATTAAAGGACATTCGGGAACTTTTCTTAGATACTGGTTTTGGTGCAAATACCTATTCAGTGATTGAGCAGGGCAATGTTGAAGCCATGCTTCAGGCTGATTCCCGCGAGAGGCGGATATTATTTGAAGAAGCCGCAGGGATCAGCAAGTTTAAATCACGCAAGAAGGCAGCCCTAAGCAAGCTTGAACACGTGGAACAGAACCTGCTTCGGGTTGGTGATATTATCGAGGAGTTGCAGAAACAACTCCGTTCCGTAAAACTCCAGGCCTCCAGGGCACGAAAATATCAGGAATATGTGGAACAACTGAAAAAATTAAAGGTAGGACTTTCCCTGAAAAATTATCGTGACCTGAAGGATAAAAAGTCCTCATTTTCAGAGCAGGTCAATCAGATTGAAAAACAAAACCAGACTTTGGCTACGGAAATTGGCGAACTCGAAGTGCAAATAAATATAATTGATGGTGTGATAGGGCAATTGGAAAAACAACTGGTACAGAAGCAGACCGAGATACTTAATCTGGATGCGCAAATCTCAAAAAATCAGGATAAAGTAAAATACGATCAAGAACGTATGAAAGAATTAGAAATCCTCCTGGAAAAATACACCGAACAGCAAAAGAGTCTAGAAAGCAAGATACATGAGACAGACGACAGGATTGCGGAGACAAAGAACCTGATAGATACCGTAGAGCAGGAAATTGTAAAATATATTGATGCCCAGAAGGTAAAAGAGACGACACATAAGCAGATTAGTTTTGAGTGTGACCTGTTATATCAGGGTATTGATGAAAAGAAATCCGAGGTCATCTCTATCCTTCAAAAAGAATCAGGTTTGCAGAATGAGATCGGTAGCTTAACTGCCGAAAAAGATACCTTGCAAGGCAGGAAAATAAAACTTTCCAGAAGGCAGGAGGAAATTACTTCATTTGTGGATACCCTGATGCTGAAATATAAGGAAACCACAAAGGAGAAAGATGCTCTCATTGAAGAATCCAATGGTTTAGACCAGAAATTATCTGCTTCAAAGGGACGCATACAAGAGCTTGTAAGTATGATACGTTCTTTAGACGAGCAAATCAATCAGCAAAAGCAATTATATAGCAGCAAAACCTCCAGGCACGAAGTCCTTCTGGATTTCGAAATGCGGTCGGAAGGTGTAGAGTCTGGCGCAAAGGCCATTCTGGAGGAATCCAGGAAGGTCCCTGCGGCTGTAAAGGGCATACGGGGCATGATTGCCGACCTGCTAAAAGTCGATCTCCAGTATGCATTGGCCATCGAAACTGCCCTGGGTGAAAGGGTGCAGGGTATTGTTACCGATACCACGGATGATGCTGTTCAGGCCATTGCATTCCTGCAAAAGAGTCAAAAGGGTCATGCAATCTTTTTCCCGGTGGACAGGACAAATGGTCGCTCTTCCATCCCTGTGGAAATCCTGCAAAAGCCAGGTGTTGTTGGTATTGCACGGAAACTCGTCAACAGTGCCGAAGAAGTTTGCGGGGTTGTTGATGGTTTCCTGAATAATACAGTTGTTGTAAAGAATCTTGCTACTGCACTTGCCATGAGCAACGATAACCGTACTATCCGGTATGTTACGCTCGATGGAGAGTTATTGGAACCCGAAGGCGCGCTCAGTGGTGGCAAGAAGCAGGGGCAGGTAGGGATCATATCCCGAAAAAGTGAACTGAAGAAGATCGAAGAAGAACTGGTTCAAATCCGGCAAACCCTTGAGAAACTGGAACTTGATAAACAACACCACATCGAGGAACTTACAGGGCTTGAAACGGAGGCGGCCCAACTGGCGAAGAGAATAGAGCAGGTGAATATCCTGAAAATTTCCAAGGACAACGAGCTTGCACAGAATGAACAGAAACGGGATGAGCTTACAGCAGAGAAAAAGATAAACAGGAACGAGATGGAAGAGATCGATGTGGAAGTGCAAAATGCCTGCGAACGGGAGCGGTGTTTGCGGGAAGAGTTAATGCAGCTCAACCAGCAACGCAGGCAGCTAGAACAACAAGTTGAAGAGTCCTTCCTGCTTGTGGAAGAAAAAGAGCATTTGAAAAAGAGTGTTCAGGACGAGATAACTACGGTAAAGATTGGTCTTGCGCAAAGACAGGAAAAGAAAGAGGGACTGTGCAAGGCCTTGAATAAACTCGATGCAGAGTTGCATGAAACCCAGGAACAGATTAAGCATATTGTACAGGAGCAGCAAAGCTGCCAGCAGAAAAAGTTGGAGGCTGAAGAAGAGATTAAACATCTAGAACTCCTTCTAAATGAACTTGCTGCCAGGAAGACCGGATTAAAAGTGTCAATGGCATCTCTCAAAGCTGAATATGATGGCCACAATCTTAAAGCTAACGAATTAAAGGAACACCTTGACGGAAAACGGTCGGAGCAGAAACATCTTGAACAACAACTGCAGGAATTAAAGCTCAAGGAAAATGAATATCAAATTCGTTTATCAAATCTGGAAGATCGTGTCCGTGAGGAATATCAACTCGATTTGTCAGATTTAGACGCTACTACCGGCGAAATCAAACTGGAATTGACTGAATCTCAACCTGAACCTGTCGATCCTGCTCAGCCTCAGATTAATTTCTGGGGGGCGGTTTCCAGAGAAATAGAAGAGCTGCAGGGGAAGATCGGTAGGCTGGGGAATGTGAACCTGGAGGCCATCAAAGAGCAGGACGAACTGGAGATTCGCGAGACATTTCTGGTAAATCAGAAGGAAGACCTCGAAAAATCACAGGAAGCCTTACAGAATCTGATAAAAAAAATCAACCAAACCAGCAGGGAATTATTTGAGAAAACCTTCAACGACATTCGCCAGAATTTTCAGATAATGTTCAGGAAATTGTTTGGGGGTGGCAAGGCCGATATGATCCTGGAGGAAAATGTTGATATATTGGAAGCAGGCATTGAGATCGTGGCACAGCCGCCCAATAAAGAGCTTCGTTCGATTACGCTTTTGTCGGGAGGTGAAAAGGTAATGATAGTCGTGGCATTGCTTTTTGCAGTGTTTCAATCTAAGCCAAGCCCATTCTGCATCCTGGACGAGGCAGATGCCGCCCTGGATGAAAACAATATTAATAGATTTATCCATATCCTTAAGGAATTTACCAAAGATACGCAATTCCTCGTTATTACCCACAACAAGGTCACCATGAGCGTCGCCGATGTAATGTATGGAATTACCATGCAGGAGCCGGGCGTATCCAAGAAGGTAGCCATTAAATTTGAGGAGATTGAGCGCAAGGTCGCCTGATAGATTTGTATTACTCAAGGTAAAAAATATAATAAAAATGTAAATTGCTTATTGAGTTTAATCCGAAAATCAAAATAGCGATGCTTTATACGGTAAATATCAACATCCCACCGCAATATATTGTACTTTTCGGAGAGAACTCAATAATCATTTTATTTTACTACATTGAGATTTTTCAAAGACTATTCAATCCACCATTTTCTTATTCCCCGTGTTCTCAGTGTCCTC
>JABRVT010000137.1:0-8124 GCA_040048245.1 Candidatus Brocadia sp.
AGTTAATACGTGTCAGAAATTCGGAGAAAAGGGAACGGTACCGCCGCTGTATCCGGTGACGAACGTTGCAAGAGCCACTGGAAAGCCGTTTCAACGGTTTAAACTGATTGAACGGTTTTCCGGGAAGGTGCAACCAGTAGGGTGATCCGCAAGTCAGAAGACCTGCCTGTAATGTATGCTGAAAATACTTCTTCGGAGTAAAGGAGGTGAAGCGTTGATAATGATGCTGTAAAAGCCCGTTTCTTCTTTATGCGAAGGAACGGGCTTTTTTATTTAATCACAGAGGAATTTTACTCGTAAAAAGGGTGGCACGGATAAACTGTGTTTATCCGTGTTCAGTCTCATGTTCTAAGATTTATCATTGTTCAAATATCCAGGGAATCCCGTAGAAACGGGAGCTGCCCCGCAACTGTAACCGGTGACGAACGCTGCACGATGCCACGGTCCTGATTGGGAAAGGGTTCACCACAGAGACGCAAAGGTTGCAGAGAAAAACAGGATGTTGAAAAATTAAGAGGTTGTGAGATTGCATTTCTCAACTTCCGATCTTCACAATTTCTCATATTCTGTTCTTTTCCTCTGCGTTCTCTGCGATGAACTAAGCAATTACAAAAACAGGATGGGAAGGCGCAGGACGTAGGATGATCCGGCAGCCAGGAGACCTGCTTGAACACGATTTTATCAATTCTTATTTCCGAGGGGAAAGAGAGGATACAAATGAAATATGTATTTATCATGCTGATGATTATTTTAGCGCATAACTTTTATTGTAAAACTGCTTTAGCTGGAGAAATATCAGAACCTGTTCCAAGGAAACCTCTTTTGGAAGAAAGGTTTATTATTCGTATACCGGACAAGGAAGAAATACCCGCATTTGTGAAGGAAACAAAATCTGAAGAAGAGATAGAACTAAAAGAGGCAATGCATCCACAGCCAGAAGAAGAAAAAAACAGTCCGGAAGAGACTAAAATAGAACCATTACCACCAGTTGCTGAAAATGAGCCGTTATCTCAGGATCAAACACCTTCACCGGAAATACCCAAAGACGATCTATCACCGGATGAACAAAATAAGGATAAAGAAGAGACGGTGATTACTCCGACAAGAACGAAACAGGCGCAAAAAAATATCGGTAGTTCTTTTTCTGTCGTTACACAAAAAGAGATTGAGAATAGCAAAGCACCACTATTAATCGATGTCCTGCGCCAACTACCAGGACTTGAAGTCACAAGAACACAGGGAATTGGAGGAACTACCAGTTTGTTCATACGGGGGGCATCCGCTGCCCAGACACTCGTCTTTGTCGATGGTGTTCAGATGAATAGCCCTACAACCGGGGCGTTTGACTTTGCAAACCTTACAACTGATACCATTGAACGGGTTGAAGTCCTGCGTGGCCCTCAAAGTACCTTGTACGGCTCGGAAGCCATCGGCGGCGTCATTAACATTATTACAAAAAAAGGCTCAGGTGATACCAAAGTTACTGTGGGGACAGAATACGGAATGCACGATTCCTTTAGAGAAACGATTCATATTTCCGGTGGAAAGGAAAAATTTGATTATTCAGCAGGTGCTTCCTATCTGAAAACCCATGGAATATCCGCTGCCAGCAGTGGAAGCGAAGAGGACGGTTACGATAATTTTACCGGTTCCTCACGTCTTGGGTGGAATTTCCTGGACAACGGAAGGGTTGATACAACGATACGGGGGTCTCACTCAGATTTTGAATACGATGCATTTGAATATGGAATTGGTCCGGTAGACGACACTGACCGGCGCCAGACAACAGATGAGATTCTTTTTTCGACGAAGGTTAGGAAAACGTTTTTTGACCTGTGGACACCTTCATTTCTCGTCTCAGTCAACGATACAGAACTGGAAGGCTTTGACCCTACTGACGAATTGGGCGAGTTTCGTATCCTTACGCGAGTATGGAGGCTGGAGCATCAATCCGACTTTACTCTGTTTGACGTCGATACGGTAACCATAGGCTATGAATATGAGGTACAGGAGGGTGAAAATGCCGGTAACTTTGATAAGCAGTTTTGGAACAACTCTGTGTTCTTCCAGAATCAAATCAAATTATTTGAATCGTTACATTGGACCGCAGGATTCCGTTACGATGATTACAGCACCTTTGGAAACAATCTTACGTATAGAACAACGGCATCATATAACATGGAGAAGATTAGTACCCGGCTTCATGGATCGTGGGGAAAGGGTTTTCGTGCGCCGAGTTTAAATGAACTTTTTTTCCCCTTCTTTGGTAATCCAAATCTCAATCCGGAAGAGAGTAAGGGCTGGGACTTTGGGGTGGAGAAAGAAATCCTCAAAGAGAAACTTACCATGGATGTTACGTATTTTAAGAATGATTTTACTGATTTGATTACGGCCGCGATACAATCTGACGGAAGTTTTTTGGCAGAAAACGTCGCCAGGGCAGAGTCAGAAGGAATTGAAACCCGCTTAACCTATAAACCTTACAACAAACTTTCATTAACGGGAACCTATACGTATACCGATACAAAGGATAGAGAGAAAGAGCAACAACTACCGCGCAGACCAAGAAACAGAGGAACCCTCAGGATGAATGCCCAACCCCTTGAGAAATTAACTATTAATGTAACCGGCATTATGGTGAGAGGCAGGATAGACAGTGATGGTAAGGAAATGGACAACTACTGGACCACTGATCTGGCAACTCGGTATGACATCACAAAGGTAATGACCGCGTATGTCAGGTTTGAAAACCTTTTTGATTACGGGTACGAAGAGGTAACAGGTTTTGGTTCCCTTGGTTTTACAGCGTACGGCGGAATGGAATTTAAGTTTTAAAAGCAAAATAAAACAGAAGAATCAGGAGGTGATGAAAAGAGACAAATAACTTTATGTAACATATTGAAACCCGTGACGTTATTCCGCAATCGGTAAGGAGGAAAAAAATGAACCACGTAAAAAGAATATTAGGAATATTTATTGTTTTTGTGCTTTTGCCGGCTACATACGGTGCCAGCCAGCTTGTAACCGTAGAAATTGACTACGGAGGGCTGCAACAGAGTCGTAAAGTGGAGATACCATGGAAACAGGGTATTACTGCCCTGGAGGCGCTTCAATCTGTTGCAAAGATCGAAACGCAAAAGCATGAGGAATATTTTTTGGTTATATCTATTGATAATATAATTATGAAAATTGGAAACAGGGCGTGGTATTACAACATCAACGGTAAACGTGCAACATCCTTTGCCAATCAATGTATTCTCAGTGAGGGTGACTCTATGAGGTGGGAATACACAAAGGATGTTTGTACCCATAATAAGGAAGAGCAAAAATG
This sequence comes from Candidatus Brocadia sp., assembly GCA_040048245.1. Taxonomy (GTDB): domain Bacteria; phylum Planctomycetota; class Brocadiia; order Brocadiales; family Brocadiaceae; genus Brocadia. The sequence goes on from JABRVT010000137.1 coordinate 3,332, forward strand.
AAAAGACATATGTTGACAATCCTGCTTGCCTTGCTCTTTTCTTTTCAACACATTTCCTTTGCCCACGAAGGGCACCTTCACGAAGAGCATCATCACGAACATGGTGTGAAATACACCTGTATTGTAGGGGACTATATGACCTCAAGTGTTGTCAAGACAATGAAAGCGATCTGGCAAGATTACCCCTTTCTTAAAGACCGGGTCACGTTTGAAATCATCAGCAAAACCGATCTTGAATCGGGATTTAATCCGAACGAGATTCTGGATTCAAATCTTATTTTATTTGATGTGCACGGTATCCGTATCTCCATACCTACTCAATCAGGCTTTGATTTTGAAGTATTAAAGGAGGTAATTGACCGTGGCGCAACAGTTCTTGCCGTTGGTGAAACAGCCGGGTTGGATTCACAATATGCAGCCATAGGATTAACATACGATAAAGAAATCCGCTCATATTTACGGTATTCAAGCACCGGGAATTTTAAGAATATGATCCTGCTTTCATTAAAGAAATATTTACCTTTCCCGGAACTTACTGCCAATCCGCCCAAAGAAGGATTAAAGATGGCCTATTATCATTACCAACGGGATGAAAAACTCTTTGAGACATTCGAGGAATATCAGAATTGGTATCGAGATGCAGGCTACGTGAAAGAAAATGCAGAATGGGTAGCAATCCTGACATACTCCTCATTTTATGAGCAAGGACAGGCATCTGTTGAAGATGAACTGATCCGTACCATTGAAGAAAAGGGATTCAATGCCTTTGTAGCATTTGGCTATCCTGAGGATGCTGTTATTGAGAAATTATTAGTCGATTCCAAAGGGGGTTCACGAGTTTCTGGCATACTGTCTTTTCTCTTTCGTTTTTCAGATTTCAAAGCTCCAGACTCCCTGGGAAAATGCGGGATACCTGTGGTTAATTTGATTACCGTTTACGGAAAGGATGGAAAGACGTGGGAGAACGATCCCGAAGGTTTGAGTTCTTTGGAGGTAAGCTGGCAGTTGGCTATTCCAGAAATTGCCGGTCTTATACAACCTACGGTCGTTTCATATCGAATTCGTGAAAAAGATGATGAAACAGGCTTTTTTGTCGAACAACGAAAACCCATACCTGAGCGTATTGATCGGGCTGTCGACCGTATAAGGGCCTGGATCAATTTACAGAGAAGAAACAACCTGGAGAAAAAGGTAGCCCTGTTGTATTGGAATTATCCACCAGGGAAGCAACATATCGGCGCCAGTTACCTGAATGTCTTCGCCAGTATTGAGAATGTGTTAAAGATGATGAAGGGAAATGGATATGACGTTGGCAATGAAACCATGGATAAAGAGATACTGCTTGAAAATTCCCTAAGATACGGGAGAAACGTTGGGAATTGGGCACCAGGCGAACTTGACGGGATGGTAAGGAACGGGAAATGTGTATTGCTGCCTCTGGAAGAGTATCAAAGGTGGGCGAGGAGTTTACCGGCAAATTTTATGAAAGACGTTCATAAGGATTGGGGAACGGTTGAAGAATCCAATGTGATGATGTGGACTGACCCGAAGCAAAAGAAGAAATATATGGTTATTCCCGCAATAAGGCGGGGAAACGTTGTTATCCTTCCCCAGCCGGTAAGGGGCTGGCTGCAGGATAAAGAAGCCTTGTACCATAGTAAAGACCTGTCCCCTCACCATCAATATGTAGGGGCATATTTATGGCTGAAGCATGGCTTTGGCGCAGATGCGGTAATTCATTTCGGCACACATGGCACACATGAATGGCTGCCAGGGAAAAGCAACGGTCTTTCTGGTGATGATCCACCGGAGGCGTTGATTCAGGATTTGCCAGTCATGTATCCTTACATCGTAGACGATGTTGGTGAAGGGCTTGTCGCAAAACGGCGGGGAGCAGCCGTCGTTATAGATCACATGATTCCTCCTTTAAAAAAGGGTGGACTTTATCACGAGTATGCCGAACTTGAAGAGCTGATCGGTGACCATGACCGGGCACTGGAACAGGATGCCGCACTTGCAAGGCAATACATGGAAAATATTATAAAAAAGGTAAAAGATTTGGGACTTGAGAAAGATATAGAAATTAGCGAGTATTTGAATATTGATACTCAAAGCGATGACCAGCATAGGTTTGGTCACGAAGTCATTCATAAAATAGGAGAGTATCTTCAGGAATTGAAGCAGCTTAATATGCCTTACGGATTGCATACATTCGGTAATGCACCGGATGAATTGCTTCGTACATCCACCATTCAGGCGATAAAAGAGGTTATCAAAGATATCCCTGCCCATGAATTGGACAAAAACATCCAGGAAGGGGCAAAGCGGGAATTGTCCAATTTGGTTAAGGCCATGAATGGACAATATATACCAACGGGAACCGGAAATGACCCCGTAAGAAATCCAAATTCACTGCCTACGGGGAAAAACTTTTATGCCTTTAATCCGGATAAGATACCCAAAAAAGAGGCCTGGCAGGTGGGCGTCAAATTGACTCAAGAACTACTCGATGATTATCGGGCGAAAAATAACGAGAAATATCCTGAGAAATTGTCCTTTGTTATATGGGGTACCGAAACGATACGCCACGAAGGGGTACTGGAATCCCAGATCCTTTATTTATTGGGGGTTGAGCCCATTTGGAATGAATGGGGGAAGGTAACGGGGATTAAGATCATACCGAAAGAGAAGTTGGGCCGTCCAAGAATTGACATCGTCGTTTCTTCGGCGGCAGAAGAGATGTTTGGACAGTTGACCCAATACATCGACCAGGCCGTTCAAATGGTAAAAGGACTTGATGAAAAAGACAACCAGATTCAACAACATATCAAGGAAGTAACCGGGAGGCTGATTCAAAAAGGCTGGCCGCAAAAGAAGGCCGAACAATACGCAGCGGTTAGAATCTTTGATGAAGCCCCTGGGCGTTATGATCTGAATGTCTCACGCATCGTAAGCGCAAGTGGAAGTTGGGAAGACGATTCTGTCGTAGCGGATGAATATCTGAAACGGATGAGTTATGGGTATGGGAACGGTTTGTGGGGAGAACCCATGGAGGATGTCTATAAAATGGTGCTAAGCGGAACCAGAATGGTTGTTCATAGCTGTTCTACCAACCTGTACGGGACTGTTGATAATGATGACTTTTTCATGTACGCAGGGGGGCCGGCGGCTGCAATCAGGGAATTGGATGGAAAGTCACCTGAATTGGTAATTACTAACATGATGAATCCAGCCAGGCCGGAAATGACCCCGATCGACAGGATGATGGGTATGGAACTACGGTCACGCTATTGGAATCCGGAATGGATTGAAGGGATGAAGAAGGAAGGTTTTGAAGGGGCAAATAAGATGGCTGAATTTGTTGAAAACATGTGGGGCTGGCAGGTCACCGTACCAGAGACAATGGACTCTGCCCGTTGGGAAGAGACGTTTGAAGTTTATGTCGAGGATAAATACGGAATGGATTTGAAGGAATTTTTCAGTAAGAAAAACCCTTATGCGTATCAAGCCGTTACGGCCAGAATGCTGGAGACGATACGAAAAGGTTACTGGCAGCCTACGGAAAAAGTCAAACAAACCCTGGCGAAGGAATACATGACAACGGTGATAGAACACGGTGTAGCCTGCTGTGTGCAAACCTGCAACAACCCAGCCTTCCAGCACTATGCAACGGATATTTTGAATACCCCTGGTCTCGTAAATCCAGATACCTTGATTCAGTATGCAGAGGTCTTAAAAACAGCTACCGGTAAGTTGCTAAACGAACGAAAGACAGAGATGGACAGGATCGTTCAAGTTCAGGCGTCTATGTCAAAACCTGACCCGGGAAGTATTGAACAGAGAAAGGATACCGGACAAACACAGGATAAAGAGAAGATTGAAAAGGCCGATGAGTGGAAATCAGAGGATGAAGATGCTGGAAAGGCCGAAATAGTCAAAGGATTGGAGATGAAAGAGATAAAAACGAATGAAAGGAACCTAAGCGTTACTAAATTTGATAAACCATGGATTGTCATTGTCGTCGTGGTGGGCTGTATCTGTTTTTTCGTTTACGGATGGATAGGAAAAGGCCTTCGAAATTAAAATTTTAAAAGAGGAAATCATGAATCTTCTCACTCTATTACAAACCATTCTTTCTGTCCTTTCATCAGCGATGCTTTATCCCGTCATAATTTTATTGGTAGTTTTTTTCTTTTTGATGATGATAACCATGGGAGGATTTGTCTCAGAATATTGGGAACGGAAGAAACAAACCCGCAGGCAGGAACCAAAGGAATTCGTAGAATCTCTTCTGGAACAGGAACAGAATAATGAATATATCCTGCATGGAACATTTCGGGAAACCCAGGAGATGCCATTTTATTTTAGGGAATACTTTAGAGAACTTGTCAACGAACTAAAAAAGAATAATTGCAGCAGAGAGGTTCGCATAGAATATCTATTGCAAAGTATGGAACAAAAAATGGTTAAAGATCTGGATAACCTCCGGCTCCTGATCCGTGTAGGCCCTACTCTTGGGTTGATGGGGACGATAATCCCGATGGGTCCGGCATTGTCGGCATTATCTCAAGGAGATCTTGAAAAGCTGTCGAGCAATATCATCATTGCCTTTACAACAACGGTCGTAGGATTGGCGATTGGAATCATTGCCTATTTTCTTTCTATGATAAAAAACAGGTGGATTCATGAGGATATAAAGAATCTTGAGTATTTTACTGAATGTGTTATGAAACATTCATGACCTTTGGTCACAGGGGAAGATGAAATTCCTCCTTCGTCTGTCATTCCGAGCT
>JABRVT010000138.1:0-1495 GCA_040048245.1 Candidatus Brocadia sp.
TTTATGCCGGTACGCCTTACGAGCGTCCGGTACTCGGGACGGTTTCTACCATTACCCATCTTAAACGGGAAAGCGTATGGGCCTATTATCGAACCTGGTATGTACCCAACAACATGACCTTAATGGTGATAGGCGATTTTTCGACCCCGGAGATGGTGAAATTGGTGAAAGAAAAATATGGCCCATATCCGGCAGGACCAATACCAGAGCGCAAAACAATAACCCTTAACTTACCGCAAAAATTACGCATTACCACGGCAAATGGCATGGGCAAATTTCCTAAAGATCGTCAATACCTGACCATGGGTTATCTCTTGCCGCCGCCAGTTTCTGATGATTTTCAGGCGCTGGCACTGCTATCCGAATTCCTCGGAGGAAGAGAGAACGCTGTACTGAAGACATTATTCAAACAAGAACAATATAAAGACCTGGTTGAATCAATTGATACAAGCATGGATTTCAACCGTGATTTTTCAACGTTACAGATATCTGCCGAACTCCCCATGAATGCTGACGCAGGGCGTGTGGTAGAATTAATTACCCAGGCGGTGCAGGGCATGGTCAAAAAAGCAGTTCCAGACAGTGAAGTGAAATCAACGCTGATTGCGAGGGCAACGCATGAACTTTATTTGCAGGAGAGTTTGCACTATTACGGTATGATGAAATCGGGTTATCTGGCTGCCGGGGGCTATACCCTTCTCCGCAACTATATGGATGGTTTAATGAAGGTGACGCCACAGGCTATTCAAAAGGCAACAGAAAAATATGTGAGTATCCAGGTGCCTGTGGTTACATTAATGTCCCCTCCGGTTGAGAAAACAACCGAAGATATGTCCACTCAATTGGTCAATCGATACAAAATGGAAATGTTGGAAAATGGCCTGACAGTTGTCGTGAAAGAAAACCAGGACAGCCGGGTTGTAGGTATAAATTTATTGGCAAAGGAGCGCAGCCTGAGCGAAGGTAAAGAAAAACGGGGTATGACGGAAATCTTACAGCGTATGCTCCTCGAAGGTGGAACTGCAGAACATCCGAACAATGCCCTGTATCAGGCATTTGAGTCCATTGGCGCTGAAATAAAACTTTGCGATGATCCATCAGTTCCTTTCGATGACTATTATCATACCCCCCGTTTTGCTTACATCCGGTTAAAGATAATAGATGCCTTTTTTGAGAAGGGACTGAATCTGCTTTCGGAAATGATATTGCAGCCAAACCTCACAGAAAAGGCTTTTGCTGAAGCGAAAAAAGATGTCGTATCGCTTTCGGCCAATACTGAGATGAGTACGCCAAAGGTGGCAGAACGAATCCTTTATGATAACCTGTTCAAAGAGAACCCCGGTTTTGGCCGGCTATTTGGTGATATCAAACAACTTGAACGGATCCAATTGAAAGATGTGCAGGACTTCCACCGAAGGTTTTACAACCCGGCGAACCTGATGCTGGCCATCTCTGGTAATATACCGATCGAAAAGGCAATGTCATTGGTCAGGCA
>JABRVT010000139.1:0-2147 GCA_040048245.1 Candidatus Brocadia sp.
ATGTCGCTGAGCGTAGAGTTCAGGTAAAAAGTAATTCCTGTTTTTGATGCCGGGTGTTGTAGTCGCTGAGGATACAGCAAAGGGGATGGTATGTCTACATCTCGGTTTTTGTTGCTCCAGATGGTTGAGTCAGGGCTATTTCCCCGATTCTTTTTGCCCAAAATGGCGCTGGGTAACTCAGAAAACCAAAAAACCGAAGCCTATTATTGATTTTTGCCCAGCAAGGATATTATAGGCGGTAGATTTCCGCTGTGCGAAAATCGTTTGCAGAATTTAGGTGTAATTTGGAGATTGCTGTTTGGAGCTTACAATGGCAGGAATTAAAATTTTTCTCAAGGTAAATTTACAGGTATTCCTATAGCCTATTTCTGAGGTGGTTTAAATCTATGGCAAACAAATTGAGTGAATGGATAGAAGAGAGAACCGGATTGAGCAAAGTGTTAAAAGCAGCGCTGGATGAGCCTGTTCATGGTGGGGCAAAGTGGTCATATATTTTTGGAAGCGGACTGGTATTCCTTTTTATCCTTCAGGCCGTTACCGGAATTATTATGACCAGTTTTTACGCACCCTCTTCGACATCGGCATGGGGAAGTGTTTATTATATTCAGCATAAAGCATCATTTGGCTGGTTTGTACGCGGTTTACATCATTTTGGTTCAAGCGCCATGATGATACTGGCCATAGTGCATATGTTTCAGGTATTTATTTTTGGCGCATACAAAAAACCCCGTGAATTGAATTGGATTTCTGGGATAATCCTCCTCTTGTTATTGGCTGGTTTCGGGTTAACCGGCTACCTTCTCCCCTGGGATCAGAAGGGATACTGGGCTACGCAGGTTGCCACCAATATTATGGGAACTATTCCTGTAATCGGGAAATATATCAAAATACTGCACCAGGGCGGCGCTGACTACGGAAATTTCACCATTACCCGTTTTTACACCCTTCATGTATTCTTATTACCAATTTCACTGGTATTCTTTCTATTTATCCATATTGCGCTTTTCCGTAAACATGGTGTAACCCCGCATTGGAAAATGAGTGAAGAGGTATTGAAAAGTCGTGTTGACCCATTCTGGCCAGACCAGATATTTAAAGATATTGTATTTGCTATAGGCATGTATGCGGCGCTTGCCGGGGTAGTGTTCTGGACGGGTGGTGCAGAGCTGCAGGCGCCGGCCGATCCTGCGTCAAACTACCTCGCCAGACCAGAATGGTATTTTTTGTTTTTATTTCAGCTCTTAAAATATTGCCAGGGAAAGTTTTTAATTGTGGGTACCGTTATTATCCCTGCCCTTGCCTTGATTTTCTTATTCGTACTTCCCTTTATTGACAGGAGCCCTTCGAGGTATCCTGTAAAAAGGATACCATATTTTGGCGCCGTGTTTTCGGGGCTGGCAGGAATAATTGTCTTAACTTCTCTTGCCATCTACCATGATAGTAAGGATATCCATATTATTCATCAGCGAGAAGAAGCCGAGAAACAGGCTGCAAGAGCTGTAAAGCTGGCATCAGGAGGTATTCCACCCACGGGTGGAATGTCAATCTTTCTTAATGATCCTGTATACCTGGGAGAAAAGATTTTTAAGGAAAGTTGTATTGGTTGCCATATGATAAGGGGAGAAGGTGGAGAAAATGGTCCCGATTTCACCAATTTCGGATCGAGGGAATGGGTTGCAGAACTCTTAAAAAATCCTAAAGATAAAAGATATTTTAAGGAATCAGGCTCGATGCCTCCGACAAAACTTCCGGATGAATCGATCATGGATATAACTGAATTCCTACTCAGCCAGTCAGGGAATCTGAGCAATCAAAATACTGAAAGAGTTGAGAGGGGAAAAGAACTCGCACTGAAGGGTAATTGTGCTATCTGCCATCCATTCGGTAATAAAGAAATGAAAAAGGTTGCACCAAATTTGACCGATTATTTGTCAGAAACCTGGTTAAAGGAATTTATTAAAAACCCCTCTGATCCGAAATTTTACGGCACCAGGAATAAGATGCCCGGTTTTGATAAGCTTACCGACAGGGAACTGGATGCCGTTGTGCAATATCTCTTTAGTTTATCGAAAGATCGGGCACTTGTTTCCAAAAAGAAGGAAGACGGGGAAAAAGTATATGTATTTGGCCTGACAAGCCCAAGGACA
>JABRVT010000140.1:0-31089 GCA_040048245.1 Candidatus Brocadia sp.
AAAATATCCTCCTTTTCCAATTCCATACTCACAATTCCCACTCAGGATATTTTATCTTATCTATCTGTCCAGTTTTTGGGGCGCATTATACCTTCCATCTTATCAGGGTATTCTTAAAATTTTTTATTTCTTCTTGACAAGAAAATGGGAAAAGGTATTATGTGTGTAAGTAATAACTTACATATTAAATAAAATCAACTCTGACAGGGCTAACCTACGAATTTAGTGCCTCGGATCCCCATTTTCATGAGGACGTGTTTTATCTTTTTCGGCTTGTTCAGATAGGGAACATGTTAAAGAAAATAATCAGTCTTGGAATAATTATTATCGTTTCACTCTGGTATGATTTTCCCATTACGGGAATGGAAAATATTCAGGTGCCACTTGCAAAGGTAGTTGTATCGGAAGTCAGGTCTGGCGTGGTAATCCCGGAAGCAGAATTTGTTGGAACGGTCTGTTATCCGCAGGTTTCAGATGTTGCTTCGGAGGTAAGCGGTAAGGTTGATAGCGTGAATTTTGAAGAAGGAGACCGGGTAAAAAATGGCTGCGTGCTGATTAAAATTAACTCGGACCTGCTCAGAAAAGACATCCAGATGAAAAAGGCGCTGTATGAACAGGTCTCTACAGATTTGGAACTGACGCGAAGAGACCTTAAAAGGATAGAAAAGCTTTACCGTGAAGAAGCCGTTGCTGAGCAGGTGTATGATGAACACCGGTTCAGGGTAGCCAGCCTGGAAAAAAAATCTGCATCAATGCGGGCTGAAATCGGAAGACTCGGCTTAGAACTCCGGAAAAAGAGCGTAAGGGCGCCTTTTGACGGTGTAATTACAAAAAAACTCATCGAAGTTGGTGAATGGGTATCGAACGGTACAAAAGTGGCTACCATTGCAAGGGATGATGTTGTGGATGTTCTTTTTCATGTTCCTGAGAACGTATTAACATCTGTTACTCAGGGAAAGGTTGTAGTAGTAAAAGCCGGAGGGACCGAGTTAACGGGAAAGGTGTTCTCAATTATACCTCAGGGTGATATACCAACCAGGACGTTTCCTGTAAAGATCCGGGTCAGAAATTCCGCATCGCTTGTTGCGGGCATGGAGGCAAAGGCAATGTTTCCCAGAGGGGCTGGAATAAATGCCTTGATTGTGGAAAGAGATGCTGTTATTAGTGCGTTTGGAGAAAATATTGTATTTGTCTGCGTGGACTCCCGCGCAAAGATGATTCCGGTAAAAGTGACGGGATACAGCGGTATAATGGCCGGTGTTGAGGCGCCTGAATTGGTGGAAGGGATGAAGGTTGTGATCAAGGGAAATGAAAGACTCCAGGATGGTCAGGCGCTTGAAATACTTTCTGTTAACACAGGGTCTCGTATTGATCAATAAAGATTTTAAGTAACAATATTTTTTTAAGGTATAAATGCCTTTTGAGGGTGCATCCTTGGACATTATCAGGTTTTCCATAAAGAAACCGGTTACTATTATCGTTGGTGTCATCTTCGTGGTACTCTTTGGCGTTATTGGGCTAAAAACCATGCCCTATCAGTTAACGCCATCGGTTATAGAGCCTGAGATTACGGTAACCACTACATGGACTGGTGCTACACCGTATGAGATAGAACGCGAGATAATCGAGGAACAGGAGAAGGTGTTAAAAGGGGTGCGCGGACTTACGAAGATGGAGAGCGAATCCTTCAATGGTATTGGAATGATTACCCTGAAATTTAAGATCGGTATAAGTTTGGACGATGCGTTATTAAGGGTATCAAACAAACTCAACGAAGTCCCTACCTATCCTGAAAACGTTGACAAGCCCATAATCAGTGCAACAGGCGCAACTACTCCTCCCGTGATATGGATGATATTAAAAACTGCGGATGATAATCCCTCTTCTGCCTTTATTTATAAAACTTATTTTGAAAATGAGGTCAGGCAGTATATTGACAGGGTTGAGGGCGTTGCGGACATCTTGGTTCGTGGTGGCAGGGAAAGGGAGATGCACATTATTATAAAACCTGAAAAATTGGCAGCCTATGGCCTTACCATAAGGGAGCTTATAGATATCTTGCAATCAGAAAATATCAATATATCAGCCGGGAACATGGGAGTTGGAAGGAGGGATTATCGGATAAGAACTGTTGGGGAGTTTAACTCCGAGAAAGAGATAGAAGATATCGTAATCAAGTCAACAGGACAAGAGCGCGTATTGCTCTCAGATCTGGCCAGCGTAAGTTTTGGATATGAAAAATTGACAGAAGCGATGATACATAACGGAAGAGAAGGTATCGCTATTGGTATAAAACCGGAACCTGGAACGAATATCCTGGATTTAACCAACAAAATAGATGCCGTAGTTACCTGGTTGAACAATGAGAAACTCAAAGAAGAAAAAATATATCTTGAGTTGGTTTATGACCAGAGGCCGTATATAAATGGCGCAATTCGACTTGTCAAGAAAAATATACTCTATGGCGGACTTCTTGCCATTATTGTTTTGCTTGTTTTTCTCAGGAGTACAGGGCCAACCTTGATTATCGCCATATCAATACCGGTAAGCATAACGGGTACTTTCATCTTTATGAGCGCCCTTGGTAGAAATCTGAATGTTGTAAGCCTTGCCGGGATTTCATTTTCTGTTGGGATGCTTGTGGATAATGCCATCGTAGTGCTTGAAAATATTGACCGCCACAGGAAAACGGGGAAATCAGCCATCGAAGCTGCCTATCTTGGCACAAAAGAGGTCTGGGGAGCCATATTCGCATCTACCCTAACCACCGTTGCAATCTTTCTGCCAGTCATATTTGTACAGGAGGAAGCCGGACAGTTGTTCAGAGATATTGCCATAGCGATTACGTTCGCAATAATCCTGAGCCTGTTTGTTTCTGTGTTTGTTATTCCCATGCTTTCACACCGTCTATTTCGTCTGCAGGAAATAAACCGGTTCTCAAAAAAGAGTGTTTTTTTAACCCGATATCAGGGTGCAAAAAAATGGGTGAAAAGCAGAACAGGAGTGTTTAAGAATGTTATAATAGAAGCTGGTAATATATTTTCAGATGTCATCATGAAAGCAGTTCATCTGGCAATAAGGGATTGGAAAACGAAGACAATCACCGTTGTCCTGCTTACCCTCATATCGGTCGTGACGACCATGCTCCTGTTTCCAAAAATGGAGTATCTTCCCCAGGGCAACAGAAACATCATAATGAGCATACTCGTTCCCCCGCCCGGTCTTTCCTATAAAGAGAGGCAGGAAATAGGAGACCATATCCATAACTATGTTATTCCTTATATGAAGAAAGATTACAACGGCTATCCTGGCATTCAGAACATTTTTTACATCGGGGCAGAAACCATGATGGCCTTTGGCGCAATGTGTATCCATGAAGAGCGCGCCAGGGAACTTATCCCATTATTTATGCAGATAATTAACACCATCCCCGGCATGTATGGCATTAGTTTGCAGGCAGGTATATTTGAAAAAGAGTTGGGGGCGGGGAGGACTATCGATATAAATATAAAAGGCGACGATATTACACGTATTGTCCAGGCAGCAGGCACTATGTTTGATATGATAGGAAAGGAGATACCAGATGTACAGATACGGCCTAAACCCTCCCTTGAAGTCCTTTATCCCGAGATTAAGATAAAACCTCATAGAGACCGACTGAAGTCGGCGGGAATGAACGCAAATGACCTGGGTATTGCCCTTGATATACTCATGGATGGAAGGAAGATAGGAGATTTCAAACAGGAGGGGAAGAAAAAGATAGATCTTATAATAAAGGCTTCAGAAAATGAGATATATACCCCTGAGCAGCTTTACAACTCACTTATTGCAATACCAAGGGGAAAGATACTACCAGTATATTCGCTTTCCGAACTTGTAAGAACAACCGGTATTACCCAGATAAGACACCTTGAAAGGATGCGCACCATTACTCTTCAGATAACACCGCCTGAAAAGTTTCCGCTGCAGGAGGCAATGGAAATCATAGACGGCATGATTATCCAGCCAATGAAAAGGCAAAGCATACTCAAGGGATTGGACGTCACAATGACCGGCGCAGCCGATAAACTTACGGCGACAAGAAAGGCTCTTCAGTGGAACTTTATCCTTGCGGTTATCATCACGTATCTTTTAATGTGTGCTTTATTTGAAAATTTTATCTATCCGTGCATCATCATGTTCACCGTTCCGCTTGCAGCCTGCGGCGGATTTATCGGATTGAAACTGGTAAACCTGTGCATCGCACCTCAACCCTTTGATATACTTACCATGCTTGGTTTTGTGATACTGATCGGAGTTGCTGTCAATAATGCAATCCTCGTTGTTCATCAGGCGCTGAACAATATTCGTTATCATGGCATGGAATATCACCTGGCTGTCCTTGAATCAATAAGGACAAGATTAAGGCCAATTTATATGAGCGCTGCTACAAGTATCTTTGGAATGCTTCCCCTTGTTATAGCACCAGGCCCCGGTTCTGAACTTTACAGAGGTCTTGGAAGCGTTGTCCTTGGTGGCCTTGCATTCTCAACAATATTTACCGTTTTTGTAATACCGGCAATTCTTATGTTTGCTATAAGGCTGGAGAAACCGGAAAGATATAAATTGTATGAGGACAAGAGACAAAATCATTGAAAGCGGACTGAAGCTTTTTTCCAAAAAGGGCTATCTCGGAGCAACCACAAAAGAGATTGCGAAGTCGGCCGGCATTGCTGAAATCACACTCTTCAGGTACTTTCCCACAAAGGAAAAACTATTTGAGGAGATAATCAATACCCATTCATTCCTTCCTGCTCTCAAAGGACTCCTCCCGGAGATTGCCGGTTTATCATATGAAGAAGGCTTAAGGGTAATTGCAAAAAGATTTCTTGACTCCCTTACGGAGAGAAAAGACCTTATACGAATCATGCATTCAGAAATACACCGGTATACCGAAAAAATCCACAGGATTTACCATTCTATTATCGATGGAATACTGAAAACCCTTGCGTCCTACTTTGCAGACATGCAAAAGAAGGGAATTTTGAGGACATTTGATACAGAATTAGGTGCAAGAGCATTCCTTGGGATGTTATTTTCGTATTTTGATGCCGAGAATTTCTTGTTGTTAAAAAAACACAGGCGTACTGATACAGACACGATTGTCAGAGAATTTATCGCGATCTTTATAAGAGGAACAATAAAATGAATTTCTTTCTCATGGTAAAAAACTGTTTTATCCTGAGAGGAGTGATCTGCCGTGTGGACGAAAACGTGCTATGATTTTTGTTTTATTTCAATCAGGTTACTGGAAAAATCCTTGAGGAAATACACGACCTTTTCTTCATGTTTTCCTGTAATGATCTCACCATAAACCACCGCATCTTTTCCACCACCCCAACGAAATTAACCGGCATCAGATCGAAATCGGTGTAATTGAAGTTAGCACGTTGAAAATCGAGTATGAAAAACCTCGTTCTTTTGCCCGGGTTCTTCAAATGCTACTTTAATTTGCAAGAAAGCGAAAACAGTTGCTTTGAAAGTTTCCGGACCGGAAGAATTTCTTACGCCATTATTTTAAAACACGATACAGGATTGTTACTCATTGCTTACCTCTTCACTACTTCTAAACTCGACGTTTTTAAACTCCGTGAAGAATTCGATTTTTTCTTTTTCACTGTTGATCCTTATAAATTCCGGACTGCGTACACCATACACGCACTTAAGGATATCGGATCGTGATATTATTCCTACAGGAATTTCATCCCTAACAACGGGAACCCTGACGATGTTGTGTTTTGTCATAATATGTATGACATCTTCAACAGGTGTATTTTCAGATACGCATATAGGCTTTGCCGACATGATCTCCTGAGCCGTTATTTTTTCTAAAGGCTTTCCATGATCCATGGCTTTTAGAAGGTCAAACTCGCTTATAACTCCAACAATCTTATTATTTTCATCCACAACCGGCATTCCGCTATACTTGCCGGTCAATAACTTTTCTGCCAGTGATCGGCCTAATGCCTGCTTTTTTGCCGCAATAACGTTCTTGTTCATAATATCCCTGGCTACAATATCACTTTTTGCCATAATGTATATCTCCTTTTAATTTAAACCAAAATTATCAATACATGCACTTGTTATATTTACAACAATTTCTGCCTTTCATATTTTTTGAGTTAAACGTAGCGGGAAAGCAGGGTATTTGATTATGGCCTTTTGCAGTCATGCAGGCTAAAAAATACAGACAAAACATTGCCCCTTATAAAGGATAAACGGCACCTGAGAAGAGATAGTACAACTGTTTAAACTCTCACGTTTATCATGTATTAATCAAAATGCTGGTTAAAAGAGAATATATTATTTGTAAATATTCAGATGGCATTAACATTTCCCCTCCAGCGTCTTTTGACGGTGGCATTTTCATGTATGTTTTTTCAGGATCCTTCTGCGAATGCCCTTATCCCGACCGGCATTAGAAAAAAATTACTGCTACACCAAAGTGTAGCAGTAGTTTTTAATTGCGGAAATGCTCAAAAGCTCAAATAGCTTTATAACACATGCTATAGACATATAAACAATTTTTACAAATTTGACCTGAAAATAATCGAGTATTATATTTATATGTAAACTTTATGTCAAGATTTAAATAAAATCGATACCTGCTTTCTTTGCCAAAATAAAACGGAAGACACTACGCCTTTTCCAAGACTGCACCTGGGAAAGGTGGCCATAAAGGACAGTTGATTTCCTAAATGACTTCTCATTATACTGATATCACACTATTTCGGGCACAACGATAGGGAGAAGTCAGATGATAATACAGGATGAATTTTGTAAATACTACAAAGAGTACCTTGATGGCATATATGATTGTGTAGATCGTAAGTTCTCGATGCCTATTTTCCCCTGGCACAATCCGGTAGCGGTTTTCGTGCATGGTGGCGCATGCTGATGCAGAGCGATGATACTCTTGATAACACACATTTGATGCGGTTTGCGGGGAGATTTAGCCGAAGGATTCATGCATCTGCTAAAAAAGAAGGAATTCCTCTGATTTATTGTCAACGTGACGAGCGTAAACATGAAATTGCCGAACAGTATATCCCAACAGAACCAACCTTTCATGGTATATTTTGTATTCTGGTTGGCCGGTTCAAGTCTGTGAGCGTTGGATTTCTCCTGCCCTGGACTATCCAGGGCAGGAGAAAAGTGAATTTCGTTACTCGCATTCGGTATATCAGGTTGAGTACAGCCGTAATCTTCTATTTATGCGTGGGGGCATACTTTGGAACAGGTATTTCATGGCGCTATTGATCGAACCCGTGCATTGCTTGACATAAAGACTGTGAAAACGATCTTTGGTTACAAACATCGCCCCTTTAAAAAGAATACTATGGGTAAAGGCGCCCGATGCGAAGTCGTGGTCGAGAGGCCTGACTGTGATCTGACGGTCTTCAAGATTCACTGTGGGAAACTGACCGTTAAGATATATAGCAAAGGCGAAGGCGTGCTGCGAATCGAGGCCATTGCACATAACCCAACTTTCGCGGAAAGTTGGGCTAAAAACGGTTTGCGAAATGATAACGGCTTATATTGTCCTGCGTGAAACTGAATTTGAGTTTGTCTGTACTTTTACAGCAGAGGCAGTATGACGTGATTGGTCGAAAGATATATGAGGTAAATGTCCCAGCGATGAAACAATAAAAGACCTTATTCAAAGAACTTAAGAATAGGAACAAATCAAAATCACAGGAATAAAGAACTCCTGACTTTTTCTTCAAAAAGACTGAAGAGGACCAACTTTCTGATTTATTTTATTTCTCTTGTCACGCCTTCCATCTCTTCCAGCTTTCCTTCAACAATTTCTTCTTCCAGCTTGACCACCTCACGGAAGGCGATGCCTTCTCGCCAGAGAAAGAAAAAACCCATAACGGTGGAAGGAAGAATGCTGATTGCCCATAAAACAATGGCATAACTTTGAGCAGCTGTGGTTTCAATTCCAAAAATATGCAACGATTTTAGCACCGCAATATGGAAGACACCAATGTATCCGGGTGCCTGGGGCAGGGCAACCGCCAGCGCAAGGCAAACAGCGACAAGACATGCTCCCACAAAAGGGAGATGCATGTGGAAGGAAAATCCTAGAAGATATATTTCCGCCCCTCCGAGAATCCAGATAAAAAACGAGAGTACCATTATCCATCCTGTTTGTGTTTTGTCTTCCAGGATTTTCAAACCATACACAAAAGATTCATATAAACCCAGGATCTTATCTTTGATTGTATGAGGCAGAAAGAAACACATTTCAGAGAGTATCCTTTTAAAGAAATCGGGTTTAATCACTACGAAAAAAAGACAGACAATGGTAATGACCCCAACTGCTGCAAATACCTCAGTCCATTTTTTCAATGAAGGGACAATCGATTCCCTGACAGTGCACACATGGCTCGCAGCAGCACCAACAATTTCCTGGTTGATGGCGGGAGAATGCGGTAAAAAGGCAATGACCATTACCGTAAACAGAATAAGCGCAAGCATGTCAAAAATCCGTTCTACAATTACTGTGGCAAAGGAGGTGGAGAACTTTACATCCTCCTTTTTAGATAAAAGGAACGGTCTTAAGACCTCTCCTACACGTGCAGGAAGGATATTGTTCGCCATAAAACCAATGGAGGTAACAGATAGCAAATTTACTACCGATATCCTCTTAATATGAGACAACAATACCTGCCATCGGAACGCCCTCACGACGTAAACCAGTAAGGTTAAAATGAGTGTCGGAATGATGAACCAATAGTTTGCGTCCCGTAAGGCATTTTTCAGGAGCAACCAATCAATATTTCTTATAAACAACCATGTGCAAACGATACTGACTGTAATACTTACAATAAATAGGATATTTTTTTTGCTAAGCTTCATTGTGACCTTTCATAGTAAGCAACGAACGCAAGGCCAAAGTCTTGCCCTACATTTCTCTTCCGTCTCGTTCGGGTTAGTTGCAGCAGTTTAGTTTTTGAAAAATTTCCAGTAATAATATAGTTTTATACATA
This sequence comes from Candidatus Brocadia sp., assembly GCA_040048245.1. Taxonomy (GTDB): domain Bacteria; phylum Planctomycetota; class Brocadiia; order Brocadiales; family Brocadiaceae; genus Brocadia. The sequence goes on from JABRVT010000140.1 coordinate 9,036, forward strand.
TGTAGTAGCAATTCATAAATTACTCCTATAGCTCCCACAGAGGCATTTTTCAAAAAACTATCCTGTTATGGAATTTCAAAGTTTGTATAATAGCGTACCAGACAATTCCTCAATCCATATCCTCCCCCTCTACCCCTTCCGGAGGGGACAAAGGGGGCAAGGAGGTTGTTTAGCCGATATTTGCGTGTATCTAAAAAGTCGATACCAAATGAAGTTTAATTTAAATACATGCATCTTAGGAAAAGTACGGTTTCAGGTATCTTCCGGTGTGGCTCGCTTCTATTTGCGCTATCTGTTCCGGTGTGCCACACCCTACCACATATCCACCGGCACTGCCGCCTTCTGGGCCGAGGTCGATAATATAATCTGCTGATTTAATAACGTCAAGGTTATGTTCCACTACGATCAAGGAATGTCCTGCCTGAATCAATTGCTGAAAACAGGTAAGCAATTTTTGAACATCGTCCATATGTAAGCCGATGGTGGGCTCATCAAAGATGAAGAGTATTGCGTCGGGATTTTCCTGGGCCATATAGGTAGCAATCTTAAGTCGTTGTGCTTCGCCTCCAGATAGGGTGGTAGCTGGTTGACCCAGCCTCAAATAGCCCAATCCCGTGTCCTGTAAAAACTTCAGCCCCTTTGTAATACGGGGGGAATCATGGAAGAAGGTAACAGCTTCATCTACCGTCATCTCTAATACCTCATGGATGTTCTTGTTTTTATATTTTACATCAAGTACCTTTTTGTTAAATCGCTTTCCATTACATCTGTCGCACGTGACATAAATATCTGCAAGGAATTGCATGTCAACCCTGATGGAACCAGCGCCTTCGCACTGTTCGCATCTCCCGCCAACTACATTGAATGAAAAAGACCCCATACTCAAATTCCGCATTTTTGCATGGCTTGTTAAAGAAAAGAGCCTTCGGATATCATCAAATACTTTTACATAAGTGACAGGGTTGGAACGCGGGGTGCGCCCTATGGGCGATTGGTCCACAAGAACAACATCACTAATAAACTGTATACCATCGATACTTTTATACTTTCCAACAAATCCGGTATATTCCTCCCTCTTTTTTTTGATTGCTCCGTAGAGGGTATCCTGTACAAGCGTGCTTTTACCCGATCCCGATACCCCCGTCACACATACAAGCATATTCAGTGGAAATATAACATCTATGTCCTTCAGATTATTTTGTGAGGCACCCCTCAATGCAATAGCCCTGCTGGTGGGTTCTCTCCGTTGAGATGGTATTTTAATCGCTCGAACACCTTTTAAATATTGTCCGGTGAGTGAACCATTTCGGGCAGGCAAATCCTGGAACGAACCTTGATAAACAAGAACGCCTCCATTTTCACCAGCGCCCGGCCCAAGATCAATGATCTCATCGGCGGCCTTGATGACCTCCTGGTCATGCTCTACCACAACAACGGTATTTCCAATATCCCGTAATCGCTCGAGTATCTGTATTAATCTGTCCGTATCCCTCGGATGGAGTCCGATGCTGGGCTCATCCAGGATATAAAGGGTATTTACCAGTGAAGAACCAAGAGACGTCGTCAGATTGACCCTTTGGGCCTCTCCCCCGGAAAGTGTGCGGGTCATACGGTCCAGGGTAAGGTATCCCAGGCCTACCTTAATCATATAGTCTAAACGTTTTTTAATCTCCTGTAAGAGCAAATGGGCAATATTTTTTTCATACTCAGTAAGCTGGAGCCTATCGAAAAACCGGTATGCATCATCGATTGTCATAGTACAGATATCAGCTATATTTTTATGGTTTATCAAAACGTTCAGCGCCTGACTTTTTAAACGCTTCCCATTACAAGCGGGACATAAGGTGTATCCCCGGTATTTGCTTAAAAACACGCGGACGTGCATCTTGTATTTCCTCTGTTCCAGCCACGCAAAGAAATCGCGGATGCCGCAAAACTCTTCTGTACCTTCCCAGATCAGTTTTACCTGTTCTTTCGTTAATTTACGGAATGGGACATCTAACGAGATATTATATTTGGGAGATGCCTTTTTCAGCGAATCAAACATCGTGCTGTAGGTAGGGGTATTCCATGGTGCAATAGCTCCCTCGTTCAACGTTTTTTCTTTGTCAGGTATGACGCTATCTGCATCAATTTCGATGGTATACCCAAATCCCTGGCATTTAGGACATGCGCCGATCGGATTATTAAAGGAAAATAACGCGGGGACAGGTTCCGGATACTCAATAGCACAGTAACTGCAAAAGAATTGCTTACTGTATTTCAGTTCAATCCATGAAGAACCCTGGATAATTATAGGACATCCTTGCACGTTCATCCCGGTATGTGTGAAAGAATCCTGGATATTGTAGATAATACTCAAATGTCCGGCGCCCAGACGATATGCCGTTTCCAGGGCATCCACAAGGCGTTCTTTAATTACGTCTTTGACGACCAGCCGGTCGATAATTCCATAAACAAATTTTGCAGAACGGATATCCCAGTCTTTTATTTCGGCCGTTATATCGAGAATAACATTATCCGCCAGTATCCTTACCAATCCACGTTCTTTAAGGAGCTTGATTTGAGATTGGCCAGATACTTTTTGGCTGACTGTGATGGGGAAGGTAACCAGAAACCGTGCGCCTTCCGGTAACGAAAGGACGGTTTCGACAATATGAGAAACGGTATCGATCTGAACATGCCGTTTGCAGTTGGCGCAATAGGTCTTGCCAATCCGTGCAAACAACAACCTCAAGTAGTCATTGATTTCTGTGGCGGTCCCAACGGTTGAACGCCGATTTTTTACGGGATTTTTCTGCTGAATGGCTATTGCAGGTGGTATCCCTTCGATGTGGTCGATATCGGGTTTATCCATCCTCTCCAGAAACTGACGCGCATAGGCAGAAAAGGATTCTACATACCGCCTCTGCCCCTCAGCAAAGAGGGTATCGAATGCAAGGCTGGATTTACCCGACCCGCTGACCCCTGTAATCACCACCAATTTCTTATGGGGAATTTCAATATCAATATTTTTCAAATTATTCACCCGTATGCCGCGGGCGATAATGGATTTTTTCATAGTTTTGCCTTCTGTAAAAAATCTAATAACCACAGAGGTCACAGAGTTTCACGGAGAATTTTCCCCTGCGGTTTCCGTATGCTTCTGTAACCAATTTAAATCATTGTATTTCTTATCCTAAAGGGCCTGTCTTGAGCGAAATCGAAGGAATTGAATCAACAGAAGAATCTCGATTATCGAAATTCCAAGACATTAAATATAAGATTTTCACGCCCTATTCTCAAGATAATTCTAAGGGGGTTACTTGGCTAAGGAAAGGAGCCAAAAAACCTAAAAATGGTTTGACAAATACAAAGGGTTTATCAATAATGGCGCAAAAATAATACCTTTGAGGGAAGTGGTATAGCGGATAGCCAAACAAGAGACAAACGAGCCCCTCAAGCGTTTGCCAGTGGCTATTGAATATCATTTTTATGTCCTTCAAAAGATTGAATGTGGATTGAAAGAAGGACGAGTTTGTATGCAAGAAGAAGTTGAGAAGATGATGGCAAACTAGTTCGAAAAGTAATCAGGTCTTATGGAGCTACTGCCGATCTCAAAGCACTCGCAGAATCTATTGAGTGCGATTCCACTTTTTATACGCGAGTAGAATAATAATGACTAAAGAAATTATATTTTTAACAATCGGTGGGATTATTGGATTTGCTTCATCATTCTTCATGTGGAAAATTCAAGTAGGATACGAACAAAAAAAATATTGCCAAAGCATTTATTCTGGAAATATCCTCATTGGAAGAAAGTTTAAAGATATTTGTAGAAATGTTCAACAACCCTCCACCTGATCCGAGCATAAGATATATAAGTATAGATCAACCTTTTTATACAGATGGCTTCTTTTTTAGTTTCAGGAAAGAAATATGTTTTTTTAACAGAGAGTTCTCAAAGAGCCTTTTTACATTTTATACGGATCTTTTAAAGGCATACGGATCTTTTAAAGGCAGAAGAATTGCGTCAAATGGATAAGTCTGGCAAATTTCCACTAGAAATTGTAAATGAAGGGATGAAATCCTATGTATTAAAAATATATAATTATACCAGAATTAAAAAAATTATTGGGAAAAGAGTGTTGAGCATCCCTAATAGCGCAGTTTGATTAACTGCGTGTCGCTGTTCACGGGGATAACCAAACGCCCCTCATTTCCAAACTCACCGAACATTAACCATGTAGGGTGGGCATTGCCCACCTTACAAAGACTTACATCAAAATCCTTCGGGCTTCTTTTGCAACGGGAACGTTAGCGTAAATACCACCAAAGGTGGTTCGTAATAATGAAAGTTCGTGATATTATAAAATTGATTGAGGCAGATGGTTGGTATCAGGTTGATACAACTGGCAGGGTAACAATTGCAAGCCATCCCGGCGATGATTTGGCTCCGGGAACTCTCAATAGCGTCTTGAAACAAGCCAAACTGAAGGAGGCAAAGTGATATGTATCGTTTCCTCGTTATAATCGAAAAGACAAATGATAACTATTCTGCATATTCACCCGATTTGCCAGGGTGTATAGCTACGGGAGCCACACGTGAGGAGGCAGAGCAACATATATATGAAGCTATTGAACATTTGCAGGGGCTGAAAGAAGATGGGCTGCCTATTCCTCAATCAACTTCCTTTGCAGAGTATATTGCTATCAAATGAGATTTCGGGCACTTCCGCTAACAATATGCTTTGCGATGCTTCGATTATTTGGATAATTGGCTGAGGTCGCCAATGCCGCTGCTTTATCATTAAGATTAAGACGACAGAATCGGTGGCATTGAGCAAAGCCTTAAACGTCAGACGACATGGCAAGTTGTAAAGAATTGGTGTAGATGAATGGAATGGTTTAATGATATCCACAACCGGCAAATTCGATTGACAGTTGAAAGGCAGGAGCATATTGAGGCCGATCATCCAGAAATGTCCGGACAGGTTAACAAAATACGCGAGACCTTATTGAATCCTGATTGGATTACCAGATCCAAAACAGACCCTGACGTTGAGCTATTCTATCATTATTACAGTGTCACACCCGTTTCTGAGGAGTATTTATGTGTTGTAATTAAGGTATTGGCTGACAATTTGTTTATTATAACGGCATATTTCACGGACACGATAAAAAGAGGTGAAATATTATGGAAAAGGAAATAAAAGTCTGGTACGACAAGGAAGGAGATTACCTTGAAGTCATATTTGAACGAAAAGCAGGGTACTTCAGGCAGACAGAAAACGATGCGGTGATGGAGAAGGTTGATGATGGGGGAAACATTATCGGGTTTTCTATCCTAAAAGTGAGTGCACTTAAACAGAAGCCACTTTCAATCAGCCTTAAAAAATCAGAAAGAACCAATAGTTGAAAGGGGAAATTTTTATGAAACAATATAAAATTATTGTAGAAAAACATCTTGACGGTTATGTGGCTTGTCCATTGGGGCTTAAAGGTGTTGTAATTGGGCAAGGAGATACATACAAAGAGGCTCTTTCGGATGTAAAATCTGCAATACGCTTCCACAAGGGATGATTTTCTCCAAGCTCATGAAAAATCCCGATGACAGCCTTCCGCTTATAATCAGCGAAAAGATTGATACCTCACATGCGAACTCACATCTTTTGCTTTGAATTTGGGCAAATCGAAATATAGCTGCAAATCTTGTATTATTAATATTTCTGCTTTTTGTTCATGCCCATGTGTGCTAATTCATGGCTGAATCGTTATGCAGCCTTAAATACTCTTCCAGCGCTTCCTGCCATGGCCTCATTTTATGCCCACTAACCATGGTATATTTCGTACAGTTCAGGGAAGAATTTTGAGGGACTGCGGCCGCGCGTTTGTAATCGGCGGTTTTTATGGGCAAGACTGACACCTGCTCACCTGTTAATGCAAAAATCTTCTTCGCCCACTCATAGCGTGAACATGTTCCGGTGTTCGTCACGTGGTACAGTCCACTAAGATTCCGCGATATAATGTTCCATATTGCGTACGATAAATCGGCCGTATATGTGGGGCATCCCCACTGATCGGTAACAACGGACACAGAGCGATTTTCCCTTCCCAGGGTTAGCATGGTGGTTACAAAATTTTTCTTATACGGGCCATAAAGCCATGCCGTCCTAATAATAGCGTAGTTGTCGATTATTTCTTGAATGGCAAGTTCTCCTTCAAGTTTTGATTTTCCATAGATAGAAATGGGATTGGGCTGGTCGGTTTCAAAATAAGGCTCATTCTTGGCGCCATCGAATACGTAATCGGTGCTGATGTGGATGACCTTTGCCCTCTCTTCCTTTCCCGCCAGCGCCACGTTTTTTGCCCCGGCTGCATTGACGGCAAAGGCCTCAGAAATCCGGGTTTCACAAGCATCAACATTCGCGAACGCAGCGCAGTTGACAATAACATCCGGCTTGATCCGGGCAATAAATGCGGTGGTATTTGAGCCGCTCGTAATATCCACATGTCCATGATTGGCTGCAATAACTTCGATATGCGGAGAACCGGAAACAGACAGGTTGAGCAACCAGCTGACAAGGTTCCGGCCAAGCATCCCCTGAGAGCCAATAACAAGTATTTTCATTACTGGAGTGTATCGAAATGCAACTGATAAACGCGTTTGTATTCTCCCTCTTCAGACATAAGGGATTCATGGTTACCTGTTTCCACAATATAACCATTTTTCATCACAACGATCCTGTCACAATGTTGTATCGTGGAGAGGCGATGGGCAACGATGATAGTCGTTTTCCCTGCGATCAGATTATTGAGCGCGTCCTGCACCAGTTTCTCAGATTCATAATCAAGCGATGAAGTCGCTTCGTCCAGGAGTAAAATGGGGGCATTTTTCAGTATGGCACGGGCAATAGCAATCCGTTGACGCTCTCCACCTGATAATTTTACACCCAGCTCACCAACGGCTGTATCATAGCCGTTGGGCAGACTCATGATAAATTCATGGATATTGGCAGACTTTGCTGCTTCATAAATTTCCTCGATTGAAGCATCCTTCCTCCCGTAGAGTATGTTTTCACGAAGGCTGCGGTTAAACAGAAATGTCTGCTGGGAAACAATCGCAATTTGAGAGAGGAGCGATGCGTGTTTAATCTTTCGTACATCAATACCGTCAATCTCCACACTGCCTTTGACAGGGTCGTAGAAACGTGGTATCAGATTTATAAGTGTAGATTTCCCGGCCCCGCTCTTACCTACAATAGCAAGCACCTCTCCCTTATGGATGGTCAGGTTGATGTCCTTTAAGATAAAATCTTTGCTATTGTCATAGGAAAAACTCACATTTTTAAAAGAGATGCCCTCTTTTACACTTTTCAGCGTCACAGCCTCAGGATGATCTTTTATGGTGGGTTCTATCGCAAACAACTCAAATACCCTGTTTACACCGGCCAAGGACTCCTGCAAACTCGCATAACTCTTGGCCAGTTTCTTGACGGCTGTAATCACCATAAGGCCTATGGCAGTAATAAACCCGCCCAGTTCTCCAGGCGTGACTTTCTTTGACATAACCACATAGCCACCCAGAATAATCAAGACGGCAAGACCAAGTGTATAGACAAATTCACTGGTACTTGTGTTTGTTGCTTTTGCCCTGACCATTTTCAGCCTTTTCCTGAGGAATCGTTCACTGATGTCGTGGATTTCACGACTCTCTTCGGCCTCCATCTTAAAAGCCTTTACAATCCTGATGCCAGCAAACATTTCCCGAAGGGCGTCTGTGAGGTCGGAAAGATGCCGCAAACTCCCCTTCCCATGCCGTTTGATCTTCCTGCCCATCACGAGCACAGGGATAAATATGACGGGGACTGCAATCAAGGTCAACATGGACAGCTTCCAGCTAAAATAAAATGCCAGAATCAATCCGCAAATCAGCTTTAAGGGTTGAAGCATGATCTCATCAAAAAGGACCGTAAGTCCTGATTGTGTTACTGCGATGTCATTTGTTAGCCGGGAGAGGAGGTCACCGCTCTTTCTGTTTTCAAAAAAACTCAGGGGCTGGGGAAGTAAATGGTCGCATACCTTGTTTCGGATATCCACAACAACTGCCCACATGACCAGATTTCTAAAATATTGCTGGAAATAACAGGAAAGGAAAATGACAGGGGCAACGATTGCCATCACCATACCGATACTCGTAAATGAACCTGTGGCCCGCTTTTGTAATTTTTCTATAAACGTAAATTTATGGAATAGTTGTTTTTTAAACTGCTTGACAGGGGAATGGCTACTTTGTTTTTGTATGTTTTGATCTATATCGAACCTCGGCAACTCTTCCATCTTTTTTACATTCCCTATCAGCAGTTTGTCTATGATAGGCTTGATTAACGAAATCTGAATACCGTTTGCTGATGTATAAATGACCATGCTAATAATGGCAAGCACCATATATTTCCAGTAAGGTCTCGCGAATGATAACAACTTTGCACATTCACTGAAAAGGGTACTTTTTTTCATAAGTTCCTTCAATTGACAATAATTAATGAAACATTCATGGCCTTCGGTCACAAAGGTGGATAAAATCTCCCCCGTTTGTCATTCCGATCACATTCACTTCGTTCAGTGTGAACTCCGCGAGGAATCTTCAAGATTTCTCCCTTCGGCCGAAAAGACAATTACAGGTGAAGAGTCTTGAAGAATTATTCTGAATCAGGGCGGAGGAGCAAAACAAGGGATATTAGGCCAGTTATTATATTTTGACATCACTGGTGAAGTATTGCAAGTTATAGGAAGATGCTATCACATCATTGCATATTTTTCAACAAAAGATTTTTATGTTAACCTCTCCAATTGAAGCACGAACGCAAGGTTAAAGTGATAAGGGATCGGGAAAATTGCAGAAAAATTAAAAATAATTAAATTTCCTTGAAAGACTTATAAATCCGAGTAAAATGGTTATCCCTGATTGCAGCACAGGCGCAACCGGAAAGAGGTGCTTGATCTGAAAAACAAACTCTGTCGTTTGTTTTTTTGAATTTTATATCTTTTATAACATTTATAACATTGTACTTTTCTCATAAGCAAAAACACCATGATCAAAAGGTGGGTATTTCTCCCTCCTAACAAACCGCTCCAAACAGAGATTGCCAACAGACTCAAAATATCACCCTTGATGGCACAGGTACTCATCAATCGCGGGATTGTTGACGTCGTATCAGCCAGAAGCTTTCTCCAGCCACAAATTGGGGCATTGGGAGACCCCTCACTTCTCCCCGACATTGAAAAGGCATCCATTCGCATTAACGAGGCCATACGGAAGGGAGAAAAAATCGTCATCTATGGAGATTACGACGTTGATGGCCTATCAGCCACGGCGCTCATGTATCGATGCCTGAAACTGGTCGGGGCACAGGTAAGTTATTATATCCCGGAAAGGCTGGAAGAGGGGTATGGTTTGAATGCAGACGCAATTAAAAAACTGAAGGAAGGCGGGGCAAACGTCATCTTAACGGTGGACTGCGGTATCAACGCCTGTCGCGAGGCGGATATTGCCCGCACGTATGGCATCGACCTGATCATTACAGACCATCATCGGCCAGGCCAGGAGATACCCAACGCCTTTGCCGTAGTCAATCCAAAATTGAATGCCTCCAACCATGTTTTTCGCGATCTCTCCGGTGTTGGTATCGCCTTTAAGCTGGCATGGGCTATCGGACAACATTTTTCGCCACAGAAGAAGGTCTCTTCGGAGTTCAAGGATTTCCTGTTAAGCGCTGTGGGACTGGTGGCACTGGGAACGATTGCGGACGTGGTGCCACTCCTGGGTGAAAATCGCATCATTACAAAATACGGGTTGAGCGCATTACAATATACGGAAATTCCGGGATTGCGGGCGCTCCTCGATGCAGCGGACCTCTCCGGCACAAATCTTGACGCATTTCATGTGGGTTATCGTTTGGGACCCCGGTTAAACGCACCGGGACGTATAGGTAACGCCGGCATTGTCGTTGAACTTTTAACTACGCCATCCAGGGAACGGGCGATAGAAATTGCTAATTTCCTGGAACAGGAAAATAAAAGAAGGCAGGAAATCCAGGTTGACATCATGGCATCGGCCAGGCAAAAGGTCGTAAATGAAATAAACCTGGACGAAACCACCGCTATCGTATTAGCGGACCCGGCATGGCACCCCGGAATCATTGGAATTATTGCCTCTAAGATTGTAGAAGAATTTAACCGTCCCACGGTGATGATTGCCGTTGCGGATGACATAGGCCACGGTTCCGCACGTTCCATCCCTTCATTTCATATCCTTGAGGCTCTGGAAAGTTGCAGGAACAAACTACTTTCTGTTGGTGGTCATGCACAAGCGGCCGGCCTAAAGATACACCCGGACAATATCAATGAATTCCGCGAAATGCTCAATAGCACAACATCACAAAGACTCTGCAAGACGGATCTGGTACCCGTTTTGAACATTGATGCGAAAGTCACACTCTCCATGTTGTCCAAGGCAGTTGTGACGGAGCTTGCACGACTCTCTCCTCATGGTGAAGGTAACCCAATCCCGTTATTTGCCGCCACAAACTTAAAGATCGCCGGACAACCACGTCGTATCGGGTCGAAAGGACAACATCTAAGTTTCTATGTCAAACAGGGAGACGTAGCCATCAGGGCCGTTGCCTTTGGCATGGGAGAACACATAGACAGGTTTAAACAAAACGGAAAAAAGTGTTCCCTTGCCTTTACGGTAAAAATAAATACCTGGATGGACTGTGAGCAACTGGAGCTGGAGGTGAAGGACGTAAAGTTTGACAATGAATAATGAACACGATCGATATCCCGGGGGAATGGGAACAGACTGTTGACCGAATAAAGCAAGACACAAAGTTGTGTATCGTTCTTGGAAAGACCGATAGTGGCAAGAGCACCTTGTGTAAATACCTGATCCATACGTGGGCGGCTTCCGGAATACGTGTTGGATATGTCGATAGCGACTTAGGACAATCCACCTTAGGCCCACCAACCACGGTAGGTTTAAAAATTTTCAATACGCCACCAGACCAGAATGATTACGCAAACCCCTCGTATATCCATTTTGTTGGCAACACCTCACCGGAAGGTTTTCTATTGCAGACACTGCATGCCGTAAAAGTGATGGTGGATAAATCCCATCAACAAGGTGCCCAAATTACTCTTGTAGACACGACAGGCTTTATTGACGGCCCTGTCGCCCGCATCCTGAAACTGCACAAGATAGAAATGCTCCGTCCCCAATGGATTCTTGCGTTACAAGCAAAAGATGAGATGGAATACCTTTTGAAAGGATACGAAAAAATGGGCTGGCAGGTCATAAGGCTGGTATGCTCGAAACAAGCAGTGACCCGTTCACAGGCCGAAAGGCAGAGATATCGGAGCGAAAAGTACAAGGCATATTTCAAATTAGCAAAAATCGCAGATTGTCCAATTCATAAGGTGGTATTCCCGTCTTGTATTCTGGGCACCGGGCAAAGGATACATCCTTCAGAGTTGCCGAGAGAATGCTGTATTCATGGTATGAACCATCTTTACTTAGAAAGATGTGGTAACGAACTCCTGATCATGGCGGATCATATGGATGCATCGATACCGGTCTATAGACTGAAAGGTTACTTTGGCATTATCTCGGTTGTATTCATCGAAAGGCACGCATTAAAGGATCTCCTTGTTGGCCTAAATGACAAGGACAATAATACCCTTGGTCTTGGTACAATTATTGATCTAGACCCTTTTGCCGGCAAGATCATACTTTTCACCCCTGTAAGCGATATTTCCAAAGTTACAACAATACGTTTAGGGGCATTTAAGCTTGAACAAGGTGAAAAGGAATATGGAAGGACACCGGTTATTCGGTATTTGTAAGCAGATTACTGATTCTTTCTTTTTCGTCTCCTTTTCCGTAAAACTGAAGATGCTTCACAATTGCTCTCAATAACTCATAATTAACCAATGCTTTTTATGGGACAGTACACTTACATCATACACCAGGTAAACGCATCTTTAAGTATCACTCCTATTCTGAACAAAGCCCCAATTGTTGCTCAAGTCTTTCGATCATAGCGCTGTATTTTTCGTGTACACCGGCTTCAATATCTTCTCTTTCCATGTCTTCAAACTTCTTTATTAACATCGCATGCTCATCGGTGGTCAGCACCTTATTTATCCAGGGGAAGAGGATTTTTTCCTCCATTTCTATGTGTTTTTCCATATGCTTAATATAGGAACGGGCTACTTTGATGATCCTCCTTTTTGCCTTTTTGCCGTGATGGATATTGTTGATTGCCTTTGCCAGATTTCTTATTTCATCGCGTGCCGATACATGCTCCATAAGCAACCGTCCCAGAAAATCCCTCTTTTTGCCTTCGTCTTTTATTTTTAGCACGGGAAAGAGTATCTTGTCTTCCTTCTCCTGATGGTGTCTATCGGAAAATCCGGAAATAACTTCTACGATATCATCAAATATCTCTTTAGAAACAAATTCGTCCTTTTCAAGACAATTCGAAGCCCTTTTTAAGATATGTATCACCCTCTTTACAACGTCGAGGTCATAATGCAACACATCAGTAACAGAAGATGCAGTACCTTTGGTGTGCCTGCAATCCTGATAAACCCTGTATTTCGAGGAAGCACAGGCTGAAATACTGAGGCAAGAAACAACAACGGCAGATATGAAGATTTTTTTAATGACCAGGAATAATTCTTTTTGTATTGGAATTTTCACTACCCTTTGCGAGCCAGAGGCTCGTGAATGTTTTCATTTATTCAAGCGGTATTGATATTGGCACGGACAACGGACAAAGGAAGATCAGGCATCCGCACCTCACATTTATGATGACAAGCGGGGACGCTTGTCCTGCCTTTACCTGTCCGTGTTTAATTTAAGTCATTCACTATACCTTAATCGGCATAAATTGTTACAAATTCAGGCTCCACAATACTGCTAAGGATATCGCATCTGGAGATGACACCCACCAGGATATTATTTCTCACCACAGGAACGCGAATAATGTTATGCTTTGTCATAAGGTCTATAATCTCTTCCACCGGGGTATTTTCAGACACGCAGATGGGATTCTTTGACATAATATCGTCTGCCGTTACCTGCTCCAGTGCCTTCCCGCTTCTTATTACCTTTAAAAGGTCAAATTCGCTTACTACCCCAATAACCTTTCCATCATCATCCACCACCGGTAATCCGCTATACATACCTGACAATAATTTTACGGCTAAATCCCTGCCGATAGTTTTCCTCTTTGCCGCTGTAACAAGTTTATTCATAATGTCTCTTGCAACCATGACAGATACCTCCTTCCAAAACAAATATGATTTACAACTTCGGAACCACAGATTTTACAGATAATACGGATTTTTAAGCCATCTGCACAACTCTCTATTTTCACAACTATTATTATTCTCCCTCCCGGTAATCCTACTTCTTAACCGTTACTACTCCTTATCCGCCATGACATAGTCTCCAGCTTCTCAATATACACGTTTCTTTCATTTGAATAATAAGCCGATATTACTAAATTATACGGGCGATTCGCTGTTTGTCAAACACTAAGGAATGAGAAAAGCCTTGATAACTTTTGGGCAAATTGATACTATGTGTAAATCAGCTATTATTCGCAAGGAAATCCGGGGGTTGGCGGTCAGCTATTTAATCTTTGTTTTATCCCTATGAAATCGTTTTAAAACTAAGGAATTTGGATTGAACCCAGCTATTATATCCACAACAATTTTATCGGTCCGAAAGGACGGGCATGTTGCCATTGGCGGTGACGGACAGGTCACTATGAATGCTGCCGTTGTAAAGCAGGATGCCAAAAAGATTCGAAGGCTTTACCACGACAAGGTTATCGTGGGTTTCGCCGGTTCATCTGCCGACTCATTTGCCCTTATGGAAAGGTTTGATGCCAAGCTTGAACAATATCAGGGAAATGTGCTGCGCAGTGCCCATGAACTGGCTAAAGAATGGCGAACGGACAAAGTACTCAGGCGGCTGGAATCACTGCTTGTTGTCGTGGACAAACACTATTCCTTTTTGATTTCTGGTGGCGGAGACGTGATTGAGCCGGATGACGGCATTATTGGTATAGGCTCCGGCGGTTCATATGCAATCGCTGCGGCCAGGGCGCTTATGAAACATACCTCACTGTCTGCAAAAGAGATTGTTGAAGAATCTCTTAACATAGCGGCAGATATTTGTGTATATACCAATAAAAATATCAAGGTAGAGGAGGTCAGGTAGTGAAGGAGCTAACACCCCGTAAGATTGTGGAAGAACTTGATAAATACATTATCGGACAGAAAAATGCCAAACGAGCCGTGGCAATTGCTATCCGTAACCGATGGCGCAGACACCAACTTTCTGATGAATTACGGGAAGAAGTCTTACCAAAAAATATTATTATGATCGGACCTACAGGAGTGGGAAAAACGGAGATTGCAAGACGCATGGCGGCTCTTGTGAAAGCTCCTTTTCTTAAGGTTGAGGCGTCAAAATACACTGAAGTTGGTTACCACGGAAGAGATGTGGAATCTATGATACGCGATATTACCGAGATTGGTGTGAATATGGTCAAGGCAGAAATGATTCAATCCGTCCAGGAAAAGGCTGAAAAGATGGCAGAAGAGAGACTTCTTGATTTATTATTGCCGCCGGTGCCAAAAAGTACGGAACAGTCTAATGTCGATGCCGAGGAACAACGGTTGAGCACACGGGAGAAGTTCCGGAAAAAATTGCAGGAAGGGGAACTTGCGAACCGTATCGTGGAACTTACCGTACATGAAAAGCCTTATGTACTCCAGGGCTTTGTTGCAGGGGTTGAAGAAATAGGCATGGATTTCCAGAACATGCTGGAAAAGATGATTCCTCCCCGTTCACAGGTACGAAAGGTTCCCGTGGCCGAGGCAAGAAGGATTTTGACGCAGGAAGAGGCTGAAAAGCTTATTGACCGGGAAAAGGTCATCCAGGAAGCGATCCGGAGAACGGAGCAGTTTGGAATTATTTTCGTTGATGAAATTGATAAGATCGCCGGTCGTGAATCCACACACGGTCCCGACGTCTCACGCGAGGGGGTACAAAGGGATTTATTGCCGATTGTGGATGGGACAACGGTAAATACACGATACGGAATGGTCAGGACCGACCGCATTCTTTTTATTGCTGCCGGTGCATTCCATGTCTCCAAACCATCGGATTTGATCCCTGAACTTCAGGGACGATTCCCAATACGCGTAGAATTGGAAGACCTCGGGAAGGAGGAATTTTTACGCATCCTGACTGAACCCAAAAATGCCCTGGTTAAACAGTACAAGGCACTCCTGGAGACCGAAGGAATTAAGGTAAGATTTGAGAATGACGCTATCGAGGCAATTGCTGAGATTGCCGTACAGGTTAACAAACGCACCCAGAACATTGGCGCACGAAGATTGCACACTGTAATGGAAAAACTTGTGGAAGACGCCTCTTTTGATGCCCCTGATATGGACGGCGCAGAGATTGTTATCAATGCAAAATATGTGCAGGACAAATTACAGGCAATAGCAAAAGACGAGGATTTGAGTCGATATATTCTCTAGCAATACCACAGAAAACAGAAGGCAGCGTTCTTTTCATTTTGAATCCTCAGTCGTAAAACACCAAGATTCAATTTCACTCCCAGCAAATTAATAATGGTTACCGGACATGAAACCCGTTATAGGTATCAATTGTGATTATGAAGAGGAAGGTAGGCATCCGTACTCTTTCGCATACAGAGATTACAGCGACGCTATCATTGCAGTACACGGCATTCCGGTCCTGCTGCCTGTTATTAAAGACAAAAATACCGCTGGACTCCTTTTGGAAAAGATAGATGGTCTGCTCCTTACCGGTGGAAATGACGTACCGCCACAACGCTACGGAGAGAAACCACACGAAGAGACCATATGTGTCCATCCTGACAAGGATGTTTCCGACAATAACCTGATATGTGTCGCCATGCAAATGAAAAAACCTATTCTGGCTATATGTTACGGCGCTCAACTCATAAACGTTATTTTGGGTGGGTCTCTCATACAGGATATTCCGTCAGCGGGCATATCATCTATTGTCCATAAAGATGTACAAAATAACCAGTATACCCATATGGTAACAGTAGAAAAAAACTCCCTCCTGTACAAAATTCTAGGGACAGACCACCTTGAAACCAACAGTGTCCATCATCAGGCTATTAAGAGACTGGGCAAAGGCTTAAAAAACACAGCCCATACCTCTGATGGTATTATTGAAGCTATTGAACTCGAAGGTTATCCATTTCTTGTGTGCGTTCAATGGCATCCGGAACGCATGACAGATTCTCCGTACCATGCGGCATTATTTAGCGCCCTTGTTAACGCATCCAAATAATATATCCTGTCAATTGTCCGAACCTGATTTCAACGCTCACAAATTTGAATTCAGTAGGTGGCATAGACAAACTTGTTTGTCCATGCCTAATTTACGGGAGAGGAATTTCAAAGTTTTGGCAGAAGCCAACCCCCGTCGGTGACTTGTCGCGCTTGCACATCCGTTGTGAATTGTCAGTCACCGGCAGAAAATGGCTCCTGCTTTAACATTGCGAGACAGTCGTCAAAAAGCCGCAATTTTATTATATTATTAGTTTCTCAATTACATTTTTTACAGGTACCGTAGAAGGTTATTTGAAATCCGGAGACCGTATAATCCTTATGAACGGAGTCAGGTAATTTGATATGTGATGAAAAATCATCAACAATGTCGTTTATCTTTTTGCAGGCAGAGCAGATCACATGATGGTGCATAGTAATGTTGGGATCGTAATGTTTACGGTCTTCATCGATAATAAGTTCTCTGAGCTCTCCCAGATCTCTTAAAGTCTCCAGAGTTTTGTATATCGTGGTAAAGGACACAGTAGGATAAATCTTTTTTACCCTTTTATAGACGTCTTCTGCAGATGGGTGGGAGGAATTGTTTTCCAGAATCCTGAAGATCATTAACCGCTGCGGGGTGATCTTCATACCGTGGTTTCTCAGGGTTTTTGTAAGTTTCTCCACAGTTTCCATATTATATTTTAAACTATTAATAAGTAGAAATGATTGCTAATAACATAAGAATATTATGTAAAATAATAATACCCGTAAATAAAAAAGCAATAGTTTTTTGCAGCCATGTTTACAAATAAATATTAGCCACCCATCTGCCATTGCTAACCGGTATAATATTAACTACTTATGACATATTTTAAAAATATCTATTTTGTGCAACATTTTGCTTGAAAAATATGTTATATGTATTGAAAATATCACACTTTATAAATCTTTCATCTAAATTAGGAAAATGGAAATTATGGATAAATTTGAATATAAAATTGACCAACTCACCGATGAAGTTAATGAAAATTTTGTTGCTGAGGAAGATATTTGTGAAGGTGAGGTGTTTGAAGAGCGGGTAAAATACAAGGATTATGACCCTGTCCGTCTCTATTTGAAAGAGATGTCGTCCTTGCCCATGTTATCCCGCGAGGAGGAACTCTATCTGGCAAAGAAGATAAAGATCATGAGCCGGTTGCTCCACAGGAGGGTACTGGGATTTGATTATGCCCTGGAAAGGTACGTACACATACTTGAAGAGTTGGATAGCGAATCGGACCTTGTTCAATTTGTCGAGACAGCAGTAACGAAGGAACAAAGTAAAAGCGAGACGGTTGAGCAAATTCATTGTATTACCGAGAAAATCAGGAACGTACTGGGGAAAAATCTGAAAGACTATGAAAAAATTAACAAGGGTGCTGTATCCAAAAATTTAAAATCCAGAATCCTGAGAAAAATAG
Organism: Candidatus Brocadia sp.; assembly: GCA_040048245.1. Classification (GTDB taxonomy): domain Bacteria; phylum Planctomycetota; class Brocadiia; order Brocadiales; family Brocadiaceae; genus Brocadia. The sequence continues at coordinate 26,888 of JABRVT010000140.1, forward strand.
CCTCAAGGAAGAGAGAGGCAATCAAAGACTTAGAAGCTATGCATATTCGTGCAGAAACAATATTACCAGTCATGAGAGATCTGCTAAATGTTTTAACAGAAGTAGTGTCATACAAAGAAAGCCCGCAGGGTTCACATCATAAAAAATGGATTTACAGGAAACTTTTGAACGATTCTGGTGGAATAAAAATCCTGTTTATGGGAACCACCGAGGAAATAAAGAAAGCTATTCACGGTATTAACTCCATTTACAACGAATATGAATCTGCCAGAAATCGGTTCTCTGAAGGAAATCTGCGGCTGGTGGTAAGCATTGCGAAAAGGTACAGAAAACGAGGCATGGTCTTCCACGACCTTATTCAGGAAGGAAATACAGGCCTGATGCGGGCTGTTGATAAATACGATTATCGTATGGGCTTTAAGTTTAGTACTTATGCTACATGGTGGATTAAGCAGGCTATCATCAGGGCAATAGACGACAAGGCAAGGATGGTACGCATCCCGGTGCACATGACGGATGTAATCAACAAGGCAAATAAAGCACTGAGAAACTCACAGGATGCCCTTGATAAAAAACCCAAACTGGAGGCCATTGCAAAAGAGGCAAAAATTCCCGTTTCAGAGGTTTACCGGGTATTCCGGATTGCATCTCAGCCCATATCGTTAGAGAATCCGATTGGCGACGACGGTGAAACCATGTTTGAGGATTTTATCCAGGATAAAAAGATGGAATCGCCCATCTCCGCAGTTCACCAATCCATGCTTAAGGAGCAGTTACAGAAGGTACTTGATACACTGAGTTACCGGGAGCGAGAGGTAATTAAGCTGCGCTTTGGCATTGGCGACGGGTACACTCACACGCTGGAAGAAATAGGAGAACGGTTCAACATAACCAGGGAACGAATACGGCAAATCGAGACCGTTGCCATTCGCAAACTCCAGCACCCGCTGCGAAGCAGGAAACTTGAAGGATTTCTCGAAGGCGTAATGACGAATTAATTACACCTTTGAAACAGCGTCAAATTAGGGGCTTCATGACTTTCATGAAGCCCCTAATTTTTTATCCCCAGTTTTTCAATCATCTTATTGATAGCTTCCCTTTGGCCTGGTTCCAGGGCAGACAATTCCCTCAGATAAGAAATAGCCTTTTCACTATCCCTTTTGTAGTTCCAATACAACATAATAAGATTTATATATATACTAGAATTTTTCGGATACCTATGAATGATTGATTCAAATTCGGCGATTGCCTCTTCTGCAAGCCCTTTTTTCATATAGGTATTACCCAGATTTTCACGATAGACAATACCCTCCGGGTCATTCTTTACAGCCGCCCTGTATTCAAGAATCGCCTCATCAAGGGCGCCTTTTTTAAAATATACATTTCCGATGTTATTGTGCGTAATGGCACTATTTGGGTCAATTGAAAGTGAAATCAGGTATTCTGTCATGGCTTTCTCCAGTAAGCCCCTATCCTCGTAAATATTCCCCAGGTTATTGTGCGCATGCGGATTGTTCGTGTTAATTTGAATCACATTTTCGTATTCAATTTCTGCATTTCCGGACAACCCCATCTTCCCATAGGTTACGCCCAGGTTAAAATGGACCGTTTCATTCAAGGGACTAATTTCAATGGATTTTTTGTATTCAGTAATTGCAATTTTAAAATTCCCTTCGTCTGAATATACATTGGCAAGATTACCGTGTGCCTCAGAATAATAAGGCTTGATTCGAATAGCCGTAGTATATTCCTGGATTGCCGCATCCATAAACCCCATTTTTTTATATAAAACACCCAGATTGTTGTGCGCACGTGAACTTTGAGGCGACCGTTTAGCGGTCGTTGACCATAACGAAAGGTCGTCAAACCAGATTTTAGAAATGCTGCATGATTGCCAGGAAAACCCGAACAATATGAGGGTGATTATAAAGGTAAAACCACAAGAATTTACGATACCATATCCTGGGGCCAAGTTTGGAACACGATTGAGTAAAAAACCCCCCAGGATGCAGAATCCAGCAAGAGGCAGATAGAGATAACGCTCGGCCATGATATTTTCTATAGGGATGATATTGATGACAGGAAGTAAGGTAATGAAAAACCATAGCACAGAAAAAAACAAAATTTTGGAATAAAAAAACAACCGATAGGCAATTACCATTACAGAAATGATCAGAAGGAGAGACAGGATAAAAGATATTTCAACGGGAGATGTAGTATGCTGAACTACATAATCGGCATTAAGATTTATTGGGAAAAAGAGGAGCTTGACATAAGAGGCAAGGACTTTAGACATGGTCAGAAAGTTTACCCAGAAACTGTTTTGTGGATACGGGATATAAGACTCTGTGGGGTTGTGTAAGAATATAAAGCGTATCAGAATATAAAAGATGCTTACAAGGGCATAACCGATGTAGCTTCGGACAAGTTTGTAGGTCAATCGGGTCTTACTCAGGCTCAGGAATTCATATATACCGATGAGTACCGGAAAGGTAATAGTTATTTCCTTGGAAAATAGACCCATAAGATAGCATATGAGAGAGGCTGAATACCACAGGACAGACCTTTGCTGACAGGTTTTGAGATAGAAGTGAAAGGCTGCGAAGTAAAAAGTGGTAGCAAGAAGGTCTTCGCGGTAACTGATGGCATTGACGGCCTCAGCAAGGAGTGGATGAGTACAAAAGATAAGGCTCGCCATAAAGGGTATGGAGGTTTTTATAACCACGGGGCTTGAAACTGATGCTTCTGAATCTTTGGGAAAAACAGGCCTCGCTTCTTTGCGTGTTTCCCCGATTACGCTCAAGAGCCGGATTAGTAAGAAGAACAAAAGGACGGCGTTAAGGCTGTGGAGGAACAGGTTTGTAAGATGATATCCGACAGGATTGAGGCGCCAGAGGGAGTAATCAATAAAATAAGATAACGTAACGAGCGGACGATAACTAAGTTCACCAGCCGCTGTAAAATAATCACTGGTAAAGAGTAAGGGAACCTTATACCACGACCTTATCAGATAATTATTTACAACGGTAAACTTATCATCATAGGCAAAATTATTCCCAATGGCACACAGGTAGAGAAGTATGGAAACAACGACGATAAGAGTAAGCTGGTAAATGAAAAGATGTGGCTTACCTGATCTGACTGTTACCGCCCCATGTCTATAAATGGGTTGGTATGAATTATACATTTACCTTCTTTTATGTTTGCTCATTACAACTTCCAATAATCTGCGTTTGTCTATCTTCTCTGAAATCGGTAATAAGGAATCATATACGAAGCGAAAATTCGGTGTTAAACTTTCTCGTGCTTCCTTCTGCGTCTTTTCAAGAGATATTTTTTTCTGTTTAACCTGTGCTTCTTTTTTCCACTAAAACCACTTGCCATATAATCCTCCCAAAAATTTAAGATATGTATATCAAAAAATTAAGAAGTAATAATATCAATAATAAGGGTAAAATTCAATGGAATATTACATATGCTAATAAATAAAATTCAAGCTTACATATCCAGGAACCAGACAAACGCTAATAACTTCCGGACGGTTCGTTGTTGTGATATCGTGGTGGACCAGCAGTACTTCGTTTTGGGTTTTTCTCATGATTAAATCAATAGAAACCCGCAGCGTGTTTTTGACGACCTCAATAAGAACCGACCTATCAAGTTTCATGGGTTTTTCTATAGTTCCAAAATTTTAGCCTGAACCCTTTGCGATCGGATAATCAGGATTGGTGATCCACTCGCTCCATGAGCGCCGGCATACAAACAAGCGTCTCCTAAACCTGCATAAGCAAAGGCGAGAAGATTATGTGCAGCAGTAACACCAGAACCACAGTAAAATACCGCACGCTCGGGTGGTACATCGCCAAGGAGGTGTTGAAAGCCGGCCTTTAAACCGTCTGGAGAGAGAAAGAGGCCATCCAAACCCAGATTATTGGTAAAAGAGACAGATGATGCGTCGGGAATATGACCGGCTACCGGATCAACAGTCTCATTCTCGCCACGATAGTGGTTTGCACTACGGGAATCAATTAAACGAAAGTTCGGATTGTGCAATATCTTCAGGACATCATCGGAACTAAACAGCCAATCATTTCGAACCTTGGGGATAAAGACCTTTTGTAACTATTCAGCGAAAATATTTTAAAATATGCTTGACAGGAGATTAGGTGGCAAAGAGGCATTTGGATTAGTTTCTGGTATAT
>JABRVT010000141.1:0-17168 GCA_040048245.1 Candidatus Brocadia sp.
CGCAGCCCATGCATTAGCCTGTCAATCCCGAAGGGGTAACCACTGACTGGAGAGCCGTATGCGGGAGACCCGCCTGTACGGTTCGGAGGGAGGGGAGGCGAAAATCTTCCCTATCCCTATCAGCGCCTGATAACGGAGATCAGGTCAGACGATGATTTTCGTGATGTAGCCATGTGGGCTAATGACTTCATTAAGGATACTCACTCCATACCTTGTGCTATACATTCCCAACTAAATGGATGTTTTCTAAAGGCTAAAAATATTGTTACATTCTTGAAAATTTGTAAATTATTTTTATTTATGCTATAATTTTAGTGGGCTGAGGGTGGTTTTAGGGTCTTACCCTGCTAGCGCCCCAACGCTGGTCTCCTTTTCTTCCACCTTCGGCCCGTTATGATACTTTTTGTTGTGTAAATCTAATAACCCCAGAATTATGAAACCACATACCTAAGTCGTTGGTCTGTATATTGTTAGTTATTTAAAATTTACTCAAGTGAAAATATCCACCCATTAATCCAACAATAAGGTGATGTTGTCTTTATAATATAATTTGATAAATAGATGGTTATAATTCATGTTTTTTTAATGATTTACGAATTATTTATTTTTTTCTAGCGGTCAATTTGCTAAAATTGCCGTTCGTGCTATAATAGAAATGGAGTTGGGGGAGTGTTTAATGGGGTTTAACGTTCCCCAAGGTGTAAATAATGGTAAATAAAATAAGTTACGAACACCAATTATTAAGATATGTGAAGTATCAACCGCCCCCAACTCCAGAGGTTCTTTGATATGAAATTTTCAGTAGCGGTTTATAAGCAATGCATAGCAAAATTATTAAGTAATATTAAGTAAATAAAGGGTGTAGGTTTTTTATCGCTGGTAGTTATATAAGTTTTTAGAAAATTTATGAGGCAAAGGAGGCGATGCAAGGATATGAGGGAGTTTGAGAAGTAGCCTGCTATATCCAACGGGTTAAAAGCCGCAATTTGATATATAAGATTGTGTTGGATAAGCAGGCCATTTTAGTTTCTACTCAGAACTCTGAGCAACTTGTTTTTGTACATGGTCAAAAATTTATAAATGATGGTGCCGAAAATGGTCTTCAAACAACTAAATAATACCGCATGTAAAACTTACCTTGTCGGCTCGGAAAAAACGAAAGAAGTAATTGTGGTAGATCCCGTACTGGAACAGGTAAATGAATATGTATCCTTTATCAGGAATGAGGGGTTAAAACTCACACATGTGTTGGATACCCACACCCACGCAGACCACATCTCTGGATCTGGAGCGCTAGCAGATATCACAGGCGCCGTCTATGTTATGCATCAGAATTCGCCTGTCCGTTGTGTGGCTTTCCACGTTCCCGATGGATTTGTCTGCCACCTGAGCGATATGCCGGTAAAGATTATGCATACGCCGGGCCATACAAAGGATAGCATATGTCTTATCTTCTCAGACCGCATTTTATCAGGGGATACCTTATTTTTAGATGATGGCGGGGCAGGACGCACAGATTTACCCGGCGGTGATCCGGGAGAACACTGGGAATCCTTACAAAAGATCATGAAATTGCCCGATCATTTAATTGTTTATCCCGCTCATGAATACCGCGGTCGTGAGCCATCCAGCCTGGGTGAACAAAAAAAGCACAACCCCAATTTACAACCCCGTTCAAAAGAGGCATATATCAAATGGCTTACCGATATGAAATTGGGTCCTGCCGAGTGGATGAAGGATGTACTCAAAGCAAATTATGCTTGCGCCCGTGACCCAAAGGCGTCGTGGATTCCGGTAGATGCGCCAGCCTGTGAAATTAGGGGTACAATGTCTCCTGGGGTTAACGAAGAACCAGTGGCCACTATCCCAGTCACAGAGGTCATCCGCCGTCTGGAGGCCAATGAACTTGATGGGACAGTTATCCTGGACGTTAGAGAACCCGCAGAACTCAAAGGCGAATTGGGGGCCATCAGGAACGTTGTTAATATCCCTGTAGGACAGATAGCGCAAAGGCTGCATGAGCTGGAAAAGTTTAAAGAAAAAGAGATTATTACCGTATGCAGGAGCGGCGGTCGTGCCCATACCGCTGCTGCTATTTTGTTGAAGGCAGGATTCAGGAAAGTCTTTAACATGAGCGGGGGTATGACATCCTTTCGTCAGGCAGAAAGGATAAGAAAATAATGCTGTTAAATCAATACAATATCCTTTGCGCTCATAATACGTTCGCAATAGTGACATCGTAATTTTATGGGGTTCTTGTTCACTACGTGCTGTTTAGCTTTTATATTGTTATAATTGCTTACACAATTAGGGTTAAAGCACTTAACGATACCTTCGATAATTTCTGGAATTACAATCTTGAATTTTTTAACAACTTCGTAATCCTTAATAATGTTTACCGTAGCGTTTGGAGCAATAAGGGCGATTTTATTGGCCTCTTTTTGATCGATAATTTTTCCCTCAATTTTTATAATCCCTTTTTTTCCTAAAAGTTTGCTTGTTAGATTCATCCCTACAAGGACTATCTGCTCTTCGTTCTTAATATTTAAAATTTCCGCAACTTTCAATGTGCTTTTACTGTCTATGTGATCGATTACCGATCCGTCTTTTATTGCAGCGACATCGAGATGTTTCATTCAATGGCTCCCAAAACGGCCGCTAATAAGGCCTTCCTGACAGGAATTCCATTACGGGCTTGATGAAAATATACGGCAAAATCAGTTGCATCTAGGCTATCATCCATTTCATCGACGCGTGGTAAGGGATGCAATACCTTTAAATCGTCCTTAATCCCAAATTCTTCCAGCATAGTCTTACTCAGTCTATAGATGCCGCGAACCTTTTCAAATTCAACCGGGTCTGCAAAACGTTCCTTCTGGATTCGCGTGCAATAGATCACGTCCAGTCTTTTACTTATACCCATAAGTGATTCGTTTTCATGGCACTTTACCTTCCGGTCTTTTAGTGCCTCCATGAAGTCACCGGGGAGACGTAGACCCGGAGGTGAAATAAAGTACATCTCGGCGCCAAAATACGCCAGGGCGTAAGCAAGGGAATGCACTGTTCTTCCATACTTCAGGTCGCCCAAAAAACCAATCGTAAGACCTTCTAACGTCCCCTTTGTCTTCTTGATTGTATAAAGGTCCAAAAAGGTTTGCGTTGGGTGTTGATTTGCACCATCCCCCGCATTAATTACCGGTATTCTCACAACGTCTGCTGCCAGTTGCGCCGCGCCTTCGAGATAATGCCTTAAGACGATAATGTCACAATATCCTTCGATAATCTTTACAGAATCGCTCAACGATTCACCTTTAGCCACTGAAGTAACCCCTGACTCCGCAAAACCAATTACCATTCCCCCTAACCGCTTCATGGCCGATTCAAAACTCAGCCTTGTCCTCGTTGAAGGTTCAAAAAATAAGGAAGCAAGTACCTTACCCTTGAGTATATCAGTATACTCCGTCTGCTCCATTCGCCCTGCCAGATCAAGGATATACAATATCTCTTCTTTGTTAAAATGCCTGATGGAAATAATATCTCTTTGTTTAAAACTTATCATGTGTTTTTGCAGAACCTTGTAGTCTTCTTAATTAAGTTTTCGAGTAACTTTTTCCTCTCTTTTTTACCTGTTTACGTGTGATTATGGATGTGTTTGAAATCCTTAATTTGCGAAATAATTTAGCAGACCACTGAAAACATTACAAGGAAAATTAAACGATACTGGTTACGACGATTCCTTATTGCTTGTAAATTTTATCACGTACAAATTTTATTGACAATAAACATTTTTATCCGTTATAGTAAATTCTCTTTGCTTCTTTTTGGCGAATTAATCAACAGGAAATAAGCAATTTATGAAAACACTCAATGTGGGACTCATAGGCATGGGAACGGTTGGTACCGGGGTAGCAAAAATCCTTCTGGAAAAGGATTCACCACTCCTCGAAAAACTCGATTGTGTACCTGTCTTAAAAGGTATTGCCGACTGTAATCTGGATGTTAAAAACAAGTTGAATTTACCATCGGATATTTTTTTTACCACGGATGCAGGGGTACTCCTCAATAATCCGGATATTCAGGTCATTGTGGAACTTATAGGTGGGTTGCATCCCGCGAAAGAAATCATTATCACTGCCCTTGAAAAAGGGAAGGATGTTGTAACGGCAAATAAAATGCTTCTGGCATTACACGGCTCAGAACTCTTTAGCAAGGCACGCCAGCACGGCAAGAGCATTTCCTTTGAGGCAAGCGTTGGAGGGGGTATCCCCATCATTGCAGCATTGAGGGATGGTTTTATTGCCAACCGGATTGAGGCTATTTTTGGTATTGTAAATGGCACAACCAACTACATCTTAACCAGAATGACCAAAGAGAATGTAAAATACAGCGATGCCCTCGCCGAGGCTCAAAGGCAGGGCTATGCCGAAAAAGACCCCACCATGGATGTAGAGGGCATAGACTCATCACACAAGCTTGCTATTTTAGCAAGGATTGGTTTTGGTGTAGATTTTGATTACAGGAGCATCTATCACGAAGGCATTAGTGCCGTGGACTTATCGGACATATGGTATGCGCACGAGCTGGGATATACCTTAAAACTTCTGGCAATTGCAAAAAAAACTGAAGGCCATATTGAACTTCGTGTCCACCCCACACTCCTTCCCCATGACCATCCGCTTTCCTCGGTAAATGGCGTCTTTAATGCCATCTGTATTACCGGAAGCGCTGTAGGAGAGACGATGCTCTATGGCAGGGGGGCAGGCCAGATGCCCACAGCCAGCGCCGTGGTTGCAGACCTCGTGGATGTTGCGCTTGGAAGGGCAGGGATCACGTTCAAGGCCATGAAGACCTTTTCCGGGCATTGTGAATATGTTCCTATAGCTAATATACAACAATTCAAGACCCGCTATTATTTACGGTTTTCCGTTGTGGATAAACCCGGAGTGCTTGCAAAAATATCTGGCATCCTGGGGAAATATGAGATCAGCATTGCCTCGGTTATCCAGCACAAGGCCAGGGAAAATGGTAATGTTCCTCTGGTCATGATGACTCATCTTGCAGAAGAAGGCAATTTGCAAAAGGCGTTAACAGAAATCAAACAACTCGATGTAATAAAAGACCATACGAAATTTCTCCGAGTGGAAGAATAGGAGAGCTCTCTTGAAATACTGCATTATTGTTCCTGACGGAATGGCAGATTACCCCATAGACAAACTCAGCGGCAGGACACCAGTTGAAACGGCGCGTACCCCCAATCTTGATTTTCTTGCACAGAATGGCCAGCTTGGCGTTGTTCGTACCATTCCTGGGGGATTTCCAGCCGGCAGCGACGTGGCTAATCTTACCTTATTAGGGTATGATCCTCGGAAATACTACTCAGGGCGCGCACCTCTCGAGGCTGCCAGTATTGGCGTTAAACTCGGTGACAGCGATTGGGCATTCCGATGCAACTTTATTACTGCCAGCGAAGATATCTTAGAGGACTTTTGTGCTGGTCACATAAAAACTGACGAAGCAGCCGTTCTTATTAAGCTCCTAAACGAAAAATTGAGCAATGACATTATTCAGTTCTATACCGGCAAGAGTTATCGCCATATCATGGTATACAGAGGCTCGCAAAAGATGGATGCAAAATGTTTTCCACCCCATGATATCATGGGGCAATCAATTCAAAAACACTTTCCAAAAGGACATGGGAGCGAAATCCTTATCGACCTCATGGAGCGTTCCAGGACGTTTCTGTCGAATCATGATATAAACAAGGTCCGTATAGACCTGGAAGAAAATCCAGCAAACATGATCTGGCTTTGGGGGCAGGGACATCGCCCCAAAATGCCCACGTTTAAAGAGCGGTTTAACCTTACGGGTGCCGTTATTACCGCCGTAGATTTGATCAAAGGCATTGCCTGTTATCTTGGATGGGACATCATAAACGTACCGGGCGCCACAGGCTATCTGGACACAAATTATGCCAACAAGGGGTACTACGCCATCCAGGCACTGGAAACCCATGATGTGGTATTGATACACATAGAGGCCCCTGATGAGGCTGGACACGAGGGGAACGTACATGAAAAAGTCCAGGCCATTGAACAGGTGGACAGCAAGATAATCGGGCCTGTCCTTGAAGCCAAAAACAAATTTCGTGACTTGCGTATAATGGTACTCCCAGACCATTATACGCCTATTGTTAAAAGAACGCACACCCCGGAATCTGTCCCTTTTGCGGCCTATGGTACCGGTATAGAGAAGGGGATAGGGCTTCCATACACCGAGGCCAATGCCCACGCCTCCGGCCTCCACATAAAGGAAGGGCATGAATTGATGGAGCACCTTATTTCTGGTTTTTTCGATAAGTAAAACGTAACTATTCAGCGTATTTTCGCTCATAATCTCTATGAGCGAAGAAGATTAGGCGATTCTCACCATGAAATAGCGTCTTTAACGCCTGGCTCAAATTTACCCCCTATTTTTCTTCTTCTTACCGGTGTCCATTATTTATAGTTTCAGTATATAACCGTTTTTACAGGCCATATACACCACAAACTAATCCGAATGCCTCTTCATCCCGAATTTCCTGTCAAACAAATTTTAAAATATTTTCGTTGAATAGTTACAAAATTCTATAAATTCCTCTGTTGGAGTAGGAGACGAAACAGTTTCAGGATGTTCCTTTAATATCTTCTAGCTACAACTCTATTGCCGTATATTCCCTCTTCAAAAGGTTTTTCGTAACAGTATAGTTTCTTGAAAAAATATAAGCGAAGCATTTTGCCAGTTTGGGTATGAACATGTATATGCCAATTATAGCAAATGCTTCGCCACTACGCCTCAAACGTAGTTACTATTGGAAATTTTCAAAAAACTAAATTGCTGCGGTTTTCCATGCTCAATCTTAGAATGAACCCTGTGGAGTAATGGTGTATTTTACCGGCTGTTGTACAGTTGCATCAAATACGTTAATTTCTATACGGTGATAATTCCCTTTAGGCAGGAAAATAAATCCATTGATAGTGTAACCAGGTGGCACCTGCTGGTCCTGCAACGCCTTTGACATAACATCCCTGGCTACCACCTTCTCCACTTTGCTCTTTTCATGTACAGCGCCGTATGCACCCCCACCAATACCGCCTGCTGCGGCTCCGAGCATGGCACCCTTTCCTGCATCTCCTAAAGCAGCGCCTAATGCGGCGCCTAATGCCGCTCCTCCTGCGCCGCCTATCAAAGCGCCTTTTCCGGCGCCCCTTAGTAAGTCCTGTCCAACCTCTGATCCGGCAATCCTGTCCGTTGCCTGTTCAGTTGTCAGCGCCTGCCACATATTGTTATCATAATCAACGGCAAAGACCTGTCCGCGCTGAACATTATAAGCGTGGTTGCCACTATTGGTATAGACAAGCAATACAGGAAGCACCCCTGCCTTGTTGAGGTCTACACCAAAATATTGTTTACACCGATTTGGGTCTGAAAGCACATCCGCTCCTATGGATAACCCGGCACCCGCATACGGAACAGGCTGATATGGTACTACCTGACCCGGCGGAGGGATTGGTACCTGTCCTTCCGGTTGTGGAGATGGCAATGGTTGCCCTGTTTGTGCGCCAGGGATCATTTGCTGCTGGGGGGCGGCGTATTGATACTGTGGTTGGACTTGAGGCGCTGCATACTGCGGTCTTGCCTGCAACGGATATGATGAAGCCGGCCTGACCGGTACTGGCTTTGATTCATAGGTTGCACATCCGCCAATAAAAAAGGCTGCCGATAATATACCGATATATATCTTATTCCTCATAATTTTTCTCCCTCTTATCTTAATGCTGCAACTGTTATTCTGATTGAAATTCCAGTTGTAAATATACAATGTAAATCAGTTAGCGTCAAGGTGATTTGTCCAGAATGATGCTTTTAAAATAGTAATTGCCATCGTTACTAAATTTTATTATCTTAATCTGAATTATGAAAAAGTATATGATTATTGGTATCCTATGCCTTATTGCCGCTATAGCAGCATTAATCTATTTTTTTGCCAACACGGAATCCATTCAATACAGGACGGAAAGAATAGACAGGGGGAATATCAGCAGATATGTTACTGCAACCGGCACAATAAACCCTGTGAGAACCGTTATTATTGGAAGTCAGGTCACTGGCATTATTTCAAAACTGTATGCAGATTTTAATTCCGTTGTCAAGACAGGACAAGTCGTGGCCCAGATCGATCCGACACCTTTTGAACATCGGGTTAAACAGGCAGAAGCAGCCCTTGCTACTGCTATAGCTTCCCTTGAAAAGGCAAAGATAACCTCTAAGAATAATCGAAGAAATTACCGTCGTTCAAAACAGTTGTTTGCAAGGAAGGTAATTTCCATCGAAGAACTTGATGCTGCCAGGACTGCATATCAGGCGGGGCTGGCCGATATAAAACTGGCAGAGTCGCAAGTGTTACATGCCAAAGCAGCCCTGGAAATTGCAAAAACAGATTTGGAGCATACGGTAATTGTCTCTCCATTAAACGGCATTGTAATCTCAAGAGGCGTGGATGTAGGACAAACTGTTGTATCCAGCTTTCAAACTCCCACGCTCTTTACTATTGCCGAAGATCTGGTTCACATGCAGGTCAATACGAATGTTGACGAAGCCGATATCGGTATGGTTAAAACAGGACAGGATGCAAAGTTCACGGTTGATGCCTTTCCTGAAGACTTATTTGAGGGTAAGGTATCCGATATCCGAATGGCACCCGTTATTTTCCAAAATGTTGTGACATATGATACAATAATTAATGTCGATAATTCATCCCTGAAACTTATGCCCGGAATGACGGCGAATACTTCCATTCTGGTGGACAGGGCAGAAAATGTTTTAAGAATTCCCAATGCAGCGCTGCGATATACCCCATCGGCGGCATTAAAAGCCGAGGCTGACAAAAAAGCACTGACAGACAGGAAATTTGCAAAAAAAACAGTTTCGCATATCTGGGTGGTAGATAAAGGAAAATTAAGACAGGTGTCTGTAAAACTTGGAATAGGGGATGATAACTTTACCGAAATCATGGAAGGTGACGTAAAAGAAGGTCAGGAGGTTGTGATTGGCGAGACCCTTCCCAAAGCGGTTAAAAAAGATCAGCAAAGGGTTCCATGGGGCAGGGTGCGTTATTAAAACATGCAAGATATCGTATTGTTGGATGATGTTTACAAGATATATACGATGGGAGAGGTTAAGGTCACGGCTTTAGAAGGTGTATCCCTGGCTATGAAAAAGGGAGAATTTGTGGCTATTATGGGGGCGTCCGGATCAGGCAAGTCCACTATGATGAACATACTCGGATGTCTCGATAGTCCCACACGTGGGAGATATTATCTGGAAGGTACCGAAGTTTCCCGGCTTTCAAAAAATGAGTTGGCCGAAATTCGTAATAAAAAACTGGGATTTGTGTTCCAGAGTTTTAATCTTCTCAGCCGTACTACGGTGGTAGAGAATATAGAATTGCCCCTTATTTATAGCAAGAGAATTTCCAGAAACGACATCGACAGAATCCATCATATCATGCGTGTTCTGGGTCTTGATGGATTTCAAAAGCATTATCCCAATCAATTATCCGGCGGGCAGCAACAGCGTGTTGCCATTGCACGGGCTATCGTTAATAATCCCGCCTTGCTCCTTGCTGACGAACCAACAGGAAACCTGGATAGCGCTACCAGCAGAGACGTTATGAACGTACTTTGTGACCTTAACCATAATATGGGTATTACCATTGTGCTTGTAACCCATGAAACTGATATTGCACGGTACGCGCGCAGGATTGTTGTTCTCAAAGACGGCAAAGTGTTAAGCGATACTCCCTCTCAAACCTCAGCCATGCCTTTGGTTCAAGCACCTTGAGAGACCGCCTCATAACATGGTAAAACTAGAATCATCAGTATCTGAACAGGAATCTTGTTTTTATTAAAACTCTTTCGCCTATGACGGCTCTTTTTAAAATAGCCTTACGTGCAATTATGAGGAACAAGTTACGTTCCTCCCTGACGATCCTCGGTATCATTATTGGAGTAGGCGCTGTAATTGTTATGGTGAGTATCGGACAGGGCGCTAAAGCCTTTGTCGAAGAACAACTGGAGAGCCTGGGTACAAACGTCCTTATTGTTATTCCCATCAGCACCACACATGCTGCTGCCAGAGGTACGACGGGAACCATTACCTTGACGGTAGAAGATGCCCTGGCTGTTGAAAAAGAATGTAGCGCTGTCAGTTACGTTTCACCCGGTGTCAGGACAACCACGCAGGTTGTTTACGGTAATATGAACTGGACAACCGGGGTGTCTGGAGTTGGACCCGACTATCAGATTATACGGAACTGGCCGTTAGAAGACGGGAGGTTTATTACTCAGCAGGATGTGAATATTATGGCGAAGGTTTGCGTCCTGGGGCAGACCGTTGTAACCAATCTTTTTGGCACGTTGGACCCGGTTGACAGGTGGGTGCGTATAAACAATATACCCTTCAGGGTAATCGGCGCGCTGAGCGCCAAAGGGCAATCACCCACAGGGCAGGACCAGGATGACACAGTTCTTATGCCTTACACAACAGTACAGAGAAAGATTATGGGAATTACACATATCAGTTATATGCTTGCTTCAACAATCACAGCAGAGGCAAGATTTGAGGCAATTGAACAAATTACTTCTCTCTTAAGGCAACGCCACCGTCTGAGGCCTAATGAAGAAAATGATTTTACGGTTATCAGCCAGGTAGAATTTGCTTCAACGGTGATGGAAACAAGCCATACAATGACCATTCTTCTTGGCAGTATTGCATTGGTGTCCCTGTTTGTAGGCGGTATCGGCATTATGAATATTATGCTGGTTTCCACAACCGAAAGGACAAGAGAGATTGGCATCAGAATGGCGGTTGGCGCAAAGGAAAAGGATATCCTCTTCCAGTTTTTGATAGAATCTACTGTTCTTAGCTCTATTGGTGGGGTGGCTGGAATAATTTTTGGCATTTTCACGTCAAAATTGGTTTCTTACTATGGAGGATGGCCGTCGTTGTTATCTTCGCCATCTGTCGCTGTTGCCTTTTTCTTTTCAAATATGGTTGGAATTTTCTTTGGTTATTATCCGGCAAGAAAGGCATCCAGACTTAACCCGATTGAGGCGCTCAGGTATGAATAAAACGGCTATTTCTTCGAAAAGCTCCTATATCAGACTTTTAGGCTATCTAAAACCGTACTGGTATAAAGCAGCGGTCATTCTCATCCTTTCGGCAGTCAGCGCCTATATTGCCGTCCTTCCAACCCAGATACTGGGTATTGCGGTGGATGAAATCAAGATAGCTGATAGATTTATAAAAACGATGCCCGGTGATCCGTCTGAGGAAAAATTAACCGGTAAAACTTACCTTCATGAACAAAAGAATCCTATTTTTCTTTCAAAACCTTTACTAACGGCCTCTCACTATATTCATAGGCATTGGTTTGGAGGTTATAATCCGACTATCGTAACCTTGGTCTTTCTTGCTGTGAGTTTTATCCTCATGCATACCTTTCATAACGGTATTACGCTGATTCACGGCTTTATTACCTCCGAATTAGGGCAGAGGCTCATTTATGATATGCGGAATCAGCTCTATGACCATATCCAGCGATTTCCCTTACAATATTTCGAAAATACGAAGACCGGCGATATCATGAGCCGTCTCATGAATGACGTGAATTCGCTGGAACAGGCTGTGGTAGGCCCTGTTATCACCTTTATTACTGACATGTTTAAGTTTGGCTGGATACTGTATTTCTGCTTAAAACTCGACTGGCAGCTTACCTGCATTGCCTTATTTGTTTGTCCATTTATCTCCCTTTGTACCTATAATTTCGGGAAAAGGATTAGAAAGGTCTTTCGTTCCCTGAGGGACAAAACGGCTGAGCTGAACTCCCTCATTCAGGATAATATCTCCGGTATCCGTGTCATTGCAGGATTTGCAAAAGAGGCCGAGGAAATGGAACGCTTCCGGAATAAAAACTATGAGAACTATAACCTCTATGTTCGTATATTAAAACTTGTTTCAGCTTTAAGACCCATTGTAGACCTGATAACCGAGACGGGCGCCGTGGTTGTCATCTGTTTGGGCGGATATAAGGTACTTAATGGGCAACTCTCCGCAGGCACTTTCGTCATATTCTTTCCCTATCTCCAGATGATGTACAGTCCCATTACTGGTCTAACACGCTTTTACAATCAGGTGCAACGCGCCATCGCTTCCACCGAGCGTATCTTTGAGATATTAGATACGCCGTGCGATTTGAAGGATGCCCACAATGCTATTGATTTGCCACCCGTGTGTGGTGTTGTAGAATTCAAACAAGTTCACTTTACGTATAATCAAGATATAGAAGTCCTGACTGACATCAATATAAAGGCGCGTCCCGGCCAGATGATTGCCTTTGTCGGTCCAAGCGGTAGCGGCAAGACCACCCTTACAAAACTTATCCCCAGGTTTTATGACCCCACAAAGGGAGGGATTTTCATTGATGGTTATAATATCAGGGAAGTCAAACTCCACTCCCTGCGCAGGCAAATGGCCATGGTACTTCAGGAACCGTTTCTCTTTAATGACACCGTAAAGGCAAATATTGCTTATGCCAGGTCAGATGCATTGGATAAGGAAATTGAAGAAGCTGCCCGTGCCGCCAATGCGCATGATTTTATTGTTGAGTTGCCGCAGGGATATGATTCCGTGATTGGTGAGCGGGGGGTGAAACTCTCCGGTGGTCAGAAACAGCGTATTGCCATTGCCCGTGCCATCCTTGCCAATCCCAGGATACTTATTCTGGATGAAGCCACATCCTCAGTTGATACAGAAACCGAACAGCTCATCCAGAATGCCATTTATCGTCTGGTAAAAAACCGCACCACTTTCGTCATCGCGCACCGGTTATCGACCATATTGCATGCCGATTTGATCGTGGTTCTGGAGAAGGGACGGATTGTAGAAACGGGACTTCATCACGAACTGCTTGCTCAAGATGGGCTCTATAAAAAACTCTTTGAGATGCAATTCAATACTCAGGAAAAGGTAAAAATAGAAGCAGCTGAAACAGAGGTTGCAAAGGCGGAAGCATCGGTAACACAAGAACCCGCGATCGATTTGAATGAGACTCCACAATATTCGAAGTGGTCGTAAAAGACAAAGTGGAATTTTATGAGAAAACTAGGTTCTCCTCTCAGAGATAGTCAATCCGATATAGATTAATGCTGGGTTTCGCCCCTGCTTTACTCAACTTACATGACTTCATATTAGATGTATTGCGTAATTGTGCCAAACGCGTTGTAACATATTACAAATAAATGCCTTAGTGATGTTTGAAAAACTGTCCCTAAAATAGTCTGGCTACGGCTTAAAATCGGACATCTCAAACGTTTTTTAAATAATTGTGCATTAGATTTATTGTATTATTTGGATATTAGTATACTTAAATTATTGCGAAAATTCTAAAACAATTTCATAGCTATTCCTTATGAAAAAACAAATAATGCACTTGAGATGCATGAAAAATCTAATAAAATTAACAAGATATGAAAATAAATGAGATATTTAAGAGTATCCAGGGGGAGACATCCTATGCCGGCCTGCCATGCATCTTCATACGCATAACGGGATGCAACTTACGGTGCAGTTACTGCGATACCACTTATGCATATGAAGAAGGGGCAGAGATGTCGATTGACTCAATCATTGAGCACGTTGCTGGATTCAAAACGAAACTAGTCTGCATAACCGGTGGTGAACCCCTGTCGGATAAAGATACACCGTTGTTAATCGATGAATTGCTTGATAAAAATTATACGGTTTTAGTGGAAACAAACGGTAGTTACGACATCCGTGTAATTCCACAAAAAGCCATAAAAATTATGGATATTAAGTGTCCTGGTAGCAATATGAGTCATTTGATGCACTGGAAGAATATTCATTATCTGACAAAATCAGACGAGGTGAAATTTGTCTTACATTCCCGAAGTGATTACGCATGGGCAAAAGAAGTGATAGAGAAATATCATTTATGTGATATTACCAATGTATTGATGGGGACCGTCTTTGGTGCCCTTGCGCCAAGAACGGTCGTTCAATGGATCCTGAAAGACGATCTCAATGTACGATTTCAACTGCAACTCCACAAATATATCTGGGAACCACAAACACGGGGTGTTTAACAGGACATGAAGGATTTAGCTATTGTGCTGGTCAGCGGCGGTATGGACAGTTGCGTAACTGCTGCCATTGCGCGTGTGCAATACCAGCTTGCATTCTTACACGTTAATTACGGTCAGCGGACAGAATCGAGGGAGCTTAAATCGTTTAACGATATTGCGTCATACTACAATATCCCTGGAGACAGAATCCTCATATCAAATATTGACTATCTCAGCAAGATCGGTGGATCGAGTCTGACAGACCCGCGCATGAACGTACAGGATGCACAGGTAGATACCAATGAAATTCCTACCTCGTATGTCCCCTTCAGAAATACACACTTGTTGACCATTGCCGTCTCCTGGGGTGAAGTTATTGGCGCGAAGAAGGTATTTATCGGCGCTGTGGAGCAGGACAGCCCTGGCTATCCAGATTGCAGACCCAGCTATTATGAAGCCTTTAATAATCTCATTAAGATAGGTACAAAGCCAACGACCTGTATCGAGGTAGAAACGCCACTGATACACAAGAGTAAATCGGAGATTGTAAAAACTGGCATTTCTTTAAACGCCCCCCTCCACCTAAGCTGGTCATGTTACAGAAATACCAATAAGGCATGTGGGCTGTGCCATAGTTGTTTCTTACGTCTAAAGGCCTTTAAAGAAGCCGGGGTTAAAGATCCGATTCCTTATGTTTGATAAATCCATATAAGTATAGTATCAATCAACTAACATTTCCTTACTTACCGCTTTGATTTTTGTGACTGAGTTATCGGCTATCCGACCCAATCTTTTGACCAGTCGCCTCCTGTTTGCGGTCCTTATTTGAAGAAGTTGGGTCTTCTAAGTTTTGTGTGGGTAAATTTTCATAATTCCAGTAAGAATGACGATAGTATTTTCAAGTTTGAGATATTCACGGTCTTTAATACCATAGGCTCTGCGTTGAATGACACGGACTTTGTTATTGATACCTTCAGCCAGGTTCTTATCAGGGGATTGTGCTGTCTGTTGCGTTTAACAAAAAAGAATGGATTGTGGATAGTAATGTTGTAAGGGTTCTTAAAAGATATTTCGGTATTGTAACATCAAAAGAAGGCCGGCGTGATAAACATGTTGTGTATCTTGCAAAAAAATATGTCGACTGTAGAAATCCAAGGAAGGCAAACCTGGCTTTACTTGATTTTGCAGCACTTATCTGTACGCCTGGAAAGCCAAAACATGAAAAATGTCCTTTGAGTGAAACGTGTCACTATTTCCAGTCACAACAGGTAATTTAATTTTATTTCGTCAAATGAAAACAAAAAACCATATCCTGATATTTTCATCAATCTTATTGACGTTTTCATATATTCATTCAGTTTTCTGCACCCTTCCATACCCCTTTGTCTTCCAATCCTTATCGTAAATCTTAATGTAATCATCCTTGATAATCACGTGTTCTTTGACATTCCCCCTGTTATCGTAAATATCGATCATCTGGCGTTCTGCCTGTTTATCCTGCACAGATAAGGGCGCACAGCCAGCAATCATGATACATAAACATGTAACTATTGTTTTATTTTTTATCATTTCTACTTCCAGATCAACCTCATTTCTGATATTGCATTGCTTCAAGTTTTGCCGTTGATATCCTGATATCTTTTGAATTTCCTGTTGATACAGGTTTATTCATATTTAGGCTCCATCGTTTTGGTACAATTATTAATGTAATTACATAAAAATTAATTACAAGTAGAATATTTTCAACTTTTCGATACCGCTTTCTTTGTCGTGCGTTTAGGTTTTGTCGGCGAACTATCCGCGATATACTTTGAACGTAGCTGCTGAATTCTGTCCCTCAGCTCTGCCGCCCGTTCAAACTCCAGTGCCTCCGCCGCCTTGAGCATCTCTTCCTCCAGTTCGTTCACGAATTCCTGGGTAATGTATTCTTCTTCGCTTTCTGCTACAACTTCATAAACGATCTTGTGTGATGAGACCTCGTCTTCGATGCCTTTCTTGATCTCTTTTTGTATGGTTTTAGGGGTGATGTTGTGCTCTTTATTATAGGCAAGTTGGAGCGCCCGGCGACGGTTGGTTTCGTCTATGGCACGTTTCATGGAATTTGTTATCTCATCCGCATATAAGATCACCTCGGCATTCACATTCCTTGCGGTCCGACCAATGGTCTGTATTAAGGAGGTTTCGGAACGCAGGAATCCCTCCTTATCTGCATCGAGGATGGCTACCAGCGAAACCTCCGGTAAATCCAGACCTTCCCTAAGGAGATTGACGCCCACCAGCACGTCAAATTTCCCCATCCTCAAATCCCTTAATATCGCAACCCTTTCGATGGCGTTTATCTCGGAATGGAGGTACATGCCCTTGAGACCTTCTTCCTTGATATACTCACTCAGGTCTTCTGCGAGCCTTTTTGTTAGCGTAGTTACCAGTACACGCTCCCTTTTCTCTGCCCGCTTCTTAATTTGTTTCAGTAAATCTTCCACCTGAGTTTTTGCAGGTTTCACATAGATTATCGGATCAACAAGACCCGTTGGACGAATAATTTGTTCGACCACCCTGCCCTTGCATTTCTCCAACTCATAAGGACCCGGTGTCGCCGAAACGAACAGGATTTGATGAATTCTTTCTTCCCACTCGTCAAATCGTAAGGGACGGTTATCCAGCGCGGAGGGCAAACGGAAACCGTATTCAACCAGCGTCTCCTTGCGCGCACGATCGCCATGGTACATGCCCGCAATCTGTGGAACGGAGACATGAGACTCATCGACAATAAGGAAAAAATCTTTGGGAAAGTAATCGAACAGGGTATACGGCGTTTCTCCGGGTGCACGACCGCTGAGATGCCTCGAATAGTTTTCAATACCATGACAATATCCCACCTCTAGGAGCATCTCCATGTCGTAGCGCGTACGCGCCTCAAGTCGCTGAGCCTCGAGAAATTTCCCATTTGCACGGAGTTCTTTAAGCCGATCATTCAATTCATATTCG
>JABRVT010000142.1:0-1094 GCA_040048245.1 Candidatus Brocadia sp.
ACCGGCGGCATTTACGCTTCTTCTATCGCAGAATACATCAAAAACAAAAACAATCCGAATTATGCTTCACTCGGTGCCAGCGGTGCCGTGGAGTCGGTTATCTTTAGTTTTATCCTCATCAATCCTTTTCAGTGGTTGTATTTTTTCTTTATTCCAATGCCTGCATGGGTGTTGGGCTTATTGTTTCTGGCCTTCAGTTTTTACATGAGCAAAAGAAAATTACCCAATGACCGAATAGGACACGAAGCCCACTTCTGGGGTGGTATCTTCGGCATTGTTTTTACACTTGCCGTCAAACCTTCACTATTCAAGGCATACTTGGATTTACTCTTTTAATTATGAAAAGAATTGAAACAGATTTTCTGGTAATAGGCAGCGGCATTGCAGGATTATTCTTTGCCCACAAAGCCGCCCGATACGGCAAAGTTTTAATCGTTACCAAAGACAAAAAAGAAGAAAGCAATACCCGCTATGCACAAGGCGGAATTGCGGCAGTATGGGATATGTCGCACGACAGTATAGAAAAACACATTCAGGATACCATCACTGCCGGCACCGGTTTAAACGACGAAAAAATTGTACGAATGGTCGTTTCCGAAGGTCCCCAAAGAGTAAAAGAACTCATTGATTTGGGTGCCAACTTTGATAAAATAGATAACGAACATTACGACCTTGCAAAAGAAGGCGGACACACCGAAAACAGAATCCTGCACCACAAAGATATTACGGGATGGGAAATAGAACGAACTTTGATTGAAACCGTGATGAAAAATCCCAACATCAAAATTCTGGAAAATCATTTTACCATAGACATCATTACCCAACATCATCTCGGCGAAATCGTTACTTCACAAAGAACAGACATAGAGTGCTACGGTGCTTATGTGTTGAACAAAACAAACAACGAAATAATAACCATCTTGTCCAAAGTAACCGTTATCGCTACCGGCGGCATTGGTCAAACTTATGCAGTAACCACCAATCCTTCCATTGCCACCGGCGACGGCATCGCCATGTTTTACAGAGCCAAAGGATTGGTCAAAGACATGGAGTTTGTGCAATTTCATCCCACTGCTTTATACGAAGGAAAATCC
>JABRVT010000143.1:0-9324 GCA_040048245.1 Candidatus Brocadia sp.
GCGTGCGATAACCCTGCCTACGGCGTGTTCACCTTTCAATATTTCCCGCGCTATTTTACACATGGTGTATAATTCCTGAACGGGAATGACATCCTCACAGGCGGCAATCTGAAAGACACTATCGGCAGAGGTGTACACTATAGGGAAGCCCGTCCTGCTATGTTCATCGCCTAACTCACGGATAATCTCTGTACCGGATGCAGGTTTATTCCCTAAAACAGGTCTGCCAATTTTTTTAACGAACATGTCGATAACTTCCTTTGGAAAACCATCTGGATAGGTTGGGAATGGTTTTGTGGTGATAATCCCCATCATCTCCCAGTGACCAGTGGTTGTATCCTTTCCCTGAGAAACTTCTGACATCTTGCCGTAGAATCCTGATGGGGTAATGGAAGAAGAAATACCCCTGATGGGCATAATCTTCCCCAGCCCTAAATTTTCCAGATGGGGTAGTTGTAATCCTCCCAAAGCATCAGCAATATTTCCCAAGGTATTGCTGTACTCATCTCCATACAGATACGCGTCAGGCATAGCACCAATACCCGCGCCATCCAGCACAATAATTATGACTCTTTGAATAGGTATCATTTTGATGCGATAGACATTAGGCCATATCCATTCCCAGTATATCGTTTCACTAAAAATCGACATTTCCACGCATGGTAACCCATCAGGCAGGATCGGGGATTTTCAGTTTGGATACATGTTTTGGAACGCGATTTTTTGCAAAACCCCTGTTTTGCGTGGAATAAAATTTCACTTACCTGTAAGTGAAATTTACAGGTAAGTTACCAAACAGAATTTATGAATCAGCAAACAGCTAAAAATGATAGGACACGGTACCACGGACCATACTGTTCATTGTATCTCATCTTCTGTAGCCCCTCGCGCCTTCCTATGTTTAGCCTTTCCCTCCTGATCGCCGCAATGGATAAAATCAATTTCCCTTTTTAAAAAATCGATCTTATAAATTTTTACCCTTACAACCTCTCCGATCCTGTACATTTTCCTGCGACGAGTGCCAACAAGGGCCATGGTTTTTTTGTCTACCTGATAGATATCATCTGCTAGGGTACGGATGTGGACGAGACCTTCTACAAGGTACTTATTTAACTGGACAAAGAAACCGAATTCCTGGACGCCGGTAATGACGCCGTCAAAGATTTTTCCAATTTCATGTTCAAGGAACCGAAGCAATTTGAGTTTAATAATTTCCCGTTCTACCTCATCCGCCCTGCGTTCGGTCATGGAGCAGTGTTTTGCCCAATCAGGTAAACAGTTCATCCATGTATCCTGCACCGAACGTGATGACAACTCTCCTGAAAAATATTGGTCTAAAATCCTATGGACAAGCAGATCCGGGTACCGGCGGATGGGGGAAGTGAAATGTGTGTAATGATCCAACGCAAGCGCAAAGTGCCTTCCTTCGCCTGCTGAATAAACCGCCTGTTTCATTGATTTCAGGAGTACGAGGTTTACGGTATAGGCCTCCGGCCTTCCACGCACCTTGTCGAGTAATGACTGCAGGTGCCTGCTTTTGAAGGGGTCTATCCTGGTATGTTCCAGACCGCGGATAAACTCCGCGAATTCCCACATGTCGTCTTCTTCCGGTTCAGGGTGGACACGGCACAACAGAGGCATCTTTTTTTCGAACATAAATGTTGCCACCGTTTCATTAGCAAGGAGCATAAACTCTTCTATTAATTTATGTGAAATATCCCTTTCAACCTTTTCGACATCCTTAATATAACCGTGTTCATCTAATTTTAGAGAAATTTCGGGAAGGTCCAGTTCTAAGGCGCCCCGCTCCAGCCGGTTCCTAAAGAGTAATTCAGCAAGGTGAGCCATGTTGTGCAGCATGTCAACCGCTTCGTCTGATATGTCTATATCTATTTCATTATTGAGGATGGCCGTGGCCTGATTATACGTCAAACGCTTGGTAACGTTAATAACGGAGTATTTTATCTCCGCTTTGACAAGATACCCTTTGCGATCAAGGGTCATAAAAACACTCTTGGTAAGTCGATCTTCTCCTTCTTTCAGGCTGCAGATATTGTTTGATAATATTTCCGGCAGCATGGGGATTACTTCACCGGGCAGATAGACGCTGGTACCCCGGTAACAGGCCTCTTTGTCGACTGCGGTGTCGGGTTTCACGTAGTATGAAACATCTGCAACGTGTACCCCCAGATGCCAATCTCCATTGCAGTCCTTTTCGAGGGACACTGCGTCGTCAAAATCTTTGGCATCTTCCGGGTCGATGGTAATGATAAGCTTGTTGCGCAAGTCGAGCCTTTCCCTGATTTCTTTTTCCGAAACTGCATGGGGTACGTGCCTTGTTTCTTTCATCACCCTCTGACCAAAGGTGTGGGGAAGCTTGAATTGATAAATAACAGAACGGAGGTCAACTTTTGGGTCCCCTTCCTTTCCCAGGACTTCTGTAACCTCTCCCTCCGGATTGAGATGTCTCGATGGCCAGACAGTGATTCGGACTACCACTTTGTCGCCGGGTTGTGCACCCTTTGAAACTTCTTCTGCAATGTAGATGTCCCTGAACAGTCTGGGATCGTCGGGAGCGACAAACCGCAATCGTTTTGTTTTTTCGAAGGTGCCCACGACAACTTCATTTGCACGTTTTAATACGTTAACAATTTGCCCTGACAGACTCCGCCCTTTTTCCTTCCATTTTCGGGGAATCTGGACAGTTGTGGGCAGCCGAACCACCACGAGATCTCCGTGCATGGCGGAACCCATGTCTTCTTCGCTGACATAAATATCTTTGCCGCCGCCTTCCTTAATTGGGACAACAAAACCAAATCCCCGCGGGTTACATTCCAGGGTGCCCACCATCAGGTGCACCGCTTCAGGGTCGGCGTACTGTTTTTGTTTGATCTTTACAATCTCCCCTGAAAACTCCAGCTCCAGCAAAAGGTCGCAGAACTGGCGGTATTCCGCATCGGCAATCTCAAAATGCTCTGCCAATTCAGCCGCCGTCATAGGACTGTATCTTTTGCTACGAATAAACCTGAGAATTTCGATAAGGTTGATCATGGTACTTTTAGGAATGTAGGTTAATTTAAAAATTTAGTAATTATTTAAAGTACATATTTCTTTACTATGCAGGAATCAAGAAGCCGGAATTCAGAAGTCAGTATTTAGAATTGAAGTTAAGTATTTTTCAAGCGGTTTGCTGATTTCTTCAAGAGAGCCTTGAGCAACATTCATGAATCTGTTTTTATCTGCTTTGCTTTTTTTCTTAAATTCTTCGACTATATTTGCAGGAACAGAAATAATGGCCCTCCTGAGTTGTGAAGTTAAACTATAAATCTCCCGTCTGGGAAAGCTATCACTGTAGTGGTAAACAGATAAAACCGCTTGATGTGCTCTTTGCCAAACAATTAAATCTTGAAAACTTTTTGCTGATTGCCTTTCCATTCTGGTTTTTGAATTCTGACTTCTTTCTTCGACTGAATAACTACTTTTTATACAGTCTTCTTTCAAACATCTTTATGTATTCAGTCCACGAACTGGTTGTATCTCTATGTTCGGTTATTGCCTTTGTTGCCGCATGCACCTTTGCATCCAGATTGTCCAGGTGGTGCAGGGCAATAGCCTCAGGCGTGCCGGGCTTTATCGGTGAACCCCACTCATATTCCCCGTGGTGGCTTAATATAAGATGAAAAAGGACATTGAGCAGCTCAGAAGGAAATCCATTTATCTTTTGGGCCTTTTCATAGACCATAAGGACGCCAGAAATGAGGTGCCCGGTAAGTTGTCCTTCATCGGTATATTGGAAACTGCGCTCGCATGACAGCTCCCGTGTTTTCCCAATATCGTGTAAGATAACGCCAGTGAGTAATAGGTCTCTTTTTATTGCAGGATATTGATTGGAAAAGCTAATTGCCAGCCTGGCAACAGAAAGGATATGTTCCAGTAACCCCCCTAGAAAGGCATGGTGGTATTGTGTAGCAGCGGGCACAGTGGAAAACACCTTGCAAAAGGATTCATCGGAAAAAAATGCATATAACAACTTTGAGAGATAGGGGTCTTTAACCGTCTTGATAATCTGTTTGAGTTCATTCATCATCTCGGAAATATCTTTTTCCGTGCTTGGTATGAATTCGCCCATATGTACCTGTGCTTCTGCTAGGGGGCAGATTTCATTAACACGGATCTGGAGGGAATTGTTGAAGGTCTCAACGACTCCCTTTATCTTTATGAACGAATCTTTATTAAAGCTGTCACAGATTTGAGGGGTTGTATCCCATTTTCGTGCTTCAATAGAACCGGATTTGTCGGCCAATTGTAAGTTGAGATACGGCTTTTTTTCCCTCGTTTCCCTGACTTCCTTTTTGAGGACAAGAAATACTTCTTCCACAACCTCGCCGGTTTTTAGGTTAGATATATATTTTCTGGGCATTTTTTAAGTAATCCGAAAGAAATGCAAGGTCTTTTAAATACAGGCGGGGAGAAAGTCCTTCTACTGTTATGTCAATATAGGACCGGTCGTCAATATTTCCTTTTATTACTAAAAACATCTTCAGCTCATTACTGAGAAGGATGGTATAAATACGAATTTTACGTAAGTAATCAGGCAATGTCAAGGAGTATAAGTGGTTATCCTGCATTTTTTTATTGCAATACAATATCCAACTGATTAATATTGATTAAAATGTGCATACCTTTTTAAAAATACCGTTTACTGATTTACATAGCAAAACTGACGTGACCAAAAAGTCTTTTCGCTTCTTCCATTTTGCAAGGGTTAAGAGGGGAAAAACTTTCCCCCAAAAGGGTCATAGGCAAGTACATGGGTGAATTACTGGAAAAGATTAAAACGAAGAAGGCTAAAATAGGTATTATCGGGCTTGGTTACGTGGGATTGCCACTTGCCCTCGAATTTGTGCGCAGTGGATATTGCGTAACAGGAATCGATAAAAACAAAGAACGTGTCGAGTCCCTTAACAAAGGCACTTCGTATGTAATCGATGTTAAAAGTGAAGACATCGCTCAATTTATTGAAAAAGGACTCTTGTGTGTAACCACCGACGTCGGCATTTTATCGAATCTCGATGCCATCAGTATCTGCGTTCCAACGCCGCTTACGAAGACGAAGGACCCCGACATGTCTTATATTATCAATGTGGGTCAGGAAGTGAAAAACTACATGCACAGGGACCAACTCTTCATATTAGAAAGCACCACGTATCCTGGTACCACAGAAGAACTGGTATTACCTATGTTAGAAGAAGGGGGTCTCAGGGTCGGTAAAGACTTCTACCTTGCTTTTTCTCCGGAGCGTATCGACCCTGGTAACAAGCGGTATTCAGTAAAAAATATTCCCAAGGTAATCGGAGGTGTAACCCGGCAATGTACGGAATTGGCGAGTTGTTTATACGGCCATATTATTGAGACGATCATACCCGTTTCGTCTCCGAAGGTGGCAGAGATGGTAAAACTCCTTGAAAATACTTTCAGGAACGTCAATATTGCACTGGTTAACGAAATTGCCATCATGTCGGAAAGGCTTGGTATCGATGTGTGGGAAGTTATTGATGCCGCAAAGACAAAACCTTTTGGCTTTATGTCGTTTTATCCGGGGCCAGGGTTGGGGGGACATTGTATTCCCATCGATCCATTGTATCTTTCCTGGGTTGCCAAAAAGAACGGCTTTGAGTTGCGATTTATTGCCCTGGCTGATCAGATAAATAGCTCCATGCCTGAATTTGTTGTCGAAAAGATTACTGATGCATTGAACGATGCGGAAAAAAGCGTAAAGGGATCGAATATCCATATCCTAGGTGTTGCATATAAGAAGGATGTTGATGATCTTCGGGAATCACCCGCCCTTGAGATTATGAATATCCTGCGCTCAAAGGGCGCCAGGATAACATATACAGATCCTTATATCCCTGAGATTAATTACCAGAAGCTCAGTATCAAGTCAAAACCCCTTGCTAAAGAGGTCTTATCTAAGGCCGATTGCGCTGTAATTGTGACAGACCACAGCAACTTTGATTATAACCTGATTGTGTCCAACTCGAAACTGATTGTCGATACCCGCAATGCCCTGAAAGGTATTAACAAGAAACATATCGTGCGACTATAACATGACTGACCTGCTTTTTGAAATCGGCACAGAAGAGATTCCCGCCAGTTATATTACTCCAGCGCTTAACCAGATGAAAGCATTGTTTACAGAACGCGCAAAAAAACACCGTTTAGAGACGCAGTCTCTTTATTGTGCAGGTACTCCCAGAAGATTGACCTTATTTGTAAAGGGTATGCCGCAGAGGCAGGAAAGTGTTACGGAAGAAATCCAGGGACCTGCCGCATCAATCGCCTTTGATAAGACTGGAAATCTTACAAAAGCAGGCCTGGGCTTTGCAAAGTCTCATGGTGTAGATATAAATAACCTCCAAATCAAAAAGACACCCAAAGGAGAATATTGTTTTGCGGTCAAAAAGGTAGAAGGCCAGGAAACATTACATATTTTGCCGGAGATTCTTACCGAGATTCTCAAGAATATCTCATTTCCCAAATCAATGAAATGGAAGGGGAATAATTTGTTCTTTGCCCGTCCCATACGCTCGCTCCTCGCACTCTTTGGTGATAAGGTAGTTCCTGTTGAAATCAACGGAATTAAGGCAGACAAATTTGCCTTTGGGCATCCTTTCTTATCTGGTAGAAAAATTGAAGTCCCTCATGCCGACTGGGACCTGTACAAGCGATTACTCAAACAGGAAAAGGTTATAGTCGATATGACCGAGCGGCGAGAAAAGCTAAGGACAAAAATAACACAGCTCATGATCCCCTATGGTACAACCATTGACGACGAAGAGTTGCTGGATGAAGTAACCAACCTGGTGGAGTACCCCAATGCCATTGAATGCAGTTTTGATGAAGAATTCCTGGACATCCCTGCCAATGTCATAGAAACGGCCATGAAGGAGCACCAGAGATATTTTCCCATTAAAAAGAGAGACGGGAAACTTTTCAATAAATTTATAGCGGTGCTTAACCGCGACGAAAGTAATGCCGATACGGCCATTCAGGGTAATGAACGTGTATTGAGGGCGCGACTCTCCGATGCAAGATTTTTCTGGAAAGAGGACAGAAAAGTTCCACTGGAAAAACGACTGGAAGATTTGAAGAACCTTGCATTCCTTGAAAAGTTGGGGAATTATTATGATAGAACTGAGAGGATTGTGAAGCTCTCTGAATATATATCACACCGATTAATTGCTTTGAATCAGTTACCTATAGAAGATGATACACTAATTAAACGCGCAGCACTTTTATGTAAGGCAGATCTCCTCACCCAGATGGTGGGTGAATTCCCATCGTTACAGGGAATTATGGGACGGGAGTATGCCGAGTGGGATGGAGAAGAATCATCCGTAGCATTAGCGATTGCCGAGCATTATATGCCTCGCTTTGCCACGGATAATATCCCTACGTCAAAAATTGGGGCAGTAGTGGGTCTTGCCGACAAGTTCGATACCATATCCAGTTGTTTTACCCTGGGATTAACCCCCACCGGTTCGCAGGACCCTTACTCCTTACGACGACATGCCTATGGTATTATCAGGATAATAGAGGAGCATGGATTTACCTTGGAACTCAAGGAAGTGCTTTTTAAGTCATTAAGCTTGCTTCCCATGTTTCCGCAAATAAAAGGTCATTATTATCCCGATATATATAATAAATTAATTCCTGCAATAAAGGAATTTTTCAGGGATCGATTATTCCACATAAATGTTGAAAGAGGGTATCGTTACGACCTGGTGAATGCCGTCTTGAATGCAAATGCAGGATTTGACGATATCTACGATTTCTTTCAAAGGTTAAAGGCCTTATCAAATATCTCAAAAAAGGAGTGGTGGCCTGATCTGGTTACTGTTGTCGAAAGGACATTTAATATCGGCAAAAAGGTAAATAGCAGTGGGGCAGTAAATGAACGCCTATTTACCGAAGCCGAAGAACGTAAATTATGGGAGATTTTCAAAGGGAATGAGACGGCCATTCGGAAGCAGGTAGACGAGAAAAAATACGAAGAAGCCTCCCTCACATACTATGAGGTCTTTGCCAAACCTGTCCATATCTTCTTTGATCGGGTATTTGTGAACGTTGAAGACGAAGCCGTTCGGAACAATAGGTTGTTGCTTATCAAGTCGATTAACGAATTATATTCTAGGAAGATCGCTGATCTTTCTCAGATGAATATGTCCGGCGAAAAACCTTAAGGAGTTGATTCCAGAGCCACAGAATAATTATGTTTTAGTAATGCTTTTTTTACCTTGATATAAACCATTCATCATTTTGAGAGCGAGGTTTTGTGTATGAAAAACGTAGAATTTTCTGTAGAAGGAAACATGCTTACCATAAAAATAGACCTATCGAAAGAATTCGGTCCCTCTTCGTCTGGCAAGAACATCATTGTCGCGTCAACGGAAGGAAACGTCACCATTCCCAATCGTGAAGAGAAGATCGGTCTGAACGTCTACCGCAAGAAATAGTGATAACCTCTTGTATAAAATACCTTGCGATTCCTTCATCACAATTAATTTTTATCCCTTTGGGTTAATTTTAGCACAAAATTAAGATCACCTATTACAGAGGCTATTTAAAAATTATGTGCTCAATGGGAAAAATAGCGGGGATGTTCCGAGATACATCCTTTATATTTTGATGTTTACGGATGCTGTAATTATCCACTTTAAAACTGGGTTTTCACTTTTTAAGAAATGCATTTACGTCCTCCCTGGAGGCAACTCCTTCCTGCCGACAGCAAATTGTATCATTTATCATGAGCATAAGTAAGCGGTTTGAGACAAAGCCGCGTGAGCCATTGACAGCAACTGGTGCCTTTCCTATTTATTCCGGCAACGGCAATTATTGTATTCACTGTTTCCTCATTGGGCAGATATGGAAAAAAATAAGTTAAAAGAGTTGATTATCGAACATAAGGGGCGTTTTCTTCTGAAAGAAAATCTTGTCAAATAGGATTACAAAGGTCGAGTTTTTATTACAGACCGATAGGAGAGA
The DNA here is from genome assembly GCA_040048245.1 of Candidatus Brocadia sp. Taxonomy (GTDB): domain Bacteria; phylum Planctomycetota; class Brocadiia; order Brocadiales; family Brocadiaceae; genus Brocadia. The sequence goes on from JABRVT010000143.1 coordinate 9,049, forward strand.
GCGCATATAACCTTGAGTTGATGAACCGAATTGACGAGCAGTACACGAGGAATCCGTTTTATGGGGTAAAGCGGATGACGGAATGGTTAAGAAAGGAGGAATATGAAGTAAATCGTAAGAGGGTAAAACGACTGATGAGGCAGATGGGTTTATATGCGATTTACCCGAAACCGAGACTGAGTACCGGGAAAGACGAACATAAGAGGTATCCGTACTTATTGAGAGACTTGAAGATAGAGCATCCAAACCATGTATGGTGTGCGGATATAACATATG